>JAFUJZ010000007.1 GCA_017467965.1 Clostridia bacterium
ACAGCTGAAGACATCGCTAAGGAAGCTGAATTCTTCTGCTTCGGTACAAACGACCTTACACAGATGACATACGGTTTCTCCCGTGATGACGCTGGTAAGTTCCTCGATGCTTACTACGATAAGAAGATTTTCGAAAACGATCCCTTCGCTAAGCTCGACCAGACAGGTGTTGGTAAGCTTATGGAAATGGCTGTTGCAGGCGGTAAGAAGGTTAGACCCGAAATGCACCTCGGTATCTGTGGTGAACACGGCGGCGACCCCTCTAGCGTTGAATTCTGCCACAAGATCGGTCTTTCCTATGTATCTTGTTCTCCCTTCCGTGTTCCGATTGCTCGTCTTGCAGCAGCACAGGCAGCTATCGCTGACATGAAGTAATTTAAGATTACAATTTTTAAAGCCCTCCGCATTGCGGAGGGCTTTTTGTATTGCATGTTAAAATTGGTACCAGTGGGGTCTGACACCAATGGTACCAATTTTTGTTGAGGGTTGAATTGCAAAGTGTGATGTGCTACAATAATGTTACATAATTCGACAACTTTTTGGAGGCAGACATTATGAAAAGAGCGTTAAGTATTTTAATGATTTTTGCTGTATTGCTTTGCGGATGCACCACAAAGGTAGCTCCCACAGAACAGACAAATTCATTACTTGATGAATATATAAATAATATGGAAGAATACGAAAAATCGGTACGTGAATATGGCGAAGTGGCAAGCTATGTACATATGGAAAACGGCTTTGTTGTGACTATGCTGTATCCGCAAACTGGGTTAAAGAAGCTTGACAAAGCCATAACCGCATGGATTGATGAAACCGTAGAAAAATACAAGGGCGAAGTTAATACTACTGACGAAGCTGAGGATAGTGCCGAGCTGACAGCTACATATGAAAGCTATTATGTGGGCGAAAAGGTTGTGAGCATTAAAATGAAAGGCACGTTCCTTTCGCCTAACATGGCACATCCGGAGGATTTTGTGAAAACATTTTGCGTGGATACAAAAAGCGGAAAGCTCTTGGACATAAATTTTTTACTCAAAAACGATGCGAGAGAAAAATTTGAAGCATTGGTTATTGAAAAGGCAGGGATTGAGATAGATGCAGTTGACGAAAACATGCTTAATAATTTTGTCTTTATAAATGACGGAATTGTAATTGTGCTTGAAAGAGGCATGTATTTGCCTTCATCGGACGGCGTGAGAGAGGTTTTATTAACCTATTATGAAATAGCTGATTTGATAAAAGACGCATTTGTTTTTAAACTTCCTGATAAAGAAATCGAAACAGAGCCTGCTACCGAGAACGACCCAGAAATCCCTACAGAGCCTGCTACCGAGACACCAACAGAAATATGCGAAAGAACAATTGACCCCAATAAACCCATGCTTGCACTGACCTTTGATGACGGACCCAGTGCACATACGGACAGGCTACTTGATATTTTCAAACAAAACGGCGGAAAAGGAACTTTCTTTGTGCTGGGTAACCTTATTGACGGCAGGAAAAACACCCTGTTGCGAATATCCGACGAAGGGCACGAGATTGGCAATCACAGCTGGGATCACCGAAAAATGACTAATCTAACAGAGCAGGAAATAACCGATGAAATCATGATGACAAGAGCGAAAATTTATGAAGTAACAGGCAAGGACTGCGTGATTATGCGCCCACCCTATGGAGCATGGAATGATGATGTAAAGGCTGTGGGCAAAGAAGTGGGAGTAGCCTTTGTGAACTGGTCGGTTGATACCCTTGACTGGAAGAGCCGCGACGCAGAGGCGGTATATAACGAAATAATAAATAATGCCTCAGACGGTGCAATAATACTTTGTCATGACTTGCACGAAACAACGGTTGACGCTATGGAAACTGTAATACCAAAGCTAATTGAAGACGGCTACCAGTTGGTAACGGTATCAGAATTAATGAGCTTTTCAAAAAAGCCCCTTGAGCCAGGGAAAATACATTACAAAAAATAAAGGAAAAAGAGCGTGTCAGTTTACTGACACGCTCTTTTGGAGGAGGGAACTATTGGTAAGTAGTTTTTAGAGAAATTTTTGTTTTTTTGCTGCCATTGCCGCACCGATGATGCCTGCGTTATTGTAAAGGCGTGCAATTTCGATTTTAGTGCGTGCAACGTGCATGTTGTATTCATGCTTTGAAACAAACTTTTTGATAGGGTTTAAGAGTACATCACCTTCCTGACTTATACCGCCGCCTATAACTACGGTTTCGGGCTGGAATATGTTGACAAGATTTGTTATGCCTTCGGCAACGTGCTGTATATACCTGTCACGGACTTCGATTGCAGCTTTATCACCCCATGCGGCACAATCGAAAGCAGTCTGACCGTTTACCGGGCCGTTTTCGGATACCCATTTGTGCATTTGTGATTCGGGGCATTCTGCCATTTTCTGTTTTGTTTGGTTGATAAGTGCTGTTACGGAAGCATAGGCTTCGTAGCAACCGCGTCTTCCGCAGGAGCATTTTTCGCCGCCTTCGTGTATGACGTGATGACCGATTTCGCCACCTGCACCGTTAAAACCGCGGAATATTTTGCCTTTCATTATAATGCCACCGCCGACACCTGTGCCCAGTGTTACCATAAGAAAGTTGTCAGATGATTTGCCGCTTGCAAAATACTCGCCATACGCCGCCGCATTGGCGTCATTTTCAAGATTAACGGGGATATCAATATATTTTCTGAATTCGGATGCAAGAGGAACGTTTTCCATGTTTAAGTTACTTGTATATACTACAACTCCGTTTTCGTTGTTGATATTGCCGGGGATGCCTATGCCAACGACTTTTATATCGGCAAGGTTTTTGCCTGCGGCAGAGGTAACCTTGTTTGTTAAAACTGCCATATCCTTGACAATCTCTGTCCAGTGACGTTCACGAAGAGTGGGAGTAGAAGCGTGGGCAAGAATGTTGCCTTTGTTGTCAACTATACCTACTGCGATGTTTGTGCCGCCTAAATCAATTCCGATATACATACTAAACTTTCCTTTCGTCAAAATGTGAACTTGAATGTGTTTTTATACTTTTTAGGTATTTCATAATCCTGGGGCAAATCCGGACCGCAAGACTTAGAACCTACGCCACGCATTGCAAGGTCTATGCACACATTTACAAAGTTGTTGTCCTCAAGCTCGAAGGAGTGTAATGTTTCTCTTAATTGAGCTGTAGTAAAGGGGTTTACTGAGCATGAGAACGGTCTTTCAGCGGTTACCTTGAACAAGTCTTTAACGGCTAAATATTTGCAAGCATAATGACTGCCGGATTCTTGGGGACGTATATATTTTTTATCATAATTTTCCTGAGCAGAACTTACATAATAACCATAGTCGCAAGCAACGTGTTTGTCTACATAGCTTTCTGTAGGACCGAAGCCAACATATGAGAAGTTGCTGTGTGCCTTGTCTACTCCGAATTCAATGCCGAAACGGGGGAAGCTTTCGATATAGTCTGCGAGTGTGTATTCTACTGTTGCAGTAAGTTGATTGCCAAGAACTGTGTATAAAAGCTCAAATTCAGCTGCAGGGATAAGACAATTCGCTGCAAGAGCACCTTTGAATTTATATGTATTCTCAGTCTTTTCGCAAGAGAATATGTGAGGAGTACAGGATTCAAGATGACAGCGGTCAATCCAATGAGAAATTAAGTCACGGTCGTTGTCGGTATAACGTGTTATATTGAAGTGCATGGGCGTATGGAGAATTTCATTTCCGTCAGCTTTGATAGATGTTATTTCGCCTGTGTGCTCGTTTACCTCAATATTAATTGCCGATGAAAACTTATATGTGCTTGCGGGAATTTCAACGTCGCAAACTTCAGAAGAAGTTCTGCCGCCGTAAACGGCTTTCATTTCAAGTGCGTTTGATTTTATTTTTCTGTCGGGGGTTAACAAACCGTCAGCACAGAAATTGCCGTCATGTTCAGGTTCTTTAAAATCTCCGCCGTAAAGGAAGCCTTTGTCAGTCTTAATGCCGTGGTCTGCCCATTCCCAAACAAAGCCGCCCATCATCTGGTCGTTATTGTAAATAATATCCCAGTATTCGGCTATGTCGCCACAGCTGTTGCCCATGGCATGAGTATATTCGCAAAGAACAAAGGGACGTGTTTCCTTTTCGTTGTTAAGGACATCTTCGTAGATTTTTTCAAAGCTGGGATACATCATGCTTACCATATCAACAAGTTCGCTGTAGTAATACTTGGGGTCAGCATTCTGGAGACCTTCATAATGAACAGGTCTTGTGGTGTCTCTTTGCTTGATATAACGTGCGCCGTCAAAAAATGCTTTGCCGAAAGAGCTTTCGTTACCCAAAGACCATATAATTACGCTGGGACGGTTTTTGTCACGCTCAACAAGAGCAATATGTCTGTCTGTAATGCCGGGTGTGAAAAATTCGTTTTCGGCATATTCCTGCCAAAGTTCGAGGTCGTATCTGCCGTCACGACTGCAGGCTCCGTGCATTTCAAGGTCAGCTTCGTCCATAACATATATGCCGAAGGTATCACAAAGCATATAGAATTCGGGGCTGTTGGGATAATGAGAAGTTCTTACAGCGTTGACGTTTAACTCTTTCATTAAATGAATATCTTTTGCAAGGTCTTCAAGACTGACGGTTGCTGCTGTTTCACAATGGAAATCATGGCGGTTAACACCTTTAAGCTTTACAGGTTTACCATTGATTTTGAATACCTTGCCGTCGATAGTGACAACTCTGAATCCTACGCTTTCAATAATTTTTTCGCCGTTGGCGTGAAGCTCGGCGGTGTAAAGATTGGGCTCTTCCGCAGTCCAGAGCTTTACATCTGGGATTGTGATTTCAGCCTTTCCGCCCACGGGGGCGATTGCAGATTTGCCATCTAAAACAACATTGATATCTACGAGGCTTTCGTTGATAAGTGTAAAGATACCGTTATTACCTGAAAGCGTTGTCTCGATTTTATAATCGGTGATATGGTCTGCGGGGCGGGTAAGCATGTATACATTTCTGAATATACCTGAGAAACGGAATTTGTCCTGACATTCGAGATAGGTTGAGATACACCATTTTAACACGAGAACGTCAATTGTGTTTTCGCCGTTTACTGCTATGTCTGTTATGTCAAATTCGCTTGTTGCATGAGATATCTGCGAGTAACCTTTGAACTGACCGTTGATGTACAAGTAAAACGCACTGTCAACGCCCTCAAAGTTGAGATAATACTTTTCACCGCTCTGCTTTTTTATGTTGAATGTGCGGCGGTAGTGCCAGCAAGGATTTTCATAGGGGAGATGCGGTAACATAACGGGGAAGGGATATCTTATATTAAGATACTGTATATGGTCATAACCGTGCATCTGAACGCACGCAGGAACAGGGATTGAATTTTCAAGCATCTCGTTCACATTAAAATCTTCAACATGTGCAAGCTGCTTGATTTGCCAAACGCCGTCTAAGGAAGTAAAACGTGAACTTGAAGTACGGTCCAAAATTCCATATTTAGAACCAACAGTATCGTTGGTTCTAAAAGGAATATAATAGCTTCTGTGAGCTGTTGTACCTATTCTGTCGAACTTTTCATATTCTCTCATAATACTCCTCCTCAAATATTGCCGTAAACTGTTTCAAGCTCGGTAATATGTCTCTTTTCCATAAGCTCTTTGTTTGCTTTTTCAACTTTAAGGCGAGAAAGGAGGATTGTAACTATACCGCAAAGTATAGCGGGAGCCCAAAGATAGAGGAATTGAAGCATGCTTATAGTAGAGGAGGTCTGAGTAGCTGCATTTTCAACATAACCTGCAGCGTCAAGTAACCAACCGCAGATAGCTGTGCCAAGTGCACCGCCGATTTTAATACCTAAAGAAGAACAGGAATACATCATTCCGTCAAGACGGTGACCGGTTGTGAGTGCAGTATAGTCAGAGCATGATGCGATAAGGGCATTTAAGTCTCCCTGCAATGGTGCAATGCCAAGTGTTGCAATTGCTGTAAATACAAGCATAAGAGGAACGCTGCCCATGTAGCCTGCAACCATTACGCCAATTCTGCCTAATGTTGCAACAACGTAGCCGATAATGTTTAATTTGTACATTCCGCCCATTTTTTTGATAATAAACGGAAGGATGAGAAGCAGTGCAACCATGGGTATATTGATAGCCAGTGCAAAATCACTGAACAAGCCTTCGTTGCCGAGTATATACTTCATGTAATAGATGCCCATGCCGATTACGGAGGCGTAAAGTTGTGTCATGATATATGTTGTGCAGATAAGTACATAATACTTGTTTTTAAGAAGAAGCTTAAAGGAACGAAGAAATGTAAGACGGTGTTCTTCTTTGCGTTCTTCCTCCATGCCTTCGTCAGCTTCGGGTAATTCTTTAACAGAGAATACGGAAATTGTATTTACAACCAAGCCGATAATTGCGTAGATAATTGCAACAATTCTCCAACCTTCTGCACCACCGCCAAAGAAGCTTACAGCATCAATGGTGATATACTGGATAAGCATACTTGCACCAAATGCGAAGATAAAGCGGATTGAGCCGAGTTGAACGCGTTCATTGGTGTTTTTTGTAATAAGTGCTGTAAGAGATGCGTATGCGATGTTGTTAGCTGTGAAGAATACTGCATTAAGAAGTGTGTAGGATATAAAGAAGAACACGTACTGTGCAGTTTCGCCCCAGTTTTCGGGAATAGCAAAGCAGGCAATAAGGCACAGCGAACATCCTATATACGGCCATAACATCCAGGGACGGGCTTTACCCATTTTTGTGTGAGTTTTGTCTATCAAGCGACCAAAGAAAAAGTCGGTTACACCGTCAAAAACCTTGGAAAGTGCAATCAATGTTCCGACAACGCCCATGCTCATGCCGATAGAATCGGTTAAGTAGAACATTATGAACGATGTGAGAAGTGCATATACAACGTTACCTGCAATATCACCTGAGCCGTAGCCTATTTTGTGATACCACTTTAAATATTTTTTATCAGTAGTCATTTTTCATTCTCCTTACATATTAAATTGTTTCGGTCATATCGGGAAATGAAAACTCCGGATGTTTTCATTTCCTTTGTCACCTTTATTATAATGGGAATTTTGACAAAAAGTCTATAAACAGAAGTGGACAGGATATGCACAAAATGATATAATGAGTATGAACGGAGGGGAAAATCATGTATGTTAACTCAGGATATTTGAACAATTCCAGATTGCCGGTTGTGGACAAGTCAAGACCTTTGATTGTAACAAGCGCAGGGACGTATCATGTAAAAAACAAAAACCGTATCCCCACGCTGAGACCAAAGGGCAGAATTGACTATCAGCTTTTGTATATTGCATCGGGCAAGGCGCATTTTTATCTTAACGGAAAGGACACGGTTGTATCGGCAGGACATATGGTTTTGTTTTTGCCCAGAGAAGAGCAACGGTACGAATACCGCAAGGAGGACAAAACCGAGGCGTATTGGGTGCATTTTACAGGTAGCCAGGTAAAAGGAATACTTAGGCATTTTGATATTCCTTTAAAGGGCAATGTTTTTTATTCGGGTTCGAGTGAAGAATACAAAACGCTTTTCAACAATATGATACATGAGTTCAGAACATGTCCTGTAGGATATGAAGAAATGGTAGAAATGTATTTAAGGCAGCTTTTATTGATTGTGCAAAGAACAAGGATTGAAAGAAAACCTGCCATGAACAGCTTTGTGCAGGCAGAGATAGCATATGCACGAAAATACTTTTTTGAGCATTACAGTGAAGAAATTAATATTGCTGATTTTGCTCAATCGAGACACATGAGCGTTAGCTGGTTTATGCGCAGCTTTAAACAGGTAACAGGTGTATCTCCTATGCAATATATTCTTTCCTTAAGGATAGAAAACGCGCAGATACTTTTGGAAACAACCGATTATTCAGTTAATGAAATTGCATCCATTGTAGGTTATGACAATCAGCTGTATTTTTCACGTATCTTTAAAAAGCAAAAGGGTTTGCCGCCAACTGAATACAGAAATATGCTAAAAAATAAAGGCTGAACTTTCGTTCAGCCTTTTGTGTTGTTTAGTTGAAGCTTCTTGCCCAGTTTACAAGGGAACCGTGGTGGTTGTTGTCGTATACTGTTTTTTTCATATAGTCTGTGACGGGACCGTTTTTAGCCATTTTATTGAGGATAGTCTGCTGTAGTTCTTCTACACTCATGTCTTCGTAGTATTTGTTAGTGGGAACTTGGATCGACTTTTTAATCTCGACTTTTTTAACCTCGGGTTTTGTCTGGGGTACAATCTCGGGGGCTTTTGCTTTTTCGGCAGACTCAATGGGCTTCGTTTTTGGGGCGATGATTGGTTTTAGAGGTGTTACCGCTTTTGCAGAACCTGTAAGAATCCAGATTTCGCCGGAGTTTGCCGGGATTGTTATGTTAAGACTGCCATCTGATTTTGCTTTAGTGCCAAAAAGTGCACCTTGGTATTCGCCTGCCGGTGCAGGGAAGGAGAGGGTAGCATCGTTATCTGAATTGTTCACTGCTACAAATATGCTTTCACCGTTTAATGTACGGCTAAATACATACTGCTCGCAGGTGAGCCTAACCTCTTTGTAGTCACCGTAGGAGAGGGCAGGTGTATTCTGCCTGATTTTGCCCAGAGCAGAAATAAGCTTAACATATTCATTTGTTTTAGCTTTTTCGGAATACTCCTTATATGAAAGGTAAGGACGGAGGGAATCGTCGGAATGACGTTCCTTTTTGCCGTCTATAGCAAACTCCGAACCGTAATAAACCGAGGGTATACCCGGGAGAGTATACAAAAGAATATGCACAGGGTTAAAGTGAGCTTTGTTTTTAATCTTTGTATAAATACGTTCAACATCGTGATTGTCGACAAAGTTATAAAGCTTTAATTTGCTGCCGAACATATCATTAAGGCGTTTTACCGTGTGGGCAATTTCAAAAAAGTTGTGGTCGTTATGACCGGAGTAGAGTGCTTTATGGAGCTGATAGTTTGTAACGGAGTGGAGTGTGCCGTCATTTGCCCAACGGGAATAGTCGCCGTGGATAACCTCGCCCATGAGCCAAAAATCCTCTTTTACTTCGTTTGCAACAGCACGAAGAGCTTGCATGTAGTTAAAATCCAACACATCTGCCGCATCGAGACGGATGCCGTCAATGTCAAATTCTTTAACCCAGAAGCGGATGACATCGCAAATATAGTCGCGCACATGACTGTTGTGCTGATTTAATTTTGCAAGTAAGTTGTAACCGCCCCAGTTATCGTAAGAAAAACCGTCGTTATATTCATTGTTGCCCCAAAAGTTTACGTTACAATACCAATCCTTATAGGGGGAGTTTTCGCGGTTGCTTTTAATATCTTGGAATGCGAAAAAGTCACGTCCTGTGTGGTTGAAAACGCCGTCCAAAATAACACGGATGCCTTTTTTGTGACAAATAGAGACAAACTCTGTCAAATCGGCATTATCTCCAAGACGAGAATCCAACTTTTTGTAGTCAGTGGTTTCGTAACCATGACCCACAGACTCAAAAAGAGGGCCTATATATATTGCATTAAATCCGCTTTCTTTGATATGGTCTATCCAAGGAAAAACATCTCTTAAACGGTGATTGGGCTCGGTGTAGGAGTTTTGCTTTTCAGCACCTGTAAGCCCAAGTGGATAAATGTGATAAAATATGGCTTCATCGTACCATGCCATGTTGTAAACCTCCAAAAATAAAAAACTTAAACTGAGTATAGCACAAAAATGAAAAAATGTCCATAAAATGAGCGGATGTTTTTGATTTTATATGTTGAAAAAAAGGGAAATTCGTGTTAAAATATATAATAGGTAGATTTTAACAAGGAGGAGAAAAAATGTTTGATTTTGATAACCTTAATCTTGACCCTAACGCAATAACGGAAGGCATTGACACTGACGGTGACGGCATTATCGATGCAGTAAGCGTAGATAACGACGGCGACGGTTTTTTTGAACAGGCATATATGGACACAGATGGTGACGGTATTATTGATACGGAATCAATGAGCTATGATACTGACGGTGACGGTCATTACGAAACTATTGAATTGTATACCGACGTAAACGGTGACGGTGTTGCAGATTACAGCGGTGTTATGTATGATTATGACGGCGACGGCTATGCGGAAACAAGAATGTCCGAGGGCGATAACGACCTTGACGGCAGAATGGAAACAAGGCTTGAAGAATATGACTATAACGCGGACGGTATAATTGACGAGACTGTTGTTTCAGTTGACTATGACGGCGACGGTATATACGAAACAAAAACTACTACATATTTTTCTGATACAAACGGAGACGGCTATGTTGACAGCGTAGAGCAATATGTTGTCAATGATTATAACGGCGACGGCGAAGCTGAAAGTGCTACATATACTCTTGACTCTAACGCTGACGGTATTGCAGACAGAGTTGAAACAATGCACTGGGCTGACATGGACGGCGACGGCATGGGTGATACACAGGTATTTTCTGTGGACGAAAACGCTGACGGTGTGGTTGACAGCGTGAATACAGTGCAGCATGTTGACCGTGACGGCGACGGAAGAAGAGACTCTTTCTTTTATATATATGACCTTGACGGCGACGGTACTCCCGATAAAGTTGTGGAAGAGCAGAGCGTTGACCTTGACAGCGACGGCTACGAAGAAAGCGTTATTATAGCTGTGGACGACAATGCAGACGGCAAGTATGACAGAGTTGAAACAACAAGCATGCTTGACAGTAACGGCGACGGCGTTGAAGACACACGCGTTGTTATGACAGATGAAAACGCTGACGGTACAATCGACAGGATTGAGGAAACAATGTGGGTTGATACAGACGGTGACGGCTATACAGATGCCGAAGTTGTAAGAGTTGATACCGACGGCGATGGTTATTTTGACGAATACGAAGAAAAGAATATGGATGGAGAAGTTATCGTTGACGATGACGATGAATATGAAGTCGAAATGGAAGAAATTGAAGACGAGGAATATGTTTTCCCGCCTGCTGACGGTGATTTTGAAAACTATGCCCCCAACGGCAGTGACGAAGGTATAATCGGCGACCCCGATGAAGCTTTGGACGAATGGGAATGGCAGGGCCCCACAGAAAGATGTGCTCTTTATTCACAGAAATTTGTTATTGATGAATTTACAGGACAGGATATCGACATGGAAGAAATGGCTGATATTGCCGAAGAAAACGGCTGGTTCAGTGAACAGCACGGTACTCCTATGATTCATATGAATAAGATGCTTAATTATTACGGTGTTGAAAACGAATTTACGTCTAATAACACTGTAGACGATATTGAAGAAGCACTCAGTGAAGGCGGCAGAGTAATTGTTGCTGTTGACTCTGGTGAAATCTGGTACGGCGAAACAGACGCATATTCTCCCGGCGACGGTGTTGACCATGCTATAGAAGTTATCGGTATTGATAACTCTGACCCCGACAATCCGATGGTTATTTTGAACGATTCCGGTCATCCGGACGGTCGTGGCATGATGGTGCCTATGGACGTATTCTGCGATGCGTGGGAAGACGGCGGTTGTGTAATGATTGAATGTATAGATAATTGATAAGGAGTGAGGGTAATGAGTAAAAAGATTGATATAAAGAGTCTTATTAATACACTTAAAACAAGCAACTTTTTGTTTGAATGTGCTATGCCCTTGGGTTATACGGCGGGTCTTCCTGTTTTGCAGATTGTAAATGACCGCTTATGCCTTAAAATTCCGTATCTTAAGTACAAGGTAACAGGAGAAGTAGACAAGACACTTGTGTATCCTATAAGATACGTTGTGACAGTGCTTTTGCCCGAAGGCAGAATTGTGGGCTTTGAAGACCTCACAATGAATGACAGATTTAAAAACGTACATTTCTACAATCCTGTAGGCTTGTTCCGTCATGAAGCCGTAAAGAGTTTTTCCAAGAAGGAATATAACGAAAAGCGTGACGAGCTTATGGGCATGTATGACAAGGTTTCCAATGCTCTCTTGTACGGTGACGATTACACAGAAGAGGACGACAGAAAGTTCAGTGAACTTTTGAAGATTATGGTAGAACCTTCTATTCTTCCCATTTACAAGGTAATTGATCGTGACTTTTATGATAAGTATCTGAATTAACAGAGGTGTAATTATGGCAGAAAAGATAGTAAAAACGGACTTTTTCAAAAATCGTAAAAAGGTATCTAAACCGTCCGAAAAGCCTGCCGAAACTGTAAAAGTAAATGAGAATAAACCCGGGGCGCACTCTGTGCGCCCTGTAAAACATTCTCTGGAAATTGAAGGCAAGGTCAGAGATGTGGTTGAAAAGGCAAAGGCTGTTTTGGAAAAAACAGGTCAGAGCACATACGTAAGCGAGATTGAACGTATTGTACAGGATGCAAAAAGCGAACGCTTTACAGTATCAGTTGTAGGCGAATTCAGTAAGGGCAAGAGCACCTTTGTGAATTCTCTTATGGGAAGAGAAATTTTGCCTGTTGGCGATTTGCCCACTACTGCAATGCTCACACGCATACGCTACAATGAAGCTGAGATAATGGTGCACTTTGACAAAACCGGCAAAAAGGTAGGCACGTATCCCGTAGGTGATAAGTCATGGGCGGGGTTAGTTGCTGAAAACTTTGGTGCACCCGACCCTACAGGCACGGTAATAGTGGGTCTTAATGACCCTTGGCTCAAAGATATGGGTCTTGAAATCAACGATACACCCGGTGCAGGCGACCTTGAGGATGACCGTGCAGCTGTTATCGGTGACGCACTTACACGAAGTGACGGTGCAATAATAACAATAAGTGCACTTGCGGCACTTAGTATGAGTGAAAAGCTTTTTATTGAGCAAAGACTTATTGCCAAAAAAACACCTTTCCTTATGCTTATAATCACAAAGCTTGATCAGGTGCCGTTAAAGCAGCGTAAGTCGGTTGTAGATTTTGTTATAAACCGCTTAAAGCTCTGGAATATGAATATCCCTGTTTTTGTGCCTTATCAGGTTGAAATGACAGACGATACATACAAAAACATTTTCGGTATGGACAAGGTGAAGAGCTGTATTGAAAAATGGATGCGCGATGAAGAAAGAGTCAGCCTTACGAATAACTGGATAATTTCAAAAACCGAAACTGTAATTCAAAGAGCAATTGCAACGGTTAACGAAGAGCTTGAAATTGTTTCTTCCGACGAGAAGAAGCGTGACGAGCTTATTGAAGAGAAAAAGGACAAGCTTAAGAGCGCACACCTTGCATGGGAAGATTTGAGATTACAGCTTTTGGCAAGAAGCAATGAATGCTATGACCAGCTGATGACGCGCTTTGGTGAATGTGTAACTACTGCGAAGGAGAGATTGCAGTATGAAGCTTCTCATACAGCAAACCCCGAAAAATGGTGGAGAGAGGATTATCCCTACCGTGTTAAGGTGGAGCTTAGTAATGCGGCTACAAGCGTTGAAAACACCCTTGGACGTATAATAGGTGAGGACGCACGCTGGTTTAATGCAAACCTTGAAAAGAATTTTAAAACACAGGTGGCAGTAAAGCGCGAAACAGTTATGGACAAAAATGCGTTTTCGGACGTAAAGCCTGTTTCGGATATGAAGTTTGAAAATCTTGACAAAAAGAGAACCGCCGCAAAAATAGGCAGTACGGCACTCAGTATCGGTGGTTCTATTGCCCTTAACTGTCTGGGTCTTGGCGTTATCGGTGTTGTGGCAACACTGGGTCTTGGTACAGGTTCGTCTCTTATCTCAGAAAATGTTTTTAAGTCAAAGCTTGAAAGTCAGCGAGAAACCCTTAAATCCGTTGTGGGTAGTCACGTTGAAAAGCTTGCAAATGACAGCATCATAGAGAGCGAAAAGAAGGTAAAGATTATTTATTCGGATATACTCAAAGAAGCCGAAAAGGCAGAGAAAGCATGGCTTAAAGCACAAGGCGAGGCTATTGAGCGCAGTGTTAAAAAGCCCGATGCAAACACGACAAGCACCTTAAAAGCAAACCTTAATGAGCTTGAAAAAATAGCTTATGAATTATTGAAGATTTAATGATAGGCGGAATAAGAAATGAGCACTGTATATAGCGACAAATATGCCTCTTTCAAAAGGAAACGAAAAGAGTTTGTAGAGCTTGTAGGACAAACTGCCGACATATTGGAAAAGCTTAAAATGGATAAAGCCAAGCAAAACCTTGAAAAAGTCGGCAGAAAAATTGATAAGGATAATTTCAAAATACAGGTTGTGGGTACTTTTAAAAACGGAAAATCCACGTTTATCAACTCTTTTTTGGGAGAGGAAATTTTGCCTGCGTATGCCCTGCCGTGTACGGCTGTTATAAACGAGGTGAAATACGCAAGCGAAAAAAAGGCTGTGCTTCATTTTAAAAATCCGCTCCCGAGAAAAATGCCTTCTGAAATACCAAAGAAGGCACTCGAGCATATGGATAGGCATATGTATGCCTCTGTCCCTCCGCTCAGGATTGAGTATGACGAAATCGAGGATTATGTTGTTATACCCATAGGTAAAGACCCCTCAGAAATGCTTTTAGAAAGTCCATACAGCAAGGTTGAACTATATTGGCCTTTAAAGCTTTTGGAAAACGGCGTGGAGATTATCGACTCACCCGGTCTTAACGAGCATGCTACAAGAACAAAAGTAACTATGGAATATCTTACCCGTGCGGATGCGATTTTATTTGTCTTAAATGCACAGGCAATATGTACCCGTGAGGAAATGAACTTTGTGGAGAATAATCTCAAAGCACAGGGATTTGATGAGCCGTATTTTGTGGTGAACAGATTTGACCTTGTAAAAAAAGAAGAGGACAGAGTGGGTATGCGACGTTTTGCCAAGGAAAAGCTGTCGCCCTTTACTGATAAGGAAATCTTTTTTGTATCGGCGCGCAACGCTTTGGACGGCAAAATGGAAAAAGATAATGCACTTCTTGCTAGCTCGGGGATGATGCCATTTGAGGAAAATTTGGCAGAGTATCTGACCGTGCGACGTGGTGCGGTAAAGCTTATCAGACCTGCAAAAGAGTTAAGGCGTATAATCGAAGAGGATGCACTGGGAAAAGCCGTTGTAAACCAGAGAAGAATTTTAAATGCACCGCTTGAGGAGATTAAAGCTCGCTACGAAAAGGCAAAGCCCAAGCTCGATATGCTCACCATACAGAAAAATCAGTTTGAAACAAAGATGACGCTCAAGGTTAACAGAATGAAGCCAGAGCTTGAAAGACTGATTGAAAATAACTACAGAACAATCTGTACCCATGTGCCCATATGGCTTGAGGGGTACAAACCGAAAATAAATGTGGGGATGCTTCCCTCTAAAAATAAAATCAATATGGCAGTAAAGGAAATGAGCGACTTTATCGCAGAAGAGATTGATAAGTATCAGGCTTTCTGGAATGAAAAAGTACTTGTGCCTTTTATAAGCAGACAGGCAGAGGAGATTTTTGAAGGCGTTGATGAACAGATTTTAGATATTCTTACAGACGTTGACAATGTATCAAGCTCGGTGTCGGGCAGAGAAATGGCAGAGGGCGTGAATCGTTCTGCGGTAGAGTATATCAAAGACGGCAGTTTTGATGCACCGCATCTTTCTATGACAGATAACTTTACCGAAAAACTGGGTAAGAGCTTTGCAATGAATTGTCTTGGTGATGTTCTTATAAAAGCGTTTTCGGCGATTAATCCTTTTGTTATTCTTACTGCTATAACAAGCAAGCTTTTCGGCGTGCCATTCGGTGACGAATCGGTAGCGGTGAAAAAGATTAAAGAAACACTTGCGGATGAAATAATAAGTGGCGTAGATAAAGCGTCAAACGAAACCACCGCAAGAATTGTAAATACATCTGCAAAGAGCTTTGAGGGCGTAATAAGGAATATATCCTCTGCCCTTGATGCAAAAATAAAAGAATGTGACAGTCAGATTGCCCGCATTATTGAAGATATGGAAAAGGGCAAGGAAAGGATTGCTGATGAAGAAGCGGCAATCTGTAAGTGCGAGGAAGAACTGAAAAAAATCAGAAACAGACTCGACGTGCTGATTGGGTCACTTATTAAAGGATAGGTTTTTATGTATACACCTAAAAAAACATTTTTTACGGCAAGAGACCTTGAAGAAAAAAACGATATCGCAAGTCATATTACCTTTGCGGAACGTCTTATTTATAAGTATAACTGGGACGAGGAGGCAAAGGGGAGATTTGTGTCACTTTTGTCACGCATACGTACAAAGGAAGAGGACGAAAAGCTTAATTTGAGCGTTGTTGGTGAGTTCAGCACGGGTAAGAGTACGTTTATCAACGCTATTGTGCGTATGCCGGTGCTTTCATCAAGTGCAATGCAGGGTACAACTGTGGCATCGACAGTTATTGAATACGGTGATGACTATAAGATGCGACTTGTTTTTAAGGACGGACATAGCGAAGAATACGTATTTGGGACTGTTGAAGAGCTTAGTGAAAAGCTGGGGTTTTATTCCACCGATTCACACGTGGGGAAAAATCTTGAAAAAATAAACGTTTTTATGCCCTCTGAAAACCTCAAAAAAGGTATCCGTATTATTGATACTCCCGGTACAAATGCACTGGAATCATGGCACGAGGACGTAACTGTTAAAACAATTAAAGAGTTTTCAGATTTGTCGATTGTGCTTGTGGATGCAACAAAGCCTTTGCCTGAGTCGTTATGCCTTTTTGTTGAGGATAACTTGTCTGATGTGCTGGACGGGTGTATATTTGTTGTGACAAAAATTGACCTGGTGCGTGAAAAGGAAAGAGAAAGGGTTATTGAATACGTAAAGGTAAAGCTTATGCAGACCTTTGACATCGAAAACCCTATAGTGTTGCCTTATGTGTCTACGGCGTTTGAAGAAGGCGCAACTGACGGTATGAAGGATGTGTGTCTTAGTAGCGAAAGCCGCATGATGAAGCATCTTGCAAGCCGCAGAATTATGAACCAGTCAAACAGCATGACAGAGCTTATAGATGACATGTATACATATATAAGCGAGCAGATTAATGAGATACTTAAGTCTTACGAAAAAGAACTTGAGGATATACTGGATTCAAAAAGTGAAACCTTGGCTAATTTTGTGGAAAAACAGAAAAAGGACAGGGTCAGTGCCTTTGATATAACAGCAAAGAAACACAGAGCAGAGTTTTTAAGTGAGCTTTATAAAATATCCTTTTACAATCAGAACATGATTGTGGAAACCATTGACAATATGCCTACAAACGACAGCTTAATGGACTATATCGGTACGCGCCTTGCTCCTGACTGTATAAGGGCGGCAAATACCATATTGCAGAATGCGGATAATGTATATTACAAGAGCGCAGAATGGTTCCGTGGTGAAATGCAAATTTTTGAAGACGAGTTTGAAAAAACCTTTGATAACCTTAAAGTGTTGGGCGTTGTTGTGCCGGAAAAATCATACTCCCTGCCTCGTGCACAAATAAGCGAAGAAAACGCAAGTATTACGAACCGTGCACGCAATATTGCACTTGAGCTGGAAAAAGAGCAGTACACGAAAACAGGAAGATTTTTCGGAACATTTGCAAATATTCACCGTGATACACATTCCATGCTACAGCTTGCACAGCTTAAGAATAATGCAAAAATGAAGCTTGGCGATTCGTTGGGAGAATATCTTGGTGACATGGTGCAGAAAGCTATAATTGCATTTGATAACTACATATGCTCAATGCGTGAGTGTATCAAAAACGAAATCGACAGATATGTTATCCTTTATCAAGGAGAGGTAAATAAAAAAATTGATAACGAACAGGGCAGACAGTTGCTTGTTGAAACCAGGGTGGAAAATATCAGAATGGATATATCTGACCTGAAAAGACGAAAAACGGCACTTAAAGCTCTCGAAGAAGAAATCGATATCAAGCTCAAAGAGGTGTGATAATGGCACTGGACAAGAAATCCTTTGAAAAAGTATGGTCAACTTTTACCGAAAAGTTTTCAAAAAGCATGATAGCCGCATCAAAGGAGGAGAAACCTACAATAGATGTGGCAAATAAAATACTGGACAGAACAATGGTCATCTGGAGCAATGAAAAAGAAGATGCAGGCAGGTGGATGATACTTTACTGTGATAAGTACCCTCGCTCAGGCAGAAAAATTTGCGATGTGCTGGAGAACCTTACAATAAAGCATTATGAAGAGCCAAAGGGCATAAACAAAAATGTGAGACGGTTTTTGCCGCTTTGCCTGAGTGTGATAGTATTTTTTATAATGTTTTTTATAACATCTTGGGTGTGGGCAGCTGTTTTGGCTGTAGTTATGCTGGCGATTTCCGGCAGTGTGGTATATGCGGTTAACGAGAGCATTAAAGCAACGCGGGACAAAGACATAATAAAAGGCTACGTTGAAGAGCTTGACAGAAGCAAGGAAAAAATTCTTAATATTATAGAATAACAGAGGAAAAGAGTGCCTATTCGGCACTCTTTTCCTCTGTTGTGATATTTTCAGGATTTTCAAATGTGTAGCGGATTTCATCTGATGAAAACGATATAGTAAGTGGCTTTGATGCGTTAAGAGAATATTCAAAGGATTGGTTATCACATTCGCCTACAGAGCCAATGTAAAGATATCTTACGCCGTTTTCAACAGTTGCCTCGCTCTTTGTACCGCTTGAAACAACAAAAACATTTACGCCCTTGTCAGTGAGCATTTTCATGTAATAATCCCATACAAGTCTTTCGCCTTGGTTTGAGGAATATATGGGTTTATTCATAATGAACACTATGTTCTTTTGAGTGATTGTTTCACATACGGTTTTGATTTTGCCCCATGCGGTGGAATCCGTAAGGCGGATTGAGTTTGTCACTGTATTAGAGAGAGTTATGACTTTTGTATCGTCAATAACTCTTTCTGTAAAGCCGTCAGTTTTGCGGTAAACGGTAAACATGTCCCATGGGTCATAGTTTTCAGATGAAAGAGCATATACATCCCCTCTTGTGATAAGGTCGGAGAGGCGTTCTTTTACACTGAATCGACCTATGAGGTTAGAAGGCTCTTCGATAAAGCCCGTAATAGTGATTTTTTCACCATCTTCAATAAAGCCTTCAAAAGTATCGGGAATACTTATATCCTCGGGGCGGTCATACAAATTGCCGTTTACAACTGCTGTGGAGGTAAGAGAGTTATAAACTGCGGTAACAGTGCCGCTGCCTTCGCCTTTTTTAGCAGTGTTTTTGTCCATTGTGACGTCGCCTGTCACTTCAAAATTTACGAGTGACGGCGGGATAGCAGCGGAAAAACCACTCTTATCATATGCGGTTACTGTAAACGAACGGTCTTTTTCAATTGTGGAAACCGATTCGGGATAAATATTGATAGCAAAAATATCGTCGAGGACGGTGATTTCCTTTTCTACATAGATACCGTCATATTCACAGCGGATTGTGTGAGTGCCCGGAGAAGATAATGTTACACTGTTTTCTTCAACCCTGCTTTCTACGTCGGAGCAGTATATTTTTACGTCGCCTTCCTCTAAGGGGAGTATGTTGTAATTTTCATCGTAGAAAACGGACGAAACAGATACGCTGTCGCCGGGGATAATAGTATCTGACGAAAGTTTCATGTCAGCCTCATACGGGTCAGTGAAATCATGATACGAAAGTATACCTATTGCGGTAGACACTTTTCTGGGAGTGGAAACCTCGTTTGTTATGCTCGCCTCACCTGTAAAGCGATTCTCAGTTACCATAGTGGTACTTCCGCCGCCGTCGAGATTGATTGCACTATCGCAGCCTAAGGCTATCATAAACTCGGCAAGCTCCGTCTGGTCAAAGCCCTTGCAGTCAGTCTGCCTGCCGTCAACAGTTACAAGCACAAGCGTTTTGCCTGATTTGGAAAGTCCCATAGCCGTGCGCTGTGCCTTGCCTGTAATGTTGCTTGTGAATTCACAAACCTCGCCGTCCTTTACAATAAGCGTGTTGCCACCCGACGCTTCGTATATTGCATCTGTGTCGGGGGAAATACTTGTTTCGACACGGATTATATCACCAATTGCAAAATTGGCGTTAAGAAAAGCATTTACCGAATAATTTGCCGTAAATACAGCACCACCCTCGGGTATAATAACCTTTTCAGCACCCCAGGAAAAGCCCGTCATGCGGTATGTGTCTGCCTCTTCGCCGGGCTCGCACACCATTGCATAGGTATAGTCGGGAACAGTCACACCGTCACCCCATGCAGAGGTTATCATAGTTATACCGCCGTTTGTTACGGGAACTTTGTTAATCTGATAAAGCTCGCCCTCGGCATATTCTGTGAGGGATGTATTTTCGGCATAAAGAGTACCTTTAAAGGTAAAATAATCAAAAATCACCTCGTTGTTTTCGGTCACGGCAAAGGATACAAAATTGTCCTTTGACGGAGTGGAGATAAGCTCGCCGTTCTGATAAACCATACCGAGCATATTGGTTTCGCCCGATTGAACGTTGAAAAAGTCAGCGTTGACAGCCGCTTTTGTGCCGTAGTGCTCAGCCATATCCTTTACGGTTGAAAGATGAGCCGTACCGTCGGGAGAGGTCAATACTTTTAACTCAAGGTTTTCATCGGTAAGGTCAACACGCAGAACGTCTGCCTTGCGCCAGCCTGTGTCGGTGAAAATATCAATACTCTGGTGTGTTAAACCTGTTGTTATGGGGGTAGTAACGGTATTTTCATATATAGTTTCGGCATAAACCGTACTTTGCATAAGTACACCTGCCATAATGGCAGCAAATAATTTTTTCATCACATCAGTCCTTTCCTATGAGAGTATAACATACTTTTGTGCAAAAGAAAAGGCTTGTTGACTAAAAAAACACAATATGATATAATTACTAAAATAGGATTATTGTGGGCTTTAGGGAGAATTGAGTATGAATGTTAAAGATGTTTTTATAAACGGATGTGCAGTTATAAGAGGGATTCTTAATAAATGGAAATTCAACAAATCCGGAAAGCTTTTGCGTATTGAAAAAGGGGTCCGTGTTATGAAAAATAACGGCACGGTTACACTTGGTGACAGAGTTTTGTTGCACAGATATGTCAAGCTTAGTGCATACGGCGGTAAAATCGAAATCGGCAATAATTCGTACATTGGTGACAGAACCGAAATCCACTCGGGCGAAATGGTTAAAATCGGGAACGGCGTTAACATTGCCTGGGACTGCAATATCTTAGACCGTGATTATCACGCATTTGAAAGTGACAGTGAGGTAATAAAGCCTGTTATTATAGAGGACAGAGTATGGATTGGTGCAAGGAGCATCGTTTTAAAGGGTGTTACAATCGGCGAAGGTGCCGTTGTCGCAGCAGGAAGCGTCGTAACGCGTGACGTTCCCGCAAGGTGTCTTGTTGCAGGCAACCCTGCAAAGGTTGTTAAAGAAAATGTTACTTGGAAAGCTTGAGGCGTAATAAGTGAAAGAAAAGAAAAACATCCTCGGGGCGGTGTCGTCCGTGGCGGTCATCATGGTTCTTTCAAGGCTTTTGAGCCTTGTGGGAAATCAAGTGTACATGTCACACTATGGGGCAGACAATTTATATCTGAATATTTATTCTTATGCGATAAATGTGCCTAACATCATTTTTACAAGTATCGGTACGGCACTTTCGACTGTTGTTATACCTATATATGTAGGACACCGTGCAATAGGCGAAGAAAAAGAAGCAAAAAGCTTTGCCGACAATATTATAAGCATTTCACTTATACTCACAAGCGTGCTTGTTGTATTGGGACTGGGGCTTTCCTTTGTGTTGCCTAAGTTTACGGGCTATGCAGAAACAAAGGAAACTTATGATTTTGCGGTTATGGCACTTATGACGGTTATGCCTGTCATGTTCTTTTACGCGCTTAACTATATTTTTCAAGGGATGCTACAGGCAGTAGGACGTTACAAGCTCCCTGCATTTGTGAGCGTGCCGTCAAGCCTTGTTGTGATTTTTTATACGTTGTTTCTTGGTGACAAATGGGGCGTTAAGGGTTTACTTATAGCAACGGTTATAGGTCTTTCGCTTCAGGCGATTATACTTATTCCGCCACTTATTAAGGAGGGGTACAGGTATACACCTAAAGTAAAATTTAATCACCCCGATATTATAAAAGCGGCAAAAATGACCGTGCCCGTGCTTTTGGGCGTGGGAGCATATCAGATTAATATGCTTTATAACAATACAATGGTTGCAGACATTGACCCCACAGCAGTAACGCTCTTTGTGTTTGTGCAGAATATAACTATTCAGCTTGTTCTTGCGTTTGTATATTCAGTAACTGCTGTTATTTATCCCCGTCTTACAGAGAGCGTATCACGCGGCAACATGGGAGAATACAAAGATTCTCTTTCCGGGATACTTATGAGTGTGAGCACACTTCTTATTCCGATGACATTTGGATTTATCAGCGTGAGAGAAACTCTTCTCAACCTTATATCCGCGTGGGGTAAAATCAGCCCTGATGATATTTCAAAGGGTGCAATGCTCATTTGTGCCTACGCAATAGGCTTGTTGGGTATAGGTTTTAAGGAAATTCTTGACCGTGCATTTTATTCTTTGGGCAATACAAAAATAAGCGCGGTAAACGGCGTTGTAATAATGAGCGTAAATATTGTGCTCAGCCTTGTGTTTATACAGTCTGACAAGATAGGCGTATATGGCATACCGTTGGCATATTCATTAGCGTGCCTTGTAGGCTGTGGCGTACTGTTGGTATCTATGCGCAAAAAAGTAGGCGTCTTTGCAAAAGGTCTTGGAGTGACTATTTTAAAAAGCATTATAGCGTCATTGGTTATGCTTTGTGTGGTAGAGGGGCTTAATTTTGTAATCCCCGAAACGGGTGACTTCATAATGCGTGCAGTAAGGCTTTTTGTGCCTGTGGGTGCAGGTCTTGTTGTATATTATATAATGGCTGTTATACTTAAAATAAAGCCCGTAACTCAGTTTACGGCAAAAATCCTGAAAAGAGGAAAACAATGAGTAAGATAGGTTATGCAGTTTCGTATGTGACTTATTATTTTCTTGCAAGGCATCTGCCGGGGAGCTTTTCGCCCTACAGCTTAGGAAGCGGCAAGCTGAGAGGGCTTTGTGCTAAGGGAATGTTTAAGTCCTGCGGTAAAAATGTGAATATTGAGCATGGTGCGTTCCTAGGAGGCGGACGTGAAATTGAGATAGGCAACAATAGTGCTATCGGTCTTAACGCACGTATATCGGGCCCGCTTTCTATAGGTGATGATGTTATGATGGGCCCGGGTGTGAGTATTTTTACACAAAACCACGAAACCGAAAATATTTATAAGCCCATGAGGCTTCAAACAGCACCAAAACAAAAGGTTACAATCGGCAACGATTGCTGGATTGGTGCAAATGCAACGATTTTGCCGGGCGTTACAATCGGCAACGGTGTTATAATTGGTGCAGGTGCGGTTGTTACACGTGATGTACCCGACTTTGCAGTTGTGGGCGGTGTACCTGCAAAAATAATCAAATTCCGTGAGGAGAGAAAAGATTTGCCTAAGTTAAAGGTTTTGTATCTTATTAATCATGCAGGCAAGGCAGGTACCGAAAAATACGTATACAACCTTGTTGATACTTTTAAAAAGAAAAACACAAAATGTTATTTTGCATATTCCGAACCGGGACTTCTCAGCGAGCAAATGGAAGAAATGGGAATTGAAAGCTTCCGCGTGACTATGAAGCATCCCTTTGATTTGAAAGCGGCAAAGAAAATTGCTGACATCTGCCGCGAAAACAATATTGACGTTATACACACTCAGTATCCCAGAGAAAACTATATTGCTCTTTTGTCAAGGCGATATTATTCGGGAACAAGGGTTGTGTACACCTGTCATCTGACACTTAAAACGTCATTACTCTGGAAAATAACAAATAAAATGCTCACAAAGCACAACCACAAGATTATATCAGTATGCAATAACGGTAAGGAGCTTTTGGTCGGTAACGGTGTGCCCAAAGATAAGATTGACGTAGTATTCAACGGCATCCGTCCGTCGGAAAATGTTGTGAAAAACCATGAAAAACGCAAAGAACTGGGCATTGATCCCGACACCTTTGTGATATGTACTCTTTCAAGATACCATATGGCAAAGGGGCTTGATTATTTCACAAACAGTGTTAATGAACTGAAAAAGATGACTGATAAAAAGTTTGTGGTGCTGTTTATGGGTGACGGCGAGCTGTTTGACGATATTAAAAAGCAGATTGAATCGCTGGGACTTGAAAACGAGATAAAACAGCTCGGTTTCAGAAAGGATGCTGCCGAAATCCTTAAAATGAGTGATTTGTACGTAAACAGTGCAAAATGCTATGAGGCATTGTCCTTTGCAATACTTGAGGCACTAGACAGTGCGCTGCCTGTTGTTGCAACAGATGTGGGCGGTAATTCGGATATTATAAACAGTGAAACCGACTGCGGTATATTGGTGCCCTATGGCGATACAAAAGCTATGGCTCAGGCAATTAATAAAATGATGACAGATAAAAACCTTTATGAAAATTTTTCGAAAAATGCCAGACGGGCAGCACTTGAAAAATTCAATCTTGATGTTTTATTGGAAGAAACATATACAAAATATTTTTAATGTGCAGAGCACGGAAAGGATTAAAAAATGGAAGGTAATAAGAAATTTAAGTTCAATATTGTAGATGCTGTTATCATACTTGTTATAGTATGTGCGGTGGCATTTGTAGGTTTTCAGGTTTTAGGCGGCGGTCTTTCGGGTGGCAATACATCCACATACCGTGTTGAATATTTCCTCGAAGAAAGCCCCGATTTTGCAGTTGATATTATTCAGGCAGGCGACAAGGTGCTTGACGAACAGAAGGACACAGACCTCGGCGTTGTAACAAGCATCACATCTGCTCCGTCTGTATCCTACGGCGTTAATGACATGGGTGAATACGTGCAGACGACAAAGCCCGGCTACAAGAGTGCGACAATTGTGACAGAGGTTGAAGCTAAGGATTATGATTTTGGTATGATTGTTGACTCTTCCAAGTATGGTGTTGGTCACTCCATTACAATCAGAGTTGGTAAGTCCAAGGTTTTTGGCAGAGTATCAAAGATTGAAAAAATTGACTGATAGATTAAAAATGTGAAAACGGGGTGATATGATGATTTCACGTTCCTTCACATGGTATCTTCTTTCAACTTTCTTTTCGTTTTTGGTTAAAAGTGTCAAAAACAGTGCTATAGTAAGAGGATTACTTAATTTTTCGGATTTTTTGAGCCGTAAGGCAACAGAGAGTAAATTTTACGGGTGGCTTGGGAAAGATTATGCTGCAGGTAAATATGACCACTCACTGTTTTACGGTATATTGGAACGTATATGGCAGTTTGTACTTAATATAGTTGAAAAACTGCAGAAATTTACTAAGAAAATTTTTGACAACTCACTTTCTTTGTGGGTTTTTGAAGCCTTGCAGAAAAACGGCATTTTGGCAATAGATACTTTCCTTGCTCTTTTTATAGGTGGCATGTTTGTTGTGCCTCACGAAATGTGGAACAACCTTTACGCTTTTATTGCGGCGTTGTTTTTCGGCGCATGGACTGTTATGAACATGGCATCGGGGAAACTTAGTGGTAAGAGCATAAAAGGCGTGGGCATTGCGATAGTTATTTTTACGATTGCAATTGTGCTGGGAGTTTTGATAGCGTATGATTTTTCCGACGCTTTTCGTATTGCACTTTTCATGCTTGCAAGCATAATTATCTGCTACAGCGTGTACGCATCTGTTGACAGTCGTGACAAGCTTGTAAGATTTTTAAGTATAGTGCTTACCTTTGTGGCAATAGCTGCTCTAATGGGTGTCGTACAGGGTATACGCGGTGTTGAGGTGGATTTGGAATTTGTTGACGTAACTGCTAACGAGGGTATGCCCGGTCGAGTATACTCAACCTTTGCAAACCCCAACAACTTTGCAGAGCTTTTGATTTTGTTCCTGCCGTTTTTTGCGGCGTTGTTCCTGTCAGTAAAAAAAGTCACATCAAAAATTATGGTGTTCTTGGGCTTTGCGGCAGTTGTGGGTGCATTGGCTATGACATATTCACGCTCCTGCTGGGTAGGCTTTGCACTTTGTACAATTATATTTGTTTGTCTTTATGACAAGAGGCTTATTATTCCGCTCATATTTATTGTTATAGCGGCGGTGCCGTTCCTTCCCGAGACGATTATGAACCGTATTTTCACAATAGGTTCAATGGAAGACTCATCGAACTCTTACAGACTTTTCATCTGGGAAAGCTGTCTTAATATGATGCGCGACTACGGCATAACAGGTATAGGCTTGGGACCAGAATCGTTCAGAACGATTTATCCCGGCTATGCGTCACCTGTTGCTATCACTGCACCTCACAGCCATATGCTTTATATGGAAATAGTTATTGAAATGGGTATACTTGGTGCAATCGGATTTTTTGCATACATTTTCGGCACTGTGAAAAAGGCGGCAGGTGCTATGCGCCATATGACAAAGGAGCTTAAAACCTTTGCTATAGCAGGTATAGCGGCACTTGGCGGTATAGCTTTTGTGTGCTGTGCGGAATACATTTGGTTTTATCCGAGAGTTATGTTTGCGTTTTGGGTAGTGCCGGGATTACTCATGGCAATTACACGTATTGCAAAAAAAGCTGAGTGGTTTTAAAAGCGGGCGACCAATGGTCGCCCCTACGGTTTTTTGAAAGGTTTTGATTTTATGAAAGTACTTCATCTTATATCGGGCGGAGACAGTGGCGGTGCAAAAACACATTTGTTTTCGCTTATTGACAAGTTAAAAGATATGGCAGATGTAAGAGTAGGCTGTCTTATGGAGGGTGTTTTTTATAAGGAAATACTCGAGAAAGATGTGGACAGCGTACTTTTCCGTCAAAAAAACCGTTTTGATTTATCTGTTGTTAATGCTATTGCAGATATGATTAATAAAGAGGGGTTTGATGTTTTTCATGTGCATGGAGCAAGAGCCAATTTTGTGGCAGGCTTTGTGATGAAAAAAATCAACATACCCACGATAACAACGGTGCACAGCGATTATCTTTTGGACTTTGACCAGTTTGTTAAAAAACTGGTGTTCACAAACCTTAATAAAAACGCACTCGGTAAAATCCCGTATTATATAGCGGTAAGCGATAATTTTAAGGACATGCTGATTGAACGCGGCTTTAAGCCTAACCGTATTCATACAGTATATAACGGAATGGATTTTTCCCATGTGCCGAAAGAACCAACAAAAAAAGAAGACTATTGTGCAAGCCATGGCTTTACATATGACAAAAACAAGGTATATGTAGGCATTGCGGCACGCTTTGACATAGTAAAAGGCGTGGACGTTTTTGTAAAAATGGCAGGCGAGGTCTTAAAAAAACATGATAATATAGAGTTTTTGATTGCGGGTGACGGTGTCGAAAAAGAAAACCTTTTGAGGCTTGCAGAAGAAACAGGCTACAAAGATAAAATCCGGTTTTTAGGATATGAAAAGGATATTTACGGATTTTTGAACACTATTGACATCAACTGTCTTACATCCCTTTGTGAGAGCTTTCCCTACTCCATGCTCGAAGGTGCGGCAATGGGTAAGCCAATGGTTGCAAGTAGGGTTGGGGGTATTCCGTCACTTGTTGTAGAGGGCGAAACAGGTGCACTTTTTGAAAGCGGTAATTATTTGGAAATGGCAGACAAAATTATTGAGCTTGCTTTAGATAAGGAATACCGCACTTCAATGGGTGAGAATATAAAAACGCGTGCTACAACACTTTTTACAAATGAAAATTTTGCAAAAACGCATATAAAAATATACGAGCGAATCATACAGGACTATCATGACAAAAAGGAATATGACTTTGTAGTGTCGGGCTATTACGGGTTTAACAATAATGGCGATGATGCACTGCTGTTGGCTCTTTGTGAGGACATCAAGCGAGAAAAGGAAAACGCAAGAGTGCTTGTATTGTCGCATAATCCTAAGGAAACAAAAAAGATTTACCGTACAGATGCGGTAAACCGAGTCAACGTATTTGCACTTATAAAAGCTTTGAAGAGTGCAAAAGTGCTTTTAAGCGGCGGCGGTAGCTTGCTCCAGGACGAAACAAGCAGTAAGAGTTTGTGGTATTATCTTTCTGTAATAAAGCTTGCAAAGCTCTGTAACGTGAAGATAATGCAGTTTGCCAACGGCTTTGGCCCTGTAAAACGTGCTTTTAACCGCAAGCTGACAGCAAATGTGATAAATAATTGTGTGGATGAGATAACACTAAGGGATACAGACAGCGAAAAAGCCATGCGTGATATAGGCGTAAAAGTTCCTACCTGCGTCACTGCAGACCCTGCTATGCTTCTTGACGGCGCAAACGAAAACGAGCTTACAAAGCTTTTTGAAAGGGAAAATATCCCGCTAGGCAAGTATGTTGCAGTGTCGGTAAGAGAATGGAAAAAGAATGCTCCCGATTTTGAGCTTGCTTTGGCAAGCGCAATCAGCGACTTTGCCGACAGGTTTGATATGAATGTTATATTTGTGCCGATGCAGTATCCGCACGATGTGGCAATTTCAGAAAGGATTGCAAAAAAAATCGGAAAAAGAGCCTTTGTACCCCAAGGTCAGGTTTCAATCCGTGAGGCTATCGGAATTATTGGGGGCGCGGATTTAAATGTTGCAATGCGTCTACACTCTATGATATATTCGGTATCTGAAGGCGTAAAAACCGTTGCGCTCCGTTATGACCCCAAAATTGACGGCTTTATGGACTATGTTGGACTTTGTGATAAAGTGGATGTGGAAACAGTTACAAAAGAAGAACTGGGAGAAGCTCTTGTAAAGGCTTTTAACAAAGAATGCCCTGATAACAGCACAGTGTTCCGTGAGAAGGCTAAGATTAATACGGTAAAAGCGGTAGAATTAATGCAGAATGCGGAATTAAATTAAAAAAATCGAGATTGCAATTTACAATTTGCAATCTCGATTTTTTTAATTATCTTGATGAAGTGATGAAAAATAATTGACTAAATTGATTACCATTTCCTTTTCTTCGCTTGTGAGGTGGTTTATATCAAGAGTTTCGTTATCAGTTAAGCCTAAAATATAGTCGACACTTGTTTTGAAAAACCTTGATAATTCAATGAGCGATTGCGCATTAGGATAGCTGATGCCCATTTCCCACGCGTTAACTGTTGCACGGGTAACTTCAAGCTTTTTGGAAAGTGCGTTTTGACTGATATTATTGCGTAATCTAAGCTCTTTTAATCTGTCTGCTAATGTAATCATGGTATTCACCTCATTGTTAGTATACCATGCAGTATATGATAATTAATTATCAATATATGTATAGAAATATTGACATAAGTGTAAAATTTGTGTTATACTTTGTATAACAATAAGGAGGCGGTAATACTATGAAAACATGGAAGAAATTATTAGCATTAGTCATGGCGGTTGTCATGATTGGGACACTGCCTATAGGAAGTATAGGCGTATTTGCCGAGGATGAAGTTATAGCTATGGCTATAGAGGATGATTACCTTGGCTATGGTTTTAATGCTTTGACAGGTGACGTAACGAACCCCGAGAGCGGAATTAAGAGTAATCAGATTATTGATTTGTCAAGCTTTGAAATCCGAGAGATTAACGAGGCCACACAAGATAGCGGATATTTATCAGGTAATACGCTGAGTGAGCTTGCACAGAATTATTCTTTTGCATTCAGCATTGGACAAGATGCTAAGGTACCCGTTTATGGTCTTAGTGTAGGCATGGAGAAAAAGTTTAATATCAGTGCATCGGCATCACGAACCGATATTGTAAGTGAACTGTGGGAAGTATACTACAGCAGAATTAAGACAAAAAATTTGAGCGTAAAAAACTGGGATAGTGCAGAATATCTCAAATCTTTTTTGGCGGAAAACTTTAAAAAACGAATTACAGAAATTGAAGAAATGGTTGCTGCAGGCGAAGATGCTACCGAAAAAATTGACAAGCTGTTTAATGACTATGGTACACATGTTGTAATGTCGTACTATATTGGCGGCACGATGGAATTTACAAACCATGTGTATTCAACAGAAAGCAAAGCAGAAGATGATTTGAAGGCGATGTCGTCATTAGGAAGTAGCCTTCTTGGAACACAGGAAATAACTGTTGGTGCAGAGTTTTCCTTTGATGCAGCTGCAAAAATAAGCTGGAGCGAAACGAAAAGCAATGAAGACCGCAGAATCCGCGCATACGGTGGTATATACAGTGGGACATCGACAATCACTGAAACTGCTTACAGCGATTGGTTGACCTCTTTACAAAATGGAAACACTCGAATTATAGACTTCGACTATAGCAATTTTCCCGGTGTGTGGGAGCTTGCAAATGATGAAGCAAGTGCAGTTATTAAAGCAAGATATGAAGCCATGAGCAAAAACAATATTATCGGATATCTGTACGAGACTGCAAATGAAAATATTGAAGAATACAGCTATATTTCCTGTGCAGACGGTTACACAGCAGAAGAACGCTATGTTGCACCCGGTTCGACCTTATATATAGGAACACTTATAAGTGGCGTAACCTTTGAAACAGACCAGTCACTATATGCAACCATTGTTGATGCAAATGCCGGTATTGTAAAGGTGGCAAACAATGCAATAGAAAATGCAACTTTTACAATTACGGCAAAAAGTGCATATCAGACAATTGGACAGCTGAAGTTTATCGTTAAAAAAGAATGTAAATATAACTCTGCCGGAACAGAGAGCTATTTTAGTGGCGGTTATGGTACAGCAGGCAGACCGTATCTTATATCAACTGTTGCAGATTTAGATAAGATAAGAGAATATCCTGACGCATATTATAAACTTGTTAACGACATTACTTTTGCCAATAACAGCATTACTCCCATACCCAATTTTAGTGGGGTATTGGACGGTAACGGATATACAATTTCGGGTTGGAAGTTTTCAAAGGAATCAAGTGAATTGGAATACGACATAAAGGATTCAAAATATTATGTTGGATTTGGATTCATAAAAATGAACTGGGGAACAATAAAAAATTTGACATTTAAAGATTGCCAAATCAATGTGAAATATAATTCGGTGGCGGCAAATCATGATGTACTTGTAGGTGTTGTGTGTGGTAGAAATGAAACATCAGGAACGATAAAAAATGTTTTTGTTACAACATCAACCGTTTATGCAAGCTCTGATTCCGGAGGAAAGAATTACTATAAAGTAGCATGTTTGGGCGGAATATGCGGAGTAAACAATGGTAAAATAACAAAATGTGGTGTATATAATTGTGATTCGATTAAGGGTTACGCATTTACAAGAGGAGAAAATGGAGAATCGGCAAATACATATGTAGGAGGATTGGTCGGTTGGAACGGACATACTCAATCTGTAATAACAGATGTATTTTCATATAATAACATAATTGAAGCAAAATCCAGCTGTAATTGTGATCCGGGGGATTGGCTGTGGGGCGGTGGATGGTCCGGGTGGACAGGTGCTTTTACAGCAGATGTCGTAGGACACAATACTAAAGGAATAACAAGAGCGTTAATTGCGAATAACCAGTTGAATGCAAGTGGTGGAAATGGGACAGCACACTATACAGAACGACACAAAGAAGTAGATACCATTGCATTCCATGCCGACGGGTGGTCGAATCCAAAAGACAATCTTGCAGATTGTATTGAACTGGAAAGCATAGCGAGTTTTAATATAACAGCTTCCTATGATAACGCAGGTTGGGTTAAGGATTCAAACGGATATCCCAATTTTATAAAAGAAAAAAGCAGTGTGCCCGAACTTTATTATATTACTGAGATTGGTGCAGATTATGTCAAAGTTTTGAATTTGCCGATTGTTGAGTATAGCATAAACAATAATGGTTGGCAGCAGGATACAAACGGCGAATTGACAGAATTAAATGCAAACACTTCCTATAAAATTTATGTGCGCCTTAAAGAGGATAATACAACAAGTCCGTATAATAATTACATTGAATTTGATGTAAAAACAAAGAAATATGAATCAGATACCCCCTCTGTACCCGAGGCGACAGAAATTACTGAAAACAGCATAACACTTAAGGCAACTGACGGTTATGAATACAGTATAGACAGAATGAGTTGGCAGAATAGTAACGTGTTCACAAATCTTAATGCAGATACAGAGTATACTTTCTACCAACGCGTTAAGGAAATGGATGACACTTCTGCAAGTGAAATCAGTGAGCCTTTGGTGATTAAAACAAAGAAAATTGTAACAGCAAAAATGACTGTAAGTGATGTAACTGTTATGCCCGGAGGCGAATGTCAGGTAAAAGTAAGCGTTGAAGAAAACCCCGGTATTGCAGGATTAAAGGTTAGAATCAATTTTGATAATACAGTGCTTGTGCCTGTCATCATTGAGAAAGGCAGCGCATTAACAAGTGGTACTCTTACAACAAATCTTGACCAAGGTGGAGATTTATCTGCTCTCAACTATGTATCAGCGTTCTGGTCAAATCCGTCAAATGTTACTTCAGACGGTGATGTTTTGATTGTTACATTTAAAGCAAACGAAAACGCTGAAAGCGGAACATATCCTATAACAGTAAGCTATGAAGAGGGCGACATAACAGACCAAAGCTATAACGATGTGGACTTCAATATCATAAACGGCAGTATTGAAATAACCGATGTTGTAAAGGGTGATATATTCAAGGACGGCAAGGTTAACACAAAAGACAGCGTAAAACTCAATCAGTATCTTGCAGATTGGGATATTGAATTCACCAGTTATGAAGAAGCAGCGGCAGATGTGTTCGCAGACGGAAAAATCAACACAAAAGATAGTGTAAAGCTTAGTCAGTACCTTGCGGACTGGGATGTAGAGTTAATGGAGCTTTTTGAAATAGGCAGTATTACATTTGAAGCATCGGAAGAAGAAATTGTTGACGGTTATGTTGATATGCCTGTTACGATAACAGAAAATGGCGGTGTTGCCGGCTTTAAATTGAAGCTTAATTATGACAACACGCTCCTTACACCTGTATCTGTTACAAAAGGAGACGCTCTTGTAAGTGGTACAATGACAAGCAACATTGACATGGGCGGAGATTTGTCAAACCTTAAGGCTGTTTCTGTATTCTGGTCAAATCCGTCAAACGTTGTAAATACCGGTGTGGCATTTACTGTACGCTTTAAGGTTGCGGACGGAGTGGAAGAGGACGTTCCCGTAACACTAAGCTACGAAGAAGGCGATATTTGTGACCAGAGCTTTAATGATTTGTCGGTTACACTCAAGGACGGTAGTGTAGTGGCAGAAAAGGCAATGGACTACACTGTAACATCCCTTGCAGGAGTTGTGGCAGGCGGAAGCTTTTATGCTGAGGCAGAAATCATTAAGAATACCGACCGTAACGAGGTTGATACGATTGTAATAGCAGTTTACAAGGATGATGTTTTGGTTGACAGAATCTACATGCGTTCAAAATTTGCAAACGGACAGAGGGCTGTGTTCGGCGGATTTTTGACAGGTCTTGAAGGCGCGACGCTTAAAGCCTTTGTATGGGACAGCATGACGAGTATGAATACGCTCAGTAATGTGATTGAAAAGTAAATAAGCCTTTTACCGGAGGGGGTGTTATGCCTTAAGTAACCAAAGGCAATAGCTTTTTCCGGTATCTTTTTAAAAAGTTAAACCCCACGGGTAATCCCGTGGGGTTTTTGCAAATTTACCATTTGGGGACTGTCCCCAAATGGTAAATTTTTATTTTTTAAGCTGGTTTATAACGAATTTGTCGCCCTTGGCGGAGACGGAGACTTTGTCGCCTTTGTTTACATTTCCTGATAAGATTTCCTCGGCAAAGAGGTCTTCAATCTTACTTGTAATCGCGCGCCTTAAAGGTCTTGCACCGTATACGGGGTCAAAGCCTTCCTTGGCGAGTAACGCAATTGCAGTATCATTGAAGCTTGCGTCAATACCGTTTTCGGAAAGTCTCTTTGAAACAGAGGAAAGCATAATTTTTGCAATACTCTTGATTTCTGTTTCAGTAAGCTGATTGAATACGATGATTTCATCAAGTCTATTTAAGAATTCGGGACGGAAGGTCTTTTTCAAATCGTCCATTACGTTCTTTTTGATTTCGGTATTTGTATCAGCTTCACCAAAGCCTACGCGTTTTGCCTGTGTGAGCTTATTTGCGCCTACGTTACTTGTCATGATAATGACAGTGTTTCTGAAGTCTACACGTCTGCCCTGAGAGTCTGTCAAAATACCGTCTTCCAAAACCTGCAGGAGAATATTGAACACATCGGGATGTGCTTTCTCAATTTCGTCAAATAGGATGACGGAATAGGGCTTGCGACGAACCTTTTCCGTAAGCTGACCTGCGTCGTCATAGCCTACATATCCGGGAGGCGAGCCGACCAATTTGGAAACAGAATGCTTTTCCATAAATTCGCTCATGTCAACCCTTATCATGGAGTCTTCGTCACCAAAAAGTGCCTCAGCAAGTGCTTTTGTAAGCTCTGTTTTACCTACACCTGTAGGACCGAGGAAAATGAATGAGCCTATAGGACGCTTGGGGTCTTTTAAGCCTACTCTGCCACGGCGGATTGCACGGCTTACAGCTTTTACTGCATCGTCCTGACCTATTACACGCTCGTGAAGCACGTTTTCAAGGTTACGAAGTCGGTCGGATTCCTCCTCTTTTAATTTATCAACGGGGATATTTGTCCAAGAGGAAATTATGGATGCAATATCGGTTTCGGTAATTGTTTTGGCATCGGAACCGTTTTTGGCTTCCCATTCGGTACGCATTTGCGTATATTTTTCGTTAAGAGCTTTTTCTTCGTCACGTAAGGCGGCGGCTTTTTCAAAATCCTGAGAGTTGATAGCCTCCTGCTTTTCGTTAGAAAGAGCTTTGAGTTTGTCTTCTGCTTCTTTCATTTCGGGGGAAATTGTAAACGTGCGGAGCTTTGTACGGCTGGCAGCTTCGTCCACCAGGTCAATAGCCTTGTCGGGAAGGAATCGATCTGTTATATACCTGCTCGAAAGCTTTGCCGCAGATATGAGAGCATCGTCTGAAATTTTAACTCCATGATGTGCCTCGTACTTGGGACGGAGACCTTTCAAAATCTCGACTGTGTCATCTATTGAAGGTTCGCCTACCATAACTGACTGAAATCTTCTTTCTAAGGCGGCGTCTTTTTCGATGTATTTGCGGTACTCATTGAGGGTTGTTGCGCCGATAAGCTGGATTTCACCGCGGGCAAGGGCGGGCTTTAAAATGTTTGCTGCATCAATTGCGCCCTCAGCCGCACCTGCACCGATAATGGTGTGAATTTCGTCAATAAAGAGAATTACATTACCGTCGTTAGTTACCTCTTCCATGGCTTTTTTGAGCCTTTCTTCAAATTCGCCACGGTATTTTGCACCTGCAACCATGCCCGAAAGGTCAACGGAGAAGACGCGTTTATTTTTGAGTAGCTCAGGGACATCGCCTGACACAATCGCCTGAGCAAGACCTTCGGCAATAGCGGTTTTACCAACGCCGGGCTCACCTAAGAGCACGGGATTGTTCTTTGTACGGCGGGAAAGTATCTGGATAACGCGGGCAATTTCATCGCTTCTGCCGATTACAGGGTCGAATTTGTCCTCTTTTGCAAGAAGGGTAAGGTCACGACCAAACTGGTTGAGCGTGGGAGTGGACTTACTCTGCTCGGATTGATTGGACTTGTTGCTTGTGTTTTCCATAGCTTCGGTAACTGCGGCAAACACATCGTTGTAAATGGTTTTTGCGGCTCCGAGGGAGAGAAGAATTTTGAAAGCTACGCTGTCTGTTTCACGGCAGAGCGCAAGGAGGATATGTTCTGTGCCTATATAGCCCGAGTTTGTCTTTTTTGCCTCGAACACGCTCTGCTGGAGGCATCTTGTTGTTCTGGGAGTAAAGCCCGAGAAGGATGCAGAGGAGGGGGAATCAAACTGCGCAATTTTTTCTTTGACCTTTTCTTCGGTTATGCCGATAGATTCAAGATATTTTGCAGCAAATGAGCTGCCTTCCTGTAAAAGACCCAAAAGGAGATGCTCAGTGCCTACAAAATTACAGCCTGTTTCCTGCGCGGCACGTTGCGAAAGACTGATTGCTTCGCGAGCTTTTGGTGTAAAGTTATGTTCATTCATATTATTGTCTCCTTTCATTTAGTGTTTTAAAAGGTTCTCACGCATGTACTTTGCTCTGAGAATATCCCTTGATGTTGGGGTGTTTTCGTCGTCGGGATTAGAAAGAGACAAGGATGCGGGAAGTGTGTCAAAAAGTGCAGACACAACACTATTTTCATCTGTAGTATTAATTATACCCAAAGATATGCCTAAAAGAACATCGGAGGAGAGAGAAAATGCTTCCTCAGAGGAGAGTACATAGGCATTTGTGAGAAGCCCCAGTGAACGCATACATTTGTCGGTAATTTTGGTTTTGTTATTTTCATAAAGTGCGGCTTTGACCATTTCTTCTTTATCAGAAAGCTCCTTTGCGGCGGAGTTGATACGGTTTATGATATCATCCTCTGTTGCACCTAAGGTAATCTGATTTGAAAGCTGATAAAAAGCTCCCTTGGCACGACTGCCCTCGCCGTATACACCGCGTACTGCAAGGCCTAATTTATTTGCCCAAGATAATACGGAAGATATAGAGTTTGTAATTGTAAGCGCAGGGAGATGAAGCATAAAGCTTGCTCTCATGCCTGTGCCCGCATTTGTGGGGCAAGCTGTCAGAAAACCGAACTTTTCGTGAAAAGCTATGTCAAGCTTTTCAGAAAGAAGCGTATCTATCTTGTCAGCGGTTTCATATGCCTCTGAAAGGGAAAGCCCGTCGGCAAAAACCTGTATGCGGATATGGTCTTCTTCGTTTATCATAACTGATATTTTTTCATCGTTTGATATGATAACCGCTCTGGGGAGATTACACTCCAGAAAATCCGGACTTACAAGATGCTTTTCGGAAAGGGATGTAAGGGTAAGTGTATCGGTGTCATCTGTTTTGATAAGCTTTACGCTGTCCTTGAGTGCAGATGACATAAATGCGTCCCATACCTTTGAAATAACATCGTTTGCCATGTCTTTTGTCATTTTAACAGGGAAGGGAATGCCCGAAAGGTTTCTTGCAAGCCTTACTCTGCCGGAAATATAGTTTGTACTCATTTGCGACCCTCCATTTCCTTGATTTCGTCACGAAGGCGAGCGGCTTTTTCGTACTCTTCCTTTTCAATAGCTTCTTTGAGCTGATGCTTTAAAAGGTCGATTTTATTTTCACTTTTACCGCCCGAGGTACCGTAAACCTTGCCTGTGTGGTTTGTTGTGGAATGAATTTTCTTCAAAAGGGGCGTCATGGAACTTTCAAACACGCTGTAGCAGTTTGCACAGCCGGGTTTGCCATGCTTTAAAAACTCGGGTTTGGTCATGGAGCATACGGGACAGCTCACTGTGCGAGAATCCTCCTGCTCGTTATCTGAGAAGAAAGAGGAAAACAGGCTGGAGAAGCCCAAATCCATGTTAAGGTCTTTGTAGATGTTGTTTTCCTGTGCGCATGATGCGCAAAGCTTTACAACACTCTTTTTGCCGTTTATAACCCGGGTTAACGTAACGGCTGCAGGGTTAATACCGCATTTTTCACACATCATAATACTCATCCTTTCTTATTTACATTATTGTCAAAAGCATGTTTTTGAATAAAACTGCTCTGGCTTCATTTTTTTGAAGCGATGTAATACTTTTATCGCTAAGTGCCGCTGCCATGATATTTGCCTCGCGCTCTGTTATAAGCGATGCGTCATAAAGACGGGAGATATAAGCGGCAGAGGTGGGATAGTCAAGAGAACCGCCCACAGAATTGATAAGCGACGTGATAAATGTGTCAACATCGCTTTCTACACGGCGGATTGTGACGCTGCCACCACCTCCGCGACGGCTTTCAATCAAATAGCCGCGCTCTGGTGTAAAACGTGTTTTTATTACATAATTAATCTGTGAGGGTACACAGTTTAACTGGTTGGCAAGTATGTTGCGACGTATCTCTACAGAACCGTCGGAGGACGAGAGCATTTCGTTGAGCATCTGTTCGATTAAATCTGATATAGTCATAATAGCACCTCTTAAATATTTGACTTTGACTTTCTTTGACTTTAATATAACGCAAATTTTTATATTTGTCAAGATATTTTGAAAAAAATATTTTAAAATGAAACAAAGTGTGCTACAATGAATGAGTATTAAATGTAAAGAGGTGCGAAATGATGCAAAAAATCATTGCGGCAACAAAAAACAAAAACAAAATTAAAGAGTTTAAGGAAATTTTGCCCGACTATGATATTATTACTCAGGAAGAGGCGGGCATTGACCTTGACGTTGAAGAAACCGGTACAACCTTTATGGAAAACGCTCGTCTTAAGGCATTGGCTATTTTTGAAAAAACAGGTCTGCCAGCACTCGCTGACGACAGCGGACTTGAGGTATTCAGTTTAGGCGGTGAACCGGGAATATACAGTGCGCGCTACGGTGGCGAGGGTCTTGACGACAAAGGCAGGCTCAATCTTTTGCTTGAAAAGATGACTGATGTGGAAGACGGACTTAGAGGTGCACAGTTTGTGTGTGCTATCTGCTTTGTAACAGGTGATAAAGTATACGAAGCAGAGGGTAAGTGCGAGGGCGTTATAACACGTGAAGCAAAAGGCGAAAACGGTTTTGGCTATGATCCTGTTTTTTATGTTGAAGAAATGGGTAAGACAAATGCCGAGATGACAAGTGACGAAAAGAACAGCATAAGTCACCGCGGAAAAGCACTCAGAAATCTTGCAGAAATGCTTGGAGATTAAAGAAAGTGTCTCCGACACTCTTTGGCAATAGTTGCAACTAAGGCTTACAGAGGAGAAAGCACTTTCGGATGCCATGTGCGTTTTCCGAAGTATACGAGGAAATTCTCGCACGGCAATGAAATAAAATTTATTTTTTACCTTATAGGAAATTTTGCATTTCCTATAAGGTAAAAAAGCGTGGCATCAGCCACGCTTTTGGAAAAATTTAGTTGCAACCGCAGTTATTGTTGCAGAGTGATGTGCCGTTACCGCAACCGCAGAACAAGAAGCAAAGTATAATAAGGATAATTATCCATTCACAACCACAGTTATTATTATTGCATCCGAACATAAATTAATATGCTCCTTTCAGATTTTGTATTACAAGAAATTTCTCCCTGCACTACATATATATTGAAAAATACATTTTTGGTGACAGTTTTAAGGAAAATTTTTGATGAATGAGGAATTTGATACTGATAATACTATATGTGAGATGTAAAGTCTCAATCTGAAAAGGAGGTTTTACCTTTTGAAAAAGCTTATTTTGCTTATGTGCGCATGCGTAATGCTTATGTCGGGCTGCGGCTGCAGCAATACTGATACAAACGAAGACGGTATTGTAGGCAACGATAATGCGGAAAACAATGCCGACGATAACAATGTATCGGATAATGACATAGACCGTGGCGACGAAACTGTAGGCTCTGATGCTTCGAGAATGGTGCGTGATACTGCAGACGGTGTCGGCAGTGCAATGGAAGATATAGGCCGCGGTGCAAATAACGTTATGCAGGATGTTGGTAATGCTGCAGGCAATATGGTTAGATAATTTTTTTACGTACTCGCATGAGTACGTATTACATAAGGAGGTTACATATGGTACAGATTAATAATGTTTCTTTTCCTAAGCTGGGATTGGAATTTAGGTTTGAAGAGGCGGTAAACATATTCGGGTTTGATATATACTGGTACGGTATCATTATCGGGCTGGGTATGGCAATCGCTGTAGGTATTGCGTTTTTTGAGTTTAAAAAGAAGGGTCTTAAGAGTGACGATCTGATTGACTTTGTACTTTTTGCAATACCTTTGGGTATTTTGGGTGCGAGAATGTATTACGTCGCGTTTGAATGGGATTATTACAGCAAGCACCTTGACGAGCTTTTTGCTTTGTGGGAAGGCGGGCTTGCAATATACGGCGGCGTAATTGTGGGCGCAATTGTGGCAATTGTATTTACTAAGATAAAGAAAATTTCGTTTTTGTGGTTTGCAGATATTGCAACCTGCGGTCTTTTTATCGCTCAGTCAATGGGCAGATGGGGCAATTTTATCAATGCGGAAGCTCACGGCGGACTGACTGATTTGCCCTGGGGTATGATAACTAACGGTACAGGCCCCTGGCATCCGACTTTTTTCTATGAATCTATGTGGAATCTTTTTGGTTTCATCATCTCGTATTTTGTTATTCACAAACTTTGCAAAACAGAAGGCTGGTCCTTTGCCTACTACCTGATATGGTACGGAGTTGGAAGATTTTGGATTGAAGGAATGAGAACAGACAGTTTGTATCTTTACGGAGATATAAGGGTAAGTCAGGTTGTAGCTATGGTAAGTATCCTTTTGGGAATAGGTGTAATTTGCTACACGATATACCAAAAAAAGGTAAAACCCCGCGAGTAAAATGACGGAATATTACAATTTGATGAAATTTATGTTGTGATAATGCTACAAAACTTGACGGATAAGTTTTGTTATGTTAAAATGACACTGTGATTTTATGGGATATTTTTGCCCTTAAAACGACTAATTATTAACAAGGAGGATGAAAATATGAAGACAAGAAGAATTTTGTCTTTGATATTGACAATTGCAATGCTTTTATCTGTTGCGGCTTTTCCCGTAATGGCAGAAGAAGCAGACGTAGAAAGTATTGCACTTACAGATATCAGCGCTGACGTAGTTGGCGAAACTGTAAGCAAAGCGGTAACCAGACTCGTTTCCAGAGGTATTATCAATGGTTACCCCGATAATACCTATCGTCCCAACAACTCCATTTCCAGAGCAGAATTCTGCGTGGTTATGGTTAAGTTCCAGGGACAGCAGGATTATATCAACCCCGAAGCAATGACAGGTTTTGAAGATCTTGACCTTGATGCGAACTACGCTTGGGCACGTCCTTACGTTGCAAAGGCTGTTGACTTGGGTATCATCAACGGTTTTGAAGACAAAACTTTCCGTGCTGCAGACCCCGTAACATACGAACAGGCAATTAAGATGATTGTTTGCGCACTTGGCTACGAAGAAGAAGGCAAGATGCCCACAATCATGAACGACTGGTCCAGCGGCTATGTTGCACAGGCTATGAAGCTTCGTGTTACAAGCGGTACATCTATTGCAAACAAGACTAACCCCACAACAAGAGGTACAGTTGCAGTGTTGGTATCTAACGCTCTTGACGCTGAAAGAAACCAGAACAAGACTCCCAACATTGATATTCCTGATGTAACTCCCGACGAGCAGATGGGTTATAAAGAGGTTAAGGGTATCGTAACAGGTACTTACCTCACAGAGCTTGAATATGCTGACAGCTCTGTTCCCAAGAACTGCATCCAGATTGATGACGAAATTTACGAAATCAAGTTCTCCCGCGATCCTAACGAATTCCTTGGTTGCGAGGTTACAGCTGTTATTTCTAAAGCAGGTGACTATAATGATTATGACGTTTGCGTAAGCATTGAACCTACAAAGAAGACAGACGTACTCGAAATCCAGGCAGGTCTTGTAGGCGAATTCGCAGACGGTATTCTCGAATACCAGACAAAGAGAGACGGTCTTTATAAGGAAGCTAAGATTGCTGATGAATATATCACAATCTTCAACAACAAGTATTACGAATATGATATCGCAGACCTCAAGGATGAGCTCACAGACGGTAGCGTAGTATTGGTTGATAACGATGGTAACGGACGTTACGATGTTATCAGAATCAACTCCTACAAAGTATTTGTTGTATATTCCAAGAACTCTTCCAGCCAAAAGATTACTCTTATGTATGACGCTGAATACGAAGGCGACAACACAATCGTATTCCCTGGCGACTCTACATCTTTGGTATTCTCTCTTACAAGAAACGGTAAGGAAATCAAGTTCAGCGATATCGCAAAGTGGGACGTTCTTAATATTAAGGCTTCTCCCGAAGATGCTGAAGGTAAGAGATATTACGAAGTAATTGTTACTCGTGACACAGTTTCCGGTAATATTACAGAACGTGATTCTGACGATGCTAACTCTATCGTAATCAACGATAAGGAATATATTATCTCAGATTCTTTAATGGATTACATCGATGAAGGTGGCGAAAACGCTCCCAAGATTGAAGTAGGCGAATATACACAGGTTTATCTTGATGCAGCAGGTAAGATAGTTGCAGCAGCTGAAGCAACAACAAAGAACTCTGCTGAAAAGTATGCTTACCTTATAGCTCTCCGTCAGGATTCTGACGACAGTGATTACGACCTCGAATTTAGAATGTATTCTACAGACGGTAAGTTTATCCAGATTGGTTCTGCAAACAAGATAGAAATTGACGGTACTAAGTATAAGGCACTTGATGAAGATATCCTTGATATTCTTGAGGATTCTGCAAAAACAGCAAACTCATACGAAGGCGCTTACCCCAATGCTGAAAACTACACATATCATCAGCCTATCATTTACCAGACAAACTCTGACGGTCTTATCAGTGTAATGCACACAGTTAACAGTACAGAAAATGAAGATATCTCCATGACAATGGAGGATGAAGATGGCGAACCTTATTTCGTTAAATATGATGAAAGACAGTACAAGTCCTCTTCAAAGAGTTTCACAGACTTTAAGGTATCCTCTTCTACAGATATCGTGTTCATTCCCGATAACAGAAATGATACAGATGATTACCTTACATTCTCTTCTTACTCCAAGGCTTTCTCCAACGGCAGAAAGTACCATGTAGAGGCGTTTGGTCTTACATCAAGCGGTACAGCATCCTTGGTATTTATCTACAGCCAGAACGACTCCAGAATTTACACATCCTCTTCTCCCTGGATGATTGTTGCATCTAAGAGTGATACTAAGAACGGTACAATCATTAAGGGTTATGCAGGTACAAGCTACTCACTTAAGAGCGTAACTGTATCCGAAGACGACGGTCCTTCCGTAAGTGCTATCGGTAAGGGTGATATTATCAGATACATCCTTGATGGTAACAACGAGCTTGTAGATTATCAGATTTGGTTTGATGCAAGTGAACCTTCACAGCTTGAAGCTGTATCAACAAACAGCGATTTGTACGTTGACGAAGAAGTTGACACAACAGGTGCAAACCGTATCATCGAAATCCATTCTACAAGCACAGAACCCAGAATGAACTATCCTACAGCTACATTCCGTCTCCAGTATGGTACTGTAACAGAGCTTATCCTCAAGGACGGCGATGATGAAGATTCCGTGGATGAAGAAACAATTACAGTTTCTCCTGTATTGGTTGAGGACGGTCTTGAAATGGACTACTTTGAAAAGGAAGATGATAAGAACAACAGTACTATTTCTAAGGAAATTGGTTCTTCTGTAAAGGTATTCAGCTATGACCGTGGCGGCAGAAACAGCGATGTTGTAACAGAAGCTGACCTCTCCGAAATCCTTGATTATGAAACATACGGCGAAGATGCTACAAGAGTAATCGTTTACACAGCAAGCGGTACACTCAGAATGGTTTATATCATTAACGAATAATGTGATTAAAAAAGGCGTTGCATTGCAACGCCTTTTCACTTGAAAAAAACATGTGATAGTGGTAGAATAACAAAAGAGGTGATACTGATGACGTGTAATGAAATAGCAAAGGGTTTAAAATCCCTTGCGGTTTTCAGATGTATATTGAAAAATGATATAATAAAAGCCTTTGTTGAGCTTTGTGAAGAGCCTTGTGAAGACAGGCTTGGTGCTTTTGGTGAAAAGCTCTATGTTAAAGGGGACAATATATCAAGAGCCTTCTTGGATGTTGTGCTTTTGTCGGAGAACCTTCTCAGCGTGAGAAAAGCCTGCGACGAAGATATAAGCGGGGTTATTCTTGACAGAGCAAACAAAGAGCTCGAAATCATAAAAAATGCGGCAGAAACAGAAAGCAGCGTGTTTTCTGCGAACAATTTTTGGAGAGTTGAACAGATAGACTTTGAAAAAGAGTTTATGAAAAGACTTAATAATATCAAAAGCACAGGCTATGGAGTATATGCCGAGAATGTAATGTTTACCTTGGAGGGACGAGAAATTGTGCCTGCGATTTTTAAGGACGATACTACCGTAAGCTCGCTTAAGGGATATGAACGTCAGCGCACACAGATTGAAAACAACCTCAAAGCATTGCTTCGGGGCAAGGTTGCGGCAAATATGCTCCTTTACGGTGACAGCGGTACGGGCAAAAGTGCAACCATAAAGGCACTTGTGAATGAATATGCTCCTTTAGGTATAAGACTTATTGAAATTAAGAAAAGCCAGATTAGTGATATTCCGTATATAATGGGTCGCGTCAGTAACAATCCTTTAAAATTTGTGTTATTTTTGGATGATTTGACATTTGATCCGTCGGATGATGCCTTTGGTAATATGAAAGCCGTATTGGAAGGCAGTGTTGCAGCAAGGGCGAAAAACACCTGCATCTGCGTAACAAGTAACCGTAGGCATCTTGTAAAAGAAACAATGGCTGACCGTGAGGGCGGCGATTTGCACAGAAGAGACACCATGGAGGAAATCGGCGCACTTACACAAAGATTTGGGTTAAGTGTAGTGTATGAAAAACCCGATAGGCTCTCCTACATAAAGGTGTTAACAGAAATTGCGGCAGATTTTAATGTTGCAATAACCGAAACTGAAATTAAAGAAGCTGAGGCTTATGCAATAAGTAAAGGCGGCAGAAGCTGCAGAGTTGCAAAGCAATATGTGGAAGAATTAATAAGAAGACAGGACTAAAAAAATCCGGGCGGAAAGCTCGGATTTTTTGCTGTAAATGGGGTAAAATATTTTTATGGAGGCGATATGGATGAAATATATTTGTACAGTTTGCGGTTGGGTATATGACGAAGAAAACCAAGACACAAAATGGGAAAATTTGCCTGATGATTTCAAATGCCCTTTGTGCAATGTAGGAAAAGAAAAATTTGAAAAAAGCGAGTAGCACAACTGCTACTCGCTTTTTTCAATTTAGGTAAAGCTTTTTAATTTAGCCAAAGCTTTTTTGTAGGTATCGGGCATAATGCAGTATTCGGGGTTTTTATTTTCGAGCTCACGAAGGAGCAAATCTGCGTCTGCCCATTTTAATGCGGAAATTTCCTCTCTCTGGAAGGTGAGAGCGGTTTCTGGGACATCATAATGAAGAAGATACACCTTGTTGTATTCGCGGTCTATGAAGGTTTTGGAGTGGAAAATGTTGATTTTCTCAACCTTTTGGTCAAAAGCATGGGTAAGACGGCTAAAGTCCACCTTTATGCCAAGCTCCTCGGAAAGCTCTTTTAATGCAGTTTCTTCAAAACTGTCGCCTGCGGATACATGGCCTGCACAGGAGGTGTCCCAACATGAGGGGAAGCTATCCTTGTCGTCAGCGCGTTTTTGAAGAAGAATTTCGTATTTTGAGTTACGTATACGGTATATGTAAATATGCACAGCGGCGTGAAGTATGCCTTTTTCGTGTGCAAGTGAGCGCTCTATTTTTTCACCGGTGGGTATACCGTTTTCGTTGTATATATCAAAAAATTCCATGATTTCCTCCAAAAACAAAGAGGGCTTCTGCCCTCTTTGTAATAAGTTTAATTAGTAGCTGTCATTGTCCAGCTCTGCTTGTAAGAAGAATTCTTATAATCCTGAACAAGCATGTTGTTAGAGTTAATTGTGAGATACAAACCGGAATGAACACTCTTGATGAGATATGTGTCGTCACCCTGCTTTTCAAGAATCCAACGCTGGTTGGGGTCTGTACCTGCATACCATGTGATGATAGGATCACCGGGTGTGAGGGACTGACCGTTAACGTCAAGATTCATACCTGTTGAAAGGTTTGTAATAAAGTATTCGCCGTTACCTGCATCTGCAACAGTCCACTTCTGATTAGAGCCCATGTCGCTGGTTGAAACAATTAAGCCATTGTAGTCAGCAAGCTTGAGGTTGCCGATTGAAAATACGCGGTAAGCACCACTCTGAGGAATATTAGCACCTTCTGGCAATTTTTCTTCCTTGATTGTCCAGAGCTGAATGGGATTTCTTGTAAGTGTAGACTGGATTGTGTTTGTATTGGTTGCCTGCACGGGAAGACCGGAGGAAGCGGAATAAATGAGTGCGCCACCTTCAACGTCCTTGATTGTGAACATCTGGTTTTCTGCACCTGTAGAATCCCATGTGATGATTTCGCCGCCTGCGTCTACGCTGTGACCGGAAACGTCAAAATTCTGTCCGTTAGAGAGGGACTGAACGAAGAAATAACCGTCTGTGGGAGCGGGGACAAAGCGGAAAAGCTGACTTATATCGCCGCTGGGAGTTGTGTATTCAAGTGTATAGTGGTCTGTTGCAGTGAGTGCCTTGCCTGTTTCCTTGTTAGTAATGGAATAAACCTTATCCTTGCTAACAACTGTTGCAACTATAACAGGAGCCTGCTTTGTTGTGAGTGTAACTGTCTTTGTTGCACCGTCCCAAGCCACCTCTTTGTCGAACGCTTCGCCGATAGCACGCACGGGAAGGTATGTTGTGCCGTCCTTAAGAATGGGGTTTACAACATTGCCGTTTGCGTCCTTCGCCACAAATTTGCCGCCGCCAATAAAGATGTTGATAACATCTGTTTTCTTTGCGAGAACGGATACGCCGTTGATAAATACGCTCTTTGTAGCGTCATCCCACTGAACTTCAAGGTTCAATGCGTTTGCAATTGCACGCACGGGAAGGTATGTTGTACCGTCAACTAAGATAGGGGGGACTTCAATGCCTTGTGCGTTCCTGCAGTCAATAACTTCGCCGTCAAGAACGACTGTTACTGTGTCTTCTGCCATAACGGGGATAGCAGAAAGTGCCATGATGAGTGTGAGTAAGATTGCCAGTAGTTTTTTCATTGTGATTTCCTCCTAAGATGTAAAATTTTTTTTAATAAACAGAAATTTTCCAATTCTGTTTTAGAGACTCATTTAATTCAGCCTGAACAACCGTACCGTCAGAGCTGATAGAAAGATACAAGCCCGAATGAACACTTTTTATAAGATACGTGCCGTCTTCTTGTTTTTCAAAGGTCCAGCGCTGGTTGGCATCACCGCTTGTTGCATAGGTGATAATGGGATCACCACTTGTTTTGGAATTATTTGCAACATCTAAGCTTTTTCCCGTATTTACGTTAGTAATGATATATTCACCGTCTGCGTTGGGCGTAAGAAGCCAGCTGATAGCACCGGGTGTGCCGTCATCTACATAGCCGTAAAATAAGCCGTCGGCATAATCATAGAGTGCGGCACCGTTGTTGCCAACGAGAATGCAGGAATTATTACCACGTTTTTCGCGTGTGAAAATCATTTCTTTAATGTCCCATTTCTGAACGAGGCTGTCACGTTTTTCATTCTGCTTTACAACTCCTGCGGAGTCCTCAATGGGCAAGAGAGAGGAGAGTGCATATATAATATAGCCGTCTTCTGTATTTTCTATTTTGAACTTTTGATTGTCGGCAGTGCCAGGGTTGTATGTAATAATTGTTGCACCGGGATTTTTGCTGTTGCCGTTTACGTCAAAGTTTTTGTCGTTTACTGTGCTTGTGATGTAATAATAGCCATCTGCGTCAGATGCAGTAATCTTAAAGCCCTGGAAATCGTAATGATAGAACTTTTCCGTTTCAAGGCCTTTGTCCGTAAGACTGATTGCTTTGCCGCTGGCTTTGTTTACAAAGGCATATGTTTTGCCTTCTTCAAAGCTTTTAACGGGAGGTGTTGTAAGTATAACGGTGTGTGTTTCCTGTTCCCAGGAAACCTCTTTGTTGAAAGCCTCACTTATTGCACGAATTGGAAGGTATGTTGTACCGTCCTTTAAAATGGGGTTTACAACATTGCCGTTAACGTCCATAGGCAAGATTTTTTCGCCGTTTATATAAACATTTACAACGTCTGTTTTTTCAGCTTTTTCGGGCGTGCCGTTGATAAAAACGCTCTTTGTAGCATCGTCCCATTCAATATCAAGATTAAGTGCCGATGCTACTGCACGCACAGGCAGATATGTTGTACCCTTTGTAAGCATAGGGCGGACAATGTTGCCGTTAACATCCTTTGGCACAAGCTCTTCGCCGTCAATTATAACTGTTATGTAGTCTGTACCCGCATATACCGGAACAGAAGATATAATCAGCATAAAAACTAATACCAATAAAAGAAACTTTTTCATATATACCCTCCTTGGTATAATTATATAACTACATTATATATTACACAAGAGTATTTGTCAAAAGAAATTAAGCAAAACTTGTAAAAAGGGGTTGCAATAATATGCGTGAGGGTGTATAATTATGAATATTTTTGAAATGTTCTTGAAAGGAAGTTTATTATGATAAAAGTTGGTGTTCTCGGTGCGACAGGTTATGCAGGTGAAGAGCTTGTCAGGATTTTGTCAAACCATAAAGAAGTAGAGATAAAAATGCTTGTTTCCCATTCCTATGTGGGACAAAAAATGAGCGATATTTACCCTCATTTGAGAGGTGTATGTGATATTGTATGCGAGGATCTTGATGTAGAAAAGGCGGCAAAAGAATGTGACGTTGTATTTACGGCACTTCCTCACGGCGCATCAAAAGAGGTTATTCCTGCACTTTTTGAAAAAGGCTTAAAGGTTATTGACCTTTCGGGTGACTTCCGTTATAACGATGTTAAGGTATATGAAGCATGGTACGGTGAAAAGCATTCTAACCCTGAGCTTTTGGACGAATCTGTTTACGGACTTTGCGAGCTTCACCGTGATGAAATAAAGAAGGCTAAGCTTATCGGTAATCCCGGTTGCTATACAACCTGCTCAATCTTAGGTATGGCACCTTTGGTGAAGCATGGCTATATTGATAATCAGTCAATTATCATTGACGCAAAAAGCGGTGTAACAGGAGCAGGCAGAGGCTTGCATATTAATTATCATTTCTGCGAATGTACAGAAAACTTAATGGCATACAAGGTTGGTACTCACCGCCACACAAGTGAAATCGAACAGGAATTATCGCTTCTTGCCAATGAAGATATTGCACTTTCCTTTACGCCTCACCTAGTGCCTATGAAGCGCGGTATTTTTGCAACATGTTATGCTAATTTAAAGGTTGACAAGACAACAGAAGAGGTTGTTGAATTATATAATGAGTTTTATAAGGACGAAAAATTTGTCCGCGTTTACGATGCAGGCAAGCTTCCTGAGAGTAATCATGTATCCGGCAGCAACTTTGTTGATATCGGTGTTGTCGTAGACAAGAGATTAAAGAGAGTTATTGTGGTAAGTGCCATTGATAACCTTTTCAAGGGTGCAGCAGGTCAGGCTGTGCAGAATATGAATATAATGTTCGGCTTGGATGAAAGCACAGGAATTTCAGGTGCAGGATTTTATATGTAAGGAGATTTTATTATGAGTTCACATATTGAAAAAGCCAATGTTTTAATGGAAGCTTTGCCTTATATGCAGAAACTTTCGGGAAAAACCATTGTTGTGAAATACGGCGGAAACGCTATGATAAATGAAGAATTAAAAGAGTCAATTGTTGAAGATATTGCGCTTTTGAAGCTTATCGGTGCAAACCCTATCGTTGTACACGGCGGCGGCCCCGATATTACAAATGCGCTTAAGAGCTTTAATATTGAAACAAAGTTTATCAACGGACTTCGTTATACAGATGCCGAAACAATGCGTATTGCGCAAATGGTATTGGTAGGTAAAACAAATAAGGAAATCGTTTCCCTTGTTGAAAAGCACGGTGGTAATGCCATAGGTATTTCGGGTATTGACGGCAAGTGTATCAAGTGCACTAAGAAAAAAACAATAGTTGAGGGAGAAGAGATAGACCTTGGCTTTGTAGGTGAAATCGTAAAGGTAGACGGCAAGGTTATCAACCTTATCTGCAAGGACAAGTACATACCCGTTATTGCCCCGATTGGTATAGATGACGAGGGTAACAGCTATAATATTAATGCAGATGATGTTGCAAGTGCAGTAGCAGCGGCAGTTGGTGCTGAAAAGCTTATTTTCCTTACTGATATTGAAGGTGTAAAAGACCTTGACGGCAATGTTATATTTGAAATGAACTGTGAAGAAGTGCACGAAAATATTAAAAACGGCGTAATCAGCGGAGGTATGATTCCTAAAGTTACAGGCTGTGTGGATGCAATACTCTCAGGTGTACAGAAGGTGCATATCATTGACGGCAGAGTACCCCACTGTATATTGCTTGAAATATTTACGGATACTGGTATCGGCACGATGATAACAAACTGATTGTAAAGCAATCGGTTTGTTATCATAAAGTAATGGGTAATAGGGAATAGTGAATAAGTATGGTTAAAACAAATGCGATGCGGCTTTTAGAGCAAGCAGGAATAGATTTTGAAACAAAAGAATACGAGGTTGATGAATCCGACCTTTCCGGTGAAACCGTTGCAGCTAAGGTTGGTATGGACCCGGACAGCGTTTTTAAAACGCTTGTCACAAAGGGTGATAAAAACGGTATTGCTGTTTTCTGTATACCTGTAACAGGAGAGCTTGACCTTAAGAAGGCGGCAAAGGCTACAGGCAACAAGAAAATCGAAATGGTTGCTGTTAAGGATTTGTTGGGCTTAACAGGCTATATCCGTGGCGGTTGCAGTCCTGTTGGCATGAAAAAGCAGTATCCCACATATATTGACGAGACAGCTGTTTTGTTTGACAAGATTGCGGTTTCCGCAGGCGTGAGAGGATGCCAAATGATACTTGACCCAGAAAAGCTCACAGAATACGTCAAGGCACAGCAGATTGATTTGTGTGTATAATTTTTAAAACACCTATTGACAAACAGAGCAATAGGTGTTATATTTTAATTAACGATTGAACAATTATTCAAGTATTGAAATGAGGAGATGGTAAAATGTTAGAGGAAGAATTGTTATATGACCTGGCTGAATTGTATAAGATATTCGGGGACAGTACCCGCATAAGGATACTTTATGCGCTTTTTGAAAGGGAAATGTGTGTTAACGATATTGCAGAGGAGCTCTCTATGACTATGAGTGCGATAAGTCATCAATTGAGGATACTTAAGCAGGCAAGGCTTGTAAAGTACCGCAAAGAGGGCAAAGCGGTGTTTTATGCGCTTTCTGACGACCATGTAAAGAGTATTATTGAAATGGGTATGGAACATATAAGTGAGTAATAAAGGAGTTTTTATTTATGAAAAAGGTATTTAAGCTTGATGAAGTTGACTGTGCAGTATGTGCAGGTAATATGGAGAACGGTATTAAAAAAATTGAAGGCGTAGAGAGTGCTGTTGTGAGCTATGTGACGCAGAAGCTACTTATCGAATGCGACGAGGCTGACCTTGACAGAATACTTGACGAAGCACAGAAGGTTATCAAAAAGGTTGACCCCCGTTGCAAAATAATCAGAAATTAAAATTTACCATTTGGGGACTGTCCCCAAATGGTAAAAAAGGAGTTGATTATATGAGCAGAAGGCAAAAAGAAAACTTATGCAGGATAATAGTGGCAATTGTGCTATTTATAGGCATATCGCTGGCACCTTTGGAAGGCATCTGGGAAACCATATTTTTACTTATACCTTACTTTATAGTAGGCTATGATGTTTTGTGGGGTGCTGTGAGGAATATTTTTCACGGACGAGTTTTTGACGAAAACTTTTTAATGGCTCTGGCAACCGTGGGTGCTTTTGTGATTGGCGAAAACCATGAAGCAGTTTTTGTAATGCTGTTTTTCCAGATAGGCGAGCTTTTCCAGAATATTGCCGTAGGCAAAAGTCGAAAATCAATATCCGCGCTTATGGATATTGCACCCGAGATTGCATCTGTAAAACGTGAGGGAGAGTTCTGTGAGGTTTTCCCCGAGGAAATTACAGTGGGGGATATTCTTCTTGTAAAGCCCGGCGAAAGAATACCCGTTGACGGCGTTGTAGTCAAGGGCGAAAGCGATATTGACACATCCTCAATGACCGGTGAAAGCGTTCCGCGCTTTGTGAAATCGGGCGAAGATGTTATAAGCGGATGCGTTAATATGAGCTCACCGATTGAAATTAGAGCAACGAAAGAATATTCCGAGTCCACCGTTATGAAGGTGCTTGAATTGGTAGAACATTCCGCCATGAATAAAGGCAGATACGAAAGCTTTATCACCAGATTTGCACGTGTTTACACACCTTTGGTAGTTGTGCTTGCACTTTTAGTTGCTTTTATACCACCAATTTTTGACGGTAATCTGAGTGGCTGGGTACTTAAGGCATTGTCGTTTCTGGTTGTGTCGTGCCCATGCGCATTGGTCATCAGCGTGCCGCTTTCATTCTTTGGGGGAATAGGTGCGGCAAGTAGACGCGGTGTTCTTGTAAAGGGCAGCACGTATCTTGAAATGTTGGAAAAATGCCACGTTGTTGTAACCGATAAGACGGGTACGCTTACCGAGGGCAGGCTTTTCGTGTCGGCAGTTGAAGGCGAAAATACCTTAAAAATGGCAGCTAGCGTGGAAAAGTTTTCAAACCACCCTGTGGCAAAGGCGATAGTAAAAAAAGCAAATGAGCTTTTTGCGGCAGAAAATGTGGTCGAAATCCCAGGCAAAGGAATGCGCGGTGTAATAGACGGAAAAGATGTGCTGGTAGGAAATAAAGCATTGTTTGAGGACTTTGATATCAAAATTCCCGACTGCGAGGCATCTGTTTTTGTTGCAGTAGATGCAAAATACGAGGGCAGTATAACTGTTGAGGACAAAATCAAACCCGATGCAAAAAAAGCTGTTGACGCTTTGCACTCTATGGGTATTGAAAAAACAGTGATGTTAACGGGTGATAGTGAAAAAGGCGCAAAAAAAGTCTTTGACAAAACGGGTCTTGACGAAATGTATCACTCGCTTTTGCCTTCAGAAAAGGTCAAGAAGCTTGAAGATATTATGTCCGAAACGAAAGGCAAGACAATATACCTTGGTGACGGCATTAATGATGCACCTGTTTTAAAAAGAGCGGATTGCGGTATCGCAATGGGAGCGGTAGGAAGTGATGCGGCAATTGAAGCAAGTGATATTGTGTTTATGAATGACGATATTACACTTTTGCCCGAAAGTATAAAAATAGCAAAAAAGACAATAGAAATTGTAAAGCAGAATATTGTTTTTTCTATCGCGGTAAAGGTAGGGGTGCTTATCCTTACTGTTCTTGGTGTTGCTGATATGTGGCAGGCAGTTTTTGCCGATGTGGGCGTTATGGTCATAGCAGTATTGAACACATTGAGAACATTACGGCTGTAATTGTGCACAAAACATGGTATGTTAAAGCACAGGTGATGATATAAAAAACCTATAAATGTGATATTAGAAAGGCTCTTTTTAAATGAAATCGCTTTAAAAAGAGCCTTTTTTGAAATGATTGATATGGGATTTTGTGGAATTATATGCCTTTTGTGAAAAGTGCATAAAAAATGTGAAAAATATTTTGATATTTCTAACTATTCGTGTATTGCAAAATTCGATATTGTTTGCTATACTCTAATTGTACCGAAAAGGTACGAAACTTTTTTCATTTTCCCTCCTTTTAGTGACAGACAAGAATTGTTGTCTGTCTTTTTTTTGCATTTTCCCCGACAGATTTTCTGTCGGGCTTTTTTATTATTGACGGAAAATTTTACAGATGATATAATAATTATAATTAATGGGCAACGAGATATACGAAAGGAAGGGATTATGTATGAATATTCTTGAAAAAGAGGGCGCATGGTGTTGGTTTGCTGACCCCAGAGCTATAAGCTATAAAGGTCGTACTTTTATAGGCTGTATTGACGTACATGGTAATATCAAGGCGATTATGCTCCATGAGGGCAAAAAGACCGAGGTGTTGGTGCGTTCAAATTTCCAGCCGGATGACCACGATAATCCTACTTTTTTGGTTCTTCCCGATGAGAGGATAATGATTATTTACTCCCGTCATACAGATGAGGCATGTTTTTATTACCGTATTTCGAAAAACAAATGTGATATAACTGAGCTTGGCGAAGAAAAAATACTCAAGACTGATCACAATACAACATATCCGTCGCTTTTCATTATGGAAAACGATCCTGAGCATATTTATCTGTGCTACAGAGGTGTTAACTGGCACCCCACATGCGCGCGTCTTACAATGCCCGACGAAAACGACGAAATTGGGTTTGATGTAAAGCCTTTCCAAATTGTAAAAAGCACTGTACAGGGGGCAGGCTGCCGTCCTTACGCAAAGTATGTGTCCGACGGAAAAAGTAAAATACACATGGTATATTCCTCAACACATCCAGACAATGTGTGTCCTGTTTGTATTTATTATTCGTGTCTTGATGTAACAGACTTCACTCTTTATGATATTGAAGGCAATGTTTTGAAAGACAAGATTAATGAAGAACCTTTCAATGTCACAGGCTACGAGACAGACCCGAGGTTTGTTGTTGACCCGCATACAAAATCAAAGCGTGGTTGGGTATGGGACGTAATGGTGGGCGAAAGAGGCGTAAGCGCTGCTATTGTTAACATCAGCGAAGATAAAATCACACAGCATTATTACTATACATATTATAAAAACGGTGAATGGAAAAAGCTGTTTATCGGTAACGCACACAAATTCCACCGCTCTGATACAGAGTTCTGTTACGGTGGCGGCATGAGTCTGGATCGTGATTACGAAGGCGTGGTATATGTGTCAATACCTTTGGGTACAGCATTTGAAATCGTAAAGTATATGATTGATGAAGATGACCATGTTACACGTAAGGTGATGACAAAATACAGTGAGCTCAATAATATTCGTCCTTATAAGATAAAGCAAGGACCTCTTGTATGGATGAGCGGCGACTATTATTACTGGATTGTAAATTCCAGCTATCCTCAGGGATTCCCGACAGGTGTGTATATTGACGGTGAAGTCGGTGAAGAGAGATTTGCAGAGGGTATAAAAGTCACCTGCGACGACAAGCAGGAGGGCGTTATATACAAAGATGAGTGTGTTGAGTTGAAGGTTGAAGGCACTGTGGTAACTTTCTGCGGAAAGGTGAGCAGTAATCCTTTGTCTACATCTGACTGGAATCGTGAGCACAATGCTACAACTGATGGCAGTACAAAGCTTGTGCGCCCATATATAACAGAATTCAGAATTATAAAAGAAGACGACGCATATTATCTCTTAAGGTGGGATAAGGTGGACGTTGTTGTGAAAAGAGGTTGACATGAATAAAGACTCCATGAAGGAAATTGAAATCAGCCATGAGTACAAATTCAAGGGGCGTATTATAAATATGCGTCTTGATACTGTCAAAACTCCCGAGTGGAATATGGCTTCACGAGAAATCGTTGAGCACCCGGGTGGGGTAGGCATTGTTGCACTTGATTCTGACGGCTGTGTGTATATGGAATGGCAGTACCGTCGCCCCTTTGACGATTTGGTTTACGAAATCCCTGCAGGCAAACGTGATGCGAACGAAGAGCCTATTGTGTGTGCAAAGCGTGAGCTTGAAGAAGAGATAGGTCTTTTGGCAAAAAACTGGGTTTATCTTGGCGTGAGCTATGCGTCACCGGGCTTTTGTACGGAAGGACTTCATTTGTTCCTTGCAACTGATTTGTATAAGGGTGAAATCCACCGTGACCAGGATGAATTGCTGATTATTGAAAAGGTGCCGCTTGGAGAGCTTGTTGACAAGGCGATGAGCGGTGAAATCAAAGACGGAAAATCCTTAATCGGCATCCTTAAGACAAATGAATATCTTAAGAGAATTCATGATAAATAAATTGTTTTTTGTTGAAAAAAGTATTGACAAAGCATTTAAAAATATGTATAATTAATACGAAAACGATAATCATTATCATTTTAGTTATTTAAATTATTTATATAAAGGAGATTAAGATTTATGAAAAAGTATGTATGTCCCGTATGCGGTTATGTTCACGAAGGTAACGAGGCTCCTGAAAAATGTCCTCTTTGCGGTGTTCCCGGTAGCCGTTTCACAGTAATGGAAGAAGGCGCAGCACTCGCTGCTGAACACGAATATGGTGTTTATGCAAAGACAGTAAAGGATAATCCCGACATCAGCGCAGAAGATAAGGCGTATATTTTTGAACAGCTTATGGCAAACTTCCAGGGCGAATGTAGTGAAGTGGGAATGTACCTTTGCATGGCTCGCATTGCACACCGTGAAGGCTATCCCGAAATCGGTCTTTACTGGGAAAAGGCAGCTTATGAAGAAGCTGAACATGCAGCAAAGTTTGCTGAACTTTTAGGCGAAGATTTGGAAGCTAACATGAAGGCAACAACAAAGGATAACCTCCGTTGGAGAGTTGACTGTGAATACGGCGCAACAAAGGGCAAGTTTGACTTGGCTGCTTGTGCAAAGAAGAACGGTCTTGACGCTATTCATGACACAGTTCATGAAATGGCTCGTGATGAGGCTCGCCACGGCAGAGCTTTGGAAGGTCTTCTTAAGAGATATTTTGGTTAATTAAGAATTGATTTAATGGAGGAAAAGATTATGGCAAAGTATGTATGCCCCTGTGGTTATGAATATGATCCCGCTGTAGGCGATCCCGATAACGGCATTGCTCCCGGTACAGCATGGGAAGATGTAAGTGAAGATTGGGTATGCCCCGTATGCGGACTTGGTAAAGACGCATTTAGTGAAGAATAAAAATAAAATGAGACGCTTTAAGCGTCTCATTTTTGTTAGAACAAATTACATGTATCAAGAATAAATTGATCATTGCCTGCGTATGTGAGCTTAACTGTGTAATTAGTACGTGTTACCTCATCCTTGGAATTGGTGGTTTCAACATAGCCGGATACTGTCCATGTGTTACCTTCGTTTGTAACTGTCTGCTCGCTCTTGGGGCAAAATTCAATAGATGTGTAAGAGCCTATATGAGCCTTTACAGCACTTTCAACTGCTTCAAAAACTCTTTCTTCGCCAACATCGGATTTGGGAGAAGCCAAGCGGCTCTTAACAACATCATAAATTGCAAAGCCTGCAGCAACAAGCACTACAGCGGCAAGGAGTATTATCAGCACAGTTCTTATAATGGGAATAAATTTTTTCATTTTTCGGTACCTCACTTGATTAATATGTATTAATTATAATTTATTTTGAGGTTTGTTGTCAAGACAAATAGAGGATTTACAACATTAAAATAATGTGATAAAATTAATGTACAATATTTTGGAGGTATAAAAATGGATATTAAAGAAAAAATTGAAGAGCTTGTAGAAAAAATCAAGTCCGATGACAAGCTCAGAGCAAAATTTCAGTCTGACCCGGTATCGGCTGTTGAATCACTTTTGGGAATCGATTTGCCCAACGACCAGATTGAAAAAATCGTTGACGGTATTAAGGCGAAGATTTCCATTGACAGTATAGGTAGTGTATTGGGCGGTCTTTTCGGAAAGAAATGAAAAACGCGTGTCTAAGACACGCGTTTTTGTTTGAGTTTTATGAAAAATAATGCAATTATGTAGTTGAATAGAGAGAATACTGCAACCATGACAAGGTAAAGGGGAAGCTGTTTGTCTGCCCCGGATATGATTTTGGGCATATTGATTGCAAGATAATAGTTGTTTAAGAATATACATACGCTGGCTTTACGGAAAAACGGACAATTGAATCGGTTTAAAAATTGTGTAATGTAGCTTTGCTCGGAAAAACAAATGGTAATTGCAACAAAGAGCAATGCCACGAGGAAAAAGTCCAAACGTGATGATTTAGGAAGGCGGAACATAAGGAGTATTGCAAGTGCCCAGGCGGTGTATTCTGCTATTGTTAAGGCAAAACGCTGCCAATTTGTAAGCACTTTTTTTGATAAACTAAGTGCCAAATCATAGCAGATGATACCCAGTGCAATCCCTGCAAGCCCTTTGAGTACACCTTTGTAATAAAAACCGAGCCATTGTCCCGGAGAGGCAAGGTGACCAAGACGATTCCATACTGTGCCATAGATGAAAAGAACCATAATCGGTGCAAGTATATAGGTAACACTCTTTTTGAACTTTAACAAAAGGGGATAGAAAAACGCCATTGCAATAAGCATTGCAGACAGGTACCATGCAACACCCGTGGGGTAATGAATACCCGAAAAACCAAACATCTGGAGCCAGAAAAGCTCGGGGATGCTATACAGAGATTTGTTCATAATTGTTGCAGCCGACCAACTGTTGACTATTGCACAAAAGGCAAGTGAAGTTATTATAGCTACAATAAAAAACGGGAAAATACCCAAGTATTTGCCTTTTAAAAAGTCGCGGGTGCTTTCGCCAACCGACAGCGAGCGTTCACGTGTAAAAACACTGCGTGCCATTAGAAAACCTGATACAATAAAGAAAAATTCAACCCCTAACGAACCGCGTATTGCCAAAGGATAGGGTAAAAATACGTTAGCGTGGTTAAGTACAATAATTACAGCAAAAACAAATTTAAAAATATCAATAGTGAAATTTGATTTTTTCATGTTATCACCTCGCCCTAATAGTAGCATATATGGAAAAATTTTTCAAGACATGTTATAAAAAGGGCTTTAAGCGGTGTGTTAATTAATCATCAAAAAAAAGATGCGTTGACACGCCTCTATTTAATTGATACAATTAAACAGAGGGGTGATTTTATATGAAAAAGTTTTTAAGCTTAATGCTTTCGCTGTTTTTAGCAATTGCACCAGTCCCAGTAATGGCAGAGGATTTTACGTTTGATATTTATGAGGGTTTTTACACATCAAAGTCAGACGAAGCCGTGCTTATGGGGATTGACGAAGATGTTAAGGCGGCACTTGAAGAAAGGCTTATTGCCGCTTGGGAAAATATGGACACAGAGGTTCAACTCTATCCCGATATAAAAATACATAGAGACGATATTGTGTCGTATTTTTCGTCAATTTATTTTGAAAACCCTCAGTACTATTATGTTGTGAGAAGCTTTAGCGGAAAAAGCAGTAGCGGTTACATGACGCAGTTGACAAAGCTTAGTTATACCGTAGACAGCATGGATACTGTAAGGGAAACATGGAAAGAAATTGACAAGGCAACAGAGGAAATACTTTTATACATAGAGCCCGATATGACTGATTTTGAAAAGATAATGACGGTGCATGATTATATGGACTTACATTATGTTTACGACCTAAACGATATGGATCAGACATATCTCATAATGCTTGACAAGGCGGGCGTTTGCGCATCATATGCCGAAGCTTTTCAGCACATGATGAATGTTTTGGGGATTGAATGTACGCTTGTAAGCTCAAATGAAATGGGTCATATATGGAACATGGTGAAGGTGGACGGATTTTGGTATCATGTTGATGTAACATGGGATGACCCTGTTCCCGACCAGTTTGGGGTTGTAAGCCATAAATATATGTTCTTGAGCGAAAACGCCATAAAAGAAATGGGACACACTGGATTTGATGCACAATATTATGCAGGCAAAACAACATATAACAATGCTACTTGGCGTGACGACGGTGGCAGTATTGTTACTTTAGACGGCATTATGTACCATGTTGAGGGGAACAACCTCGTTGACGAAAATAACAATATAATTTACAAAAACCTTGACGGCGGTGACGGCAAGTGGAGCGTATCTGAAACAAAATATGTATCGGATGTTGTATGGACAGGCTTGGGTGAAATAAACGGAGTACTCTATTTTAATACAGATACGGGCATATATTCCTACAATCCCGAAACAAAAGAAACCAATTGCATATTGGAACAATACGGTGTGGGAGGACTTTTTACAGATAAAAATATGCTTATTTACAGCACATACGATTTTGAAAATCAAGCGTTTGTAAAAATGGGTGAAATCAGAATATGTGATGTTCGTCTAAGCGGTCCGTATTTTGAGGACGGAAAAGCTGTTGTGAGGCTTTATAACGATAACGATGTTCCCCTTTGGATAATAAGTAAGGGTGACGGGTATAAGGCACAAAAAGTTGACGCAAAGAGCATCGGTACAGCAAAGTTTGAAAACGGAGAGAGCCAGATAATTTATATCTGGAAACAGAGCCTTGAGCCTGTATTTGAAGCCTTTACAATAAGTGAATAAAAAATAAAACCGCTGATTACAAATCAGCGGTTTTTTGTGTGAAATTTACTTTTTCATGGGGATACCCTGTGCGTCAAGATTAGCTATAATGGAGTCTACAACTTCCATTACTTCGTCCTTTGTAAGTGTTCTTTCGCCATGGGAGAAGAGAATACGTACAGTGATAGACTTGCCCGAATCATCAACGTATGTGTCAAGAAGCTTGACAGACTTGATAAGGGGGCAATTTGCATCTTCGATAGCTTTGCCGATAGGAGCGTACTTGTCGGAAATGAAAGAAACGTCAATTTCCATTTCAGGGTACTTAGAGGGTTCAGCGTATTTGATAGAGTTGTTCTTTTCTGCGCTGAATGCTTTTACATCGATTTCAGCAAATACGATAGCAGCCTTCTTGTCAATCTTTTTGCCGATTACGGGATGAACAACGCCTATTGTACCAAGCAGTGTGCCATTTAAGTAAATAGCATTGAGGTTTCTGGGGTGTTCATAGCTGTGTGTTGCTTCGATAACTTCAAATGTGAGAGAAGCGTGACGAAGGTCATCTGTAATAACAGCTAAGATATCGCGAAGATAGATGTACAATTCTTCAACACTCTTTGTTTTGTCAAAGAGTGTGATACAGAGCTTTTTCTGCTCGTTACAAAGACCATCTTCTTTTAAGCCTTCCACAACTCTTCCTACTTCAAATACGCCGAAGGAGGGAGCATAAGATGTATTAGCCTTAACCTGACAGAGCTGTGTAGGAACGATGGATTTACGGATTGTTTCGATGTTGGGGTTTGTAGCGTTTACAAGTTTGATATTGTCTTCAACTTCGATGCCTAACTCATTATATTCATCATAATATGCCCAAACGTAAGAGTGGAGCTCATGGAGAGAAAATCTCTTAACCAAGATATCCTTAATCTTTTCTTCCATTGTTTTTTCTTCGGCAGCACGAACAGGGTAGAGCGGAACAGAGGCAGTATTGATATCAAAGTTATCATAACCGTAGATACGTGTGATTTCTTCGATGATATCAGCCTTCATTGTAACGTCCTTTGTTGCTCTCCATGAGGGAACTGTTACATTGAACGTATCACCGTCTGTTTCAACTGTGAAGCCGAGAGCGCGGAGTGTCTTTACGATTGTATTGTTATCAATCTCGATACCTGTGTAACGGTCAACAAACTTTTTATCGAATGTGAGGTTACGTGTGGGGTACTCATAAGCGATTTCGTCTGTAAGAGAGGAAACAACCACTACGCCTTCGTCAATATCTGTCAAAAGCTTTACAAAGCGTGCAATTGCGGGAACTGTAAGCTGGGGGTCAAGACACTTTTCGTAACGCTGAGATGCGTCTGTACGGTGAGCAAGTCTAACTGTGCTCTTGCGGATGCTTACTGCATCAAAGGTTGCAGACTCTAAAGTAAGACGTGTTGTGTCTTCTACGATTTCACTGTCCAAACCACCCATGATACCTGCGATTGCAACAGGTGTGTTGTCGTTACAAATCATGAGAGTGTTTTCATCACAGTTACGGTCAACGCCGTCAAGTGTGCGGAATACGTGAGGTGCATCAAATCTCTTAATGCGAAGCTTTTCAACCTTTCTTGAGTCAAATGCGTGCATGGGCTGACCCATTTCAAGCATTAAGTAGTTTGTAAGGTCGGCAAGAAGGTTTATGGAACGCATACCGCAGTAGAAAAGACGGATGCGCATATTAACAGGGCTTGTGTTCTTTGTGATGTTTTCAACCTGCAAGCAGGAGTAACGCTGACAAAGAGGGTCTTCAATCTTCATGTCAATGGCGGGAAGATTGTCATACTTTGAAAGGTCAACTGAGTCGAGAGGCTTTAATTCTCTGCCTGCGATAGCCGCAAATTCACGGGCGATACCGTAGTGACCCCAAAGGTCGGGGCGGTTTGTGAGGGACTTGTTGTCAACCTCAAAGATAATGTCGTCAACCTCATATGCGTCCTTAATAAGTGTACCATTTGCTAAATCATCGGTGATTTCCATAATGCCGTCGTTATTGTCAGAAATGCCGATTTCCTTTTCGGAGCAGCACATACCATAGCTTGTGTAGCCTGCCAACGGACGAGGAGCAATGGTGATTTCACCAATGCGTGCACCAACGGGCGCAAAAGCGGTTTTCATACCCACACGAACATTGGGAGCACCACATACAACGTCGGTGAGTTCTCCGTTGCCTGCATCAACCTTTAAAAGGTGGAGTTTTTTGGAATCGGGGTGGTCGTTAACCTCTTTGATTTCGGCAACAACTATGCCGTCAATGTCGCTACCTTTAAAGAAAATTTCGTTTTCAACTTCTGCAGTTGAAAGAGAGAACTGACTGATTAATTTCAATTTATCCAGACCTGTAAAGTCTACAAAGTCGGAAATCCAATTCATAGATAAAAACATAGTGTCAACCTCCTTATTCGTCGTCAGTGAACTGACCGAGAGCCTTAAGGCTACCTGAGTTCAAATCACGGATATCCTTAACGCCGTACTTCATCATTGCAAGACGGGTAAGACCGAGACCAAATGCAAAGCCTGTATATTCCTCAGGGTCAATACCGCCTGCCTTCAATACTTCGGGATGAATCATACCGCAGGGGCAAAGCTCAAGCCAACCTGAATGCTTACAGGAGGGACAACCGTCGCCGCCGCAGATAAGACAGCTGATGTCAAGCTCAAAGCCGGGTTCCACAAAGGGGAAGAAGCCGGGACGCAAACGAACCTTGATATCCTTTTGGAAAACTTCACTAAGCATTGTCTTCATAAAGAAGATAAGGTTTGAAATAGAGATGTTCTTATCAACCATAACGCCTTCCATTTGGAAGAATGTGTTTTCATGACACGCGTCTGTTGCTTCGTTTCTAAAGCAACGTCCCGGGAAAATAGCCTTAATCGGAACACCATAGTTGATAAGGTCATCCTTGTATTTTTTGTAGATAGCATTCTGTGCAGCAGAGGTATGGCTCTTTAAGAGCTGACCGTTTTCAAGATAGTAAGTGTCCTGCATATCACGTGCAGGGTGATGTTTGGGAATATTAAGTGCCTCAAAGCATTCGTAGTCTGTTACGACCTCACTATAGTCTTCAACATGGAAGCCCATAGATTTGAAAACCTTTTCACACTGACGCTGTACAAGTGTGATAGGGTGATAGCTGCCGCGTGTGAGATTTGCCGGAGTAGAAATATCAAATGCGGGCATAGAGTTGATCTCTGCCATAATTTCGGCATTTTTAATTTCTTCGATTTTTGCGGCGATTAATTCGCCTGCTTCATTCTTAAGTACGTTTACCTTCTGACCAAAGTCTTTCTTTTCTTCGATTGAAAGGTCCTTCATACCTTTGAGTAAACCTGTGATAGAGCCGTTTTTGCCTAAGTATTCAACTCTTAACTCTTCCACAGCCTGCGCATTATCTGCAGCATTTAATTTGCCGAGGAATTCCTCTCGGAGTGCTGTTACCTTTTCTGACATAATAACAGTCCTTTCTTTAAATTATATTTGAAATTACGGGACGATGTGGGCATCGTCCCCTACAATTGTTTGCAATAAAAATAAAAAAGCTCATCCCATAAAGGGACGAGCATAACCCGCGGTACCACCCAAATTCAAGCCTAAGCTTGCACTCAATAGCGTTTTACGTGACGCTACACCCTGCTTAATCAAAGCTTTCGCAGGACGCTCCGATGCTGAAATTCAACCGTAAAAACATAAGACTGCTCACAGCCGACGACAGTCACTCTCTTGTATGCCCCTTTACAGCCTACTTACACATCTTCAACGCGTGTACCTAATAATTATACTCTTGAAAAATGATAAAGTCAAGAGTTTTTGCATATAAATAAGAAGAGGTGAGTAGTATGTGGAACAAATTAAAACCGTACGTAGGATTTGTAGCATTAAGCCTTGGAGTAGGTGCTTTGGCTGCATTTTTAACAAGGGATAACATGAATATTTATGACAGCATAATAGCACCGCCCCTTAGTCCGCCTATGTGGCTTTTCCCTGTTGTGTGGACTGTTTTGTATATCTTAATGGGTATAGGCGCGGCTATTGTATACACTGAAAGCGGTGAGCAATCGGGGATTTTTTACTCTCAGCTGGCAGTGAACTTTTTGTGGAGTATAATTTTCTTTAATTTGAGGATGTTCCTCCTTTCGTCAATATGGCTTGTGCTGTTGATTGTGCTTATATGGAAAATGATAGGTGAGTGGAGAACCTATGACATAAGAGCGGCATATTTACAATACCCATATTTAGCATGGTGTATTTTTGCACTTTATCTCAACGTGGCAATATGGTGGCTTAATAGATAAGAAAAGGGTCATTGCTTAATGCAATGACCCTTCATTCATTTTGCATTCAGCATTATCAAATCAAAACTTAAGCAAGCTTTGCTTTGATAACTTCTGCCATCTTATCACACTTGCAGTTAGCAAAGAAGAGTTCAGAGAACTTTTCGCCAGCAATTGCGCCCTTCAAAAGGTCCTGATCGATGTTTTCTAAGATATAGAACATATCCTGATGAGTAACCTTCTTAACTTCGTCAAGAATCTTCTTGTTGCGCTGTTCGGGAACTGCTCTTTCCTTGGGATAGCCGCCGCCCCATTCTTCAACGAAGAGCTTTTCAAATACGTACTGGAGGTTAAGTTCGCAACCCCAGCCCCAACCCTTAGCAAAGGGAAGAGCAATAGCGTTACCGTTGTTTACCTGTGTGAACTGGTAAGCATCTGTGGGATCTACAACGTGACCGCAAAGAACACCGGGGAAAGAGTTACAAGCGAGCATAGCGCCTTCGCCTGTACCGCAACCTGTAATTACGAGGTCAGCAGCACCGGAGTTAAGGAGAATTGCGGAAAGAATACCAATCTGAACGTATGTAAGCTGTGCTGTATCTTCAGCGGAGTACATACCGTAGTTGTGAACTTCGTGACCGAGGGGTTCAACTACCTTTTTAAGTGTAGCTTCGATAAGGGCATTTTTAGCTGCCTGGCTGTTTTCATTGATAAGTGCAATTTTCATTTTTATCAAATCCTTTCCATAAGTTATTAACTATATTCTATAATGAAAAGTGTATTTTGTCAAGGGAGGCACGCTATTGAAAAAGATTAGAAAATATATTAAAATATTAAAAAAGATGCAACTTTTTTCTCAGTTTTGTGTCTATATAAACAGAAGTGAAATTTTTTGACAAAAAATGCGTATTTGACGTTTATATGGCATGAGAGGAAAAAGAAAAGAGGAAATATATGAAAAAAGTTTTTATAGTTTTGATGATTATGCTGTTTACAGGGGCTGTTGACGCTTCGGCGGCAGAACTCCCGGTGCTGATGTATCATAGTGTTGATTATACAGGCGGGATGTATGCAGTTACTCCCGAAAAGCTCGAAAGCGATATTAAAGAGCTTCACGCAAACGGATATACAACCGTGTCATTTGACGAGGTTATAGATTATGTATACGGGAACGGAACGCTCCCTGAAAAGAGTGTTGTCATAACCTTTGATGACGGATACGAAAACAACTGTACAACTCTTTTGCCCTTGGCTGAAAAGCTCGGTTTTAAATATGAGGTGTTTACCGTTGCGGGATTTATACATTATGGAGAGTACGCAATGGAATGGAATCAGGTAAATAAGGTTCTGAACTCACCTTACGCAGGTATAGGATGTCATACATATAATCTACATAGCTACATAGGCGACGGCAGGTGGGGAATTGTGCGAAAAGAGGGTGAAAATTTCCGCGAGTGGGAAAATATAATAAGACATGACCTGTCCATGGCAAAAATACTTTTTATGGATAATACGGGATATAGCCCAAATACATTTGCATATCCGTTCGGTAATTTTTCACCCGAAGCTGACAGAATACTCCGCGAAGAAGGATATCTTGTAACCGTTACCACAGAACCGGGCATAAACGTGATTGAAAAGGGTGATGCAGAATCCTTGTATCTTATGATGCGCATATCAATGGACGGACAAACTGCCTCCGCTTTGGAAATGATAAACGGCTGTAAAGACAAAACCTATAATCAAAGCATTGCAGATGCAAAAAGCAAAGTATGGAGTGAAAGAAACGTATCGCGCCGTTATGCCCTTGCCGCATTGTACGAAAAGAAGTTTAAGGACAAGCCCTATGATATGAAATATGTTATGCCCTATACAGACCTTAAGTATGAGGCTGAAAGCACAAAAATACTTTTTGCCCGCTGTATTGGAAACAATATTATAGCAGGGTTCCCCGATTGGACAATGAGACCCGGTAATTACATAACACGAGGGGAATTTGCGGTGCTTTTGGCAAGGTGCACAGGCTATGACGGGCGAGGGGTTACTCATTACTTTGCCGACAGTGCAGCATGGAACGACTGGGCGTTGTCCTGGTGCTATGAAAAAGGCTACATGATAGGCTATGGTGAAAGCTTTGGTGTAAACGATTTTTTGACAAAAGAACAGATTAATCTTGTTATAGAAAGGGTTGGACTGTAAGCCTACTTTTTACAGACATTATACGTCTGTATTTCTCCTAAAAACAAAATGCACGACCTTCGTCGTGCATTTTGTTTTATCTGTGTCTGCGATGTATGTGGAACATCTGTGCAGCTTCTTCAAGCATGTTTTTACGGCGGTTAGTAACCTCTTCGCCCTTAGGCTGGATATCGCCTGCTGCTGTAAGAGCCATACGAGTAAGAATAGGACCGAAGAGTTCATATATAAGAACTGCAAAAAGAACAATGTTGCGGATTAATGTGCCCTGAGGACCCATTGTATTGCCTGCTATTGTACACATGCCGAGGGCAACACCTGCCTGAGGCAGAAGTGTGATACCAAGGTATTTGCAAACCTGAGGCGGACAAGCTGTCATTTTTGCACTCAAGCCTGCACCAATGTATTTACCGATAGAACGGAAAAGAACATATATAATGCCGATTGCAACGATTGCAATATCACCGAATACGCTAAGCTCCAACTCTGCACCGCTGATAACAAAGAAGAGTGCTAAAAGAGGAGAGCTCCATTTTTCAGCTCTGCCCATTAAATCATGTGCAAGAGGACATATGTTGCAGAATATTGTGCCCAGCATCATGCACACGAGAAGTGACGAAAAGCCAATGTGAATATTGCCAAATTTAAGGGGGATATCAAAGGATAACTTGGAAAGAGCAACTGTAACAAACACAAAAGCAATCGTCATGTTGAGACGGTTTGTGTTGGAGTTGAACATTTTTTCGAGCTGAGTAAGAATCCAACCCATTACAGCACCTAAGACAAGGGAGCCTACAATTTCAATCAAGGGATTGATAATGATTGAAATGATATCAACAGCACCGGAAATTAGTGTTTTTGCAATACCAAAGGAAACCGCAAAAGCTATAAGACACACTGCGTCGTCAAGTGCAACTACGGGCAAAAGGATGTTTGTGAGAGGACCCTTTGCCTTGTACTGACGAACAACCATAAGTGTTGCCGCAGGAGCTGTAGCAGAGGCAATTGCACCAAGAGTAATTGCCTGAGGAAGTGTGATTTTATCGGGCATCATAAAATAAAGACCAATAAGAGCAATATCTGTGAAAAGCACAGCTGCTAAAGCTTCGCAAATACCAACAGTGAAAGCCTGTTTACCTGTTTTTTTCAAGTCCTCGAGGCGGAACTCACTACCGATAGAAAAAGCGATAAAGCCTAATGCAACATCGGCTATAAGTGAAAGATTGTGAACGGAGTCACTTGTATTAAAACCCAGACCCTCGATGCCGAGCTTGCCTAAAAAATAGGGACCGACAAGGATACCGGCTATAAGATATGCTGTTACAGCGGGAAGTTTCAAAGTCTTGAATGCTCTTGTCATCAAAAGACCGCCGAGCAAAGCTATAGAAACTGAAAATAACGTACTGCTCATGAATAACGCTTCCTTTCAAAGATGTAAAAATTATAATGTTAAAAACCACCTTGAGAATTTTAACATAAGCCTAAAAAAAAGTAAAGTTCAATAATTGTCAAATATTTGTTGAAAATATTGATGTTTTTTATACAATTTTAAGTATTTAGACTATTGCATTAAAAACTTTTTTGTGATAAAATATTTCGGGTTTGGTTAAAACCTAATAAAAACAAAGAGACCATATAATAACAGGCCTCACAATTTAATGAAAGAAGGATTGTATATTATGGGTAACACAAAAAAAGGTGGTTGGCGCACTAATAAGTGGATAAGAGCCGCTATTCCTGCGCTTCTACTCCATTGCAGTATCGGTACGGTATACTGTTGGTCACTTTTCAGCCAGCAAATTGGAGACCATATCGGTTGGGACAAGGGTTCTACAGAATGGGCTTTCAGCTTTGCGATTTTCTTCCTCGGTATGAGTGCAGCATTTTTAGGTAACATAGTTGAAAAGGATATTCACAAGTCCTCGCTTATTGCTTCTATCTGCTTTGCAGGCGGTATGGCAGGTACGGGTTTCTTTATTTGGTATGGTGGTTCACATACACATAGTTTATTAGCTCTTATAGGTATCTATGTTTGTTACGGACTTATCATGGGCATTGGTCTTGGTACAGGTTATCTTTCTCCTGTTAAGACGCTCATGCTGTGGTTTAAGGATCAGAAGGGTCTGGCAACAGGCTTAGCAGTTGCAGGCTTTGGTGCTGCAAAGGCTATCGCAAGTCCTATTATGACTTGGATGGTTGGAGACGGAACTACAGCAGGTGCTTTGGGCGACGGTGCTATTTACAAGATGTTCTTTATCCTTGCGGCTGTTTATTTTGTAATGATGTTTGTAGGTCATCTTCTTCTTAAGAAGCCTGATGACTGGCATGAACCTTCAGGCAATGAAGCAAAGCCCAGCATCATCAGTGTTCTTAAGCTTAAGCCTATGACAAACTACATTGGCATCTGGCTTATGTTCTACCTTAACATCACTTGCGGTCTTGCTCTTATCAGCCAGGAAAAGTACATTTTCAAGTGCCTCGGCTTTGCAGGTATTGTTGGTATTCTTTCTACTGTTTCTGCAATTTTCAATGCAGGCGGCAGACTTGGTTTCTCTGCAGCTGCTGACAAGATGAAGGATAGAAACACAGTATACAAGCTTATATTTGTAATTTGTATAGTGCTTACAGCAGCAGTTATTTTGACAGGCGGTATTGTAAACGGTGCAACAAGCATGCCTCTTGCAATTCTTGTTATTGCGCTTATCATGATGGTTAACGCAGGCTACGGCGGTGGTTTCAGTAATGTACCTACACTCCTTAGTGACCACTACGGAATGAGTAGCATCAGTGCTATTCACGGCATTACACTTTCTGCTTGGGGCTTTGCAGGTTTAACCGGTAACCAGCTTGCTACATGGATTGTAAATAATTTTGGTAAAGAAGTAGTAATTGACGGTAACACTGTTAACCCCGAAGGCTATCAGATGGTATTGTACGTAACACTTGCTCTTTACATAGTATCACTTCTCCTCAGCTTGTTCTTTGTACAGAAAAGTCAGAACACAGGCGAAGTACCCGAACACTAAATAATAATATAAAAGCTCTCGCAGTTTTATGCGAGAGCTTTTTAGTTTAAAATATTCATGTCATCGGGACAGGGGGTAGTGATACTGATTGTTTCTTTTGTGATAGGATGATTAAAAGTAACCGCGTGACAATGAAGCCTCAGTATACCGTCGGAGGGATTGGGATTATAGAGCCAATCACCGTATATGGGAGTGCCAAGGTGGGCAAGGTGAACACGCAATTGATGTGTACGTCCCGTTATGGGGATGAGCGAAACTAAAGATAAATTTCCGATAGATTTGATTGTGGAATATTTGGAAACTGCGTCTTTCCCAATAGGTGATACCGTGCGGCGAATACCGTCGGATTTTTCAATAGGAGCGGAAATTGTACCCTCTAAAGGAAAAGGAGTACCATTAACTACTGCAATATATTGTTTTTGAATTTGCTTTGTTTTTATACTTTCTGTCAAAATATGTGCAGAAAGCATATTCTTTGCAACAAGTACAACGCCGGAGGTATCTTTATCAATTCTTGTTATGGGATGAAAAGTAAGGTTTGCGTTGTAATAATACATAAGCGCATTTGCAAGGGTATCTGTAGTATGCTCAAAAGACGGATGCGTCGGCATATTACGAGGCTTGTTGACTGCAACGATGTCCTCGTCCTCATAAATGATATCAAGTGGCAAGTTTACGGGGGTAATGTCGGAGGCGGGCTCAGATACTGTGACAGATAAAACATCACCGTAAAAAACGCGATCAATTATCTTTGCGGAAGAGCTGTTTAATAAAACCGAATCGGGATAATCCTTTAGTGATTTTATGATAGCAGAAGAAAACCCTAATCTTGATAAAACAGAGTGGATTTTTAAATTATCGTATTCGTGATTGATTTGAAGAGTAATTGTTCTATTCATAATAAACTCCCAAAATATATATCGAGCCGCGAGGTTCTCGTGAATGAAAGATATGCTATAATAGAGTTGTATTTTGGTAAAGTGAAAAATATTAGAAAAAATCTTCAGGGACGCGGTCAACTTCGACCGCTCTGGCGTCGCTATGGCTTGCCAATCGCGGGAAGTTTTCGCATAAGCTCTGCCCACCAATCAAGCATCGCAAAGCTCGCTTTCTTGGGGCATCGCTTATCGAACCGCGAGGTTCTCGTGACTAAAAATTCCACCAAAAACAAATAGGCACCCTTGAGGTGCCTATTTGTTTTTGGTGGATCTTCAGGGACTCGAACCCCGGACCGACCGGTTATGAGCCGGTAGCTCTAACCAACTGAGCTAAAGATCCTGGCTCCTCCAGTTGGACTTGAACCAACGACATCATGATTAACAGTCATGCGCTCTACCGACTGAGCTATAGAGGAATATATTAAAGTATATGCTGAATTAGTCAGCTTTATTATTATAATACCTTAAAATGGTTTTGTCAATACAAAAAATGCAAAATCGGTAAATAAAATATTGCTGTTAACTATGTCATAATCCCTGTGGGGGAGAATACCATATTTAAAAGGGGGTGGGGATATGTATAAAATACCGTACAACAGAGCTGCCGCGGCAAATTATGCGCGAAGATGGGCATTGGGACGAAACAGTGCATATTACGACTTTTCGCGTCTTGGTGGCGATTGTACCAATTTTGCGTCGCAATGTATTTATGCAGGAAGTATGGTGATGAATTTTACCCGCGTTTTGGGATGGTACTATCTGTCGCTATCGGACAGAAGCCCTGCGTGGAGCGGAGTGGAATACCTTTACAACTTTCTTGTAGGGAATAAATCGGTAGGGCCTTACGGATATGAGGTGGCTTGGGATGAGGCTCAGATAGGCGATATAGTGCAGTTGGGACGACAAAACGGGGATTTTTATCACTCCCCTGTTATAACAGCACTTAAGCCTGTGATGTTGGTGGCGGCGCACAGCGACGATGCCTTGGACAGACCGCTTTCTTCATATAATTACGAAAAGGCAAGATTTATTCATATTGATGCGGTGAGAACATGGTGAATAATTAATTGTGAATAAAACTTGAACTTTTTTGTAAAAAAGTATTGATTTATGGTGAATGTTGTGCTATACTTGGTCAAGTAAAATTAAATATCCCCGTTGAAACCTTAGGAACATATGGACCGAAGGTGGAGGGAACTCTGGAGAATCTCATTTATTTGAGTGCCGAAGGTGTAAGGCGAAAGCTGAATCTCTCAGGCAAAAGGATAGAGGTACGTTTTAATACAAGGCTATTTATATTCCTTTGTATTTCCCCGGAGTTCTGAATTTAATTTTCAGAACTTTTTCATTTTTAGGAGGTCTTTTAACTATGTTAGAAGCTATCAATTCAATGCAGGAAACTCTCCTGCCTATTGTACAGACAGCTAACAGCTATCTTGCAGACTATATTCTTATTATTCTGCTTGTTGGTGTTGGTTTGTTCTTTACAATAAAGACAAAGTTTGTTCAGGTTCGCTGCTTTGGCGAAGGTATGAAAAAGGTTTTCGGTAACCTTTCTCTTAAGGGCGGTAAGAACAAATCCGGTCTTTCTTCCTTCCAGGCATTGGCAACGGCTATTGCTGCTCAGGTTGGTACAGGTAACATCGTTGGTGCTTCCGGTGCTATTTTGACAGGTGGTCCCGGTGCTATTTTCTGGATGTGGGTTATCGCATTTTTAGGTATGGCTACAATTTACGCCGAAGCTACACTTGCTCAGGAAACAAGAGTTATTGACAAAAACGGCGAAGTACACGGCGGTCCTGCTTACTACATGAAGAAAGCATTCCCTAATGGTTTTGGTAAGTTCCTCAGCGGTTTCTTTGCTGTTGCACTTATTTTGGCTCTTGGCTTCATGGGCGCTATGGTTCAGTCCAACTCTATTGCAGAGTCCTGCAGCACGGCATTTGGCATTGACGGTTGGATTGTAGGTGTAATTTTAGCAGTTGTATGTGCTTTCATTTTCCTTGGTGGTATTCAGAGAATTGCATCTGTTGCTGAAAAGATTGTTCCTATTATGGCTGTTCTTTTCCTGCTTGGTGGTGCTGTTGTTCTTCTTACAAACCTTTCCGGTCTTGTTGAAGGTGTTAAGATGATTTTCAAGTATGCTTTCACACCTCAGGCTCTTATCGGTGGCGGTATCGGTGCAGCACTTAAGACTGCTATCAGCCAGGGTGCAAAGCGTGGTCTCTTCTCCAACGAAGCAGGTATGGGTTCTACACCTCATGCACATGCTATGGCAAACGTACAAAAGCCCCATGACCAGGGTGTTGTTGCTATGATTGGTGTGTTTATTGACACATTCGTTGTTCTTACAATGACAGCTCTCGTTGTTATTACAACTCTTTACACAAAGGGTGGTCCTCTTGCAGGGGCTGACGGTAATACATATGCAGCTTTGATTGAAAGTGCAGGTATTTCCAAGACAAATGCAATGCAGATAGCTGTAACAAACGGATTCCCCGATTTTATGAGTAGCTTAGGTAACGGTTTCGTTGCGATCTGTCTTTTGTTCTTCGCATTTACTACAATTATTGGTTGGAACTTCTTTGGTAAGATTAACGTTCAGTATCTTTTCAAGAACAACAAGGTTGCAACAGCTATATATTCCGTAGTTGCAATTGTATTCATCTTCCTTGGTTCTCTTCTTTCCAACGGTCTCGTTTGGGAACTTACAGACTTCTTTAACTACCTCATGGTTATTCCCAACGCAATCGCTCTTGTAGCACTTTATAAGATTGTTGTTAAGCATTCTAAGTCCAATAAGAAATAATTTAAATACTACATAAAAAAATCCCGTAACGTAAGTTACGGGATTTTTTATTTGTTATGATAATTTATGGATAAATATACCACTGCGGAGCTTGGGCTCAAACCATGTGGATTTGGGAGGCATAACCATGCCTTTATCTGCAATATTCATAACCTGCTCTATTGTTGTGGGATAGAGCGCAAAGGCTACCTTCATTTCGCCTGAATTAACCTTGTTTTCAAGCTCACAGAGACCGCGGATGCCACCTACAAAGTCAATGCGTGAATCGGAACGAACATCTGTAATACCCAAAATAGGCTCTATAATCCACTTGTGCAGAATAGAAACATCCAGACACATAATCGGGTCGGAATCGTCTATTATATCAGCCTTTGCTGTGAGAGAATACCACTTGCCGTCAAGATACATGCTGAAAGAGTGGGCAAAGGGAGGATTGAAAGGTGCTATAGGTGCTTCGTCGATATCAAAGTTTTCTTTGATAAGGTTGAAGAATTCTTCTGTAGTATGACCGTTCAAATCCTTGATAACACGGTTATAGTCCATGATATGAAGATCTTCGTCGGGGAAGAGAACTGCGAGGAAATAGTTGTATTCAGCATCGGGGTCAACAGTCTTTGCCTCGCTGCGTCTCTTTAAGCCTACATCAACAGCCGATGCCGTACGGTGGTGTCCGTCTGCAATATAAAGAGAAGGAACCTCAGCAAAAAGCTTTTTAAGCTGGTCAACCACATCATCCTTGTCTACAAGCCATACTGTATGTGTAACACCGTCAGTTGTGATAAAGTCATACAAAGGGCGGTATGCCGCCTTGTAACGGTTGATTATATCCGAAATAGCTCTCTGAGCACGGTAAGTAAGGAAAATCGGGCCTGTGTTGGCGTCACATGTGTCTACGTGGCGGATTCGGTCTTCTTCCTTTGCTTTGATAGTAAACTCGTGCTTTTTGATAGTGTTGTTCATATATTCGTCAATGTCACAGCAACAAACAAGACCTGTCTGCTCACGTTTATTCATTGTGAGCATATAGATGTAGAAGACTTCCTTTTCATCTTGTATAAAAGTGCCTTCCGAAATCATTTTTTCAAGGTTTTCTTTAGCTTTTGCATAGACAACGTCATCGTAAAGATTTACATAAGTGTCAAGGTCAATCTCCGCCTTGTCAACATGAAGGAAGGAGTAAGGATTGCCTTCGGCTCTTTTGCGAGCTTCGTCGCTAGTCATTACGTCGTAGGGAAGTGCCGCAACGAGATGCACTTTGTCCTGGGTGGGTCTTATGCCCTTAAATGGTCTGATATTTGACATAAAATTTCACTACTTTCCATAGAAAGAGCGGGATTACTAATCCCGCTCTTAAGTTGTTGTTTACTTATTGATAATTCTTACTCTGATAACGCCGGGAACAGCCTTCATTGCATCTACGATGCTTTCATCTGCCTTGCCGTCAATTGTGAAGAGAGTATAAGCGTTGTCGCCCTTGTTTGCATTAACCATGTGGTCAATGTTGATGCCCTTTTCACCAAGAACACCGGCAATAAGTGCGATAGAAGAGGGGATATTTTTGTTGATAACACAAATACGATCCTTTCCGTTGTCCGGAAGAGCGCAGTTGGGGAAGTTAACGGAGTTTGTGATGTTACCGTTTTCAATGTAGTCCATAAGTTCGTCTACTGCCATAACTGCACAGTTGTCTTCGGCTTCGGGAGTAGAAGCGCCAAGGTGAGGAATTGTGATAATATTTTCGCATCCAACAGTTTCCTCTGTGGGGAAGTCTGTAAGATACTTAGAAACCTTACCTGCTGCAATAGCTTCTTTGATTGCAGCACTGTCAACAAGCTCAGCACGGGAGAGATTCAAAACTCTTACACCCATTTTGCACTTTGCAAGTGCCTGAGCGTTAATCATGCCGCGTGTAGCATCGTTGAGGGGTACATGAACTGTAATATAGTCACAATTTGCATATATATCGTCAAGGTTCTGTGTGTACTTAACGCGTGTTTTAAGGTGCATAGCACCGTTTACGGAAAGGAAGGGGTCGTAACCGATAACCTTCATACCCAGTTCAACAGCTGTGTTGGCAACCAACACACCGATAGCACCAAGACCTACAACACCAAGTGTTTTACCTGTGATTTCCGGACCTACAAACTTGCTCTTGCCCTTTTCAACTGCTGCTGCAACACCTTCTGTAAGTGTCTGCGCCCAGTTGTAGCCGCCTACGATATCACGGGAAGCAAGGAACAAGGATGCAATAACAAGTTCTTTAACGGCGTTTGCGTTAGCACCGGGAGTGTTGAAAACAACAATACCCTTATCAGAGCATTTGTCAATCGGAATATTGTTAACACCTGCACCGCAACGAGCAACAGCAAGGAGGCTTTCGGGAAGCTCCATGTCGTGCATTTTAAAGCTACGGAGAAGGATACCTTCGGGGTTTTCCATTGAATCGGAAACCTTATAGTTGTCTGTAAGATTTGCGATTCCAACAGGAGAAATTTTATTTAATGTGAGAATATTATACATAGTTATCACCTTTTAAATTTTTTATATCAGTGAGATTTTATCTGAGACCACTGCAACGTTTCTGAAAATCGTTCAGATTGTGTATTTGACCAAGTGCCGTGTACTATGTGTACATAAGCGAGGTCAAATGCACGAGATGGACGATTTTATTTGTTGTTTTTTTCAAACTTTTCCATGAAGTCAACCAATGCCTGAACGCCTTCCATGGGCATAGCATTGTAGATAGATGCACGCATACCGCCTACTGTTCTATGACCCTTGAGGTTTACAAAGCCTGCTTCCTTAGCTTCTTGAACGAACTTCTTGTCGAGTTCTTCGTTGCCTGTGATGAAGGGAACGTTCATAAGCGAACGGTCTTCTTTAACTACAGTACCCTTAAACATTGCGGAGTTGTCAAGGAAATCGTAAAGAACTGCAGCCTTTGCTTTGTTAAGCTTTTCAAGTTCAGCTACGCCGCCCATGTTCTTAACCCATTCAAATACGAGCTTTGAAATGTAGATAGAATAGCAGGGAGGTGTATTGTACATGCTCTTACCGTCAGCGTGTGTCTTATAAGAAAGCATTGTGGGGCAAATTGCCATAGGATCGCCGATAAGGTCCTTGCGAACAATCGCAATTGTAAGACCTGCGGGACCAACGTTTTTCTGTGCACCTGCATAGAGAAGACCAAACTTAGTAACATCAAGCTGTTCACTCATGATGTCAGAAGAAATATCAGCAACTAAGGGAACATTGCCAACCTCGGGAAGAGTGTTCCACTTTGTGCCGTAAATTGTATTGTTGTGTGTGATGTGGAAATAGTCAGCATCAGGAGTAAAAGTGCTCTTATCGAGCTTGGGGATATATGAGAAAGTCTTGTCGGCAGACGATGCTACAACATTTGCTGTACCAAACTTGCCTGCTTCACTAGCTGCTTTCTTAGCCCACTGACCTGTAATAACGTAGTCCGCCTTACCGTTTTTGAAGAGATTCAAGGGAACCATTGCAAACTGAGTGGAAGCACCACCCTGAAGGAACAATACTTCGTAATTTTCGGGAATGTTCATGAGTTCGCGGATGAGAGCTTCTGCACCGTAAATGATACCTTCGTAATCCTTACTGCGGTGGCTCATTTCCATTACGGACATGCCTGTACCCTTGTAGTTTACCATATCTCTCTGAGCTTCTTCCAATACGGATAAAGGAAGCATGGAGGGACCTGCGGAAAAGTTATATACTCTTTCCATAAAAACGCCTTCTTTCAAAAGTATCTTATAAACAAATCAGCACCTCATAGACATGAGGTGCTGATTGCAAGACAAAAGTCTATTTACATTATTATATTATATGTCGCACAATTAGTCAATGTTAAATTGACTGTTTTTGGGTAATTTTTTGGGTAGCTTTACTCCACCGTAACTGTTTTTGCTTCGCAAAGAGGTATCATGCTCTCTATGCTTTCCCACCAGAAAATCTTAACCAGTGTGCCTGTTTTGCCCTCTTCAAATTCAAGGGGCGTAGATTCAGCGGGGTTAGATTTTGTAACTGAAACAACTTCGTCGTTATTTATGAGCTTAGCAATCACAACACCGCCGTTACTTGGGTAGTTAAGCTCCGCTGTTACTGTAACGGTATTGCCGTTAAGTGTAGCTGCAGAGCTTGTTATTTCAGGTGTTGGGGGTGCGTAGTTGTAAGTGTAAATGGGCCAGCGGAGAAAGTCGTAGTTGGAGGAATCTATTGTGATTTTGTTCCAATCCTCTTCACTGCCTGTATAATATACATAATCTAAATGATAGCAATAATAAAAAGCATCATAGCCAATATTTGTTACGCTGTCAGAAATATAGAGGTATGTAAGGCTTTCGCAGTTTGAAAATGTATCTTGCCCTATAGAGGTAATTCCGTCGGAAATAACCACACCTAATATGGTTCCGCAACCCGTGAAGGAAGAATGCCCAAGATAGGTCAAGCTCTTGGGGAGAATGATGTAGTTAACAAGGGCTTTACAGCCATAAAAAGCAAAATCACCAAGGTAGTTTAAATTGCCGGGGAGAGAAAGGTGTAAAAGGCTGATACAATTTTTGAACGCACTATCGCCAATATAAGTCACTGAAGAGCCAAAGTTAACATCTTCAAGGTGGGTGCATGATTCAAAGGCACTATCGCCGATATAAGTAACGCTGTCGGGAATCGTAACGCTTATAAGGTTACGGCAATTAGAGAACGCAGCACCTGAAATGGTTTTTGTGCCCTCCTTAATAACATAAGCACCTTCAATTTCAAGATTTGCACGAATTAAATGATTATTTATATAAAGAACATCATCAGACCAATTGTTATTATCATTATAGTAAGCGGTTCCATAAAAAGAATCACCAATACTCGTCACACTGTCAGGAATGGTAATGCTCGAAAGGTTGTTGCAATAAGAAAAAGAAGCTTCACCGATACTCGTCACGCTATCGGGAATAGTAACATTCGTAAGGCTTGTGCAACCGTAAAATGTGTAGTTCTTTATTTTGGTTATTTCATTAGAGATTTCAAAGCCTGTTAAGAGCTTATTGTTAACATATAAATCGGCACCATTATAGATAGGATTTGATTCTATACTTGAAAAATCAATATTGCACCAACTCATTAAATCATTTATGTACACACTTGAAAGATTTGCGCAATTGTAAAAAGCAAATTCGCCAACACTTGTAACGCTGTCGGGTATAGTAATCTCCTTAAGAGTGGTGCAATCTGTAAAAGCAAATTCATCGATACTCGTTACGCTGTCGGGTATGGTAATGCTCGTAAGGCTTGTGCAATCTGCGAACACATAATCTCCAATGCTTGTCACACCATCGGAAAGGGTTATCTCCTTAAGACTAGTGCATTTTTCAAATGCACCCTCGCCAATAGACGTAATGCTACTCGGAATGGTAATCTCCGTAAGATTATTGCATTTTCCAAATACACTGTTACCGATACTCGTCACGCTGTCGGAGATAGTAACACTCGTAAGGCTTGTGCAACCATAAAATGTGTAGTTCTTTATTTCGTCAGAAATTTTAGCCTTTGTCAAGAGCTTATTATTAACATATAAATTGGCTCCATTATACATGGGGTTTGAGGATGCAGTAAAAAAATCGATATTACACCAAGCGGTTAAATCATTTATGTAGACACTTGAAAGGTTGTCGCACCATTCAAATGCCATAATCCCGATAGAAGTTACACTATCAGGAATGATAACACCCGTAAGGTTACTGCGATCATAAAAAGCATTACTTGCAATAGTTTTTGTACCGTCTTTAATTTTGTATGTACCGTAAGCATTGATAGGAGCGTAAATTAAATGATTGTTTATATAAAGGGCGTTATCCTCCCAATTATTATCATCTTTATAATATGCCGTGGCATAAAAAGCACCATGGTCAATATGGGTTACGCTGTCGGGTATGGTAATGCTTGATAAATTGGTACAATTGGCAAAAGTGCCATAGCCAATTGATGTAACACCTTTGGGTATGGTGATGCTTGAAAGACTGCTGCAACCATAAAAGGAATAGTCCTGAATTAGGGTGACACTTTTAGGGATACTAACCTGTGCAAGATTAGTGCAAGAATTAAACGCATGATCCCCGATAGAAGTTACCCCATTTTCAATAGTAACGGAAACTATACTTGTTCTGGAACTATACCACGGAACCGAGGATTTGGAAGCGTAATCTTCCATCGCACCTTCTCCGGAAATTGTAAGATGACCGTTGTCGTCAAGTGTCCATGTAAGGCTTTCGCCGCAACTTCCGCTCTGAGCAGAGGAAGCAACTGTTGAAAATGCAAAAAGCACGGTGAATGTAATGCATAATAATATTGTAAGTTTTAAAAGCTTTTTCATTTTAACATTCCTCCAAAATTTGACGTATCACTAAATAAATTATAACATATCAAAAAATTTCAGTAAAGGGATAAATTTGACCTATGAGGTGGAAATAAAAGAGCAGGACGGAATTTCCGTCCTGCTTGTGGTTGAATATATTATTTGAAATAGTTTACGCCGGATTCGAATATCTTCTGGTCCTTAGAGAAGGGGATGTTTTTCGATACTGCGTCGCCCTTACGTTCACTATGCGCCATCTTACCGAGTACTCTGCCGTCGGGAGAAGTGATACCCTCGATTGCATCAAAGCTGCCGTTGGGGTTAAATGCAATATCGTGAGTGGGGTTGCCATTGAGGTCAACGTATCTTGTTGCAACCTGACCATTTTCCACGAGCTTTTTCAAAAGAGCTTCGGGAGCAACGAATCTGCCTTCGCCGTGTGAAATCGGAATAGCGTGAACATCGCCAACATTTGCCCCGTTAAACCAAGGCGAAAGTGTACTTACAACCTTTGTATAGCTCATGTTGGAAGCATGACGACCGATGTTGTTGAAGGTAAGTGTTGCACTATCGTCTGTCATGTCACAGATTTCACCGTAGGGAACAAGACCAAGCTTGATAAGTGCCTGGAAACCGTTACAGATACCTAAGATAAGACCATCACGTTCCTTTAAGAGTTTCATTGTAGCTTCCTTAACCCAAGTGTTACGGAATGCTGTTGCAATGAATTTGCCGGATCCATCAGGCTCGTCACCGCCGGAGAAACCGCCGGGGAACATAATAATCTGGCTTTCGTTGATTCTCTTTGCAAATTCCTTCAAGGACTCTGTAACATCGTTCATTGTAAGGTTACGGAATACGCAGATATCAGCTTCAGCACCTGCATTGATAAAGTTACGTGCAGAGTCGTATTCGCAGTTTGTACCGGGGAATACGGGGATAAATACCTTGGGCTTAGCAACCTTATTCTTTGCTACATAGATATTTCTCTTATCGTATGTGTAGTCAACGATAGGAGTTGTTTCTTCCTTTGCCTGTGTGGGGAAAGTCTTTTCAAGTGTCTTTGTCCATGCGGAAAGAACCTCAGAAAGACTCATTTCAACACCGTTTACAGTTATAGTTTCGCTGTCTGTTGTCTTACCGATTACTGTGTAGTCGATACCGTCAAGAGCACTTACGTCTTCACATTCAAGAAGCAGTGCACCGGGAAGAAGAGAGAAGAGAAGAGACGCATCGCAGGAAAGGTCAGCACCAATCATGTTACCGAATGCCATTTTGCTGACAGCTTCGCATACGCCGCCCTTCTTAAGTACAGAAGCGGAAACAACCTTTTTATCAACAATTGCTTTGTGAATTGCAGTATAGTTTTTGTCAAGTGTATCCCAGTCACAAACCATTTCATCGTCAATTGGCAATGTTACAAGAACAAGGTTGTTGCCTGCTTTCTTGAACTCGGGAGAGATGATGTTGTCTGTCTTTTCTGTTGTAACAGCAAAGGAAACAAGTGTGGGAGGAACGTCCAAATCGTCAAAGGAACCGCTCATAGAGTCCTTACCGCCGATTGCACCCAAGCCAAGCTTCATCTGTGCTGTGTATGCACCAAGGAGTGCTGCAAAGGGCTTACCCCAACGAGAGGGTACGTCCTTGAGTCTTTCAAAATATTCCTGGAATGTGAGATAACAAGTCTTGTAGTCACCGCCGAGTGCAACAATCTTTGCAACGGATTCAACCACTGCATAGAGTGCGCCGTGGAAGGGTGAGAATGTGGAAATATCGGGATTAAAGCCATAAGCCATAAGAGAAGCAGTTGTTGTTTTGCCGCTCATTACGGGAATTTTTGCTGCCATACCGTCAACGGGTGTAAGCTGTGTCTTACCGCCGAAGGGCATGAGCACTGTTGCCGCACCGATAGAAGAGTCAAAACGTTCAACAAGCCCCTTCTGGCTGCATACGTTCAAATCACTTACAGTCTTAATCCATTCGGACTTGATGTCTGTTACGTTTTTCTTTTCGAAAATATTGCCGCAGGGCTTTGCTACCTTAACTGTTGCATGCTTTTCGGCACCATTTGTATTAAGGAAATCACGGCTTATAGAAACGATTGTTTTGCCGCGCCAGTTCATTGTAAGACGGTTGTCGTCTGTAACTGTGGCAACACGGGTGGATTCAAGGTTTTCTTCAGCTGCGAACGCCATGAATTTTTCCACGTTTTCGGGAGCAACAACTACTGCCATTCTTTCCTGGCTTTCGCTGATTGCAAGCTCTGTGCCGTCCAAACCGTCGTATTTTTTGGGAACAGCGTCAAGGTTGATGATAAGACCGTCGCTAAGTTCACCGATAGCAACGCTTACACCACCTGCACCAAAGTCGTTACAACGCTTGATCATAGTTGTAAGGTTGGGGTTTCTGAAAAGACGCTGGATTTTTCTTTCTTCGGGGGGATTACCCTTCTGTACTTCAGCACCGCATGTTTCGATACTGGACTCTGTATGAGCCTTGGAAGAGCCTGTAGCACCGCCGCAACCGTCGCGACCTGTCTTACCGCCGAGGAGGATGATTACATCGCCGGCAGTGGGTACTTCACGGACAACGTTACTCTTAGGGGCTGCACCGATAACGGCACCGATTTCCATTCTCTTTGCTACATAGCCGGGGTGGTAGATTTCGCTAACCTGACCTGTTGCAAGACCAATCTGGTTACCGTAAGAGGAATAACCTGCAGCTGCAGTACGAGTAAGCTTTTTCTGGGGAAGCTTACCGGGGAGTGTTTCGTTAATGGGTACATTGGGATCAGATGCACCTGTTACGCGCATTGCCTGGTAAACGTAGCTTCTACCTGAGAGCGGGTCGCGGATAGCACCGCCAAGGCAGGTTGCCGCACCACCAAAGGGTTCGATTTCGGTGGGGTGGTTGTGTGTTTCGTTCTTGAACATGAGAAGCCACTCTTCGTTTACACCGTCGTTATCAACTTCGATAACGATAGAGCAAGCATTGATTTCTTCACTTTCGTCGATTTCCTTCAAGAGACCCTTGCTCTTAAGGTCTTTAACGGCGATAGTTGCCATGTCCATAAGGCAAAGATTCTTTTTCTTGCCGATGTAAAGTCTTGCACGGGAATCAAGATATGCGTCATAAGCTTTTTTGAGTGCTGTGAAACCGTCTTCAATGTCAACAGAGTCAATAATTGTGGAGAATGTTGTGTGACGGCAGTGGTCAGACCAGTATGTGTCGATAACGCGCATTTCAGTAAAAGAGGGGTCGCGTTTTTCTTCGTCACGGAAATAAGCCTGACAGAACTTTAAGTCGCCCATATCCATAGCAAAGCCCATTTCTTTTGCAAGAAGGGAAAGAGCTTCGTCATCTGCTTCGATAAAGCCTGTAACAGTTTTTACGTCCTCGGGGACAACAGTTTCTTCAACCAAAGATGCGGGCTTTTCAAGCTTTGCCACACGGCTGTCCACGGGGTTAACGTAATACTTTGTAACCTTTTCTTTGTCTTCGGGTGTAACAGCACCCTTTAAGATAACGAGTTTCGCAACTCTTACAGTGGGTTTTTCACCCTGAGTTAAAATCTGTACACAAACAGCCGCAGAGTCAGCTCTCTGGTCATACTGACCGGGGAGATATTCTGTTGCGATAACTGTTTCGTCGTCTGCTACAGCAAGTGTTTCGTCATAGGCAAAATCCACGGGAGGTTCAGAAAATACGAGAGGCTTTGCCGCCTTGTATTCTTCCTCTGTGATGCCTTCGATATCGTAACGGTTTACGATGCGGACGCCGGTAAGATTGTCCATTCCGAGATTTTCGCGAAGGTCAGAGAGTAACCCTCTTGCTTCAACATCAAATCCGGGCTTCTTTTCAACAAAAATACGAAGCATGATGTGATTCCTCCAAGTTTATATAATAAAAAATTAAAATCAGATTAACAAATGCCAAACTTCATTATAATTCAAGATTTGACAATAATCAACATTTTTTTAGTTGAGCTCTAAGAGCTTTGCGATAATATGAGCCGCCTGAGCACGTGTTGCATTGCCCAAGGGTTCAAAGGTTGTACTTGTCATACCGTTGATGATACCTTTTGAACGCATGGAATATACAGCTTCTGCCGCATATGCAGAGATAGATGCGTGGTCATCAAAGTTTGTGACATTGCCAAGGGAAAAGCTTTTACCCGAATGCACTGCCGCACGGTATGCAAATGTAGCCATGTCCTGTCTTGTAACAAGGCTATTGGGATTGAACATGCCGCCATAGCCTGTAGCGATACCGTTGTCATATGCCGCAATTACTGCAGTATAGTACCAGTCGGTTGCTTTAACATCGTCAAAGGGTGAGAGCGGGAACTTAGGCTCAAGCTTGAATGCTTTTTGAAGCATTGTGACAAACTGTGCTCTTGTAACAAAGTCATCGGGAGCAAAGGTGTCTTCATCCATGCCGTTGATAATGCCCTTTTCGTAAAGAGTAAGAATGCTGTCCTTTGCCCAGTGAGAAGCGGGAAGGTCAGTAAAGGGATTTTCGGTTTCCTTTTCTGTGGGCTCTTCTGTAGGCTCGTCGGTAGACTCATCTGTGGGCTCTTCATCCTTTATGGGTGCAGCCGCTACAACAACTCTGATAGAAGCATAGTTATTGCCTGTTTTAACCCAAAGCTGACTTTCGCCTTTTTTTAGAGCAGTTACGATAACTGTCTTGCCGGATATAGAAGCGGCAATCACGTCTTCATCGTCAATCTCAAGCGTAAGAGATGATGCAGATGTGGTTATGTTAACTTTTGTGCTTTCGCCTTCTGTAAGAGAAAGCTCAGTTGTGTCGGGGATTATGGCTGTTACAGAATTGCCGCCTCCTGTAGTAGGCTTTTTTGTGGGCTTTTCTGTAGGTTCGTCATCGGGGTTTAAGCCGTCGTCAAAATCATCTTCAGTGCGGTCAACTGTTTCGGAAAGTGTAAATTCCAAGGATTCCGAAACGTCGCCTGACTGAACGATGATTGTCCATACGCCCTCGGGCCAAAGACGAGACTGCTCACCGAGAGCGATTTCAATGCCTTCGGAAAGCTCGTCGGGGGAGTAGGTCATAATATACTTTGCACTGCCGCCAGCCTCTTCGGGGTAGTAAAGTCCCAAAGTTACGTATTTGTTTGCAAAGCCCGAAATAAAAATGGTCTCCTCATAGGTATACTCGTCATATTCAAGCGGGTTAATTTCGATAAACGTTTCCTCTGCCATAACGGTGAAAGGACAGAGAAGTAAGCATAAAGATATTAATAATGAAACGATTTTTTTCATAGAAGTCTCCTTTTTAATTGATTGAGTGGTGAAGCTTGCAAGCCTTGAGCGTGTTCTTCATAAGCATTGCAATAGTCATGGGCCCAACGCCACCGGGAACGGGAGTTATTGCAGAGGCAATTTCAGATACCTCACTAAATGCCACGTCACCTGTTAATTTGCCGTCAAGGCGGTTCATGCCTACGTCAATTACAACTGCACCCGGCTTTACCATATCAGCTGTGACAAAGTTTGCTTTGCCCACTGCCGCAACTAAAATGTCGGCACGGCGTGTTACCTCAGAAAGGTTCTTTGTGCGAGAATGGCAAACCGTTACAGTACCGTTTGCATGAAGAAGTAACATAGCCTGAGGTTTGCCTACGATGTTGCTTCTGCCGATTACAACACATTCCTTACCGCTAACCTCGATGCCGGTGAGCTTAATGAGCTCCATAACACCTGCAGGTGTGCAGGGAAGAAAATCAAAATTACCTATCATGATTTTGCCTACGTTGACAGGGTGGAATGCGTCCACATCCTTGCCAGGGTCAATCGCAAGAAGGATTTTTTCCTCATTTATATGTGAAGGAAGCGGAAGCTGACAAAGAATACCGTCAATATCCGAGCGGTTATTGAGAGTGTCGATAAGATTTAAAAGCGTATCTTCACTTGTTTCGGAAGGAAGAGCAAACTCCTCCGATTTAAAGCCGCATTCCTCGCAGGCTTTCTTTTTATTGTTAACGTACACTCGGCTTGCGGGATTGTCGCCCACGATTATTACTGCCAGACCCGGCTGTACGCCTTCCTTTTGAAGAAGCAGAGTTTCCTCTTTGATTTGCGCCTTTATCTTTGCGGACAGCGCCTTTCCGTCCAGTATTGTTGCCAATTGTATCTCTCCTCTCGGGTTTTATCAGACAGTCGGGACCGTAGCCTATAAGATCTCTCCTGCCTGCTTGGATTAATGCTTTTTTTACGATTTGATAGTTTTCGGGTCTTGAGGACTGCAGGAGTGCTCTTTGCATTGCCTTTTCCTCGAATGTTTTTGGCACGTAAACCGGTTTCATTGTTCTGGGGTCTAAGCCTGTATAGAACATTGCCGTTGAAAGTGTGCCGGGTGTGGGATAAAAATCCTGCACCTGCTGGGGGCGTATGCCCATACGTTTGAGATAAACTGCAAGCTCGATAGCCTCGTTTAACGTACTGCCGGGATGGGAGCTCATAAGGTAGGGCACAAGATATTGCTCCTTGCCTATTTCTTTATTTATCTGATAGAATTTGTCGCAGAATTTTTGGTACACGTTAAGCCCGGGCTTGCCCATGTAAGAGAGCACCTTGGGGGAAATATGTTCGGGCGCTACCTTTAACTGCCCCGATACATGGTGCATACATAATTCACGGAAAAATTCATCGTTTTTATCCTTAATAAGATAATCGTAACGGATACCGCTTCGGATAAAGACTTTTTTCACTTTATCTACAGCACGGATTTTGCGGAGAAGTTCAAGATAATCCGTATGGTCGACCTCGGCGTTTTTACACACATCGGGGTAGAGACACTGCTTGTCCTTGCAGGCACCGTATTTTGTCTGCTTTTGGCAGGCAGGGAAACGGAAGTTTGCGGTAGGCCCGCCTACGTCATGGATGTAGCCCTTGAAATCGGGCATCCAGACAAGCTGTTTAACCTCGTTTAAAACAGAGGCGTGGCTTCTTGCCTGCACAATGCGTCCTTGGTGAAATGTGATTGCGCAGAACGAACAGCTGCCAAAGCAGCCTCGGGAGCTTGTTACTGAAAACTTTACCTCTTCAATTGCAGGAATACCGCCATCTGCCTCATAAGACGGGTGATATTCCTTTGTATAGGGAAGAGCATATACCCTGTCAAGCTCGTTTTGCGTGAGGGGTTTACTCATGGGCATCTGGACGATATATTTGTCGCCGTGCTTCTGAGCAAGAATTTTACCGCGGTAGGGGTCTTGCTCTTCATATTCAATCTTTGTTGCCAGTGCGTAGGCTTTTTTGTCGGTTTTGACCTCTTCATATGAAGGCAGGACAATAGCACCCTTGGGAGCCTCGTCCGACACATAGCATACACCGTCGGGGATTTTGCCAATTTTGGGGTCAGTGCCGTTTGCGAGCATGTCTGCAAGCTCGATTATGCTTTTTTCGCCCATACCGTAGGATATGAAATCCGCCTGCGAGTCAAAAATGATACTCCTGCGGACAGAATCAGACCAATAGTCATAGTGGGCAAAACGCCTCAAGCTTGCCTCTGTACCACCTATAATTACGGGGATTTTGCCGAAAGCTTCTCTTACTCGGTTTGCATACACGATTGTGCAACGATCGGGACGGAGCCCTGCCTTTCCGCCGGGGGAGTAAACATCCTCACTACGACGCTTCTTTGCGGCGGTATAATGGTTGACCATTGAATCGATAACACCACCCGAGATTAAAACACCTAAGCGCGGCTTGCCGAATTTTTTGAAATCGTCGGTTGATTTATAGTCGGGCTGGGGAAGAATACAGACCCTGTAGCCTTCTTTTTCGAGAAGGCGAGATAAAATAGCAACGCCAAAGGAAGGGTGGTCAACATATGCGTCACCCGATATAAACAAAAAGTCATAATAATCCCAGCCGCGTGCTGTCATATCTTCTTTTGTAATAGGTAAAAAACTATTTGCCATTTTATTGCCTTTCAAAAGTTATATTAATTACATCTGCATTGTCATTTCAGCGTATTCAGTACGGCTGATTAAAACCTGTCTGGGCTTTGCACCTTCGTGAGGACCTACAATACCGCGAGCTTCAAGCTGGTCGATAAGCCTGCCTGCACGGCTGTAGCCCACTTTTAAGCGTCTCTGCAAAAGTGATGCTGATGCCTGTCCTGCTTCGACAACGATTTCAATAGCCTGTGGCAAAAGCTCGTCTGCGTCACCGCCGTCAGGCTCTTTTTCGCCACTTACGCCACTTTCAATTTTTTCGAGTACATCCTCGTCATATTTAATGTCGGGATTTTTTACAAATTCAACAATTCTCTCGACTTCCTTATCGGAGATGAAAGCACCCTGTATACGTGTGGGCTTCGATGCACCCATGGGAAGGAAGAGCATATCACCCTTGCCGAGAAGTTTTTCCGCACCGCCCATATCAAGGATTGTTCTGGAGTCAATCTGGCTTGATACGGCAAAAGCTATACGAGAAGGCACATTTGCCTTGATAACGCCTGTGATAACGTCAACACTTGGGCGCTGTGTTGCGATAACAAGGTGCATGCCTGCAGCTCGAGCCATTTGCGCCAAGCGGCAGATAGCATCTTCTACATCACGGGGAGCTACCATCATCAAATCGGCAAGCTCGTCAACGATAATAATAATCTGCTCGAGTGTTTTTTCGCCGTTAAGGGATGCGAGCTCGTTATACCCCTTGATATCGCGGACGTTATTGTCGGCAAACATCTTGTAACGCTTTGTCATTTCCTGTACAGCCCAGTTAAGTGCACCGGCAGCTTTTCTGGGGTCTGTAACAACGGGGATAAGAAGATGCGGAATACCGTTGTAAACGGAGAGCTCAACCACTTTTGGGTCAATCATGATGAATTTGACCTCTTTGGGGTCAGCCTTGTAAATAATACTTGTGATAAGTGAGTTGATACAAACACTCTTACCTGAGCCTGTTGCACCTGCAATAAGAGCATGAGGCATTTTGGCAATGTCGGTAACAATGGGTGTGCCTGTAATGTCTTTACCTAAGGCAAAGGCTGTTTTTGCACCAAAGGATTTGAACGCATCGGAATCGATAACCTCGCGGAGACGAACAATGGAGTTTGACTGGTTGGGAATTTCGATACCTACAGCGGCTTTGCCGGGGATAGGTGCTTCAATACGAACACTGAGTGCCGCAAGATTCATAGCAATATCATCAGCAAGACCTGTAATTTTGCTTACCTTTACGCCTGTGGCAGGCTGAATTTCAAAGCGGGTGATAGAGGGCCCTTTGTTGACCTCCAGAATTCTTGCTTCAACACCAAAGCTTTTTAATGTGTCGATAAGTGTTTTTGCCTGTTCACGAAGGTCAGGTCCTTTGCCCATTTGAGATTTATCAAAGCTTTTATCAAGGAGCGTTATGGGAGGAAATTCGTAGGGCTTTGTATCTACAATGAAATCATCCTCTTTAAGCTCAATAGCCACGTTGGGCACTTTTTTAACGGGAGCGGGAGCTTCCTCCTCGGGGGCAATATCAATAGTTACGGTGGGAACGGCATCTTCTGAAGGCGCTACATTAGCCTCGTTTTCGTCTTCTGCTTCGGGCTCGAGGAAAACATTTATTTTCATGTCACCAAAGGCGTCGTGAGGCTCTTGGGGTGTTGTGATTTCCTCTTCTTCCTTTTCGGGAGTTTCGGTTTTCTTTACACGGATACGCTCACGAGAGGGAGCGGGATTGTCAAAGTCAAACTCAACCTGTACAAGGTCTTTATCAGAAGCTTCGGGGACATCCTCGTCTTCGTCTTTAGCCTTTTTGGAGGCCGCAGGCTTTTTAAGCTTCTTTTCTTTTTCTGCCGCCTTAGCTTCGCTTGATGCCTTGTCCTCCTGATATGCTTCAAATCTTTCGCTGACAAAACTCCAGAGCAGCTTGAAGCCTTTTATAATCCACGCGATAACAACATTGCCTGTTGCAAAGGATACTAACATGATGATTGAAAATATAATAAGGAGCTGACTGCCGAGCACCCCAAAAAAGCTCATTACGGGAATGCCCAGTGCACCGATAAGACCGCCGCCTACGGGAACCGTGCTTGTTGCGTCGATCCATACCGTCTCTAAAAGAGAGGAGTTGTCTGAATTTAAAAAGTTGACATTGCCGTCAGAGGCATTAATCGTTGCAAGAATACTTAAAAGAATTAAAGCAGATGTAAGGCATATGTATGTCTTAAGGTGCGGATTAACTGAGCCTTTGATTGTATGGTGCAGCATAAAAGTTGCAGCCAAAATAGGCATAAAGTAAGCAGGTGCACCCATAAGACCAAGACCTATGCCACGTACAAGCTTGCCAAAAAAGCCGAAAAACGGCGAGTAAAAGGACAAAACCAGTACAAGGGAAATAAACCCTGCAATAAAAATCTTAACCTCACGGCTAAGAGACTGAGACGCTGCTTTGTTTTTGCTTTTTGAGGATTTGGAAATCCTGGTTCTGGTAGGTTTTTTTGTTGCCATAATATAAACAAGCCTTTCTGCTTAAATTTCTGATGTAGCCAAGTGCTTTATCAAAACACCTTATCTATTATATAATAACATATATGGCGAAAAATTTCTACATAAAAATTAAAAAATATCAAAAAAATATTGATTTTAAAATGATAGATTGATATACTGAAATCATGATGATAAAAATGGGGTGATTTTGTCTTGATAAAGGGATTTATTGAACTTGACGAAAAAATAAAAGCCTTAATGGAATCCTATAATTTGCCCTCTCCCGAGGCAACACTCAAGTGCGATATGGACACTGACTGCACATATGGGGAGGTTTGGCTTTTGGCATACCATGACAAGCTTACTGTTATAAATACAGATGACAAAATGCTTGTGAACTATCCATATGATACGATAGAAGAAATCACAAATGAGGATTTTATACATACGGGGCAGTTTGTTGTGAAAAAGCAGGGTGTGGTATATCCCGTGGCGTTTTACTCTAACTCCGTGGGAAGGACTGCCTCGAGGTTTACAATGGTTGTCAATAAGCTTAGGGAAAAAGCTGATTTGACCGATGATGATTTTAAAACAATGGGCGACGACAATGTATGCCCCACCTGTGGAAAACCTTACCGTGACCCCAGACGTAAAATATGCCCCAAGTGTATGAACAGAAAAGCTATTATCATACGACTTATGGGATATTTGCCAAAGTACAAGTTTTTGATTGCAATGATGGGATTATGTATGGTGCTTGCAGCGTTGGTGGGAGTATTACGCCCTTATGTGAGCGGTACTACGTTTTATGACCAGGTGCTTGACAAAGACGGCAAATATTACAACATGATAGTGCCGTTTGTATTGAGCCTTATCCTTTTGGAGGTTGTCAGACTTGCAATCAACATCATAAAAGAACGTATTGCTGCAAAGGTAAGTGCAAATATTGTTTTTGATATAAAAAGCCAGATTTTCGGAGCGATGCAGAGACTCTCCATGAGCTTTTTCAATTCTCAGCATACAGGCAGTCTTATGAACAGGGTCAATAACGACGCGGAGGAAATCTGCTTTACAATCCTGTGGCGTATTCCCGAGCTTATTATAAACAGCCTTACGCTTATAGGTACGGCAGCTGTTATGATAATGATGAATCCTCTCCTGTCACTGATTGTTTTTATCCCCGTACCCTTTACTGTTTATATGATGAAGGTTGCTTTTCCGAAATTCCGTAAATTTAAGAACGCATCATGGCAGAAGAGAAGTAAATTGAACAGTGTTATTAACGACGCACTTTCGGGTATAAGAGTTGTCAAGGCTTTCGGTAAAGAAGGTAGCGAAATCGACCGTTTTGATAAAGCCAGTGGCGAGCTTCACGATGCAAACGTACGCGAAGGCATCCGTGGTGCAAAAACTTTCCCTGTTATGGGCTACATAACAAGCCTCGGCGGACTTTTCGTATGGGCTGTAGGCGGTGCTCAGATAATGAGCGGAACAGGCATGACCTTTGGTATGCTTATGACGTTTGTCGGTTATATGGGCATGGTTTTAGGCCCTATCGACTCAATCGTAAACAGTATTGACTGGCTTACCGAAGCCCTTAACTGTGCGCATCGACTTTTTGAAATAATTGACCGTAAAACTGATGTTGAACCCAGTCCCAACCCTGTGCGAATGGATGATATCGAAGGCAATATTTCCCTTAAAAATGTTACCTTCTCCTACGAGCCTAATAAGCCCGTTTTAAAGAATATAAATCTTGACATCAAAAAGGGTGAAATGATAGGCCTCGTTGGTCATTCGGGTGCAGGTAAGAGCACTATTACAAACATCATCACACGTCTTTATGACATCGATGAGGGTGAGTTGACAATTGACGGCGTAAACATCAAGGATATTGAGCATGGTGATTTGCACAGAAGAATAGGCATGGTGTTGCAGGAAACGCATCTTTTCTCAGGTACCATTATGGAAAACATTGCTTTTGCACGCCCCGATGCAACACGCGAAGAGGTTGTATGTGCGGCAAAGTTGGCAAATGCTCATGACTTTATTATGAAGCTACCCGACGGATACGAAACAGAGCTTGGTAAACGCTCTACTAACCTCTCAGGCGGCGAAAGACAAAGAATTAACATTGCACGTGCAATCCTCCTTGACCCGAGAATACTTATTCTCGACGAGGCGACAGCAAGTGTTGATACCGAAACCGAGCTTATGATACAGCAGGCTATCGAAACACTCACTAAGGGCAGGACAACAATTGCTATTGCACACCGTTTGTCAACACTTAAGAACGCTGACAGGTTGGTTGTTATTGAACGGGGTGAAATTGCAGAAATGGGCACTCATGAAGAGCTGGAGAACTTAGGCGGTATTTATGCGGGAATGCTCGGCAAACAGAAGGAAGCTTTGAAAATACGAGGTATGGACGATGACGAATGATTTTAAAAATGCTGCAAATGTGAGATATCTCACAGCAAATGATATTAAATTTTACGAAACAGAAGGCTCTCTTCTGGGTGCTTTTGTTGACGGCGAGGACGTGGGCAGAATAGATATTTTAAGGCTTTTCCCTCTTCATCAGAAGGATAAGTATCTTTCTGTGCGCCGTAAGGCAGAAAGCCACCGTGACCGTAACACCGAAATCGGGATAATTGAAGTGCTTGACGGTTTTTCGGAAAAAGAAAAAGAGCTTGTAGAGCACGAACTCGAAAAAAGGTATTTTGTGCCTGAAATCGTAAAGGTAAAAAACGCAAAGGAAGAGTTCGGTCATACATATTGGGAAACCGAAACAACTGCAGGCGAGAGGAATTTTACAACCTTTGATATGTCATCAAGTCTTATAAGAATAAGCGAAAACTCCGTAATGCTTATTGACGTTGACGGGTCGAGATATCTTATCCCGGATTTGAAAAAGGCTGACGATAAGGCTATGAAAATACTTGATATCTGGCTGTAAGGCAGATTGTGTGAAAACGGTTCAACGGAAAGAAGGGATAAAAATGATTTTACGATGCGAGTTGGACAAAGTAACCGAAGATAAAATTGCCAATGCAGGTCTTGGTGAAATTAAATATGCAGTGCCCTTTGATATAGATTCTACGGGCATGTATACCCAAGGATATCTTGTAATTACAAGTTTGAATATTGTAACAATAACGAGTGGAGAAATATATCTGGTTCTTCCCTTGAAAAAAGTGAATGAGGTTAAAGCGGTCGAGCTTGTAGGCGCAGGACGGCTTGAGGTAACAAGTGACGGCGTGTGCCATGTGGCGGCAAAATACACATCTGAGTATATGCCCCAGTTTGCATATATTGAGCGCATTGTGCAGGAAATCATAGACGGCGAAGAAAGATTACACGAAAGCTTTGACGAATCGCGAAAATGCCCCAACTGCGGACGTAACTACCTGAGAAACACAAGGATTTGTCCTCAGTGTTCAGACAAGCTGGGCATGTTCAAGCGTCTGGCACGCCTTGCGGCACCATGTAAAAATCTTTATATAGGAATACTTGTTCTTTTTTGGCTTAACTCTGCGGCGATGCTTGTTGCCCCTGAAATTCAGAAAAGAATGATTGACGATGCAATCAAAAACCCCAATGGCACAATACAGGTGCTACTGATTTTTGTGGCGCTTACGGCACTTTGTAATATTCTTACAACGGGTATTACAATTGTAAGACGTATCATATCCGTAAAAGCCAGCAATATGCTCGTTAAGGATTTGCGAAAAGAAGTTTACACAAAGCTCCAGCAAATGGGCATTGGTAAGCTTGAAAGCAAAAAAACAGGTGACATGATGCAGCGAATTAACCGCGATACAATGCGCATAGGTCACTTCATACAGAATATAGGCGTAATGGCACTTAATGAAATCGTGCTGTTTTTCTCGGTAGGTGTTGTACTTTTTGTGTATAACTGGCGTATGGCACTTCTTATACTGGTACCAATACCTGTCGTTATGATTATCGTCAACAAAATACGCTCGGAAGTACGCCGCAGATATCACACCCAGTGGCGTAAAATGGACAAAATGACGAGCAAATTAAACGACATACTTAACGGTATGCGTGTTGTAAAGGCTTTTGGTCGTGAAAAATGGGCGATAGACCAGTTCTCTGTTGTAGCGGCAGATGTAAGAGAGCAAAGCATTGATAACGACCGTTATTCGGGTACAATATGGCCCATAATCAGATTTTTGATTGGATTTGGCAGCTATTTTGTACTACTTTACGGAGGTAATCTTGTTGTAGGCGGCACGCTCACCTTGGGTGAACTGATGCAGTTTTCAACCTATGCGTCGTATCTTTATAACCGTCTTGACTGGTTCAGTATGTTGCCTCGCCACCTTTCCGAAGCGGCAACCAGTGCACAGAGAGTTTTTGAAGTGCTTGACGAAGAAACCGACTACGGTGCAGAAGAGAAAAAGAATAGACCCGATATTAAGGGCGATATCGTTTTTGATAACGTGACTTTTGGCTACAAAAGCTACAGAAGTGTAATAAAGAACTTTTCTTTACATGTAAAAGAAGGCGAAATGATAGGCTTGGTGGGTCATTCGGGCGCAGGTAAAAGTACGCTTATAAATCTTTTGATGCGTCTTTACGATGTGGACGAGGGTGCAATAACTATAGACGGAAATAACATCCGTGACATTGACCGTGCATATTATAAGCATAATCTTGGTATAGTATTGCAGGAGAGCTATCTTTTTGCAGGCAGTATACTTTCAAACATCTGCTATGCAAAGCCCGATGCAACTGTAGATGATGTTATACGCGCCGCGAAAATTGCAAATGCTCATGATTTTATAATGAGACTGCCCAACGGTTATGATACATATGTAGGTGAAAAGGGCTATAGGCTTTCAGGTGGTGAAAGACAGCGAATTGCAATCGCCCGTGCGGTAATAAGTGACCCGAAGATACTTATCCTTGACGAGGCTACCGCAAGTGTTGATACCGAAACTGAGGCGCAAATTCAGGAAGCTCTCACAAGACTTGTCAAGGGCAGAACTACTTTTGCGATAGCACACCGTCTTTCGACCCTTAAAAATGCAAACCGTCTTGTAGTACTGGAAGAAGGCAGGATTGCCGAAACAGGTACGCATAAAGAGCTTATGGAGCGTGACGGTATTTACGCAGGTCTTGTTAAGGCACAGCGCACCATGAATGCGATGAATTTTAATGCCGATGAAGGCGGCGGACGAGGACCTGGCGGAAGACGAGGTCATGGTGGGCCTCCCGGTGGACCTCCCGGTGGCGGGCCGCCTCCGAGATGATGCGTTGACAAAAGGGATAAAATGTGATATTTTAAATGGTAGTATCTGAATGAAAGGAAAGGTTTTTTATGTCTAAAATTTTGCTTATGACAGACAGCGGTTCTGATATCGGTATGGAAAGAGCTAAGGAATACGGCATTAAAGTTTTACCCTTGAAATATTCATTTGACGGCGAAAAATATTATCTTGACGGTATTGACCAGACTGTGGAAGAATTCTACGCTATGGAAAAGGTGGCAGAGGATGTTCCCAAGACAGCACAGATTTCTCCTTTGGAATTTGAAGAAGCCTTTGAAGAGGCTTATAAAGAAGGCTATGATACCGTAATATACACATCCCTTTCGGGAAAAGCCAGCGGTACATGCCAGAACGCTGTAATGATGGCTAATCAGGTTATGGATGAGCATGAGGGCTTCAAAGTTGAAGTTATCGACTCCATGACATACAGCGTGCTTTACGGCTTTGCTGTAATCGAAGGCGCGAAGCTTTTGAAAGAAGGCAAAGGTGCTGACGAAATTATCGAACGAATTAAAAAGATTTGCTACAGTGCAAACGCATATTTCTTGACAGATGACCTCACACACCTTAAAAAGGGCGGTAGAATCAATGCGGCAACCTTTGCTGTTGCAAATATGCTCGATATTAAGCCTATTTTGGTTCTTAAGGACGGCTTGGTAGAACAGGGAGCAAAACTCCGCGGCAGTAAAAACCTTTATAAAAAACTTGTAGATGCAGCTAAGGCAATGGGCGATTTCAACGAAGGTAAGATTTATACAATCCATACCTGCGTACACGAAAAAGCGGCAGACCTCAAAGCTGCAATACTTGACCAGTACCCCGACATTGAAGTGGGAGACACCTTAGTTGGTCCCACAATCGGTTGCCATACAGGCCCCGATTTGTTCGGTATTGTGTATTTTGCAGAAAAGTTTTAATTAATAAGCAATGTAAACTGCAACCCATAATGGGGGACATTGCCTACCTACAGCCAACCCACAATCTCGTTTTGCTACAAGCAAAATAAAAAATGAATGAATGGCTGTGTCCCCGTACATTAAAAATGTTGCAGTGGTCCCAGATAAGAGATAAATGGTATAATCAAAGGAGGAATTACAAACTATGACATTCGGTATTGAGCATCTTGCGATTATCGCAAAGGATACAAAGGTTTTGACAGATTGGTACACAAAAATGTTTGACACAGAGGTTGTTTACGACAACGGTAAGGGTACAATTTTCCTTGCTTTTTCCGATAAGAGCATGATTGAATTTATTCCTTGTGAAGAAACGGAAAGAGAAGATTTGGCAGCAAAGCGTCAGGGCATCCGCCATATTGCAATTTCTGTTGACGATTTTGATTCTGCTGTAGAGAGACTTATGGCAGAAAATGTTGAGGTGGTAACAGAGCCTAATACAAGCGCAAAGGGTATTTCAACATTCTTCTTTAGGGATATTGAAGGTAATATTTTACACCTTATTACAAGACCTGAACCTTTAATTTAAATCAAAAAACGCAGCAGCAAAAGCTACTGCGTTTTTTTGTGCAAATAAAAAAAGAAAAATATTGCAATTAAGTAATATTATGTGTTATAATAACTACATGTGAAAAAATATTTTTATGAGGTGATAGTTATGTTAAACAAGAAAACACTTGAAGATGTTGAAGTAAGAGGCAAAAGAGTCCTCGTAAGATGTGACTTCAACGTTCCCCTTGATGCAGAAGGCAATATCACAGACGAAAACAGAATTGTAGGCGCTATGCCCACAATCAACTATCTTGTAGAAAACGGCGCAAAGGTTATCCTTTGCTCTCATATGGGCAAACCCAAGGGTGAACCCGTTCCTTCCATGAGCCTTGCTCCCGTTGCAAAGCGTCTTAGTGAAAAGCTTGGTAAGGAAGTAAAGTTTGCGGCTGACGACACAGTTGTTGGCGAAAACGCAAAGGCTGCAGTTGCAGCAATGGCAGACGGTGACGTTGTTCTCCTTGAAAATACACGTTACAGAAAAGAAGAAACAAAGAACGTTCCCGAATTTAGTGCAGAGCTTGCATCTCTTGCTGACGTATTTGTAAACGACGCTTTCGGTACAGCTCACCGTGCACACTGCTCCAACGTTGGTGTAGCAGAACACCTTCCTGCTGTAGGCGGTTACCTTATCAATAAGGAAATCGAATTCCTCGGCAACGCTGTAAATAACCCCGTTCGTCCTCTTGTAGCTGTTCTCGGCGGTTCTAAGGTATCCAGTAAGATTTCCGTTATCGAAAACCTCCTCAAGAAGGTTGACAAGCTCATCATCGGCGGCGGTATGGCTTACACATTCAAGGCGGCTATGGGTCAGAAGACAGGTAACTCTCTTCTTGAAACAGACTATATTGAATACGCTAAGAAGATGCTCGACGAAGCAGGCGACAAGATCGTTCTTCCCGTTGATACAGTTATAGCTGATGATTTCAACAATGATGCTAACACACAGGTTGTTGAAGGTGATATCCCCGAAGGTTGGGAAGGATTAGACATCGGTCCCAAGTCTATCGAACTTTTCAAGAGCGTTCTTGCAGATGCTAAGACTGTTGTTTGGAACGGTCCTATGGGCGTATTCGAAATGAGTAACTTTGCTAAGGGTACAAACGAAATCGCAGCAATGCTTGCAGAGCTTGACGCTGTTACAGTTATCGGCGGCGGCGACAGCGTTGCAGCTGTTAACCAGGCAGGTCTTGGCGACAAGATGAGCCACATCTCCACAGGTGGCGGTGCTTCTCTTGAATTCCTCGAAGGTAAGGACCTTCCCGGTATCGTAGCACTTTTAGACAGATGATTTCGGCGCAGACCGTTTAAAAGCGAAAAAAGACTGTGAGTGCGGTCAGTTTGATTGCTCAGTAATCTTAAAAAGTAGAAATCCGCACCTTTGAGTGCGGATTTCGTTGATATGATGCTTTTAAACTACGAACAAAATTCACCGCTCGACGTACCGTCGTACGCCTTCGGGCAACGGTCGGATGCAAAACGTTGCATCCTCCTGGATTTTGTCCGTTCTGCATCCAAACTCATCAGTCTAAACATGATATATTAAACACTTGAAAGGATGAATTTTATTATGGCAAGAAAGATTTTAGCAGCAGGTAACTGGAAAATGAATATGACACCCTCTGAAGCAAAACAGCTTATTACAGAGCTTGTAGAAAAGTGCAAGGGTGCAAAGAACGACGTTCTCGTTTGCCCTCCTCTTGTAGACCTTCCCGCAGTTTTGGAAGTAGCAAAGGGCACAAACATCAAGGTTGGCGCACAGAACTTCTACTACATGGACAAGGGTGCTTACACAGGTGAAGTAAGCGCTGATATGTTAAAGGACCTCGGCGTTGAATACGTAATCATCGGTCACAGCGAAAGAAGAGAATATTTCTGTGAAAGTGATGAAATCATCAACAAGAAGGTTACAAAGGCACTTGAAAAGGGGCTTATCCCCGTACTTTGCTGCGGTGAAAGCCTTCAGCAGAGAGAAGACAACGTAACATTTGACTTCATCCGTACACAGATTAAGATTGCTCTCCGTGGTGTTTCCCGTGAAGACATGACAAAGATTGTTATCGCTTACGAACCCATTTGGGCTATCGGTACAGGTAAGGTTGCTACAAGTGAACAGGCAAACGAAGTTTGCGCTGATATCCGTAACTGCCTTGCTAGCATCTATGACCAGGAAACAGCTGACAACACAACTATCCGCTACGGCGGTAGCGTAAATAAGGACTGTGCTGCTGAGCTTTTCGCAATGAGCGATATTGACGGCGGTCTTGTTGGCGGTGCTTCTCTTAAGAGTGAAGATTTCTCCATCATCGCTAACGCTTAAGACCGAGTAATTTTCCGCATCTCGCATACGTAATCTCATTTGCGTACACATAGTACGCGGCAATCGATTACGAATACAATCTGCGAAAAATTCTTTCGGTCTGTTCGGAAAATGATGCGGTTTTTAACAAAAGCAAATTGAAAGGAAAATTTACTATGAGTAAAAAACCTGTTGCGCTTATCATCATGGACGGTTATGGTATTAATCCCGAAACTGAAGGTAACGCGATTTATGAAGCGAAAACTCCTAACCTTGACAAGTATTTTGCCTCTTGCCCCAACACAACTATTGCAGCAAGCGGTCTTGACGTTGGTCTTCCCGACGGTCAGATGGGTAACAGCGAAGTTGGTCACACAAATATCGGTGCTGGTAGAGTTGTTTACCAGATGCTTGTTAAGATTACAAAGGATATCGAAGACGGTACAATTTTGAAGAACAAGGCTCTCTGTGATGCTATGGAAAACGCAAAGGGTAAGGCATTACACCTTATGGGTCTTCTTTCTCCCGGTGGTGTACACAGCCACAACACACACCTTTACGGTCTTATCCGTATGGCAAAGGATATGGGTGTTGAAAAGGTTTATGTTCATACATTCTTAGACGGACGTGACGTTCCTCCGTCCTCTGCCGCTGAATATATGGCAGAATTACAGGCAGAAATCGACAAGATTGGTCTTGGCTCTATTGCAACTGTTGCAGGCAGATTTTATGCTATGGACCGTGACAACGCTTGGGACAGAGTTGAAAAGGATTATGCCGCTCTCGTTTACGGCGAAGGCGTTGAAGAAAATGACGCTGTAGAAGCTGTTAAGAACTCCTATGCAAACGGCGTAACTGACGAATTCATGCTTCCCACAGTATGCGACAAGTCCGGTCAGATTAAGGAAGGCGATTCTGTTATCTTCTTCAACTTCCGTCCTGATAGAGCACGCCAGCTTACAAGAACTTTTGTTGACCCTGATTTCACAGGATTTGAAAGACGTAACGGTTATTTCCCCGTACATTTTGTATGTATGGCTCAGTACGATGCAGAAATGCCCAACGTAACTGTTGCGTATCCTCCCGAAGAGCTCACTATGACTTTGGGCGAATATCTTTCAAAAATGGGTCTTACACAGCTTAGAATTGCCGAAACACAGAAGTATGCTCACGTAACATTCTTCTTCAACGGTGGTGAAGAAAAGCAGTTTGACGGCGAAGACAGAATACTTATCAAGTCTCCCGATGTTGAAACCTTTGATATGAAGCCCGAAATGAGTGCATACGAGGTTTGTGACGCTGTTGTTGAAGCTATAAATGCAGATAAGTTTGACGTTATCATTCTTAACTATGCAAACTGCGACATGGTAGGCCACACAGGTATTATCCCTGCGGCAGTAGCAGCAGTTGAAGCTGTTGATACATGCGTAGGCAGAATGGTTGACGCAATCCTTGCAAAGGGCGGTGTAGCGTGCATCACAGCTGACCACGGTAACGCTGACCAGCTTATCGACCCCGAAACAAAGGGCCCCTTTACAGCTCATACAACAAATCCCGTACCTTTCATTGTGGTAGGTCAGGATTGTTCTCTTAAGGAAGGCGGCAGACTTGCTGACATCGCTCCTACAATGCTTCAGATTTTGGGTCTTGAAAAGCCCGCTGAAATGACAGGCGAAAGCTTAATTAAATAATTTGAAAAGCTTAAGAGGGGTACGGAAACGTACCCCTTTAATGTTGGTGATATGATGATATTGAAAATTGATTATGAGCATATTTTCTTTGACAGATTTGAAAATATTGATAAAATGCGTGAGACTGATTATATAATCACAAAAGCCTTGGAGGAAATCGGATGCACGTTTAAAAAGGATGCTAATTGCTACAACATAGAAGCAGACTTTGAACAATCTGTTAAAATAGAAAAGCTGAAAGGTATATTAAAGAAAGAGTTTTTTATATTAACTGATGAAAAGAAGCTCGATGAAAAGGCCGTAAAGAGCGATATTTGCTGTGAGATTATAAGCTATATACGCCAAAATTATCAGTACGACACTTTAACTGTAGACGAAATCTGCGAAAATGTAAACTTATCAAGGTATGAGGCTGAAAAATATGTCAAGAGACAGTATGGGATAACTATCAGTGAATATATCCGAAATCTTAGAGTGGAAAAAGCACAGGAAATGCTCAAAGAAAACATAACAACCGAGCTTTGTGCCCAGTTGTGCGGGTTTGGAAGTGCCAAGACAATGCAGAGAGCATTTGGTGCTGTGTGTGGCATAACACCTGCGAAGTGGAGAAGTGCCAACCTTGACAGTAAAGAGGCAAAATGATATAATAAAAATTGGTATAGTGTACGTTTTTTTTCTGCACGGAGGGATTTATGAAGAAAAAAATTGTAATATTTGGAGTATTTAATGACCCCAATCTCGGAGATGTGCTTTTGTGTTTGTCTTCAGGCAAAATTGTGAAAAAGTTTTGTGATGCAGAAATTGAATATGTTGATTTTTACGGACGGGAATGCCTTAGTCCCAAGTATCCGAGGGTAAAAACGGACGGGACGGTATATACCGTAAACTGGAGCCCTTTTTACAGTGTTTTTCATAAGGCGTTTTCCCTTATGTCGCTTATGAATTATCCCATAAGGGAAATAGGCTGTCATTTTGAATGGCTGACTGACCCCAATCGTAAAAAAAGGCTCGAAAAGTATTATAACGACAAAATCAAGGATGCGGATATGGTGATAGTGCCGGGCGGCGGTGTTTTGGAGGACAGCGTAGAGCACGACTATTATCACAATATTCTGCTTATGAGCGAGGCTTGCAAAAAAAGAGGTATTCCCATGTGCTTTAACGCTGTGGGTATAGTAAGCGATAAACGTGCAAGCTTGGGTAAAAAGCTCTTGAAAAAAGCGCTTATGAACGAAAGCGTCAAGTATATATCCTGCCGTGACGGCGAGGAAAAGGTAAAAAGCATGACAAATCTCCCTGTTAAAACTGTTGCTTGTGCGGCAACCATGGCAGGGGAATTGTTTCGGATAAAAAAAGATGACACATCCGACAAAATAGGCATAGGTGTTATCAGAGGAAATGTTTTTGAAACATATGGATATAGCCTCAGTGAAGACGAGCTTATTAATTTTTATGTAGAACTTGTCGGTGAAGTCGAAAAGAAAGGATACAAAGCGCAGCTTTTTTGTAACGGTTTTATAAAGGACTATGAACTCGGATGTAAAGTTTGCGAAAGACTTGGTAAGGATATACTTTTAAAACGTCCCGAAACATCCGAGGAATTGATTGAACATATAGCCGGATTTAAAGCAATCTGCGTGGCAAGATTGCACGCTGCTATTACGGCATATTCATTGGATATACCTGCGGTGGTTTTCTCCTGGGGTACAAAACAGAAAGATTTTATGGCTCAGGCAGGATGCGCATACAGAGCAATTGCTTGTAGCGATATGGATGCTGAATATGTTGTGAAGGTGCTCTGTGAGGCAATTGAAAACGGATGGGATAAAGACAAAAGGACGGCTTTTACAAAAACAGGTGTTGACAGTATAAGAGAAATACTTGCGATTGGTGGATTTATTGATGAATGATTTTCTTAAAGCGGAAGAGAGAAGCGGCTTTTACGTTGACGAAACCATGAAAAAGGTATGGCTTTGCGATGTTGAGCTTCTGGAAGTAATGGAAGATATATGTAAAAGGCATAACATTAAATGGTTCGCTGACGGCGGTACGCTTTTGGGCGCAGTAAGGCACAAGGGCTTTATCCCGTGGGATGACGATATCGATATACAAATGCTGAGAGCGGACTATGACCGTTTTATAGAGGTATGTAAAGAGGAACTCAAGGAGCCGTATTTTTTGCAGTGGGCAGGCAGTGAAAAGGGATTTCAGCCTTGGCACGCAAAATTACGTGACGACCGCACTACGGGAAGCACACGCTTTGAAACAAACTGTTTTCCCGAGTGGCACAGAGGCATATTTATCGATATTTTTCCTCTTGATAATGTGCCCGACGGCAAAGTAAGATACTTTTTTCATATGACATATCTTAAAATATTCCGTATGCTTCTTTTAGGTTTTGAAGTGCCCCGCTCCCCCGAGGCAAAGAAAATTTCGAAAATTTTTGCCCGTTTTGTAATAGGGTTTTTAAATATTTTTACAACACACGAAAAGCTTGCAATGAAATATCTCAAGGCAGTTAAGAGTGTTAAAGGCAACACAAAAAAGGTTGGCGTAACAGCTTTCCGTCCGGGCGTTAAAAAATACGAATGGCGAAGAGAATTGTTTGAAAAATGTGTTGAACTGCCCTTTGAATGGCGCACGGTTACATGCCCTGAGAATGTGCACGAAAGACTCAGCGTGCAGTACGGTGAGGATTATATGGTATTCAAAAAGGGGACTGCGCAGCATACGACGATCACATTTAATCCTTATAAATCATATAAGGATTAAATGCTAAGTGAAGAGGTAAGAGTGAATAGTGAAGAGTTCAGGTGGATTTTCGCTATGCGAAAATCTTTGATTTGAAATTTTGTCTGAGAGGACGAGGGGTTAATGGCAAAAAGTAATTCAAGGCTTAAAAATTCAATACGGAATTCTGCCTTCGGTCTTTTTGCGGAGGTTACTACGCTTATTTTGGGCTTTGTTGTACGTCATGTGTTTGTACATACGCTTGCGGAGGACTATCTTGGAGTTAACGGACTTTTTACCAATATTCTGCAGGTTTTATCCTTTGCGGAGTTAGGTGTGGGCAATGCGATTGTTTTCAGTCTTTATAAGCCCATTCGTGACCGTGACAGTGTAAAAATTCGTCAGTATGTCTCATTTTATAAGTCGGCATATCGCATTATAGGTGCAATTGTTGCCGTTCTTGGACTTATGCTTGTTCCGTTTTTGGATATTATCATAGTTGATAAGCCAAACATCCCGGATAATCTTGTAGTTATTTATCTTTTGTACCTGGCAAATACGGTGTTGTCATATTTCCTTGTATGGAAAAGAACCTTTATGACCGCAAATCAAGAAAGATACATAGGTACTGTGGTAGAACAGATTTTTACGATTATTCAGGTTATAGTTCAGATTGTGATTTTGTACACAACTCATAATTTTGTGCTGTATCTTCTGGTTATGATTGTTTCAAATCAGATACGCAACATGATTATTTCCCGAATCTGTTCAAAAAGATATCCCGTAGTTAACGAAAAGCCTCAGGTGGATTTGACAAAAGAGGAAAAAAAGAGCATTTTTGATAATGTTAAAGCCCTTTTGGTATATAAGCTTGCAGGTGTTTCCTTAAATAGTACGGACAATATTCTTGTGCAGGCAATAGACAGCTTGCAAAGTCTCAATTTGTATTCAAACTATTCGATGATTGTTGTAAATTTCAGGCTTTTGTCAAACCAGCTTTTAAACGGTATTACGGCAAGCGTAGGTGATTTGAACGCATCGGATGATACTAAAGCTAAGGAAAATGTGTTTTTCAAACTTTTGTTTGTATCCTTCTGGTTGTACGCGTTTTTATCGGTAGGCTTTATAGTATGTGCAGGCGATGTTATAAGGTTGTGGCTGGGTGACAAATTTGTTATGGGCACCCTTTCAGCCTGTGCGATAGCTTTTTCGTTTTATGTTGAAGGTGTTCAGTTTGCGGGCTTTACGTACCGCACAACTATGGGGCTTTTCCGTGAAAGCATGGTTGCTCCCATTGTTGCGGCAGTGCTCAATATTGTACTCAGTATTGTTATGGGAGAGCTGATTGGCTTAGCCGGTATTTTTATTGCAACAGGTATTTCACGCCTTTTAACAACCACATGGGTTGACGGATATCTTGTTTTTACAAAGAGGCTTAATAAGTCACCCATAAGATTTTTTAAGACATATATTTTGTATTTTGTTTTCACGGTTTTTGCAGTAACAGTTACATATACAATCCTAAGCTATATCAAATTTGCGGGAATTATAGGTCTTGTGGGCAAGGTCGCACTTTGTGCAGTAATATATAATTTGTTATTTGTTATCTGTTTCGGCGGTACAAAAATTTTCAGAGAAGTTTTAAGCATGTTTTTTAAGAAAGGAAAAAAGATATGACAAAAATAGCGGTTTTAGGTGCAGGGACATGGGGCATAGCTTTGGCGAGACTTTTGGCAGTGAAAAAGCATACTGTCAGTGTGTGGTCTGCAATTGAAAGTGAAATAGATACGCTCAATCAAACGAGAAAGCATCCGATTTTGTCGGATATGGTTATTCCCGAGAACATGCTTTTTACAAAAAATCTTGGCGACGCAATGGAAAACTGCGATATTGTGCTTATGGCAGTGCCGTCGGTATTTGTAAGAAGTACTGCGGAAAAAGTAAAAGAATATTTCAAAGAAGAAATGATTATTGTGGATGTTGCAAAGGGAATGGAGCCCGATACTCTCTTTACAATGAGCGAAATTATAAATGATGTTATTCCAAAGGCGAAGGTTGTAGCACTTACAGGCCCTACACATGCAGAGGAGGTTGCCTTTGATAAGCCCACTGCAATCGTTGCTGCATGTAAGGATGAAGATGCTGCTGAATTTGTTCAGGATATATTTATGACAGATAGTTTTCGTGTATATACAAATTCCGATATTAAGGGAGCGGAAATTGCAGGTGCAATAAAGAATGTTATGGCTTTAGGAGTTGGTATTTCCCGCGGGCTTGGTTACGGAGATAATACAACAGCGGCACTTATAACCCGAGGCCTTGCAGAAATCGTAAGACTTGGTACTGCTATGGGCTGTAATAAAGAAACCTTCTATGGTCTTACGGGAGTTGGCGATTTGATTGTTACATGTACAAGCATACATAGCCGTAATTTTAAGGCGGGCAAGCTCTTGGGTCAAGGTATGAGCGCAGATGATGCAAAACGCGAGGTAGGCATGGTTGTTGAAGGCATGAACATGCTGCCTGCGGCAATGAAGCTTATTGAAAAATACAACATAGAAATGCCAATTGCAGAAAAGGTTAATGCTATTGTGAAAGGAGAAATCGAGCCTAAAGTAGCAGTGTATGAACTAATGGGACGAAATAAGAAGGGGGAAAACAAGTGACAAAAAAACTACAAAAAATAGTTTGTTTAGTTATTGGAATTCTTATTATCGGCGCAATTTCGGCAGTAGTTTTCATGAAAACAAGGTTTGATGTTACCGAAAACTACAGCGAGCTGAAAGAAGAGGCATATGCTTTATATGAGCAGGGGAAAATCAGCGATGCAATAGAAACCCTTGAAGCATATTGCATGTATGTGGTGACAGATATTGATGCCAAGGCTGTTTTGGGTGACTGGTATTACGAAACTGGAAACCAAGAGGATGCGTACAAACAGTATTATAAAACGGCAGAAAGCAAACGTGCAACAGAAGAAAATGTTGCCTCGCTGTCTGTCAAAAACACGTCGGAGATAATTTTGGAGCCATTAAAGGAGATAAAGCTTGAAATAACTCCAGATGTACGCATGACAAAGGACATGACGTTGATGATTACGGGTCATAACATTGTCCCGGAACAGAAAAATGCGGGCAGGATTGTTTTGGGTGAAAAAATCCTTGCAGATGAAGAAAACTATTATACTACAGAGTGGTTTGAGGTTGATCCTAAGGGTGAATACCTTACTATGTCTGGCGGGTTTAACTGTGCTATATGGCAGTTTAGGGATGAATACGGCACCATTTGTGCCGAAGCAGAAAGTACAAACGAGTACCGCACAACCGATACATACAGTGTAAATGTATACCAAATGGCACGTGCAGCTATCCCCGAGGATGCAGTGCAGTGCAGAGTAACTTATTTTGACAGAAAAAAAGAGGCTATAACAGCCTCTCCTTATGAAGAGCTTACGATTGTTTACGGCAGACTTCCGGGCGAAAGTAAAGTAGCAGATTTTTCGTATTATGAAATCCCTGACCTTAAAGAGGGCGAAAAAATTGTGCTTGACAAATCCGGCTGGACAATGGTGACGACAGACGGTACCATAGCTTTAGAAGACTGGAAAACCCCGTCAATAGAAAAAGGTAGTTATATTAAAATAGGCGGAAAGCTTCCGGGCAGGGTATCGTTTAACAATTCCGTTAAATCCTCTTTTGCAAAAGAGGGAATTTATACAATAAGATTTGACAGTATGTCCTCATCTGCAATGGGCGAAAGAATGGACGATGCAAAAAATCTTGGTTTTAATTCGGCTGTGGGTAACGGAACAATTGCCCTTGGCGAAAATCATTTTGACAACATATACCCTTGGAAGGATATGAAGCTTTGTGCAATAAAGAATGGTAAAATCACCTATGCCGGGGACGCAAACTTTGCTCTTGATGGTAGTAGCGGCGATGTTTTTGTCGAAATCCCCAAGTTTTATGTGAAGCGCAGTGTAGACGAAAGATACGATTCGATTTCAATATCGGGAGTTAAGCACGACGGCTTTGAACTTGACCCTGCTTTTGTTACAAAAAATGGCGAAACAGACAAGATTTATGTTGCGGCATATCTTACGGCAAAGGGAAATTCCGATGAATTGATAAGCGCATCCGGTGTTGTGCCTGTGCTTGACCTTTCGCCCGAAAAGATTAAGGAAAAAACCGCTGAAAAGGGAAAAGGTTTTTATGAAATGGACTATGCTGCACTTGCTGCAGTTCAAAAGCTGTTTATGGTGGAGACAGGCTTGAGAAATTCACAATATCTGTATCTGGGTACTTGTGCATATTCTATAGCATCTGCCGAAGAAGACGGAGATTACTCCTTAGCGATAAGTTCGAACAATAATACAAACTGCATTAATGTTACGTCAGAACATAATTTTGTACAGGGGAATAATGTGATTATCTTCAACAGTCAAAATTATGAGGAAAGTTACGAAAAGGCTCTCCAAGACGTCAGACAGGTTAAAGTTGTGAGAGATAACCCTGACGGCACTCAGGCGGTATACTTTACCGGTGACCCGATAAAAATTGAAAGCGGCGTCAGTGCAATTGCACATGTTTCAACAAACAACGGATCTACCAGAAATGTTGCTGCACACACCGGTGCTGTAAGCACCGAGAGAGGTACGGTAAGTTTTAAATACCGCAATATAGAAAATCTTTGGGGTAACGCATATGTTTACATTGACGGTGTTACTGTCAACAATGGTGTTGCAACACTAACAGACAGAAAAGGCAACAAGTTCAATCTTGCATACAATCTGCCTGTGGGAGAAACATCAAACCCTGTAAATTCCATGGTAAGACGGCTTGGATATGATGTTAACCATCCGACTGTGATGCTTCCGAGTGAAGCAAGCGGTGAAGCTACGATATCAACCTTCTACGGCGATGCTTATATAAGCGGAGACGGAAGTGAGGAATATGTACTCTATTACGGCGGTGGCTGGAATTCGAGAGCGTGTGCAGGCTTGTTTGCTTTTGCTGCAAATGCAACAAAAGACGAAAATCATACAAATACCACGGGACGTATGATGTATATTAATGAATAGTAATAAAAAAGCTGTTGCATTATGCAACAGCTTTTTTCTATGTCTAATTTATTGATTTATGCCGCTATTAATCAGTGCAACCGATTAATATGCCTTACCCCAGAATACAAGGCTCTTTGCCTTTTTGCCGCAGCAGATACATGTGTCGGCGATGGGTTCTGCGTCAAAGGGCATACAACGACTTGTTACGCCAACTTCGTCCTTCATTTTCATTTCGCATTCCAAGTCACCGCACCACATAGCACGCATAAAGCCGGGCTTATTGTCGGCGATATCCTTTGCTTCTTCAAGTGTAGTAGCATCATAAATTCTGGAATATAAGCTTTCCTTAGCCTTGTTGTAAAGAGAAGACTGAATGTCAGCCAAAATTTCGGGAATCTTTGTTTCCAATTCGTCAAGGGATACAAAGTACTTTTCACGTGTGTCACGGCGAACGAGAACACACTTGTTGTTTTCAATATCCTTGGGCCCCAACTCAAGACGGAGAGGAATACCTTTCATTTCACATTCGGAGAATTTCCAGCCGGGAGTTTTGTCGGATGCGTCAATCTTAGCACGGCAATACTTCTTGATAGATTCCAAAACTTCGTATGCCTTGTCGAGAACGCCTTCCTTATGCTGCATTACGGGAATAACCATAAGCTGTGTAGGAGCTATCATGGGAGGAAGCACGAGACCATTGTCATCACCGTGTACCATGATTAAGCCACCGATAATACGTGTGGAGATACCCCAAGAAGTTTCATGAGGATTCTTAAGGGTGTTATCCTTATCAGTAAATTCAACACCGAAAGCTTTTGCAAAGCCGTCACCAAAGAAATGGCTTGTAGCACTCTGAAGTGCTTTACCGTCGTGCATCATAGCTTCCATAGTGTATGTAGCTTCTGCACCTGCAAACTTTTCCTTGTCTGTCTTTTTGCCCTTTATAACAGGGATAGCAAGGAATTCTTCAGCAAAAGAGGAGTAGATGTTGAGCATCTGCTCAGTTTCTGCAATAGCCTCCTCCGCTGTTGCGTGCATTGTATGACCTTCCTGCCATAAGAATTCAGCTGTGCGGAGGAAGGGACGTGTTGTTTTTTCCCAACGCATAACACTGCACCACTGGTTGTAGAGCTTGGGAAGGTCGCGATAGGAATGAATAATATCCTTATAATGATCACAGAAAACAGTTTCACTTGTGGGACGAACGCAAAGGCGTTCTGTAAGCTTTTCACTGCCACCGTGTGTTACCCATGCAACTTCGGGAGCAAAGCCTTCAACGTGATCCTTTTCCTTCTGGAGTAAGCTTTCGGGAATAAGCATGGGCATGTAAACATTTTCATGACCTGTTTCCTTAAAGCGTCTGTCGAGCTCTTTCTGAATATTTTCCCAGATAGCGTAGCCGTAGGGGCGTACAATCATACAGCCACGAACAGAGGAGTAATCTGCAAGTTCTGCTTTTTTTACGATATCAGTATACCACTGGGCAAAATCAACGTCGCGGGAGGTAATATCCTCAACCATTTTTTTATTATCTGCCATAATGATTACCTAAGCCTTTCATATTAAAATATATTATGTTCTATTTTACAAAAAATAGAGTGATTTGTCAACAAATTACTAATAAAAGTGTGCCTGTAACAATTAAAATAAGACCCGAAAAGCTTTTTAGCGAGAGCTTTTCACCGAAAAACAACCAAGACAGGAAACAAGTGAAAACTATGCTCAATTTGTCGATAGGTGCTACATGACTTGCCGGGCCCATTGACAGTGCACGGTAGTAGCACAGCCAGCTTGCGCCGGTTGCTATACCGGAAAGGACTATGTAAATACTGTTTTTTACGTCAAGTGAACGTAGCTGTTTATAATCTTTGTTTATAAAAACAATAATCCATGCCATTACAAGTACTATAATTGTCCTTATACTGCTGCCTAAATCGCTCGAAATACCGTATATGCCAATTTTTGCAAGGATAGATGTGAGGGCTGCAAACACGGCACCTGCAAAAGCATATAAAATTGCTGATTTCCTCTTGCGTGAAGATGCGCGTCGTTCAATCATAAGAAGCGTACCTATAAAGATAAGTGCGGTGCATATTCCTGTTAACGGGGTGAACGGTTCTGTAAGAAAAACAGCACTGAGTACTATTGTGAAAACAATTGCTGATTTATCAATCGGCACAACCACGTTAACATTGCCGATTTTTAGCGCATGGAAATAACACAGCCAGCTTACACCTGTTGTAATGCCCGAAAGGGTAAGGTAAATAAGGGTTTTTGACGAAATAGAAGAAAGCTGTGCCGAAACGGGAGTTGTAATAAAAGTTATCAGCCATGAAAAGATTAATACAATAACCGTTCTCAGTGCAGTTACAAGATTAGAATTGACGTTTTTCATGCCCTTTTTTGCAAGCACTGACGTAAGTGCAGCGAAAAATGCCGATAAAAGTGCAAAACCTATGTATCCCATAAAAAAGCCTCCTTTACAACTATCATATGTCAAAATAAGAGGAAGGTCAATAGATATTGTCGATAAAAATATCTTGACAGTATGCACAAAAAAGTATAAAATATAAGGAACATTATTGGTAAAAAGGGTGGTTTGCAAAATGCTTACAAAAGCTCCCAGAGGAACAAATGATATTATGCCCTCAGATGTTGCAAAATGGAACTACATTGAGGAAAAAACTAAAAGAATATGCAAGAATTTCGGATTCAGTGAGATAAGAACACCTGTTTTTGAACATACAGAATTGTTTGAAAGAGGCGTAGGGGATACAACCGACGTCGTACAGAAAGAAATGTACACTTTCCTTGACAAAGGCGAGAGAAGTATTACTCTTCGTCCTGAAGGTACAGCAGGTGCGGCAAGAGCATTTTTAGAGCATAATCTTTATGCTGAGGCACTTCCGAGCAAGCTTTTCTACAACATTACATGTTACCGCTATGAAAAGCCTCAGGCAGGCAGACTTCGTGAGTTTCATCAGTTTGGCGTGGAATGCTACGGTGCAAAGGGCCCTGCGATTGATGCAGAGGTTATTTCTCTTGCGGGTACTGTACTTAAAGAACTTGGTATTCCCGGCTTAAAATTGAACATAAACTCTATCGGTTGCCCCACATGTCGAAGTAAGTATAACGAGGTTTTGAGAGGATACTTTGCAAATCATCTTGAAACTCTCTGTGAAACATGCAAGAGCCGTTACGAGAAGAATCCTCTCCGTATTCTTGACTGCAAGAGCCCTGTTTGTAAGGGTATAGGAGAAAAGGCTCCCATGCTTTTGGATTATATCTGCGACGAATGCTCATCGCATTTTGAAAGCGTTAAGTCCTATCTTGCTTCGTGTGGAATTGAATATAATGTTGACCCTACAATTGTGCGTGGACTTGACTATTACACAAAAACTGTTTTTGAGTTCAAAACACAGCTTGAGGGTACACAGGGCACTGTTTGCGGTGGAGGTCGCTACGACGGTCTTATCGAAGAATTGGGCGGAAGCTCTATTCCGGGTATAGGCTTTGCAATGGGTATGGAAAGAATTATTCTTGCCATGGAAGCGGCAGGAGTTATGCCCACGTTTGATACAGCTCCGGATTTGTTTGTTGCAACTATCGGCGAAAAGGCAGACGTATATTCTATGGGTCTTATCAAAAAGCTCAGAGAAGAAAACGTGAGTGTAATACGTGATTATCTTGACCGTTCACTTAAAGCACAGATGAAATATTCTGACAAGATGGGCGCAAGATATTCCGTTGTATTGGGCGATACTGAAATTGAAGAGGGCAAGGCTAAGCTTAAGAACATGGCAACTGGTGAAGCTGTTGAAATTGAGCTTTCAGAAATTGCAAAATTTATTAACGAGAATAAATAACTAAAAAAGGGAAACATTTTGTTTCCCTTTTGTTTACAATATGGTAATATTATTATAGTTAAATTGAAACAGGAGGGATTTGTGATGATTGAAGTTAAAAATTTGTCGAAATCCTATGGCGATAAAAAAGCTGTAAAATCAATATCTTTCAGCGTTGAAAAAGGTGAAATTTTGGGTCTTTTGGGTCCTAATGGCGCAGGTAAATCAACAACCATGAATATGATAACAGGCTATATTTCTATGTCCGGCGGCTCGGTTACCGTAAACGGAGTTGACGTATTAGAAAACCCCATGGAGGCAAAAAAGCTTATAGGATATCTTCCCGAACAGCCTCCGCTTTATATGGATATGACGGTATGGGAGTATCTTAATTTTGTATATGAGCTTAAAAAAGTCAAGATAAACATAACAAAAAAAGACCATCTTAACGATGTTATGAATACTGTTTCAATACTTGACGTAAAGGACAGAAAAATTAAAAACCTGTCAAAGGGCTACAGGCAAAGAGTCGGCTTTGCACAGGCACTTATCGGAAAACCCGAGGTACTTATCTTAGATGAGCCCACCGTTGGTCTTGACCCCAATCAGATTGTGGAAATCCGTGATGTTATAAAGAGCCTCAGAAAAGAACATACAGTTATTTTCAGCACGCATATCCTCTCGGAGGCGAGTGAGCTTTGTGACCGTATCGCTATAGTAAATAACGGTAGTATAGCGGTTATCGGCAAAACAGACGAGCTTTTGGACGCGTCGGGAATGGACGTTAACATAGGCTTTAGTGTGGATAAGTGCGAAAAAGATTTTGCTGATTTGGTGAAGAAAATTCCCGATGTTACAAACGTAATAAAAATTGGCAGCAGTGATTTTGAAGTAAAGGCAAAAAGAGATGTTACAAACTCTATTTTAAAGCTTTGTAAGGACAACTCTATATTTGTAATGAGCCTTAAAACAAACGTACCCACACTGGAAACAATGTTTGTAAAGCTTACAGAAATGGGGGGAATGTAAATGAAAGCTATATTTAAAAGAGAAATGTTGTCATACTTTACATCTCCTATCGGATATGTTTTCTTGGGCATTTTTATGCTTGTGTCGGGCTCTTATTACAGAGAAGCACTCTTTGTGCACAAGCAGGGTGATATGTGCCTTTTGCTTTCGTCCTGCATGGCGATGCTGATGCTTCTGATACCTGTTATCACTATGAGACTTTTGTCGGAGGAAAAATCAAGCAAAACAGACCAGTTGCTTCTTACATCGCCCGTAAAGGTATGGGAGATTGTTATAGGCAAATATCTGGCAGCTTTTTCCGTTTTTATGCTTTCTGTTGTAACAACCCTGCCGTATCTTTTAGTTGCGGCAAAATGGGGTACTGTTGTATGGATTGAGATTTTGCCTGCTTATTTGGGATATATCCTGGTAGGTGCACTGCTGATTGCAATAGGTCTTTTTATATCCGCAATGACAGAATCTCAGTTTGTAGCGGCGGTTATTACATACGGTGTGATAATGGCTGTACAGTTTATAACAAGTGTCAACACAGGTAATGAAATACTCGATGCTGCACTTAAGTATTTGTGTCTTCTTGATTGGAGTAACGAGTTTTATTACAGCATAATTTCGGTATCAAATGTATTTTACTATTTATCTTTTACGGCAGTTTTTGTTTTTGCAACTGTAAGAAAAGTTGAAAGCCGTCGTTGGAAGTAAGGAGAGATAATACATGAATAAAAAAACCATAAATAAAAAGAACATGAAGTTCAAGATAAATAACGTTGTTGTTATCTTGTTGGTTATCAGTATAGTTTTGCTTTTGAATATTGTTTTATCCCTTGCAGAAGACAGACTTCCCAAACTTAAAATTGACCTTACACATGATGCTATTACAAAGGTATCTTCCGAAACAAAAGTGTTTTTGAAATCCCTTGACGAAACCGACACAGAGGTTGAAATCATATACCTTAAGGGCACACAGGACGTGACAGAGGAAACAGATACTGTTCTAAAGCAGTATGACGCCTACAGTGCAAACATCACATACACACAGGAAAACTATCATACAAATCCTATGGTGCTTGAACCCTTTGGTATCAGTCCAAATCAGATTATTGAAGGCACTGTCGTTGTAACAAACGAGGACAGAGACCGCTACAGAGCAATCCTGCCTACCGAAATGTGGTCAGGTGCAGAGTTTTTATTAGAAAGCAAGGTTACAAACGCTGTCGCATATCTCATGAGCGATGAATCCATAAACGTTTGTATTGCTGTGGGCTATGAAAGCGACGAAAACTATCTTGATATTGTACAGACAATGATTGATGACAATATTACCGTTTCGAGGGTTAATCTTGTTGACAAAAACGCATATGTTCCTACAGAGGTAGATGTGCTTATGCTTTTGGTGCCTTACCGTGACCTTGACGTGGCAGAGCTTTATAAAATAGACGATTATATACTTCGCGGTGGCAATGTGGTTGTTGCACTTCCTTTCGGTATGCAGCTTAATAACCTCGAAAGCTATCTTGCTTCCTGGGGTGTAAAGGTTAATAATGACGTTATTTATGAGCTTGACGCAAATTCAAGCTACGGAGATACAGGCGTTGCGTTTTATGCTCAAAAGGGCGCAAGCTCTGTGACAGATACAATATCAGGCAACGTTATTGCGTCGTATGCAAGAAGTATGAGCTATACACCTACAGGTGATATTGAGTGTACAAAACTGCTTTCAACAAGTGCTGAAAGCGTGTCTACTCCGCCTGTTGATGCAACAGAGGTAACCGCAGAAGATATTGCTTACGGTCCCTTTGATATAGCATATCTTCTTGAAAAACCACTCGGTGAAAACTGGGAAAACACAGGCAAAATTCTTGTGACATCTACTCCAAGCGTATGGGGTGTTGAAGGTTTGGCAGGTGTTTTGTCGGAGGCGAGATTCGGCAACCGTGAGTTTGTTTCAAATGCTCTCAGCGTGCTTTCCGAAAAGGAAGTAAAGAGCGTTATCGTACCCAGAAAGCTTGCAACCGAAAATATTATGGATATTTCAGATTCACAGGCAGGACTTCTCAATATTCTGCTTTGCGTTCTGTTGCCTCTTGGTGTGCTCACTCTTGGCGTTATAATCTGGTTTAAGAGGAGAAACAAATAATGGCAAATAAGACAATGAGCGTAAAAAGTATTGTTATAAAGGCTGTTTTAGGTGTTTTGGTTGTTGCACTTCTTATAGGTGCAGCGGTACTTTTAAATAATGACGATACTTTGTCACAGGATAAAAATGCCCAAAACTTGGCAGAAAATTTGGTTGAAGTATACCGCGGTGATACACAAAATGTAATTAGGATAGACGTTTATTCTCAAAATCCGTTTTCACTTTATAAAAACGAAAATGCTGAGTGGACAATGGAGAACATGGAGGGTATAAGCGTAAAAAAAGCTTATGCAGATGCGCTTTGCAAAAGCATGACTAATATATCCTCACCGATGATTGTTAAGGAAAATGCAGAGGATTTATCCCAATACGGACTGGATAATCCCAATGCACAGCTCAAAATCACTTACCCTGGCAGCGAGCAGGTCATGAATATCGGTAGCGTGAGCGGAGACTATTACTATTTTGCATTAAATGGCGAAAGCGATGTGTATATAGTATCCAGTAAGGATTTGGCAATGGTATTTACCGACCCTGTCAGATACCTTGAAACATATATAATAAATGTGGACACAAATACTATTACAGGCGTAAAGTACGGCGATGTAGAGCTTGAAAAGATGGGCGAATACTGGATCGAAACCTTGCCATTTGTAAGAGTCTGCGATGACGCTAATGTTAAAACAAGGCTTTTGACCGCTGTGAGCAGTATAAACGCTGACAAAATAGTAAAAAAGAGCGAAATTACCACAGAAAAAACCAATACCGTTACAGTAAAGTTGTCTGACGAAGCGGAGATTGAGTTTTCTGTATATCCCAAAGATGCAGGGGAGAGCTATGTTATAAAGGATGAGTCTGAGTACGCTTATATCGTTAAAACCGGCGCATTGGAGTTTTTGGATATAACAGGCTTCGAATTAATCACAAAATATGTTGCACTTGTACCCATAAATGAGGTAAAGAAACTTGAAATGGTTTCACCCTCCGGGAAACGCGTGATTACGGTGGATGCTCCAGAGAGCGAAGCTCCGGTATTTTATCTTGACGGGGAAGAAGCAAAGGAAGCATCTGTGCGTGAATTTTATGCGGATTTGGTGTCTCTGACATTTAAAGGTGAGGGCACAGCGTCGGGAGCTGCTGAATATGCGATTATATTCACACATACCGACAATACAAAAACGGATATACGTTTTGTACCCATAACCGAAACCGATTACGCCGTAAGTATTGACGGCAAAACGCAGTTTACAATTGCAAAAAAATCCGTAACGGATGTTTTTGCAGAAATAAGAAATATAGAAACTATATAACAAAAAGGTCTGTTGCTGATGCAACAGACCTTTTTGGTTGACAAAATAAGCGAAAACATATATTATATAATAGATGTAAAATGATGTTTTGCGGAGGCACATATGCTTTTTAATTCACTTGAATTTTTAATATTTTTTCCGGTTGTTACACTCATATATTTTCTTATTCCTCACAAGGTAAGATATATATGGCTTCTTTTTGCGAGCTATTATTTCTATATGTGTTGGAATCCCAAGTACGCGTTACTTATGGGCACATCTACAGTGATAACATATTTGTCGGGCATATTGATAGGTAAATTCCATAATAAACAAAACATAAAAAAGCTATGCGTGGCACTAAGCTTTATAATTAATATTGCAATACTGTTTTTCTTTAAATATTTTGATTTTGCAATAGCAAATATCAACTCAGTTTTGTCGGTAATGGGGGTTGAGCTTATCAATCCTACGTTTGACGTAATCCTCCCGGTGGGTATATCCTTCTACACTTTCCAGGCACTGGGCTATACGGTGGACGTGTACAGAAAAGACATCGAGCCCGAGAAAAATATTTTAAGATACGCGCTTTTCGTATCGTTTTTTCCGCAATTGGTGGCAGGCCCTATCGAAAGAAGCGGCAATCTTATAAAGCAGTTAAGGGAAAAGCATACATTTAATACAAAAAATGCCGCATACGGTATGATGCTTATGCTGTGGGGCTTTTTTGAAAAGCTTGTTATTGCTGACCGTGCGGCGTATATAGTTGACACCGTTTACAATAACTATACTGAATATACAGGTCTTACCATTGTGGTAGCAACAGTGCTTTTTGCGTTCCAGATATACTGCGACTTTGCAAGCTATTCCGACATTGCCCGCGGTGCGGCACAGGTTATGGGCTTTGACCTTATGAAAAACTTTGAAACCCCCTATTTTGCAAAAAGTGTGGCTGAGTTCTGGAGAAGGTGGCACATATCCCTCTCAAGCTGGTTCCGCGATTATGTGTACATTCCCTTGGGTGGTAACCGCCGCGGTAGATTGAGAAAATACTTTAACCTTGCAGTGGTATTCTTCCTCAGCGGATTGTGGCATGGTGCAAGCTGGAGCTTTGTAGTGTGGGGATTACTCAACGGTTTTTATCAGATTGTGGGTGATGTTACAAAGAAATTCCGCATTCAGGTGTCTGAGTTTTTGGGTCTTGACCGAAATGTTTTCTCAAACAAGCTCTTGAAAGTTATTGTAACGTTTACTCTTGTGGATTTTTCGTGGATATTCTTCCGTGCAGGCAGTTTTACTGCGGCATTAACCATTATAAAGAACATGTTCAAGGAATTTAATCTTTGGATTTTTACCGACGGAACCATGTATACGTTAGGTCTTGACAGACCGGATTTATTTATACTGCTCGTGTCGCTTTTGGTGCTTCTTTTTATGAGCGTACTCAAATACAAGGGCATCAATATTCGCGAGTCTTTGTCAAAGCAGGGCTTGTGGTTCAGATATTTTGTATACCTTGCAGGTATTTTTGCAGTTCTTATATTCGGTGTATACGGTCCCACATATGATGCAAGTCAGTTTATCTATTTCCAGTTTTAATTAAAAGGTAATAGCTATGAAAACAAAAACATTTGAAAATTTAAAAAAAATACTAAAAGCTATATTGTTTATTGCTCTTTTTCTCATGCTTTACACGTCAAGTCGTGAAGTACTCAGGAATAAAAGCGAATCCGAATCTCTTGGCAGGATTATGGACATGCCAAACGACAGCTATGATGTTATTCTGGCAGGCCCGAGCCATATTCAGTACGGTGTGCAGCCTAAGATTCTTATGGACAAGTATTCCATAAAATCCTGCAATACTGCAACTGCGGCGCAGAGCGTGCCTACAACCTATTATGTGGTAAAGGAAATGATCAAGCGCCATGACCCTGAGATTGTTGTGGTGGATTTGTTCTGTCTGTTTTATCCGGAAAATTATTTTACCGACACAAGATTTCATCAGGCGATAGATAATTTCCCCTTAAATAAAACAAAGCACGAGGCAATACAGGCTTTGGCAGGAGAAAACAAAAGCGAATTTTATCTCAACTATATGCTCTATCACGGAAGGTGGAAAACTCTTACACGTGATGACTACATGATAGGTAAGGAGTTTGATGAAACAAGTCAAGTTCTTAACATAACAACACCCTTTGAGAACGATTTTGTCCCTCTTGATGAAAACGTACGTGGTGATATCCCCGACGTACCGCTTGAGTATCTTAAAAAGATTGTGGATTTGTGCAAGGAAACAGACACTGAGCTTATTTTAACTGTTATACCTTATCGTGCAGATGTGGATAACAACGGCGTGACCGGAATTTATCAGCAGAGCTTGTATAACAGTGTAAAGGTATTGTGCGAAGAATGGGATGTGGAATACATCAACCTTTTGCATCACCTTGATGAAATAGGCTTTGATTTTAAAACAGATATGGCAGAGTTCAGTCATCTCAATGAATCGGGCTCAAAGAAAGTGTCGGAATATTTCGGCAGACTTTTAGAAAACAGATTATCATAAGAGGAAATCAAATGAAAAATAACGAAATCAAATGCGTTGCGGAAGGTTCTATAGCCGAAGAAATCGGTCTTGAACCAGGTGACGTAATTTTAAAGATTAATAATCAAGAGGTTAAGGACATTCTTGACTATAGATTTTTAATGAGCGACGAGGAGATACTTCTTACTGTGCTTACAAAGCAAGGGGAAGAAGTAGAGGTCGAAATTGAAAAGGAAATATACGAGGATTTAGGTGTAGAGTTTGAATCCGGGCTTATTGACGGAGCAAAAAGCTGTGCCAACCGCTGTGTTTTTTGCTTTATTGACCAGTTGCCTAAGGGTATGCGAAAGACCCTGTATTTTAAAGATGACGACACACGTCTCTCGTTTTTTCAGGGCAATTATGTTACGCTTACAAATGTTCCCGAAAGCGAACTTGACCGTTTTATCAGTATGCATGTAAGCCCGATTAATGTTTCGGTGCACACAACCAACCCCGCCTTAAGATGCGAAATGCTCAAAAACAAAAACGCGGGCAATATCATGGAAAGAATGAAAAAACTCTCTGATAACGGTATTCTTTTAAATGCACAGATTGTGCTTTGCCCCACGCTTAATGACGGAGCTGAGCTTGAAAGAACGCTTTCGGATTTGTTAAGTCTCGGACACATCAGAAGTGTAAGCATTGTGCCTATAGGCAAGACAAAATACCGTGAAGGCTTGTGCAATATTCCCTCTCTTACAAAAGAAAAGGCGATAGAGGTTTTAAACTGTATCGAAGCATGGCAGAAAAAAGCTCTCGAAAAGGTGGGCTCAAGACTGTTTTTTGCATCGGATGAGTTTTATCTTAAAGCCGAAAGGGAAATTCCCGAGGCAGAAGAGTATGAGCAATTCCCCCAGATTGAAAACGGCGTGGGACTTATCGCCAGCATGAAAGAAGAGTTCACTGCTGCAATAGAGAGCGACTATGTACTCGAAAAGGAGCGTCGCGTCAGTGTTGCGACAGGTGCTGCCGCGTTTAATTTTATTAAATCTATTGCAAAAATGGCAGAAAACAGGTATAATAATTTAAAAGTGGACGTGTATGAAATTGTAAATAATTTCTTTGGCGAAGAAATCACGGTTGCGGGACTTTTGTGCGGTACAGACATAATCGAAAAACTCCGCGGCAAAAGCTTGGGCGAGGAATTGCTCCTCTCAAAAAGCATGCTCCGCGATCAGAGCGATGTATTGCTTGATGACGTTACAATTAAGGATATTGAAAAAGAGCTTAATGTTAAAATCAGAGCTGTCGAAAACGACGGGTATGAATTTTTGGAAGCTTTGTTAGGAATATAGGAGGTGGTAGTGTGGCAAAACCCATTATTGCTATCGTTGGTCGTCCCAACGTGGGCAAATCCACACTTTTCAATAAAATAGCAGGTAAACGTATCTCAATTGTTGAAGATACTCCCGGTATTACACGCGACAGAGTATATGCTGAGGGTGAGTGGTGCGGCAGAGAGTTTACCATGATTGATACAGGCGGTATTGAGCCTTATTCAAAGGATGTTATTCTTTCACAGATGAGACGCCAGGCAAACCTGGCAATTGAAATGGCTGACGTTATCATTTTTATGGTTAACGTAAAGGACGGCATGACAGCAGCTGACCAGGAGGTTGCAACAATGCTTCAGAAATCCAACAAGCCTATCGTTCTTGTGTGTAACAAGGTTGATGCCCCCGGTGAACCACCAATGGAACTTTATGAGTTCTACAACTTAGGACTTGATGAGCCTATGGCGGTTTCCTCCGTACACGGCAGAGGTGTTGGCGACGTACTTGATAAATGTCTTGAGTATTTCCCGCCCGAAACCGATGACGAGGAAGAGGATGATACGATCAAGGTTGCAGTTGTGGGCAAACCCAATGCCGGCAAGAGCAGTCTTATTAACCGTCTTTTGGGTGAAGATAGAGTAATCGTATCCGACATAGCAGGCACAACGAGAGATGCTATTGATACTCAGCTCGAAAAGAACGGCAAAAAGTACACCTTTATCGATACTGCAGGTATGCGAAAAAGGAATAAGGTTGACGATTTGGTTGAACGCTATAGCGTAATCCGCTCGCTTAATGCTGTTGAACGCTGTGATGTTTGTATTGTTATGATTGACGGCGTTGAGGGCATAAGCGAACAGGATACAAAAATCGCAGGCTATGCTCACGAACAGGGCAAGGGTACCGTAATTGTTGTCAATAAGTGGGACGCTGTTGAAAAAGACGACAAAACAATGGAAAATATGCGCAAACAAATTTATGATATGTTAGGCTTTATGCCGTATGCTCCCGTTGTTTTCATATCGGCGCTTACAGGGCAGAGGGTTGATAACCTCTTTAGTAATATTGACTTTGTAGCAGACCAGAATGCAATCAGACTACAGACAGGCGCACTCAATGATGTTTTGACAGATGCGGTTGCACGTGTTCAGCCTCCCAGCGATAAGGGTAAGAGATTAAAGCTTTTCTATATCACGCAGGCATCTACAAAACCACCCACGTTTGTACTTTTTGTAAACGATGCAGAATTGGCACATTTCTCGTATATAAGATATATCGAAAATCAGATTCGTACAGCTTTTGGTCTTACGGGTACACCTGTGAGATTTATAATAAGAGAAAGAAAATCAGAAAAGTAAAAGGAGAGAAAATTTATGCAGGGAATTATCAGAGATGTAACAGATGTTAAAACATTGGTGTTTTTCATTGCAGCGGCACTTTTGGGTTATCTTATCGGTTCGTTGAACCTTTCGATTGCTTTGTCGAGAAGCAAGGGTAAAGATATCCGTGAAATGGGCAGCGGCAACGCAGGTACAACAAACACACTCCGTACAATGGGCGTGGGCTCTGCAGTAATGGTTTTGATTTTTGACATTGCAAAGGGATGCCTTGTTCCTCTTGCACTTATCCTCACCGGAAAGGCTAATCCTTGGTTTTTCTATTCGACATGCTACAGTGCAGCATATATTTATGCAGTAATGGCAGTAATCGGTCATTGCTTCCCGGTTTATTACGGATTCAGAGGTGGTAAGGGTATTGCAACAGCAGCAGGTGCACTTTTGGTTATCAGCCCCGTTGCAACAGGTATTGCTATTGTTGAGTTCCTTATCATGGTAATCCTTTTCAGATTTGTATCTCTTGGTTCTATTGTTGCGGTTATCAATATTCCGCTCTTTACATACCTTCTCAACATGGACATCATAGGCGAAAGAGAGCGGCTTATGGCAGCAACTATTGCAATTGCACTTGTTGCGCTCTTCAAGCATCTTCCCAATGTTAAGAGAATAAGAGAAGGCAGCGAATCTCCTCTTTGGGGCAAGAAAAAAGACAAGAAAGAAACAGAGTAATTAAAAAATTATGAAGCATTATAATATTTTGATTATAGGCGGCGGCGCGGCAGGACTTGCGGCCGCCGTTTCTGCAAGAAAACAGAATAATAATATCACAATCGGCGTTGTTGAAAAAAATGATCGTGTTGCAAAGAAAATTCATGCCACGGGCAACGGAAGATGCAATTTTACCAATATGGATATAAAGAGCGATTACTTTTACGGTGATAAATCATTTGTTGAAAGCGTTCTTACTAAGTTTGGTACAGAAGAGGCTATAAGCTTTTTTAAAGAGCTGGGGATTCTCCACCGTGTTGAAGAAAACAGGGTTTATCCTATATCCAACCAAGCAAGTGCGATTGCAGATTGTTTAAGACTATACCTTATGGAAAACGGCGTTCAGTTTATAACAGACACTTTTGTTTCAGATGTTAAAAAAACAAAGGACGGTTTTTTGGTAGGGGATTTAACGGCAGATAAGGTTATTATTGCAACAGGCGGAAAAGCTTCCCCTAATTTAGGCAGTGACGGCTCAGGGTATAAACTCCTTGAAAGCTTTGGTCATAAAAAAACAAAACTAAAACCGGCACTAGTAAGCCTTAAAACTGAAAACAGCATCACAAAAACACTCAAAGGCGTAAAGGTTTTTGCACGTGTTACCCTTTTTGAAAACGGAAAGCCTATTAGAGCAGACCGAGGTGAAATTCTTTTTACCGATTACGGCGTTTCGGGTATTCCCGTAATGCAGATTTCAAGATTTGCCAATGCCGGAATGAGTATAGTGATTGACATGTTGCCAGACTTATCCAAAAAAGAAACCATTGGTGAAATATATGAGCGTGTATACAGCCTGCCTGAGCGTGAAGGTGGAGAACTTTTTTCGGGTTTGGTCAATAAAAAGATTGCTGTTCCCATGTTAAAGTATGCTGAAATTGAAAAAACAACTGTAAAGGCAAAAAACTTTACAGATAAAAATATCCTTAAATGCGGTGAATTTTTGAAACAGTTAAAATTAACGATTTTGGGTGATAACGGATTTGAAAATGCACAGGTTTGCCGGGGCGGTATAGAACTTAATGGCTTTGATGCTAAAACTATGGAATCAAAGCTCTGCAAAGGACTTTATGCAGCAGGCGAAATCCTTGATGTGGACGCAATTTGCGGAGGATATAATTTGCATTGGGCGTGGGCAACAGGTGTTATTGCGGGCAATAACGCTACGATATAAGGAAGTTTGTTTATGATTAGAGTTAATAACGTAAAATTAAAACCGGGATATAAAAGCGAAGATGTAATAGAGGCTATCGCAAAACAGATTAAAGCTCCAGAATGCGATATTGAAGGCTTTTCCGAGGTTAAATTGTCGGTTGATGCGCGCAATAAAAAAGACGTTTTTTATGTTGCGGTTTTTGATGTAGCTGTAAAAGACGAGCGTAAATATTACGGTCGTGAACATGTATCACGAAGCGAAAAATATGAGTACGAATATCCTATTCCTTGGAGAAGTGAGCACCAACCCATTGTGGTTGGGGCAGGCCCTGCGGGGTTGTTTGCCGCGCTTATACTTAGCTACCGCGGTGCAAATCCTATCGTTATTGAACGCGGAGAGTGTGTTGAAAACCGCATAAATACGGTTGAAAAGTTTTGGCAGACAGGGGTATTGAACCCCGAAAGTAATGTGCAGTTCGGCGAAGGCGGGGCAGGCACGTTCTCGGACGGCAAACTTAATACCGGCACAAAGGACGTTCGCCAAAGAAAAGTCTTGGAGGAAATGACCGAGGCAGGCGCGCCAAAAGAAATCCTTTACAAAGCCAAGCCTCATGTGGGTACTGACGAGCTGAGGAATATGGTTAAAAATATAAGGAAAAAGATTATTTCCATGGGTGGTGAATTCATATTCAACTGTCGTATGGATGATATTATTATTGAAAATAATGCTGTCAAAGGCATAAAAACCACACAAGGCGATTTTGAAACAAAAACCCTTATTTTAGCTATTGGCCACAGCGCGAGAGACACTTTCAAACTGGTGCAAAGGCTTAATATACCCATGGAAAGAAAGCCCTTTTCCGTAGGCGTGAGAATAGAGCACTTAAGAGAGGATATCAATTACGCTCAGTATGGAGATTTTGCTCCTCTTATGGAGGCGGCTGACTATAAATGCAACGTAAAAGACCGTAACGGACGCGGTGTGTATACGTTTTGTATGTGCCCGGGTGGCTACGTTGTTGCGTCGGCAAGCGAAGAAAATGGAGTTGTAACTAACGGTATGAGCAATTTTGCCCGTAACGGAGAGAATAGTAACAGTGCACTTTTGGTGTCGGTTTATCCCGATGATTTTGAGGGCACAGATGTACTTAGTGGTATGTATTTTCAGCGAAAACTCGAAAAAAGTGCCTTTTATCAGGCGGGTGCGGACTACAAAGCACCTTGCCAGAGAGTTGGGGACTTTTTTGACAAGAAGAAAACCTCACAGTTTGGGAAAGTTGTGCCAACCTATGAACCTGGGGTTACACCCTCTGATTTGAACAGATTGTTGCCACTTCATATAGCTGACGGATTAAAGGATGCAATAGGCTCGTTTTCACGTAAAATAAAGTGCTTTAATGAGCCGGATGCCATTCTTACAGGGGTTGAAACAAGGAGCAGTTCACCTGTGCGAATAATCCGAAACGAAAGCTTTTCTTCATATATAAAAGGCTTGTACCCTTGCGGCGAGGGGGCAGGCTATGCAGGCGGTATAATGAGTGCGGCAGTAGACGGAATAAAAATCGGCGAAAAATGCGAATAGCATTTTTCACCTATTTTTATTCCGTCAGCGATATAAATCCTTGCGGATTTGCGATATGTCTTGCTGACGCGATATGCCTGCGGCGCGATATGCCCTGCGGGGCGTGGGGATTTATATCATATCGCATTCGAGAGAATCGAGAATATATCGCAATGAGGCAACGCCGAGTTATATCGCATTTGTGAAACAAATATATCGCAAAAAGGAGCAATAAACATGAGAGAAAAAACAATTAAAGAACTGGCAGTAGAACTTACGGTTGAAGTGGTAGAGGTTTGCGATAAAATTAAAGGCAGAGCAGTATTTGTCAACCAGCTTTTAAGGGCTTGCTCTTCGATAGGTGCTAATTCTCATGAAGCGAAATATTCACAAAGCAATGCAGATTTTGTGAGCAAAATGGAAATTGCTCTTAAAGAGTGTTACGAAACCGAATATTGGTTGGAAGTTTTGGTCAAAATCAACTCGATTGATCAAGAAACATATAAAAAAATCGGCACTAAGTGCGGAACTATACGGAGAAAGTTGATTGCGTCGATAACAACTGTTAAAAACAAAGGTGAATGAATTTTTCCAACCTTTATTCCGTAGTGTAAAATGCAGAATTAATAGATGAAATTGCCTTACAAACTGCTTTTTGCCGTATGTTTATTGCCCTTTTGTACATGGTATTTGCGCTTTTGTACACAGTGGATAAAAAAGGCTGAAAAATCACAAAAAAATTATGAAAAACATCTTGAAAAATGAGATATTTGTGTTATACTGTATGTATGTGAATAATGCCAAAGTATAGATTGGGCAGATTGCTTTTTGTAATCAGTACCGAAGATAAAACACTTTGGCAACACAAAAATTAATTTTTCCTGAAAGGAGACAAAATGATGAAGAAACTCAGCAAAATTCTTCTCGTTATGGCAATGAGCCTTGTGCTTGTATTTGCCATGATGACAGTGGCTTCAGCCGCTACAATCAATAGCGTTGAAGCAGGCGTTGCAGCTGATGAGGGCAGAACAATCTCGGTTACAGTTGAATATGGTTCCCCCGAAGCAGCTCAGCAGTCCACAGTGCTTGTTGTTAAGTCCGGTACAGCTCTTGCAACACTTTCCGATTCCGATATCAAGTATATCGACCAGGAAGCAGTTAGCGATACAGCCGTTACTTACACATTCAAGCTCCTCGAAGCTGACCGCGTAGGTACATATGATGTATACGTAGGCGGTACAGGTGTTGACGCACCTTCCAATACTTCTTTCTCATTTGATACTAAGAAGATTATCGGTACTATCACAGTACTTGGTGATGCTACAAAGGCAACAGCTGTTGCTACAGACGCATCCAACATTTCTGTGAACGGTACAGTTAAGGCTGACGGTACATATGAAATCGAAGTTGGTCAGGGCACATACGACGTAGTTCTTGGTAAAGCAGGTTACCTTTACAAGACATACGAAGACGTAGTTGCTAATGCAAACGAAGTTAACCTTGGTACTATCGCACTTATCGGTGGTGACTATAATAACGATAATGCGGTTGATATTTCTGACCTTCAGGCTACACTTACAAACTTTGATGGTGCAACTACAACAGTTGACCTTGATGATGATGGCAAGGTTACAATTACAGAACTTCAGGCAGCACTTAGTAACTTCGATACTAAAGGTTACACTGAATAAGATTAACATCCATTTAATAAAGTGAGGTAAAAAGGTATGAAAAGATGTCTTTCTTTAATACTTGCGTTTGCTGTGGTACTCACAATGCTTGTGATTCCCGCATACGCAGCAGAAACACCCACTGCAACAGTTACAGCAAAATATGCAACTGGTGTTGCTCCTGAAGCAGGTGAGGTGTTTGTAGTTACAATCGGTTTGGAAAATGTAAGCACAAACAGTTTCAAGTCCGGTATGGTTGCTTGGAATTGGCCGGCTGAAGTTGCTTCTTTAGTTGACTATATGACAATTGAAGATGCGGAACCCTACGTTCTTACAAATGATGATGCATTAGCAGGTTATCATGTAGGTAATCAGTTGAATCCCTTTGCAGGTAGATCTGGTAAGTTCACAATTGCTCCCAGTTCATCTACTGATATCACAACAGGTTATTCTTGTGCAGGTCTCTATATAGATAATTCTGCTCGTGATAAGTCCATTGAAACATTAACAGATGGTACCTGTGCACTTTTTGACATAGCTTTTGTTCTCAACGAAGGTTATACAGCTGATGATTTCTATCTTACACTTTCTGATACTAACAGCACAAAATTAATCCTTTCAGATGATGATGCTAACGAATCTACAGTTGCTAATGGCGGTCTTACTCTCGTAGGCCTCGAAAAGAAGGAAGAAGTTATATACTACAACTCCAAGCATCAGCCCGGTGTAAACAGTGGCGATGTTGATGGTGTTTACGAACTTCCTCAGGCTCTTACAGCTGGCAGAACATATGAAGTTTCCTTCACATTACAGACAAGCGGTACACAGGGTAACAACACATTAGTTGCTCTTAACAATGCTGCTGTGATGACAGCAAACAGCTATTTCGGTAACTCCACAATTATGATGAAGTTCGACGGTAATACAGACATCAACGTTCGTAACGGTGCTAATACAGTAAAGGTTGGTTCTCTTAGTGCCGCTGCAACAACTGTTGATGTTAAGTATACAGTTGACCTTATCAACAACAATTGGGGCGTTACAGTTACAGAAAATGGTGCGGTAACTGTTGAACAGTCCGGTCTTGCATTTAGAAATGCAAATCTTCCTATCGATGCACTTGTTCTTGCAGATAACGATTCTATAGAAAACTGTTTGTGGGTAAACGCAGACAGCATTAAGATAGTTGACACAACGCCCGACTCTGTAGGCGAAGTTGTATTTAAGTATGTTGACGCTGAAGGCAATCTTCTTGAAGAAACTCCCATGAGCGGCGAAACAGGTGCAACTGTTGAAGTTGCTGCTAAGACAATCACAGTTAACGGCGTTAAGTACGAAGCTCCCGCAGCAAGCGGCGTAGTTGGTACAGATGCAGAAGTTACAGTTGAATGTGCTAAGGTTGAAGTTGTTACAATTAACTATATGCTCGGCGAAGAAGTTGTTGGCACAAAGACAGTTGAAGGCGTTGACGGTTCTACAGTAGCTTATGACGCATTCGCAGGCTACAACACAACAGCTATCTATGAAGCAGCTGCTGGCGAAATCACAGTTGATGCTGACGATCTTGAAGTAGCAGTTGACGTTACAGTTCTTTACGAAGGTCTTGTTGCTGCAAACAAACAGGTTGATGCTGCTGAATTTGCACTTCCCGAAGCTATCACAACAACAGGTACAGTTACATTTGATTTGGTAGTTATCAATGCAGGTGACGCAGGCGTTCTTATCGGTAATGGTGAAAACTTTGTTTCCGGTACTCATTTTGGTGCTGCAGTAGCACAGATGAATATTGGTCCCGAAGTTTTGAAGTTCCGTAACGGTGCTAATAACGAAGAAGTAGCAGTTTCCACACATGGTAACACATACCACGTTGTAATGACAATTGATAACACTAACGGCACATGGGGTGCAGTAGTTACAGATGCTGAAGGCAATGTTGTTGCTGAAAAGGCTGACCTTGCAGTTAGAACAACAGCTGAAACACTTGACACTATCTCCGTTCTTGATAATGGTAGCGCTGGTGGTACAATCGTAGTTCAGAACCTTGTAGTTGAACTTGGTACAACACCTGAACCCGTTGCACAGCCTGTAACAGTAAACTATGTATGCGACGGTGTAACAGTTGATACAGAAACACTTACAGGTGCAATCGGTGATGTAGTAACATCTACAAAGGTAGTAGACGAAGAATTCGAAGTTGACGGTGTAGTATATGTAGTAACAGAAGTTAAGGAAGCTACAGTATCCGCAGAAGCTCAGACACTTGAAGTAGTAGTTACAGTTAAGGAAACTCCTGCTCCCGAAGCACAGCCCGTAACAGTAAACTATGTATGCGACGGTGTAACAGTTGATACAGAAACACTTACAGGTGCAATCGGTGATGAAACAACAATCGCAGCAGGTACAGAAATTGTTGTAGGCGAAAAGACATATACTGTAGATGCAGATGTTGTAGTAACAGTATCCGCAGAAGCTCAGACAGTAGAAGTTGCAGTAACAGAAAAGGTAGTAACACCTGAACCTGGTCCCGGTGAAGATGATGAACCCACTCCCGACGTACTTCCCTTCGAAGCAGTTGACGTAACAGTTACAACATCTGCTCAGGGTGTTACAATTACAGGTAAGTTTGTAGATGAAGATACAACATACGAAACAGTAGTAGTTGTTATCTCCTATTTCAAGGATGGTAAGGCTTACTGCGTACAGGCATCTACAATTCCCGTAATCAACGGTGAAGTTGAAATTCCTTCTTCTAACATTACTCTTACAGAAGGTGAACTTACTGTTGCAGGTATCTCTGTTCTTGTTGGTGTAGACGCTGTTGAAGCTATCACAACAGGTAACCTTGGTACACCCGTAGGTTCTTATAAGTAATTAATAGCGAAAGCTATAATAAAAAGAAGTCCGAGAAATCGGACTTCTTTTTTGTGTTAAAAAGGATTGTAATTGCGACACTCCCTCAGTCAGCTTCGCTGACAGCTCCCTCGGGGAGGGAGCCTACATAGTGGGTTTTAGTTAAGTGTGAGGGAGACTACTGCTTCAACATGCATGGAATGCGGGAATTGGTCAAAAGGAAAGGCTTCTTTCATTTCATAGCCGTATTTTTCGTGAAGGATTTTAGCGTCGCGAGCCAATGTTGCCACATTGCATGAAACATAAACTATTTTACCGGGTTTCATGTTGCCGATTGCATCTAAGAGAGATTCATCACAACCTTTTCTTGGGGGGTCTACAACCACAACATCTGCTTTTTCACCTGCTTTGATGAGGGGAGGGCAAACATC
>JAFUJZ010000008.1 GCA_017467965.1 Clostridia bacterium
AGCTTCAGTAGAAACTGTAAAGCCCTGAGGAACGGGAAGACCCATGTTGGTCATTTCTGCAAGGTTAGCACCCTTACCACCGAGAGTATTTCTCATGGATGCGTCGCCTTCGCTAAATAAATAAACATACTTAGCCATTGGATTTTACCTCCTAAATATAATAATAAAATTATTTGCTTAGTTGTATGCGGATATATTATACACTAAATATGAATACATTTCCAGTACTTTTTGAAAAAAACTTAAAAAAAATTCAATAATTTTCACAAATTAAAAGAAAAGCAACCCAAAAGGTTGCTTTTCTTGTTAATTCTGCATTTTTACAACTGTTTTTCTATGCTCTCTGCCAATTCACCTACGGTTTCCGCATCGTCGTCAATTTCAACTTCGACGCCGCCGAGTGCCTCTTCAAGAGCCATTACAATATCAAGTAAATCAATGTAATCAATGCCTAAATCTTCAAAGGCTGTCTCGGGAGTTATTTCAGATTCATCAACACTGATGTTTTCAGCAATAATTGCAACTAATGTATCAAATACCATATCAAGACCTCCATAAGCATTACAATATGTTTTGCGCACACTATTGTATATGCTTTATATACGTCTGTCAATACTTTTTAATAAAGAATGTTGCAAGAAGATTATTTTCGCTGTTAATAACCTGAATTCTTATATCTGTATATTCGTCCGTAAGCACAATCGCGCTCTTAGTTGTTGTTTCAATCTTTTTGAGTACGTCGCCATCGTAATAGCTTATAAGCTTTGTTCTGCCACCTGTTACCCGAAGCACGTCGCCTTCAAGCTTGCATATAGGCTTTTCCGGTGCGTAGATCAGATTAACCTCACCAACGTTTGTGTAACCGCCGTTGGGTGTTTCGTACTTAATATAACGGTAGTCTACATATTCGCTAAGCTTAACGGATGCAAATTCACCTCGTTGGAAATCTTCTTCGCTGAACGTATGAATAACTGTGTATTCTCCGTCCTTTTCATTACTGCCGGAAAGCACCGCTTCCCAACCACGGTATTCAAATCCGGGGCGGGAGTTTATTGTCACCTTGTTAAAGGGCAAGTGGTTCTCGCCAAGGTCAATAGCCGTGTAACCTGTTCTGTCGTCATTTCTGCCTGCATGGAAGAATGTTTCTTTGTCTCCGTCCCACGCTTTATCGGCAGTTACGTTTTCATCGCCGTCCCAAGGATTAGTACCAAAGGGTGTACCTGTCAGCTCAATCTCGCCCGCCATATACTCAACCTCAACACTCGGTTCGTAAACAGGAGCCTCAAAATAGAACAGCTGGTTAGGTGTGCCATAATAACCGCCATAAACACCAACCTGGCTACCCACTTCTGTTGCATGGTTATATACGTCGATGCTTTCCTCGTTTGCCTTGTTTATAATCCGGTACATGCCTTTGTCTTTTTCAAGCTTCCAAAGCGCCTTATCGTCAAGCACGCTTGTTGTCAAAAAGCTGTCTGTGGAAAGGTATTTACCTGTTTTTTCATTTCGGAAAGAATAATACTCTCCGTGCTTATCCATTACCCATTGCTGGGCAGGCGTGCTGTCTCGGTCGGCAATTACAACATCCGAACCCGATACCTTTAACGCTCTTTCACTTCCCGAGCCGATAATACGCACCGTATCATTATCCCCGTCAATAATATTTATGGGGTATTTAGCTTTTAATCCGTCTTTTACGGCAACAATCTTAACGCTGTCGTGAGCTTCGTTAAACACCAATTTATTTCCGTTAAATGTCAAATCAATCAAGCATTTGCAGCCTAATTCTACTTTGATTTCTGCATCAACAACATTTCCGTTTTCGTCTGTAACAGTAAATTCAAGCTCTTCGCCTACGAATGCTGTTACGGTATTATCCTTTTCTGTAAGCTTAATGCTCTTACCTTCCATTTTTCCGTTGAAAACAACTGTTGCAACGCTATACGGCGGAATTTGTGCACTGTACTCATTATAATAAAGCTCGCCTATATCAATCTTTGCACAGTCATAACTCTGGCTTGTAACATAGCTTTCTACACTCTCAACTGTCATCCCAAGACTTTCAGCGTTAAGGTTGTAATTCTTGCTCGCAGAATCCATATTTGTAATTACAAATACAACCTTGCCATCCTCTTCGTTAATTGCTGAAACAATGTTACTGTAATCAGTCTTAACGAGTGTGTCTCCGGGGCGGATAAACTTTGTATACTGCATATATGCGTAATATTTCTTAGTCTTGTGTAATTCGCTTGTCTCCTTGTCGATAGACATAATATTCCAATAGCCCGAGTCCTTATGTTCACCGTCATAAGCCATTGCAACAGCTTGCCACATTACCCATGCGTTAGGCTCTAAGCCGCGTAAGTCCTCGTTTATCTTGTTGGAAAACCACAACGCCGGTCCCATATTGCCCGACTTCTCGCCGCCTATTGAGCCGTCGCCGTCAACCTCTGTCATATAGAGGGGCTTTCCTGCCTCGAGCACCGCATTTCTTGTATGGTTATAGTCACCAACACTGTAGGAATGTGTATTAACCTGGCTTAAGGCATCAATCGCCTCGTCTGTATAAACATTTTTGATGTTCTCGCCTGTTCTCCACACGTTTGTTTCATCGGCTGCAGCAACCCCAACATCTGTAAGGCCACGCTTATCAAGAGCATCTCTTACTAAAAGAATAAGTCTTGAGTGGTCTTCAACATCAAAGTGGCAGCCCTCCTGCCAGCCCTCGTAGCCCCAGTAGTTAGTGTCTGACTCATTAAAGGGTTCTAGTGTGTCAAACTTAACACCGTATTCCTTTTGTATGCGGAGCACCGCTTCTGCCAAATACTCTGCAAAATCGTCAAACTTGTCATCGGGCAAGTTGTTTTCGCCCGAATTATGGTTACCCGAGCTGCAACCGCTCTCTGTCATGTAATACGGAGGTGAGTTTGAAAATGCCTCTAAAATATCCGCACCGTACTTAACTGCAAGCTGCAATGCTTTAATCTGTCCTGCGTCATTACCAAGATTCCATTTCCCGTCAGCATCCGTTAAACCGGGCATATCTCGTCCGTCAAATTCTCTCTGGTGATTGTGTGTCGGGTCGTCACCACCACCAATGTTGTAACGGGCAATATTGAGTCCCAAACCCTCTTCTTCATCATAAAGAGCCTTTACAACACTGTCCAATTGCTCATCAGTTAAGTTTTCACCCAAATGATGACCCCACCAACAGATAGATGTGCCCCAACCTTCAAACTCCCCAAAGGGACTTTTGTTGTTAAGGTCTAAATTCACCGTATAAACCTTTTGCGGCTCTTCAAACGCAAATACAAGATTTGCACTTGACAAAAACATTACCGCACAAAGCAAAATTGATAAAACTTTTTTCATTTTTAAACCTCCTTAGGTTGTAAAATCTATATGAAATTATTTTACCACACATTTCTTCCCTTTTCAACCATAAAAAAAGGCTCCCTTGTGTAAAGGGAGCTCAGCGTGTCGAAAAAGTCGACACGCGCAAAAAATCTTGCTGAGAGCAATCTTTTTTGCAATATTTTTTATAAAGAACAAAGTACCGATTTCTCGTGCAAGGGGCTTGTAAGCCCCCTAAAATCGGCACTTTCGGCGGGATGAATGCGATTAACCCCGCCTATCTTATTTGGGGAACCTTCTTCCCCAAACCCCTCGCTACTCACAAAAATATAGTTTTTCTACAGTCTGGGCTCCCTTGTGTAAAGGGAGCTGTCACGTAGTGACTGAGGGATTGTTATTCTTCTGTATTCACAATTATAAATTCAAAATCCGAGTCGTTGTCGTTATCAAGAAATGTTATTTCATCAAGATTTTTGTATTCCTCATACACATCAAAGTCAGGATTGAGCTTGCCGTTTACTATAACGTTGCATTCAACCTTTATCGGGTCAAAATACCTGATTTCAACAAAGCTTTGCACATTAGCCTCAGTTGTTGCTTTTGCATCTTCATTTTTATAATACACTATTTTCTCGGGCGTAAGTTCTTTAATTAAATCGGGTGTAAGAACAATTTTGTCATTGCGATATTCTGCAGCGCCCTTAAGGAATTTGTTTCCTATTGCAAAGAACTCAACCCTATTGCCTAAAAGCTCGTTTGCATTACGATCACAATTTGCAAGTTCACGCCGTTGTCCAACACGAAAGCTCGTCCATTCCTCGCAATCGCAATCAGTAATAACTATTTCTATAGTTTTTTCATCCTCCGATATTTTTGTAACTATACCCATCATCAAAGAACAGTTAAGATATTCTGTCATTATTGTTTTCACATCATTATACTCAGGAAAACAATCTGTGCATCCTTCAATTCCTGTGGAAAAAGAATTTTCATCCATAAGCTCAACATCCAAGGCATTATACACCATTCTTGCTGCTGTCATTCTTGTAATTACATCATTTGCTTTTCCACCTATGCCATGTGTAATGCCGGTCACAATTCGACTTCCGGCATAAAGATATCCTCCGCCATTCCATCCACCGTTAGCGAGTGCCACAGGCTCGTAGCCAAGAACGCATACAAGCATCTTTACAAACTGGTGATATGTAACCTCGCCTTCCGGGTTAAATGAACCGTCGTCCATTCCGTTTACGATACCATCTTCCTTTGCTCTCTCTATATACCCTGCTGCCCAATGTTTGCTGTCAACGTCTGAAAACACTATTTCACCGGGGCGTACATACCGTGCATCTTTGCCCAAAAGCCTCACCATAATTGCCGCCGCTTCCGCGCGTGTAAGTGTGCTATCCGGGTTAAAATTACCCTCATCGTCACCCTCAATTATTTCAAGATCATAGAGTAAATCTGTTACATGAACATACTCATCTCTAACATCCGGGTAGTCATGGAAAGCGAGTGCATTCACACCTTCAAAGCACATCAACAAACATAATAGAACAGATAATATTTTTTTCATATAAATCCTCCTTACTCTTCTTTTTTTCTTACGGCAATAATTCTGTTTCCTTCATCGGTTTTCTGAACATATGCTATTACCGTATATCCTTCAAGATTTCTTCCGTTCCGTGTTTCATCTTCAAAAATATATTTTTGACCTTTAACATAATGGTCGTTTCTTGTACTATTCTTTAGTATCTCAACCAAGGCCATTCTATTGCCGGTTTCAGTTATAACGCCTACAATCAATTCACACCCCAAATAATCTTCTATTAGTGTTTCATAATCGAGCGAACAGTATAAACCACCGTTATTCATATGTTCCAAGGTCACTTTGTCTAACATTTCAACAGCCAGCGAATTATATACAAGTCTTGCCGCAGTCATTCTTGTGACAGGTTCTTCTGTCTTACCGGGTACCCCCTTTGTAAAACCGAGCACTTGACTTGACCCCACATACAAATAACCTCCACCAAGCCACCCTCCGAATCTTTCTGCAATAGGCTTGTAACCCAATATGCAAACGAGCATTTTTACAAACTGATGATATGTAACTGTGCTGTCAGGCTCAAAGGTTCCGTCTCCCATTCCGTTTACAATCCCGTTAGCCTCTGCCCTGTATATGTATTCCGCCGCCCAATGCGTGCTTTCGACATCTGTAAAGCGTGTTTCTCCTTCGGGCACCCAATTATCCTTTCCTAAAAGTCTCACCATAATTGCTGCAGCTTCGGCGCGGGTCAATGTGTCATCGGGGCGAAAGGTTCCGTCCTCAAATCCTTCCATAATTTTAAGATTAGATAAAATATCTGTCGCATCTTTATATTCTTCTCCCATATCGCTATAGTCCGTATATGCAAATACACTCACACCTTCAAAGCACAGTGCCAAACATAATAAAACTGATAATATTCTTTTCATATTTTGTCCCTCCTAAACATATAACCCTCAAAAACCAAAAACGGGGACAAAATTTTTTAAAAAAATTGTTTATTTTCAAAATCTATTTGTGGACAAACCTTTCCTTTTATGATATTATATTCTAAATTATTATGTAAAAAAGGACTGATAATATGAAAAACATAGAAAAAACATATGAACCTAGTAATGTTGAGTCCCGCCTTTACAAGAAATGGTGCGATAACGGTTACTTCCATGCTGAAGTTGACAGCAAGAAAACACCCTACACAATCGTTATTCCCCCTCCTAATGTAACAGGTCAGCTCCACATGGGTCATGCGTTAGACGAAACACTCCAGGATATCCTTATCCGTTTCAAGAGGATGCAGGGCTACAACGCTCTTTGGATTCCCGGCACAGACCACGCAGGTATCGCAACACAAATCAAGGTTGAAGAAGCTCTCCGCAAGGAAGAAGGTCTCACTCGTTACGATTTGGGTCGTGAAAAGTTCTTAGAGAGAGTATGGGACTGGAAAAAGCAGTACGGTGACAGAATCATCACTCAGCTCAAAACTCTTGGCTCTTCCTGCGACTGGGACCGTGAGCGCTTTACAATGGATGAAGGCTGTAGCAAGGCTGTTCGTGAAGTTTTCGTAAACCTTTACGACAAGGGTCTTATCTACAGAGGCAACCGCATTATCAACTGGTGTCCCAAGTGTACAACAGCGCTTTCCGATGCTGAAGTTGAATACACAGAACAGGACGGCAATTTCTGGCATATTAAGTACCCTGTTGAGGGTGAAGAGGGCAGATTTATCACAATCGCCACAACAAGACCCGAAACAATGCTTGGCGATACAGCTATCGCCGTTAACCCCGAGGATGAACGTTACATGGACATCATCGGCAAAAACGTAATTATCCCCCTTGTTAACCGTGCTATCCCGATTGTAGGCGACGAGCATGCTGACAAGGATTTCGGTACAGGTGCAGTTAAGATTACTCCCGCTCATGACCCCAACGACTTTGAAGTAGGTCAGCGTCATAACCTTACCATTATTAAGGTTATGAATGACGATGCTACTATTAACAAGCTCGGCGGTAAATATGAAGGCATGGATCGCTACGAAGCAAGAAAAGCAATCGTTGCCGATTTGGAAGCAGGCGGATACCTTGTTAAAATTGAGCCCCACGCTCACAATGTAGGACAGTGCTACCGTTGCGGTACAACAGTTGAGCCTCTTACAAGTGACCAGTGGTTTGTAAAAATGGCACCTCTTGCGGAAGAAGCAATCCGCGTTGTTAAAGAAGGCGAAGTTAAATTCGTTCCCGACAGATTCAGTAAAACATATCTCAACTGGATGGAAAATGTTCATGACTGGTGTATTTCCCGTCAGTTATGGTGGGGTCACAGAATCCCTGCATTCTACTGCGATTCTTGCGGTGAGATGACAGTTTCCAAAACTGATATCACTACTTGTCCCAAGTGCGGCGGCACTGTAAAGCAGGAAAACGACGTTTTGGACACATGGTTCTCCTCCGCTCTCTGGCCCTTTAGTACACTTGGCTGGCCCGAAAAAACACCGGAACTTGAATATTTCTACCCCACAGCAACACTTGTTACAGGCTATGACATTATCTTCTTCTGGGTAGCAAGAATGATTTTCTCCGGTATGGAACACATGAAACAAATCCCCTTCAAGCACGTATTCATCCACGGTCTTGTACGTGATTCTCAGGGCAGAAAAATGAGTAAATCCCTCGGTAACGGCGTTGACCCGTTGGAAGTTATCAAAGAATACGGCGCAGACGCACTCCGCTTTACACTTGCTACAGGTAACGCACCAGGTAACGATATGCGTTACTACCCCGAACGCGTTGAAGCAAGCCGTAACTTTGCAAACAAAATTTGGAACGCAGCTCGTTTCGTTCTTATGAATATTGACATCGAGGAAATTTCTCTTCCCGATAGTCCTAAAATGGAAGACAAATGGATTTTATCCCGTCTTAATTCTACAGTGAAGGAAGTTACCGACAACCTCGAAAAGTTCGAACTCGGTATTGCGCTCCAGAAACTTTACGACTTCGTATGGGATGAATTCTGCGACTGGTACATCGAACTTGTAAAGCCCCGTCTTTACGGTACAGACGAAGATAGTAAGAAGAATGCAGAAAAAACACTTTGCTATGTACTTAGCAACTTCTTAAAGCTTCTTCACCCCTTCATGCCCTTTGTTACAGAAGAAATCTACTGTTCACTTCCCGTAAGTGACGAAACAATCGTAACCAGTTCTTGGCCCACATACTCTGAAAGCCTCAACTTCCCCAAGGAAGAAGAAGAAGTGGGCGCGGTATGTGATGCAATCAAAGCAATTCGTAACCTTAGAACAAGTATGAATGTACCTCCGTCAAGAAAAGCGGCTATGTACATCGTTACAAAGAATCCTTCTCTTTACGAGGCAGGCAGTGTATTCTTTGAAAAGCTTGCAGGTGCGGCAAGTGTGGAAGTTTCAGACTCCGATGCAATCGTTCCCGAAGGCTGTGTAAACGCAGTTGCTCCCGGTGCAACAATCTTTATGCCCACAGGCGAACTTGTTGACACAGAAAAGGAAAGAGAAAGACTTACAAAGGAAAAGAAGCGTCTTGAGGGCGAAATTGCTCGAGTTGAAAAGATGCTTAGTAACGAAGGCTTCGTATCACGTGCACCCCAGAAGCTTATCGATGAAGAAAAGGCTAAGGGCGTTAAGTATAAGGAAATGTACGACGCAGTAGTGGAATCTCTTGCAAAATTAGGTTAATTTAATATCAAAAGGGACACATTCATAAGAATGTGTCCCTTTTTGATATTTTACATTTTGCATTAAAAACGGGACAGCGAGCTGTCCCGTTTTTTTATTCTGTTACAAAAACTTCTGTAGGGCCGTCCGCTCCTCCAATTACACCAATAGCTGCTGCATCCATAAAGCTGATGTCTTCATCTGTAGGTGCTACGTATGCCGGGTTAGGTCTTACTATATCAAAATAATACTCGGGTTCTGTAAGGCTCATGCCATTGTCATCAAGAAGATAAATTTCCATGCTTTCAACCTGCGCACCGAGGATATAGTTAAGCACATCGATATGTACGTATATCTTTTCGTCTGCGGCATATGTACTCCAGTTATATTCAGAAACCGTAATAAAGGGTTTTCTACCCCAAAGGTCAATATCATTGAGCTTGTAAGCATCTTCTCTGATATTGCCGTTTACTGTTACCGTGCCGAAATTGTCGCTTGTAAAGTCAATTTTTACGTCTCCGTTTTCTCCAAGCACTGCTGTACCTGTCAGCGAGTCCTCGTCATAGTAGGCAGAATCGAAGAATTCTTCGATATCAACATACATTCCGCCGCGTTCCATTTTACCCGATGTAAAATTCCAGAACTTTTCAGGCTGATAATCTGCCCAGTAATCGTCTTCGTAATAATAGTCGTCATTAAGCTCATACTCATCGTAGATAAGCTCTGCAAGACTTGTGCTGTTTTCTTCAGTGAGATTAGGCATCTGCACAACGTTTGCTTCGTTAACCTTATCAAACGTATTCTTTGTAATAAAAGTCATATCAATATCAGCCACATCACGTGTAAGGGGATACAAGTCTTCCTCTGCTGCACCCAAAGCTTCGGCAACATCAAATATATTGAAATCAACTCTTATTCTTTCTTCGCTTTCAACAAGATAGTTATTTTTATCAAGCTTATACTTCAATACAACAGCGTCATTGTCAGAGAAAATACCCATTCCCTTTATCATTGTCTTGATTGCAGGTATATTTTCCTTGGTGATACCCATTGTTTCCAGTGATAAGCCCGATTCCTCCAAGGACGCCTGCATTTCTTCCAATGAGAAAATGATTTCAAAAACTTCAAATATTGTGTCCACAAAAGCGTCATTAGTAAACTTTAAAACAACATATTCGCCGTTCTTTTCCACCGTTGCATATTTTTCATATACCTTTATCAAATCAGCTGTAGCATCGTCATAGCTTGTCATATCCACAGTGCTCATGGCATCAACTATTTGCTGTTTCATTTCGGTGTTGTCTTCAACGCCTGTCAACACTGCGTCAAAAGCATCAACATAGATGTATTCGCCGTTCAAAGGATTCTGCACCACTATTTTGCAAGCGGCATTTTCCACGCTTGTACCGTCTATCTCAATCCACATTTTGCCTGTAAGGTCAGCCAAAAATTTCAAATCCTCGCTGAACTCTACTGGGATAACGGGGTTAAGTGCCATATAAACCTTTGCTGCTTTATTGTTTGAGCTTGTTTCTGCCTGGACTTTTGCATTAATCTTTGTTTTCAAAAGACTTTCAACCAGATACTGTACATCAAAGCCGGCATCTGCATTTAATACACTCAAGAAATCCAAGGGTTTGTTAAGCTCCACATAAAATTCACTTGTGCCTTCATAGCTTGTATAATCCATTTTCATGAAATCAAGTGAGGTTTCCGTTTCTTTTGTTGCCGCAAAGGCAGGCTGTGCAAAGCTAAAAAGCATCATAACAGCACAAACAATTGCCAACAGTTTTTTCATATTGATCACTCCTTATTTTTTACTATCAAATACAAAAGGTATAATAATAGCTCTATACTATTATTATACCTTTTTACATTTAGTATGTCAATATTTACAGACCAAGGATTTTTTCCGCATTTAAGCCAAAAAGTTCATCAGCAGTATTAGGAAATTTTTTCCTTGCCTTCTCATATGCACTCTGCATATTGCATTTTCTGCTTGTGGTGTTGTGCATATCACTCGATATTATGTATCTATGCTTATACCCCAAAAGCTTTTTCAAAAGTCCTCTGTCCGAAAAGTGCAAAAATCTCGACGCATTCACTTGATACTTAACATCAAGCCCCTTAAAATCTGACATCATTTTTTCCCATTCGGGATAACGGTCAACATGTGCGACCAAAATTTTTATTCCCTTGCGGTTCATTTCATAAATCCATTCCGCCCATATGGGATTTGCCTTCGTCATGGGAAATTCCAAAAGCAAATAATTTGTACCGGTATAACAAACCCTTTCAAGTCCGTCATAGCGATTCAAGTCATTATCCAAGTATACTTCTCCACCAAGAATAAGCTTGGGATATTCTCCGCCTTGCTTTTGCATTTCCTCCTCAAGAATTTTAAGAGCGTTTTCTCTGTTTGTCAAAAATTCTTCAAGGTCCTTTTGTTTATGTATTATACAGTGCGGTGTAGCTGCACACAGCTCAACACCCTGTCTAAAGCTGTCAGAAAGCATATCAAGGCTATCTTTTACGGTTTTTGCACCGTCATCAACATTAGGCAAACAATGTGAATGTAAATCCTTCAGCTTCATTGTTCATCATCGTCCTGATACTTGTAATCATACCGGTAGTCATATTTGTAGCCGTACTTATAACCATACTTATATCCATACTTGCCGCCTTTTTTGTAGTAGCTGTAAGCTTTTCTGTTTTCTTCGCCGCCAAGCATTGCAACACCGATAATCTTTTTGCCTGTATTCTGAAGCGTTTCCATAGTGTCATCAAGGAGTTCAAATGTTGTTACGTCCTTACGCACAACAATAATAGCACCACTGCAAACCTTCATAGCAACAGCTGCATCTGTAACAACTGTCACGGGAGGTGTATCAACGAATATGTAATCATATCTCTGCTTCAAATCCTCAATAAGCTTGCCGAACTCTTCGGATTCCAAAAGTTCTGCAGGGTTGGGAGGGATTTCGCCTGCCGTAAGCACATCAAGATTCTGTCTGACGCCCTTCTTTATAGCTTTATCAAGAGTTATAAATCCGCAAAGGACATTAGATACGCCGTCCTTCTTTTCCAGTTCAAGATAACGGTGAACACGGCTCTTACGAAGGTCACAGTCAACAAGCATAACTCGTGCACCTGTCTGCGCAAAGGTTATCGCAAGGTTTATTGTAGTAGTTGTTTTACCTTCACCGGGAGTGGAGCTTGTAACAACAATTGCTCTTCCGTGATCTTTCTTTGTCATAGAAAACATGATGTTTGTTCTCATTGACTTGTATGTTTCTACAACAGTAAAGTCAGAGTCTTTGTTTAAAATTCTATGCAAAGTCTCTTGAGAGTCATCGTGTACTTTCTTGTTTTTGTTTGCAAATAATTTCATCTTAACTCCCTCCTTACTGATAAATCTCGCCTAAAACGGATATGTTATATCTCTTTGCAACGTCTTCACTCTTGTGAATTTTTGTATCAAAGAGGTTTCTTATAACAACAATTGCACAGCCTAACACAAAACCGATTACTGCGCCCAACAAACCTTGCTTTGCTACGCCCTTATCCATAGGTGCAGAAGGCGGTACAACCTCATCAACAATTTTAATGGTACCTTCATCAAAAACGTCGCCCAATGTCTCGGGAGCATTACGTACAATGCTTTCGGCAACCATATAAGCGTCCTTGGGATTGTTTGCCACAACGGAAATCTGCATGAGTTCTGTATTACCAACTGGAGAAACCGTTGTCATTCCATTGATTCTGCTCCAAGACATCTTGCCACCTATATCTTCACTTACTTTAGCAAGAAAAGTTCTTGTTTTAAGAATTTCCTGATATGTAGCACTCATACTTTTTGCAGTATTGATGTCCTGCTGGCTGATTCCTTCATCCTCTTCATATTCAGCCCTGTTACTTACGTAAAGCATGCCGCTTGCAACATAAGTATCATCTGTAAAGAACTCAACTCTTACAACAGCCAATATGGCAAGGATAGCCGCAAGAGCAATAAGTAAAAGCTTATACGTCCACAAGCTTTTCGCTATTTCCATAAGGTCAATATAATCATTATTCTTAAAAGAACCCATATTACTCGCTCCTTAAAATATAATTTTCCATTATAACCTATTATATTTTATAATATTTTTAACTTTTTGTCAATATTTTAACCACACAAAAAAAGGACCTGTGTTACCACAAGTCCTTTTATATATTCCTTTTCGGAATTACTTCATCATGCTTGCAACTTCATCTGCGAAGTTTTCTTCTTTCTTTTCAAGACCTTCGCCTCTTTCAAGACGAGCAAAGCATTCGATTTCGATAGTTGTGCCAAGGCTCTTTGCAACTTCTTCTGTATAAGCCTTAACTGTCTGGTCAGGATTCTTAACGTATTCCTGTTCAACAAGGCAGTTTTCCTTGTAGTACTTCTGGATTCTACCTGCAACCATCTTTTCAGCGATGTTAGCGGGCTTACCTTCGTTGATAGCCTGAGCCATAAGGATTTCCTTTTCCTTTTCAACTACTTCAGTGGGTACTTCGTCTCTCTTTAAGAAAGCGGGGTTGATAGCAGCAATCTGCATAGCAACGTTCTTAGCATAAGCTACGAATTCTTCAGAAGCACATACGGAAGCGTCACCAACGTTGAACTTAACCATAACGCCGATTCTGCCTTCGCCGTGAACATAACCGATAAGGTTACCTTCGTATCTTACAAAACGACGGATGTTCATGTTTTCGCCGATTGTAGCAATCTTTTCCTTAAGAGCATCGTCAACTGTTTTGCCATTTTCCATTTCAAGAGCAAGAAGAGCGTCAACGTCAGCGGGGTTCTGCTTAAGAATAACTGTAGCAACACTTGCTACAAAGTTACGGAATTCTTCGTTCTTTGCAACGAAGTCTGTTTCAGCATTTACTTCGAGAACTACGCCTGCCTTGCATTCATCACAAATGCTTACAGTTACGAGACCTTCGGAAGCAATTCTGCCAGCCTTCTTAGCAGCTGTAGCAAGACCTTTTTCTCTGAGGAATTCAACAGCCTTTTCCATGTCACCATCAGTTGCAGCGAGAGCCTTTTTACAGTCCATCATACCGCAGCCTGTCTTTTCTCTTAATTCTTTAACGATCTGAGCAGTAATAGCAGCCATTGTAATATCCTCCTTAATTATTCTACTGTGATTTCGATTTCTTCAGCTGTTTCTTCAGCTGCTGCACCCATTTTGCCTTCTCTGCCTTCAACAACAGCGTTAGCAATTGTGCTTGTTACGAGCTTAACGGCACGGATAGCATCATCGTTACCGGGAATTACGTAATCAACTTCTTCGGGGTCACAGTTTGTATCAACGATTGCAACAACGGGAATACCGAGCTTCTTAGCTTCGCTGATTGCAATCTTTTCCTTTCTGGGGTCAACAACAAACATAGCAGCAGGAGTCTTCTTGAGGTTCTTGATACCGCCAAGATACTTTTCGAGCTTTTCCATTTCGCCAAGGAGAAGGCTTACTTCCTTCTTGGGGAGAAGATCGAATGTACCGTCTTCCTGCATCTTGTGAAGCTGTTCAAGACGGTCAATTCTCTTCTTGATTGTCTTGAAGTTTGTAAGCATACCGCCGAGCCAACGAGCATCAACGTAGTGCATACCAACACGGATAGCTTCTTCCTTAATTGTTTCCTGAGCCTGCTTCTTTGTACCAACGAAAAGAACTTCGCCGCCCTCCTGAGCGATTTCACGTACAAAGTCGTAAGCTTCTTCGATCTTCTTTACTGTCTTCTGAAGGTCGATGATGTAGATACCATTTCTTTCTGTGAAAATGTATTCTGCCATCTTGGGGTTCCATCTTCTTGTCTGGTGACCAAAGTGTACACCTGCTTCAAGAAGCTGCTTCATAGAAATAACTGACATGTTTAAACACCTCTCTTTTATTTAGTTTTTTTACCCTCTCACCATGTCAAAATGAAAAGGCAGCCTCCACTCTCCTCAATGTGTCCGCCAACCTCGTTTTTACGGGGCACCGGGCGGCACTCAGAGAATGTGTGAATTTTTCATGCCTTGGTATTGTACCATAACACAAAAAAGTTGTCAATAGAAAATGACAACTTTTTTTGCATTTTTATATAGCATGTAAATTTTTAAGGGACACGTCCAGAATAGGTGCAGAATGTGTAAGTGCACCGCTTGATACAAAGTCAACACCGATATCTGTAATTCTCTTGATGTTTTCAGCAGTTACGTTGCCGGAGCACTCAGTAAGAGCACGTCCTGCAATAATCTTAACTGCTTCTCTCATATCGTCGTCCGTCATGTTGTCGAGCATGATGATATCTGCGCCTGCTTCAACAGCTTCACGAACCATGTCAAGGTTTTCACATTCAACCTCAATCTTTGTTACAAAGGAAATATAATCCCTCGCCATTTTAACTGCCTTAGTTACACCGCCTGCGGCACCTATGTGGTTATCCTTAAGCATTACGCAGTCGGAAAGATTATAACGGTGGTTGTTGCCGCCGCCCTGCTTAACAGCGTACTTTTCAAAAATACGCATATTGGGAGTTGTTTTACGTGTATCAAGAAGCTTTGTATTTGTTCCTTCAAGTAAAGAAGCAACCTTCTTTGTATATGTAGCGATACCGCTCATTCTCTGAAGGTAGTTAAGCGCTGTTCTTTCGCCGGAAAGAAGCACTCTTATATCGCCTGTTACTGTTGCAAGAAGCTGCTTGTTCTTGACTTCGTCGCCATCCTTAACGTAAAGCTCTGTAACAGTATTTTCGTCCAAAAGCTCAAACACTCTCTTAAAGATATCCAGTCCTGCTATAACGCCGTCTTCCTTACAGATAAGCTGAACCTCGCCCTTCTGATAGTTGGGCATAACAGCCTGTGTGGAAATATCTTCGCTTGTAATATCCTCTTTGAGTGCCGCTAAGATTAAATCGTCACAAACTAATTTCATTGTAATATCATTCACGGTTTTTTCTCTCCTTTTCAATTTCATCTAAAACAAGTTTCTTATACTTTTCGCGAAGCGCGTCAAGGTCTGTATACTTTTCTTTTTCTGTTTCCTTTTCAAAGTCTACACCCATGCCATTTTCTTCTGCATTTTTTGCATAATAGTCATATTTTTCGGTAATTTCCTTTGCGGCACGCTTTGCAAACACAATTGCCTCAAGGAGCGAATTTGACGCCAATCGGTTTGCACCGTGTACACCGTTACAGGCAGTTTCGCCTACAGCATACAGGTTGTCCATTGTAGTTTTGGAGTTTTTATCAACCTTGATGCCGCCCATAAAGTAATGCTGAGCCGGTGTAATCGGGATAGGCTCTTTTGTTATATCATACCCGTGCTTTAAGCACTTTTCGTAAATATTGGGAAAATGGCTCTTGATTTCCTCTTCTCCGATAGGCGTAAGGTCAAGCCAAACGTGCTCGCTGCCCTCTTTTTCCATTTCGGCAAAGATTGCATTGGCCACTACATCACGGGGAAGTAATTCTTCAACAAATCTCTCCATTTTGGAGTTTTTAAGAAGTCCACCTTCTCCGCGGCAGGATTCACTGATTAAAAATCTTCTGCCGTACTGTTTTGAGTAGAAAGCCGTAGGATGAATCTGCACATAATCCATATCCAAAAGGTCAATACCGTGTTCGATACAGATTGCCTGTGCATCGCCTGTCAGATGACGGTAGTTTGTGGAGTCCTTATAAAGCCCCCCGATACCACCTGTTGCAAAAACAGTACAGTCAGCCTTTACTGCTTCAAGCTTTCCGTCCTTGTCAACGCCTATAATGCCAAGGCACACATTGTCACGGGCAATAATATCAATCATGGTGAAATGCTCAATAATCCTTACATTATCAAGCTCTTTTACCCTCTCAAGCATTGTTGAGGTAATTTCTTTACCTGTAATATCCTCGTGAAAAAGTATTCTCTCAGTAGAATGAGCGCCCTCACGGGTATACTTGAGCTCTCCGTTTTCATCTCTTTCAAAATCCACGCCCCAACCGATAAGGTCGTTTATAACATCACGTGAATGTGTAATCATAATATCCACACTTTCAGGATTGTTTTCGTAATGACCGGCTCTCATGGTATCTTCATAAAAGCTGTCATAGTCGTCTTCATTTTTCAAAACACAGATACCGCCCTGTGCAAGAAAAGAGTCGTTCCTCTCAGCATTATCCTTTGTAACAATAAGAATGTCCATACTCTTGGGCAGATTAAGTGCACAGTTAAGAGCGGATGCACCGCTGCCGACAATCACAACCTGAGCCGTAAGCATATATGTTTCCTCCCATTATATTCATATATACCTTTATTTTACATCAATACAAAAAAAGTGTCAAGAAAAAAAGACCTGAGAGCAGTACAATTGCTCCCAGGTCGTCTTAAACATCTTATTACTTTTCAATCAAATTGCTAAGGCATTTCATTCCTGTCATGTTATCCCATACAAATGCCTTAAGAGTAGCATCCTCTATACCTTCCAGCATACCGCCAAATGATACCGTTTGTCCTTTATTGAAATTAGCTTTCATATAAACCATATCAATCATAATGCTATCTTTGTATACAGCTATTACAATCATATCTTTTTCAGCTCTGTCTGTATTCTTTGTAACCTGGGCTTCTGCATAGAATTTTCCATCTATAACTTCTCCCGCAAGAGAATTAACAGTATAATCCATTACTTTTTCAGCTATGACAGAACCATCATTGAGTGTAACTGTAAGGTCATTGTAGTCTTGGTCACAAATATCGCCTTCAACATAACTGAGAGTTACAGGAACATTTTCAGTTATACCATCCTTAACCTTAAATCTCACTGTAAAAGCTACACCTGTATTTGTTACATTTGCAGTATTAGACCACACCGCTGATACATATTCAAGACTTGACAAATCTCCACTCTGCTGAATGTTGCTTGTAAGTGTACCAACCTCAAGTACATCCCCTACAGCTATTGATACAGGCGCGAGAATAGTATTGTCATAATTAAGTCTGATTTTGAATCCTGCTACGCCATCATTTTCAGTTATCATAACAGGGATATCAACGTAACCGTCAACTACCTCCTCGTTACCCGCTTCAAAGGTTATTTTTCCCGCTTCTGTGCTGAAAAGATTCATCAATTCAACATCCCAGTCTGCAAGATACTGATTGAGTTTTACGCTATCTTTTGTATTAATCTTTCCATCTTCATGAATATCTGCAGCAGCTTGTTCATAATTGGTAAACTCTATTTCCCAATCGGCAAGGTATTGATTAAGTCTTACGCTGTCCTTTGTGTTAACCTTTCCGTCCTGTAATACATCACCAATCATTACACTTGCAACTTCAACAGTACCATTTGTTATTTCAAGTCCTATATCTTCATAGTTCTGATTAGTAACATCTCCATCTTCGCATGTTACAGTAACAGGATATGTACCATCTTCAGTTGTATCTTTAATCCTAAATGTAACAAGCAATATTTCTCCGTTATTTGTTACATTTGCAGAATTAGACCACAACGCCGATACATATTCAAGGCTTGATAAATCTCCGCTCTGCTGAATGTTACTTGTGAGTGTACCGATTGTTAATGCACTACCTTTTTCAATAGAAACGGGCATTAAAACTGTATTGTCAAAATTAATCTTAAGTTTAAATCCTGCAATACCCGGGTTTTCACTTATTACAATGGGCATGGTCACGTTTTCACCAATGGCTCCAGTTGTATTGCCTACTGCCAGCTTTGCCGATGCAATTGCTGTTACAGTTTCTGTCACGGTTACTATACAGTTTGCGCTCTTTCCGCCTGCAATTGCCGTAATTGTTGCTTCACCTGCACCAACCGCTGTGACAATACCATTTTCAACAGTTGCAATATTTGCGTCGGATGTGCTCCATGTTACTGTTTTTTCGGTAGCATTGTCGGGAGTAACCGTTGCTGTAATAGTTACAGTTTCACCTTCAGTTAATGTAACTGAGACTTTATCAAGCGTTACCTTTTCTACAGAGATAACTATGCGTTCCCACTGTGCATACAAAACAACCTCACCATTTGCTTCACTTGTAAGGTTCATAACTGTTTCACAATCAGAAAAACTTACCCCTGTACCGTCAGCTTTTGTATTCCATCCTATAAACTTAAATCCATCTCGACTAAAGCTGTTTGGTGTTAATTCCTTTTCAATATAATACGTATGATTTGAGTCTGCAGTTGTACCCACACCTCCGTTTGAGTTATACTTAACCACATATTTATTAGCTTCAAAACATAAATAAACAATACCATTCGTATTTATTGTACCAGAAAGCGGGTTTTGAGTTTTGTCAATGCCTGTATATGTAAATCCGGGTTTCGCTTTAATATCTTTTATTTCGTATGTTGTTCCATACACATACTCTTTACAAAAATCGTCACAATCATCCGATACTAAAACTCCATCAATATAGACATCTGCACTTCCCCATCCATTTAAAGATTCTTTATATGTCCCATTACAAATACTGTTTAAATCAAGCTTGTACCTATTTGTATCAAATTTTAATCTAACAGCTACAGAACTTGTGCCAATTGTTCCTGAAATTGCACCCTCTTCCACACCTATATACGTATGACCCGCTACAGCTCTTATGTCTTTAATTTCCCAATTAGTTCCATACGGATGCTTTGTACAATAGTCTGAAACATCATCTTTAACAAGCTTACCATCAATATATATGTCCACAGTACCATAGCCTACAATATCATTTACACTTGTGCCATCTAACAAGCCATTCAAATCAAGATTATATGTATTTGCCTGCCATACTGCATAAAGAGTAAGAGTATCTCCATTTTTTGTTACCATGTTTTTTACGCTCAACTCATCCGGAGTACTGCTTGTTGTGGACGTGGGACTTAATGACCAACCGATAAAAGTGTGACCTGTTCGAGTATATCCGTTTTTTGTTAGATTCTTTGCAACATCATATGTATGTGTTGATGTTGCAGTGGAACCACCTGTTGCCCCGTTGCCATCATATTTTATATAGTATGTAATAGGTTTAAAATATGCAGTATACGTTGCCGCTCCGTTTACCGTTACTGTTCGGGATGCGTTTGTATTTCCATCATTCCATTTACTAAATAAATAACCTTTTTGGGGAGTTGCCGTAATCTTTACAGATGAACCATAAGCATACGTACCGCCGCCTGTTATCGTCCCCTTTGACGCACTTTCACTCTTCACCGTAATTGCATACGACGCGTTTGTCACAGTAAAAGTTTTTTGTGTACCAAAAGTATAAACTTCATAAAAATTACCGTTTACTGATGCCAAAGCCACAGTATATGTACCCGCCGGCAAACTAAGTTGGCACGATGTTGCTGTAGTTCCCATAACAGAAGCATACAAATTATTTTCTGCCGTAGAATTACCACTAAACACCCTCACATCATAATGTGTTGTGTTGCTACATGCATTCCAAGAAATTGTTGTTTTTCCTGGGTATTTACCTGCCGATACCGAAATAGTTGGTGTTGATGGCCATACCGCACCAACATTAAACGGTTGCTTCAATAAAACAACAATATTCCCATTTTTATCGCATGCTTCAATCTGGTAGTAATATCTGCCTTGCGGCAATTGTGTCATATGAATATCGCTATCCATTTGCGATGCAATATTAACGGTTGTTCCCGATGGCGCAATACTTGAATAAAGTGAATATCCATTACTCCAGTCATATCTGTTGCTGTTCTTATCCATAATTCCGGCATAAGCATACTTAAATCCATATCTCGAATAAATAGTTCCTTTAAAATAGAATGCTTCGCCTACACTTAAGTTTGTAGGATAATTATAGTCCGTTAATGTTATATCTGCACTTGATGATACTCCTGTACTGACAACTTCACCTACTAATCCATATGCTAAAATTCCTGTGTAATTTATAGAATATGTATTTTTCTTAACCGCATTACCGTAATTTCCTTCTATCGTATACACATTTGTTCCATCTGAATAATTAACAATCCCCACATGATTAGGCACACCATTTGGTTCATAGTCAAAATAAATTATATCACCTGTTTTAGGTACATATCCACTGTCTCTATATTTTAACCGTCCATTGTTGGCAAACCAACTCATTCCATATGGACACCCAGCTGTTCTCGGCACTTTTGTTCCTAAAATTCCTGCTTGATTTGCACACCATGAAACAAAAGCATGGCACCAGTCATACGAGTATCCCTCAATGGAGCCAAACCATTTGGTATATTTATTTGGACGTCCCGAAACCCCAACCTCTGCCAAAGCTATATCCCTCAGGTTTTCTCCATCTGTTGCCATTAACTGAGATTCATCAGTTATTTCTGCTAACACTGATGCACTGGTGGCAACAAACATAACCAAAACCAATAAAATTGATACAATTTTCTTCACATTTAAAACCCCTTTCAAAATATTCGTATTCAAATATTATCACACTTCTTTTATCTTGTCAATACCCCACCCAGAGTTATCTATGTAACACATGGTTTATTTTCAAGGCATAATAGGGCAAACTATAGGTAACAGATAGAATTTAAAGGTGTGATTAACATGAAAAACGGTTCATACAATTTTGTTCTTACAGGAGAACGCATACGACAAGCACGAAAAGCTCACCGCTTTACGCAAGCCGAAGTCGCCGAAATGATAAACATGAGTTCAAAAAATTTCAGTCAGCTTGAACGTGGCATGACTGGCATATCAATTTCTTCACTTATTGCTCTTTGCAAATGCCTTGAAGTGTCTGCCGACTATATTCTTTTTGGTGCAGAAAGTAATTCTCAAAACAATTCCGTAAATATATTACTTTCGCAACTTACAGAAAAAGAACAAATATACGCCGAAAAGCTTTTGCAAGTATATGTTGACTCATGCAAAACAAATAAATGAACAATAATTTACACAAAAAAGCGAGGGATTCCCCTCGCTTTTTCTGTTCAAAATATTTTATTCAATTATAACTCTGTAATCGTCAAGACTGAAAATATCGGAATATTCACCGTCGCCAGAGAAATCAAGATTCTTAGGCACGCAGTAGAATACACATTCCTTAACCTTTTCTGTCTCACTGTCATATCTCAGATACAGATAGTTATGGTACTGAGCCGTGCTTTCAAAAATTGACGGATATGTAGATATTTTTGAACCGGTTGCCGTGATAACAGGTGTGTCGCCATCCATTGCTATACCTACTCTGTAACACATCGCACTTGTTGATACAAATTTGTATGTAGTTTTTGTTGTGTCCGGTAAATTCTGGCAAGTAAGCCTACTACCGCTCTTTGAGAACATTTCGGTTACAATATTCTTATACTTTGTACTGCCGTCAGAAGCATCATAAACGCCAAAATCCGCTACAAACCCCTCGGGGTTAATGGGCAAACCAAGACTTGCCAAAAGTTCAACCGCCGCAACATCACCGTCGGAGTTCGTACCAACCATAATCACACTACCGGGAACTACGTCAGCCATAGTTGTCGCCAGTCCTAAAACAGTTATTACTTCGGCAAGGTCATATGTAACCTCTTCTCCCGCCTTAAAGCCCTTTATTTGTTTGGATGTAACACTGCTTACAATTGTAACATTGTCCTCTTGGTTAAAGGTATAGGCTGCAGTGCCAGGCAATCTGAATGTAAAGCTCAGAATTCCATTCTCCAGCTTTGCATCGTGAATATACTGGGATGCAACAGAATTATTGTTGTTTATTCTTATATATTCCTTCCACCAGGATGCAATTGTAACAGGATTGAAAAATCCTTCGGTTTCACCTAACGGTGTAACAGTCACCGCTGTACTGCCGTCAGAATTCACACTGCTTGTAACGTTAAAGAATAAATCTCCCGTATAAGCACCACTACCGGAAACTCTTGCGCTCATTTCTCCGTCTGCCGTATATGTAAGACGGATACCCGTCTGGTTTACGTATGCACCGAGGATTTCCTTTACTGCATCATCGATTGTATAGGGCAAGCCTTCGTTATAATCAGCTGAGCTGTTTTTCAATATGCCTACGCTGACTTGATAAATACTTCTTGTGACAGCACCTACCGTGATTTCCTTTTCTGTTCCGTCGTGCATAGGCACGAGAGCATAGGCACAGGCGGTATATTTTCGGTTATAGTTGGACTCGTTAAGCTTTGTTATCGCCGCCGAAAAAACGCTTCTGTCCTCTTTTTGGAACTTTTCGGCTTTTACATACGCAGGGGTACTGCTCTCCTCTGCCATAACCTTTATACCAAACTCTACATTTTCATCTGCAATGATTGTATCTGTATAGTTTGCCGTAGCAATAAATCTCAAACCGCTGTCTGACAAAGCATCAAGCTTGCCGCCTTCTTCAAGCTGTACCTGCCCTACTCTCACCTGAGCACCGTCAACCATTTCCAATCCTGTCCCAAGTGTTACTGCGTTTGAAAAATCAGCATCACAAGTTACGCTAAATTCTTCATTCAAAGGATAATAAACGCCTTCAACGCCTGCGACAACGGCATTTTCGTCCGATGCAACAAGCTTTATTATGTCAGTACCTGTCACCAATGTACTCTCGGAAATCTCCTGTCCGTTAACCATAACGGTGACGCTGTTTGATGGGGTAACGGTGTAGCCGTCTTCTGCATGGGGATACACAGCTACAGATACCAAAAGTGCAAATACAAGTATTATTGATACTAATTTTTTCATAAAAGTTACCTCTTTCGTGTTACTTCAAAGGTTCAAGGCTTTCAAAGCTCTCAAACCAATAAGTTTTAAGCTTTACTCCTGTTTTGACAATTTCTTCAGTAACTTCTTTACTCTCCATGAAATTGATTGTCTTCTTTTCGGCACCAATCATAATGCCTTCTTCGTCATATTGTGCAACGACAACATCAAACTCTTCTACGTCCTCGCCGTCCTGCACAAATGTAACAAAGTACATATCCTCTGTTTCGGTTATGTTGCAGGCAATGGTCAGTTCCTTACCAAAAAGCGCACTTACCTCTTCTTCGCTGATTGCTCTGTCATAAATCATGAACTCGTCAATCGTGCCGTCAAAGTATCTGTCACCTGACCACATGGATTTACCTATGTAGCAATACGGAATTGTGTAGGCAATTTCATATGGGTCAAGCTTGACGTTTTCGGTTTCTCCTGCCAAGACTCCGTCAATATAGATACGCATCACATCCCCCTCTTGCATCATAACAAGATGGGTCCACCTGCCTGTTTCGATATCAACGTCTATGGATACGCCTTTTTCATAGTCAAAGCTACCTGCGGTGATTGCACCTCTCAAATGGTTCTCGCCGTAGTAAGGGGTTAAGAACATATATCTGCCCGTTCCCGTACCAAAGTCAAAAACACGCTGTGTGGCATCTTTAACATCGGGCTTTATCCAAGCTGAGATTGTATAATCCTCCAAGCCGGTAAGTGCCTCTGAGGGGATAGTTACATAGCTTTCGCTTGTTCCGTCAAGCACTAGTCCTTGTCCGCCACTTATGCCCTGCGCAATCGTTGCGGACGAAGCCAACTGCGCATCATTAAAATTTCCCGATTTGTCATACTCATCCTCAAAATCATAGTAGATAATCGGATTTTTACTTGCCTCTATTCTTTCGGCAACGCTCTTTCCGTATGCCTTTTCAAGCTTGTCAACCTCATCCTTTGAGATTGTTACAACATAACCGTGTCGGGGTGTAAAATCGAAGGAATAATCACTGCGGTCAAGCTGTGTAAAGTTAACCAAATCAGTTGTTTCTGTCATGATAAAGAACCCGTTATTATAAGCGTCATAAACAAGATTGTACTTATCCTCGTTCATCAGCTTGAAAATACCGCTACCCTCAATTGCTACATCGTTGCCCCAAGCGTCCTTTCTGGGCAGTGCATTGATTCGGTCTGAATATGGTCCTCCTGCATGCTGGCTTGTTACAACGTAAATACCGCCTGCACTTTCGTCTTTAACGTACATGTAGTAAATACCGTCTTTATAGATAATGTCAGAGTCAATATCATCCTTGAACTCATCATGACGGTACAAAAGCTCAGGTTCTGTAATAAGGGTCTTCATGTCTTTACTGTAAACCTTATACATCTGTGTATTACCGCCACTTGAAAGTGCAAGATAAATCATATAAGCACCGTATTCGCCTGTTTCCTCATCGTAAAACTCGGGGTCCCATATAGCCTGAGGCGCCCATGCACGGTTATACCAGCCAAACTGGTTAAAGTCAATAATTGTACCTTCGTCCCAGTTAACGAGATCTTCGCTTTCAAAAATTATGATGCTACTCTGGCTTGCCCAACCGTCCCAGGAGCGCATATCCGTAAAGATTGCATAATACAAACCGTTCTGTCCCTGCATTATGAAGGGGTCACGCATACATTCATGTCCCTTTGTGCTCTCAAGCACGGGGTTGCCGCCGTTAATAGTATTAAAGTGATAACCGTCACGGCTTAAACCGTAGAAAAGCCTTTCCTGCTCGGGGCGGTTTCCCGTAAAGTATGCAAAGAGGTATGCAAAGTCTTCTTCCTCAACGATGATGTCATATTTTTTACTCACAGTTTTTCCGTTATATGTACTGAAAAGATAAAGCTCTGTCTGTTTATCTCCTCCGCCGGAGGGTGCACGTGTTATTTCGCCTTCATCCGTTATAACGGTTTCATCCATTGATTTCCACTGGAGTGTACTGCCATACTTTGACTCGGTTGTAAGATACAAATCCTCCTTAAGGTGTTCTAAATTACCCACAAGAAAAACTGCGTCCAAGTCCATTTGCGCAATTTCTTCATCCTTATACTGATGAATAACATTAAAGCCGTAAATTCTTTGTGCTGTATTTCCGTCAGCGTCCTTAAATGTTGCCGTAAGATTTACCCACGCGTCTATATCAAGTCTTGTAACTGTACCGTCATTTTTGAGAACATTCTCGTTGTCTGATTGCCATTCAACCGTCAAGCCTTCGTATTCATTAGGAAGAGTAATACTCTCTGTCAGATTATAGCTTTCAAATTCAAAACTCTCAGCCGCAATCCATACATCGGCTTTTTCAGCATCAAGGGCATGTTCCTCTGAAATAAGGGCAACCTCCCCTGTTGTAAGAGCCTTTGAATACACTCTGAAATCTTCAATATAGCCCTTAAAGTAGCTGTCGCCCGAATACTGGCTCTTTGCAAGGTAGTTACGGTTTGTATCACCTAAAGAGCTTGCCAAAAGGTCGCTTGTTGTTTCGCTCACAACTTCTCCGTTAATATACATTTTTTTATTGGTGCCATCCATGACGATAGCAATCGATGCCCAATCGCCTCTCTGTACCATATCGCCCCTAAGCTCGCCCTCTTCCTGCCACCAACCAACATTTGTCATGGCAAAGCGGGCATTTGAGCCGTTATTTGTATTCAAAAACAGATAGTTGTTTTCGCTTGTTCCCACAGTAAAGGTAAACTGATTTGCACCGTCCATTTCGGGGCGTACATTTATAACAAACGTCACGTCTTCCTCGCCAGAAACAATATTATCGGGCATATGGATATAGTCATCCGTGCCGTCAAAATACGCATAACCGTGTTCAATCGTTGCACCGTAATTAATTCCGTTTGTAATTTCGCTTTCAAAATCATAATGCAAAAGAACCTCTTCTGCATTTTCATTCGCAAAAGCCGTCGGCATTATTCCAAGCAGCATTGTGCCTGCAACTAATGCCGAAAAAACTTTTTTCATTTTATTTTTCATCTATATTCCTCCTAAAAGGTTTTTACGCAAATATACATAATAATTATATCATTTTCATATATTTCCTGTCAACATAAAAAGAGCGGTAAAAACCGCTCTTTTGGACCTAAGCTATATAACTACAATAAACCTACTGCCTTTGCCTTCTTCGCTTTCAAGTTTTATTGTACCCTTGTGCAAAATAACCGCATGCTTTACTATCGACAACCCCAGCCCCGTACCGCTCACCTTTCCGTTATGGCTTTTATCCCCGCGGTAAAAACGTTCAAACACACGCTCCTGCTCGCTTATGCTTATACCTATACCGTTATCCTCAACCGTAAGGATTACATTGTCGTTTGTATGCTTAAGACTTATCTTAACATTACCGCCTTCGGGTGTGTATTTAATAGCATTGTCCATAAGATTGTACACAATCTCCTCATAAAGAGGCTTTATACAATTCAGCTTAAAATCGTCTATTTCGCGGTGGATAGTGATATTTTTTGCTTCTGCGAGAGGATACAGCACTTTTACGGTATCTTCCGTCAGCTGTTTTGCGCTGTGCTCTTCAAACTCTATCACACTTCCACCCTCGTCAAGCTTTGAAAGCTTTATGATGTCGTTAACAAGGCTAATAAGCCTTTGCGCCTCACAATAAATTTTTTCGGAAAAGCTTTTTATATCTTCATCCTTTACCATTCCGCCAAGTATCATTTCAGCCGCAGCAGAAATTGACGTAAGGGGAGTTTTCAATTCGTGTGACACATTTGCCGTAAACTCGCGGCGGAGTACGTCTCTTCCTTCTCTTTCTGTAACGTCCATAAGTATAAGAAGCGCACCTATAACGTGTCCTGTATCATATACAGGGCTTGCAAGTACACGTATAAATCTGCCCTTTTCACAAAGCACAACGTTTTCATGCTTACCCGACAGGCTTGCATCCACGCATTTTATGAAGGCTTCTTGACGGTTGAGGTTGTACACACTTCCCTCGCCTATTGATTTTTTGCCACTAAGAAGCTCTGTAGCTGCAGTGTTTGACGAAAGGATATTCGTGCCCATATCAATTACAATAAAACCTTCGCTCATGTTTGACGTAATTGACGAAAACTCTTCTCTTTCCTTTATAAGAAGCTCCATTTGCTCGTTTATAAGTCTGTTTTGCTTTGTTATCTTTTCTAAAAGAGGTGTCAGTTCTTCGTAAACCTCGGCTTTTTGGGGTTCAGACAGGTTTATTTCGTTTATAGGCTTTACAACCATTCTCGCCAACCTGCGAGAGAAAACAATGCTCAACACAACGCTCAATAGCATTGCAATAACAATATTCATCACAAGCCTTGATACCAGCGCAAGCTCACTGTGTCTTGTGTCCGACACTCGTATAACATCACCTGTGGGAAGCAGGCGCGCTATGTAATAGGTTTTTTCCGACAAGGTTTGTGACAGTCTGGCGCTGTCGCCGTAGCCTGTTTTTATTGCCTCTTCAAACTCCTCACGGTCGCGGTGGTTTTCCATTGTAGCTACATCGGCACGGCTGTCAAACAATACCGTTCCGTCCTTTTTGATATAGCTTACACGCAAATCTCCAAAATCCACATTTTCAATATATTCCGCACCATAAACTTCAATCGATGATGCAATATACTGTGCTTCGTTTTTTAATTCGACGGTGTAATTATTTTCAAAAAAGCTGTACACCAAAGTAATTACAAATCCCATGCACACCAAAAGCGTAATCATTGTAACCGAGAGGGTCGTTCTGAAAATTTTACTTTTCATGTTACTCCTCCCTTATTTTGTAGCCTACACCGCGTACGGTTTCGATATATTTTTCGGCTTCGCCAAGCTTTTGTCTTAAAGTACGGATATGTACGTCTACCGTTCTGCTTTCGCCGTCAAACTCATATCCCCAAATCTTTTTAAGGAGTGCATCGCGGGAAAACACCAGTCCCTTTTTCTCCATAAGACATTCCAGAAGCTCGTACTCCTTAAGGGTGAGAGCTACATCCTCACCTTTTACCTTAACAGTATGCTTTTTAACGTTAAGCGTAATATTCCCTGCAGTGTATATTTCCTTCTTTTCAACTGCTTTTTTGCTTCGTCTCAAGAGTGCCTTCACTCTCGAAACAAGCTCCATTACACTAAACGGCTTTGTGATATAATCGTCCGCTCCCGAATCAAGACCTATTATTTTGTCAAACTCTGTACTCTTTGCCGTAAGCATTATAATCGGAAGCTCCTGCGTTTCATCGTCTGCTCTGAGCTTTTTTAAAATACTTATTCCGTCCTCCTCTGGAAGCATTATGTCAAGAATAAGAAGCTCGGGAGAGTCCTCCTTCATTTTTTCGTACATTTCCGACGGTTTTTCAAAGCCCGTTGCTTCAAGCGATGCCGAATTAAGAGCATACACTAAAAGCTCGCGGATATTCTGTTCATCCTCTAAAATATATATCATAAAACCACATCCTTGACTTAATTATAATACTATTTAATTTTCTGTGCAATAATTATTCACTTTTTTGCCTTCAATTGCATAGATAACCCATTCTGAAATATTGACAGCATGGTCGCCTATTCTTTCCAGATATTTTGCAACCATAAGTATATCGAGGCAGGTTTCATTGTCTGCGTTTTCGCTTTTCAAAAGCACGGTCAGCTCGTCTTTCACGCTATCAAAGCAATTATCCACCTCATCATCCTCATGTTCAATACTTTTTGCCAGTTCAACATTTTTATTCACAAAAGCGTCTATGCTGTCACAAAGCATCTTTGCCGCAAGCTCATACATTTTTCTTATATGTACTTCACTAATGATATCCTTTGCACCTATAATTTTCCCAAGCTCTGCAATATCCTTTGCCTGGTCGCCTATTCTTTCCATGTCGCCAATCATTTTCATCGCAGAGGACACCACTCTCAAATCCTTTGCCACAGGCTGCTGATGCAACAATATTTTCACACACAAATCCTCTATGCTTCTCTCTTTTATGTCGATTTCTCGCTCAAGCTCCTCGGTTTTTATCAAAGCTTCGCCGTTGCCTTCAAAAAGAACCTCTGCGCTGCATTTTAAAGCAGCTTCACAGAGCGCACCCATTTTTATAAGCTCTACATTTATTTCTTCAAGCTGTGCATCAAAAACACTTCTCATATCAACCAAACCTTCCCGTTATATAATCTTCTGTCCTTTTATCTTTGGGCATACTGAACATTTTGTCAGTATCATCATATTCCACAACCTCACCCAAAAGGAAAAACGCTGTTTTATCCGATATTCGCACAGCCTGCTGCATATTATGTGTTACGGTTACTATAGTGTATTTTTTCTTAAGCTCCAACGCAAGCTCTTCAATTTTTGACGTGGAAATCGGGTCAAGTGCACTTGTGGGTTCATCCATAAGAAGGATTTCGGGGCTTACTGCCAGCGCGCGTGCAATGCACAATCTTTGCTGTTGTCCGCCCGAAAGCCCGAGTGCGCTCTTTTTGAGGCGGTCTTTTACCTCATCCCATATTGCCGCACCGCGTAGTGATGTTTCCACAATTTCATCAAGGGCTACCCTTGACTTTATGCCATGGATTCTCGGGCCGTATGCAATATTGTCATATATACTCATCGGGAAAGGATTTGGTTTTTGAAAAACCATACCAACCCTTTTTCTCAGTATATTGACATCCATGCTTTTGTATATATCTGTTCCGTCCAGTATAACATTGCCTTCAATTCTGCACCCTTCCACAAGGTCGTTCATTCGGTTAAGCGTCTTTAAAAAAGTTGATTTGCCGCAACCTGACGGGCCGATAAGTGCCGTTATTTTGTTTTTTTGTATTCCGAGATTTATATCTTTAAGAGCATGATTTGCCCCATACCACAAATTAAGTTTTTTTACATCAATAATATCCATACTATTTGTTTCCTTTCTTCAAGTGAGACGATACAAAAAGTGCCGCCATGTTTATGACAAACGTCAAAACAAGCAGTATCACAGCAATCGCAAAAGCAATTTCAAATTCGCCTCGCTCCTTTGCATACATATACATGGCAACAGTCAAGGTTGAGCCTGCGCTGTTTGGACCTATTGCCTCGCCTATGCTTAGGATTTCATTTGCCATGCCTGCCGTAAAAAGTAACGCCGCACTTTCGCCCACTATTCTGCCTACTGAAAGTATACAGCCTGTTACAATTCCGTCAATTGCACTGGGCAACACCACATGTGAAATCGTGTACCACTTTCCGGCACCCAACGCAAGTGACCCTTCGCGATATCCCCAAGGAACAGTTTTAAGGCTTTCTTGTGTTGTACGGATAATTGTCGGCAGCGTCATTATAACCAGAGTTAAGCTTCCGGCTAAAAGACTTGTTCCCAATGATGCAAAATTTACAAACACCAGCATACCAACCAAGCCGTAAATAATTGACGGTATTCCGGCAAGGGTTTCGGTTGCAAGCTCAATTATCCTCACTACTTTTTTGTTTTCCGCATATTCATTGAGGTAAATTGCCGCACCAACCCCCAAAGGCAATACGACGATAAGAGTCATAAAAATAATATATAAAGTGTTGAGGATGTTTGGCAGTATACCTGTTGTTCCCCTTAATAAGCTTGGCTTTGTACTGATAAGTTCCCACGTGATATGTCCGATTCCGCGATAAAATATGTACCCTACTATGCCTACCAGTATAATACATATAATTGCCGTTGCGGCGTACATGAGCATGTTCAAAAACACGCACTTGATTTTTCGGGCTACCGATATTTTTTCACCCATCCGCTACACCTCTTTCTTTTTTGCAATAAGATTAAGCAATATATTTATAATGAGAATAAACACAAAAAGCACCAGTGCTATCGAAAAAAGTGCCTCGCGCTGAAGTCCCGACGAGTACGACATTTCGCTTGCAACTGCAGTAGTTAAAAATCTTACGCTCGAAAACAGACTAGGCATATTGCTTACATTGCCTGCAACCATCATAACAGCCATTGCCTCGCCGATTGCCCTGCCCACGCCAAGCACAATACTTGTAAGAATACCGCTTTTTGCCGCGGGTGTAACAACCTTAAAAGCCGTTTCTGTCTTGGTTGCACCAAGAGCAAGAGAAGCCTCCTCGTATTCACGAGGTACGCTCTTTATGGCGGTTTCGGACACAGATATAACACTGGGTAAAATCATGACAGCAAGCACAATAATTGCCGAAAACAAATTAGCCCCGTCAGGCAGATTAAACACTTCTCTCACGGTAGGTACTACTATAATCATACCCACAAGACCATATACAACGCTTGGTATTCCCGACAGTAAATTTACCGCGGCACTCAATATTTTCGCCATTCTTTTTCCTGCCATTTTTGCAAGAAAAATTGCACACAAAACACCTATTGGAACGCCGATGACAACTGCGCCTAAAGTACCGTAAACCGACGAAAGTATAAAAGGCAGTATTCCAAACTGAGGCTCTCTTGCCGTAGATGCCCACACTGTGCCGAAAAGAAAATCCGTAACGCCTATTTTCCCGATTGCAGGCAGTCCTGAAATAAGCAAAAATATCGTTATAAGTAGCACAAACCCTATCGTCAGGAAACCGCATACCGTAAAAACGATATTCATGATTTTTTCAAAAGTATTTTTTGATTTAACCATAATCCTATCCTTTCACAACACTTCAAGGGAACACCTTTAGGTGTTCCCTTATACTTTTTACCTTTTAACAGGTACTGCCCCTGCCTGTATAATCAATTCGTCAGCCTTCTCGCTTGTAGCAAAGTCATAAAATGCCTGTGCCGCTTCGGAAAGAGGCGTGCCTTTCTTTGTAACCATTATAAAATTACGCTGAATTTTATACGCACCGCTTTGAATTGTCTCAGTTGTGGGAGCTACGCCTTCAACCTTGACCATCTTCACAGTATCCTTTACACTTGCAACAGATGCGTAACCAATAGCATTGGAGTTTGATGTTACTGTCTGTACAACATCGCCTGTACTTGTAAGCTCCTGATTGTATTTGCACATATCTTCAACGCCTGTGATTGATTCAAAGCCGTCTCTTGTACCCGATGCCGCTTCTCTGCCGATAAGTACAATAGGTGCGTCGTTTCCGCCAACTTCATTCCAGTTTGTTATCTCACCTTTGTAGATAGCCGCAATCTGTTCGATTGTAAGATTCTTAACGGGGTTTTCCTTGTTTACAATCATTGCAATACCGTCGATTGCTATAACTGTTCCCTGCAATGTTTCTGCCTCCTCTGCCTTGAGGTCACGGCTGGCAAGACCGATGTCACATCTGCCCTCTGCCACTGCCTGAATGCCTGCGCCGCTGCCTGTGGGGTTGTATGTAACTTTTACGCTCGGGTTTTCTTCCATGTACGCCTCCATAAGAAAACCGATAACCTTTTCCATGCTTGTTGAGCCGTCTGTTGAAACAGTACCCTCTGCATTTTTTGAACAACCGCATGCCGCAAGGGACAGGCACAATACTCCGCTTACTATTAAGCTAATTAATTTTTTCATGTTTATTTCTCCTTCATTTATATGTTAGAGCTTTCGCCCTACATCTGTAAGTATACTTATTCAAAGTTAAATCCGAAATCACTCAAAGGTTAAATTCGCGTAAAAAAAAAGGCGTTGCCCTTAACAACACCTTTTTTATCCTATAAGTCTTTTTGCAAAATCTGCCCTTTTTAGATATCTCACGTTTTTGATAACCTTAATATCCATTTCAGCCGCACGCTCCATAAAGCTGCGGTCAGGCTCAAACTTTGATATTACAAGTATTTTTTTTGCATATTTTCCGCCAAAGCGTTTTGCAACGGTAGATAGCTTATACAGCTCATCCGAATCCACCATTCCGTTCTTGCAGGATATAAAATATCCTTCTGCACCGTGGGTTAAAAGCACATCGATTTCATTTTCGACCTCTCTTTTTCCCTTCCAGTCAATTATGATGCCGCTTTGTCCGTCGTCAAAAAATCCCGACTCTTTTGCCGCTATATACGTAAACATTTCAAGCGCAGTACCTTGTTTTCCCAAAAGATACCTTACAACTTCGTTTTTATATCGTACACCTAAGTTGTCTTTTCGTACAAGTCCGTCTTTTTTAAGCTTTGCCCATATCATTGTGAGCACGCTTTTTTTGTCGGTTCGATATCCCGATAAGGTTCCGATTGCCGCATTCCACGCACCCGGATCCTGACGGCATATGTTCCAGACCTTTTCAATATCTTTTTCGCTTTCGATATCTCTTTCCCATGTATATGTTTCTTTGATTGTGTTTTCTTTTCCGCTGCTTCCACCATGCAATTGTATCAGCTCGTCAACCGTAAGTGATACAGGCTGTACGCTGTATGTTCTCTGACTGTTTACCGACACAACCGTCTGCTTGCGCACATTGACAGAGTGAAGCGGCAATGAATACTCCTTTGCAGTCAAACCTATCGCAACAAGCATTTCGTCGCTTCCGCCTGCAATGTCAAAATCACAATCGGGATATTTTTTGATTATTTCTTCAATTTTTGCCTTTGCACTTTCTATTGACGAAAGGTCTATCTTTGCACCTATAAGCTCACACTCAATATTACGCTTTTTTAGGATTTTCGCCAAAGAATTAAAAAACGCAAGGTTTTTATCGCCCGTGTACAAAAAGACTGTTCTCTCAGGTCTCAAAAGCATTGTACCCATTGCGTTATCAATGGCTTCATCGTCAAAAAATTCTACTATAGTCATTTGTGTTCACCGTTTTCAGAAAGGAGCAATATTGCTCATTATACTTACAACATAGGAGCCCTTGACAAATTCTGCCACAGTGGGATTTGATGCAGCAACAACGCCTACTGCACACACTGTAAGCCATACGAGCCCCAGGCTTATAACAACACCACCCAAAAGTCCCACGAGGGAATTAAGCTGATGTATCACAGGCAGCTTTGTCGTAATATTCAACGCTCCGATAAGGAACGCGAGAATAATTTTCGTTATGATAACCACCAAAATAAAGTTTATAACATTGATTACAAGTCTCGAAATATCTTTTGTTGCTTTGTCAATCATTTCATCAAGTGCTTCTTCCTCGTCAATTTCGATAGAATTACGCACAAAATCCGGCATTGCATCAATAGCCTCTATACCTGCTTCTTCGCCTTTTTCGTGCAGTACATCGCCAATCGCACTTTCAACCGACATAGGAAGGTCGGTTGCATACACCGCCTCTGTGAGCACGGGATAGCAAAGCGTTGCAATTATGATTGCCAATACAAAGCTAACAAGACTGAGGATAGCTTTCACTCCGCCCTTTTTCATCATGTACAGCGAAAACAAAACCACAAATATAATTGCCGCAATATCAAAAAACATACTTCCCACTCCTACTTAAGAATTACCGTGTTACCGCCGGAGAAAACGACAACTGCCTTTCCCGATTCAAAGGGTACACCATATTTTACAGGTGCGGTAGATTCAAACGTAATTTTGATTTTACCGTCGCCCTTTACAATGTCTACTACATCTCCGTGAGAAACAGCTGCATAATTTCCGTTTACACTTATATGCTCAAGGGTGTCATCAAAGCTGATTTCTCCTCGCATTTTGCCTGTTTTGTCATATATCTCCATGTTTGAAGAGCCTGCATTGTCATCTGGGCCTGCCTCAAAGCCAAGGCAAATCATATCATCGGTTGTAATGTCGGATGCAATCAGGTTTCTGTCGTTATAAAGTATTTCGCCCATTTTACTGCCGTCTGCGCGATAAAGGTCGGTTTTTTCGTTACCGAGGCACACAAACGAGCCGTTTTTGTTAAAATGAACAGCTACATACACATTGCCCTTAGCATAAAAAACAGATTCGGAATCCTCTCGGTTAAATTCCACCAATACAACGTTACTTCCCACTGTACCGCCCTTGAGGTTTGCTTCCACAACGACAAGCTTACGGTTGTTTGCACTTATATCCATATCAATAAAGGTATGGTCTGTTATACGGTAACGGTAAATTGCCTCACCGTTTTTACGGTACACGGTAATAACCGCATCATAGCCCGTTTCCTTGCTCGCAACTGCAAAAAATCCGTTTGCGTTTGTAACTACTGATATAATCTTGCCTTCTGTGGTAACTGTAGTTTTTACATCACCCTTTTCGTAAAGCTTTGCCGTATTGCCTTTAAAATCCGCCGCGACGGTGAAATTCCCCTTTGAGTGCAAAATCGGGTCTGTAAGCACAAAGTTTTCCGTTGTTTTCACATCGCCCTTATCGTCTACAACAATAAAATTACCGCCTGTTACAACGCCTATGAGATTGCCTATCGGTACGGGGCAGCCCTTTAAAGTCGAGCCAAAGTTTTCATCACCTGTATTAACACCCAGGACAATCCTCTCTCCTGTAGGCTTTGCGGGCAAAAGCCCTACCACGATTGCAATTACAACAATAATTGCAATCACTGCCACTGCTATAAGAAGGCTTTTTTTATTAAGTTTTATCTGTTTTCTTTTCTCATCCATAGTAAATCCTCCTTAATATACAACCTCTTCCAGTCTGAGCCCTTCGGGAGGTGCAGTAACGCCACCCAGTCTGCGGTCCTTTTCTATAAGGATTGTTTTGACCTCTTCTGCCGTAAGCTTTCCGTTACCCACATAAACAAGAGTACCTACGATAATCCTGACCATATTGTACAAAAATCCGTTAGCCGTAGCCGTAATTGTAATAAGGTCACCTGTTTTTTCAACCTCTACTCTTTTAAGGTTTCGGACAGTGGTTTTCGCACTTGAGCCGGATGCCATAAAAGCCGTAAAATCTCTTTCTCCCACCATATATTCTGCCGCCTGCTTCATTTTTTCAACATCCAGCTTTATGGGATAATGCCAGGAATATCTCCCCAAAAACGGGTCATTGTGCTCGCTGTTCAAAATCCTGTAACGATAGGTTTTTTCCACAGTATGATACCTTGCGTTAAAATCATCCTTTTCAACTACACATTCTGCCGCACGGATATCTTGCGGCAAATACTGATTTAAAACAAGGGGAATTTTATGTACGGGGATAGATGTATCGCACTTAAAGTTCGACACGTGCATTGCCGCATGTACCCCTGCATCTGTTCTGGAACAGCCTGTTACAACTATTTTCTTTTTAAAAACCTTTTCTAACGTGTCCTCTAAAACTTCCTGTACAGTTATGCCGTTGGGCTGACGCTGCCTGCCGTGATAAGAGGTTCCGTCATATTTTATCGTAAGTTTAAGATTCATATCCATGCTCCACAGATGCGACCGGCAAAGGTTATGCACACTACAAGTACAACTATGATATATGCCGCCGCATCAATTTTTTTATATGTTAGATTGTTAAAACTCGTGCGGTTTTTGTCTCCGTTATAACAGCGGCACTCCATTGCCATGGCAAGCTCATCCGCACGACGGAACGCACTCACAAACAACGGTACAAAAAGAGGTATCATTCCCTTTGCTTTTTTGATAATACCACCCGATTCCAAATCGTTGCCCCTTGATGCCTGCGCCTTCATGATTTTTTCAGCCTCGTCGGTAAGGGTGGGAATAAACCTTAACGCAATACTCATCATCATTGCTACCTCATGAGACGGAAATTTAATCCTCTCTAAGGGTTTAAGGAGCTTTTCAATCCCCTTTGCTATAATCATCGGAGACGAGGTAAGAGTTAAGAGATTGCTCATAGTTACAAGCAGGATTACCCTTATCATCATACTCAGTGCAAGATTTACCGCCTCTTTTGTAATTTTAATCACGCCGTACTCAAACAACACGGTTTCACCGCCGCCCAGAAACAGGTTAATAACTGCGGTAAAAGCAACCAAAAGCCACACAGGCTTCATACCGCGCAAAATAAACCCAAAGGGCACGCGTGACAAAAATATCAAAGCAATTGTAAATAGGGTTATTACAGCATATTCAAAAAAGGATTTAACCATGAATATAACAACCATCATTACAATAAGAGAAATAATCTTCACTCTTACATCGAGGGAATGTATTGGAGATTTTGTATTATAATACTGTCCTATTGTGATATCCCTCAGCACTTTCCCAACTCCTTAAGCTTTTTATATATAGCCTCTGCCGCCTCGTCTACGGTGAGCACGCCTTCATCAATACCACAGCCGTCAGCGTTAAGCCTTTTAATAAGTCTTGTTATCTGCGGCACGTCAAGTCCTATATCACTAAGTTTTTCTGCATTTGAAAAAACCTCTCTCGGTGAGCCTGACATAACAACCTCGCCGCGGTTTAATACAAGCACTCTGTCACAGCATGATGCAACATCGTCCATACTGTGGCTTACCATTACAATGCTTTCGCAAAGCTTGCCTTTAATTTTCATAAGAGTATCCAAAAGCGCATCTCTGCCCACAGGGTCAAGTCCTGCAGCAGGCTCGTCCAGAATAAGCACTATAGGCTCCATTGCAATAACGCCTGCAATTGCAACACGGCGTTTTTCACCGCCCGAAAGCTCAAAGGGCGAGAGGTTTTCATACTCTTCTCCAAGTCCCACAAGCCTAAGTGCCTCTTTGGCGCGTTTTATGCACTCTTCTTCCCCGCATCCCAGATTTTTGGGGCCAAAGCACACGTCACGCAAAACTGTTTCCTCAAAAAGCTGGTGCTCCGGGTACTGAAAAACCATTCCCACCTTGCCTCTAAGTTCACGCACGGAGTTCTTTGTTTTTTTGGGGTTGATGTTGTCAACCAAAACATCGCCCTCAGTAGCCTTCAAAAGTCCGCTCATAAGCTCCGTAAGTGTAGATTTACCCGAGCCTGTATGTCCGATTATGCCCCAAAACTCGCCTTTTTCAATTTTTAAGCTCACGTTTTTGAGCGCATATACGCTTTCATTATTATTTTCGTATTTATAGCTAACATTTTTTAACTCAATCAAAATTATTCTGCCTCTCGCCTAAAAAATTCACCGATAACCTGTGCGCACTCTTTTGTCCTCAAAATATTAGGGTCAATATCCAAACCCTTTTCACGCAGCTTGTGTACCAAAAGAGTAACAGGCGGCACATCAAGTCCAAAGGATTTAATCTCTTCAACACGGGAAAAAACCTCTCCCGGAGTACCGTCAAGCTCAATTTTGCCCTTGTCCATAACAATAACTCTATCAGCCTTTGCAGCTTCCTCCATGTAATGTGTAATGAGCACAACCGTCATACCCAGTTTGTTTTTAAGCTCCTTTATAGTGGCAAGAACCTCTTTCCTGCCCTTTGGGTCAAGCATGGCTGTAGGCTCGTCAAACACAATACACTCAGGCTCCATTGCAACAACGCCTGCAATTGCAACCCTTTGCTTTTGTCCGCCGCTGAGAAGATGCGGCTGTGATTTGCGATACTCATACATATCAACAGCCTTGAGTGCTTTTTCAACTTTTTTTATCATTTCCTCATAGGGAACAGAGATGTTTTCAAGCCCAAAAGCAACATCCTCTTCAACTGTGGTTGCAACAATCTGGTTGTCGGGGTTTTGAAAAACCATGCCCACACTGCGCCTTATTTCAAAAAGCTTTTTTTCGTCACTTGTGTCAATACCTGCGGCATACACCTTGCCCTCACAAGGCAAAAGTACACCGTTAAAATGCTTTGCCAAAGTGGATTTCCCCGAGCCGTTTTTCCCCAGTATTGCAACAAAGCTGCCTTTTTCAATATTAAGATTTATGTTATCAAGAATTTTTTTACCTTCGCCCTCTTCATTTTCATATACAAAGGTAACATTTTCGCATCTTAACATAATAACCTGTTCCTCATTAATCATTTATCAAGATTTGCGGTCGCATGTGGATAACAATTATCGACATGCTTATTTTTCCCACCTTGCAGTTGCACCGCAGGGAAGGTATATTCCGCTTGATACGGGAAGTCCGATTTCGTCTGCCGTAACAGTGCCCTTGGGCAGCGCCAGCTCAAGAATATTCTTCATAACAGCAGGCTGGAGACCTGTTGTATACGAATTTATCAAAAAGAATATCGGGTCATCCGATAAAAGCAGAGCACATCTTTCCACAAAGTCCCACAAGCATTCCTCTAGCTTCCATACCTCGCCGCCGGGTCCGCGTCCGTAAGAAGGCGGATCCATAATAATCGCATCGTACTTTTTGCCACGTCTGATTTCTCTTTCAACAAATTTCATACAGTCATCAACAATATATCTGATATAGTTTTCTTTAAGATTACAGGACTCGGCATTTTCCTTTGCCCATGCTACCATTCCCTTGGAGGCATCCACATGGCAAACATTTGCCCCTGCCGCACTGCACGCCATGGTTGCGGCACCGGTGTAACCAAAAAGGTTAAGTACGTTTGCGCCTTTTCTCCCCTTAAGCTTTTCAGCCATCCAATCCCAGTTGACTGCCTGCTCGGGGAAAAGTCCCGTATGCTTAAAGCCCATGGTTTTTATATTAAAAGTAAGGTGCTTGTAGCTTACAGTCCACCTGTCGGGCACTTTTTTTCTTATATCCCAGCTACCTCCGCCCGAGGATGAACGGTTGTATACTGCGTGAGCTTTATTCCACGCATTTATATTGGTTTTCTTTTTCCAGATAACCTGAGGGTCGGGTCGGGACAGGATAACATCCCCCCACCTTTCAAGCTTCATACCGTCACATGTATCTATACATTCATAATCTTTCCAATCTTTTGTTGCCCACATAGTATTTCCTCCCGAATGTGAAGTCACATTTTATCTATTATATTGTATCACGAAAACACCTTACTCGTCAACATTATATCTCTTTACAAATCTTATTGGTTGATATATAATTATGTTGTAGATTTTTCACGGAGTGTAAACATTATGAACAACAAATCCAATACCGAAAATTTACTCACTGTTATAATGAATCTTGGCAAAGAAATGCTCATGTGCGGGGCAGAGGTTAACCGTGTTGAAGACACAATTTCACGCCTTTGTACGTCTTACGGGCTTAACGACGCGGAGATTTTTTCAATCACAAGTCTTATTCTTGTTACTGTGCGTGACCCCGACGGTGCATCCTTTGCACAATCCAGGCGTATCACAAGCTATGTTTTCAACTTTTACCGCCTTGAGGAGCTCAACGCTCTTTCCCGTACAGTATGTGCAACTACCCCTTCTGCTGAGGACTTTCAGGTAATGCTTGACGAGATTATAAAGCATAGTCATTTTTCAAAGCTTTTGCGTCTTATAGGCTTTATTTTAACCTCGGGCGGCTTTTGTATGCTTTTCAAGGGCACTTTTACGGATGCAGTCTGCGCAGCAGGCATATCTGTTATTATATTTTTGATTGAGCGGCTTTTCACATCGCTCAATATGAACGGTATGTTCTATAACTTTATATCCTCGCTTATAGCCGGTATTATGGCGTTTCACCTTTCAAATTTGGGCATTGGTGCGCATCTTGACAAAATCATGATAGGCGATATCATGCTTCTTATTCCGGGACTTATGTTAACCAACGCTATCAAGGATATGATGAATGGCGATACAATGGCAGGCTTCCTTCGTTTTTGTGAGGCACTTCTCACCGCACTTGCAATTGCGTTGGGCTTCTGGTTTGCTATGATTGCTACGGGGGTGTTGACATGGTAGAAAATATTATTGCCGTTATCTCTGCAGTTGTAGGCACGGTGGGCTTTTCCTTCATGCTCAGGCTTCGCAAGCACCGCCTTCCCATAATAGCCGTTTCTACAGCACTTTGCTACAGCGTATATCTTTTAGGGCTTTACCTTTCCTTGGAGGACTTTATATCAAATTTCCTTGCATCGGTTTTTGCCGCTTTCGCATCGGAATTTCTCGCAAGAAAAATCAAAGCCCCTGTTACGGTTTTTCTTATCCCGACGATATTGCCCCTTGTACCCGGTTCAAACCTGTACTACACAATTGAGGCAGTGTTCAAAAGCGACTTTGATACAGCGCTGACGCATTTTGCCGCCCTCGGCAGGACGATTGGTGCAATCCTTTTAGGTATCATAACAGTCAACACAATAATGAAGTTTATCCGTAATTATCAGACAATAAAAAATCACCGTTGATTAACAACGGTGATTTTTTATTAGGAAACCATTTCCAGTCTTAACTTATCTGCAATCATTGCGATAAATTCACTGTTTGTAGGTTTACCCTTTGCGTTATTTACGGTATAGCCAAAGAGTGAATACAACTCCTCTTCATTACCTCTTACACACGCAACCTCAATTGCGTGTCTGATAGCTCTCTCAACCCTCGAGGGAGATGTTTTGTGCTTTTCGGCAACAAGAGGATAAAGCTGTTTTGTAACTGCATTTATAAGCTCAGTATCCTTTATGCTCATAATAATTGCATCACGGAGATACTGATAACCCTTTATGTTTGCGGGCACGCCCACAGAGTGGATTGTATTTGTAACCGAGATTTCTAAGCTCCTCTCTGAGGGTTTTGCTCCCGAATACAATGCACTTTCTCTTATTTTGACAGGGCTTCTGCGGCAAAGCATCTTTATGCGTTCATACAAAAGCTCAGGATCAAAAGGCTTTATTACAATATAATCTGCACCAAGGTTGATACACTCCTCATACACCGCATCACTTACGTTTTCAAGCATCATAATTACACAGGGACGCTTTCCGTCCTTATTCTTGAGCTTTTCAAGAACACTTATTCCATCCATGTTGGGCATAATAACATCAAGCAAAAGTACATCCGCTCCCTGTTCCTTCACCATATCATTTACCCTTGTCCCGTCACAAAGCTCGCCTACAATTCTTATGTCATCTTTTCTTCCCAGACAGTTTACAATCCCGTCCCTCGTTTCTTTATTGTCATCACAAACAATAACCTTAATAACATTTTCCATATTACTGCATTCCTCCTGTAAAAAATTGGTAATTTGTTCCGTGGGTTTATATTACCATTTATTTACAGATTTATCAAGCATTTATTTTAAAATAATGGAAAATTTTTCCATTATTTTTCTACAAAATCTCTTTAAAACACAAAAAAAGCTCGCCAAATGCGAGCTTTTTTATCAAGTTATCTTAAAATATGCCTAAAGCCTTAAGGAGAAGAATTGTCATGACAACAGGTGCCACAAACTTGATGATTATAACATACAAGCCTTTTCTTCCAAATTTTTCACCATTACGCTGAGTTTCCTCAATAACCCACTTGGGCTTTGCAATCCAACCTATAAGGATACATGTAAGGATTGTAATAAGAGGCATAATTACGCTATTACTTATATAGTCTGCAACATCCAAAAGCTGACCTGTAGTACCGTTGGGAAGAGTAAGTTCAAAATAGAAAACGTTATATCCCATACAGATTAATACAGCACCTATAGCCGAAATTACAGCTACCAGAATGCTCATCTGCTTACGTGTCTTTTTAAAGTATTCCATACAGCTGGCTACAACAGTTTCCATGATAGAAACCGAACTTGTAAGTGCTGCAAATGCAACCATTATAAAGAACAAAACAGCAACTACCGTACCTGCAATACCCATGTTTTCAAAAACTTTAGGCAGTGTCACAAACATCAAGCCTGCACCTGCTTCGTTTACCATTTGCTCAGGGCCGAAGAATACGCACACTGCAGGTACAATCATCATACCCGAAAGGATTGCAACAAGTGTATCAAAAATCTGTATCTGTGTAACAGATTTATTGATATTTACATCCTTTTTAACATACGAACCATAAGTAATCATAATACCCATAGCAACGGATAATGAATAAAACATCTGATTCATTGCGTCAAGTACAATGTTAATGAACTTACTTACAGTCATACCTTCAAAATTGGGTACAAAATATATTGCCGCACCTTCCAAACCTGTTCTCTTCGACACAGGGTCAACAAGGAAAAGCGAATAAACTGCGATACCTGCAATAAGAAGCAAAAGAGCGGGCATAACAATTTTTGAAAACTTTTCAATACCCTTTTCAACACCTGCATATACAATTACAGCTGTTATAGCAAGGTAAATAAGCATGAACACAATAGGCGAAACGGGAGATGATATAAACGATGTAAAATACCCGTCCTTTGCCAGGTCTGCACTGTTAAAGGTCAGATACTCTGTAAAATACTTTAATATCCAGCCGCCGATAACTGTGTAATATGTCATGATAATAGCAGGCACAATAAATGTAAGGTGTCCTACCCATTTCCACTTTTTATGAATTGCACCATACGCATTACCTGCATTCATACCTGTTTTACGACCGATTGCAATATCTGTAAGAAGCAATGCAAATCCGAAAAGCAAAACAAGTGCAATGTATACAATAATAAACAAACCGCCGCCATGCTTTGCTACAAGGTTGGGGAATCTCCATATATTGCCCAAGCCCACGGCACTACCTGCTGCCGCAAGTACAAAACCTAACGAGCCTGAAAAACTGCTTTTTTTCTGCTGTTCCATTTCCTCTCTCCTATCATTTATAAAACTACAGTTTGATATTATATCATGCTCTTTTCCAAAAAGCAACAAAAAACATACTATTTATTGACTTATTTTCCAATCTGCCATATAATTAATATACTTGATTTTTAAGGGGTTAAAGGTTGTTTCTTTTATGCAGGCAAAAAACCTTTACCGTACATTAGCCGCGATTTTCACAAAAACAAGGAGAAAACAATGTCAAACATAATTCATATAACAGATTTTGATGATCCTCGCCTTGACGTCTACGCACGTCTTACCGAAGCACAGCTTCTAAACCGCGAATTTCCTTCCGAGGGGCTTTTCATTGCCGAAAGCCCTAAGGTAATCGAAAGGGCTCTTGATGCAGGTTACGAGCCCGTCTCCGTTTTGGTTGAGACAAGCTGTATAAAAGGCGAAAGCGAGCAGGTTTTGTCCAGAGTCGGTGATATTCCCGTTTTTACCGCACCTATGGAGGTTTTAAAAAACCTCACAGGCTACCTTTTAACCCGCGGGCTCCTTTGTGCCATGCGCCGTCCAATGTTAAAGAAAGTGTCTGACGTAATTAAAAATGCAAGCCGCATTGTCATATTGGAAGAGGTTATGAACCCTACAAACGTGGGTGCAATTTTCCGTTCTGCGGCAGCACTGGGCATGGACGCAGTGCTTTTGACCCCCGGGTCTTCTAATCCATTATACCGCCGCAGTGCACGTGTAAGCATGGGCACGGTCTTCCAGATTGACTGGACAATCCTCCCCTCATGGGACCATGAAACTGTTGAAGCCTTGCGAAAAGAAGGCTTTAAAACAGTTGCAATGGCACTTTGCGACGATTCTGTCTCTATAGACGATAAAAAGCTCAAAGAGGAAGAAAAACTTGCCATAATCCTCGGCACCGAGGGCGACGGCTTGAAAAACGAAACAATAGCTGACTGTGACTATACTGTAAAAATCCCCATGTATCATGGTGTTGATTCACTAAACGTAGCGGCAGCAAGTGCCGTTGCTTTCTACGAACTAAAAAAGCGCTGACTGTGTCAGCGTTTTTTTAGTTACCACTTGCTTCAATCATATTTTCAATAAAAATTCCGTATCCTTTTGTAGGGTCGTTTACGAGTACATGGGTCACCGCACCTATCAGCTTACCGTCCTGTAGTATCGGGCTTCCGCTCATGCCCTGCACAATGCCTCCGGTTTTACTTATCAGCTCGCTGTCTACAACCTCTATCAAAATCCCTTTTGCAGGGTTTTTGCTCTTCGGCGATACCTTGGTTATTTTTATTTCGTAATCCTTTACAGTTTTTCCATCAAGACTGACACGTATATACGCCTTGCCTTTTTTTATGTCGTTTTTATGACCGAGCTTTACGGTATTTGTGGTAAGAACATCATTCGCTATGCCGAAAATCCCCTCCGCTTCGTTTTTTGCTATATATCCTAAAACTCTCGCATTAGGATAAAAAACACCCTTAAGCTCGCCCGGTGTACCCTTTGTGCCTTTTTCTATCCCGCCGACGGAGCATTCTTCAATACTGCCTTTTAAAACGTCAAATTTTACCCCCGTGTCAACATCGCTGACAGCATGTCCCAGTGCGCCAAAGGTTTTGCTCTCAGGGTCAATATAGGTAAGTGTGCCTATCCCTGCCGTGCTGTCACGCACCCATAAGCCTATCTTCTTAATTCCGTCATATTCCGACGTTTCTGGTGTTATTTTTACCTTTCTTGTTTTTTCGTTTGATTTAATTTCAAGCTCTATTTCACCTTGACTTTTTGCCACCTTTTCGGAAAATTCCTCGGGTGTTCCCACTTTTGTTGAGTTTATCATTGTTATTATATCGCCGGGTTTAATCCCTGCCTTTTCGGCAGGCGATTTTCCGTTTTTATTTATCCTTCCTGTTGCCACAACCACAAGTCCGTCTGAATACAGCCTTATCCCCACAGCCTGTCCGCCCACGATAACCTCGTCATCCTCAACAACTTTTACCGTAACGGATTTGTAAGGTATTCCGAAAATCGTTGCCGACGCCTGATAGTCCCCCGTTTTGCGAGGGACTATTGCACCGTGCAATGTTTCGACCGAATTATCCGACAAAACTATTTTTGACACATTGTTTGTTTGCCATTTTCTGTCTTTATACAATATCACCGTATCGGGCATGGCTATGTATGCCCATACGAGAGTTATAACCAAAGCCAGCGCACAAACTGCGCTGATTATTTTTGCCTTTTTCATCTATTAAAATCCTTCCACATAGGAAAGAATAAGTTATTATCCTATGTATTCATCAAGGCTTAGGAACTCGTAGCCCGCCTTTCTTGCATCATCAATTATGTCGCCTAAGGCATTTGCATTGTCACAGCTTACTGCATGCAGTAGTATGACGCATCCGGGATGAATATTTTCCATTGTTTTATTATATGCGTAATCCGCACCTCTTTGTTTATCACGGTACCAATCGTCATACGCAAAAGACCAGAAAACATTTGTATAACCGAGGTTTTTTGTCACCGCCAGTGTTTTTTCGCTGTAAGCCCCTTCGGGCGGGCGGAAATACTTCATATGCTTTCCGTATCTTGCATAAAAAGCCCTGTCAAGACTTAAAACCTCTCTTTCAACACTTTCGACATCTTTAAGATTTGGCACACAAGGATGGTTCATGGTATGGTTTCCAACAATATGCCCCTCGTCTACCATTCTGTCAATCAATTTCTTTTCGCTTTTGAAATAGTCCCCCGTAATAAAAAATGCAGCTTTTACGCCTTTTTCCTTTAAAACATCAAGGATTTTTCCCGTCTGACCGTTTTCATAGCCCTCGTCAAACGTCAGATATAAATATTTTGTCTCCGCAGCCCCCATATATATACATCCGTATTTATCCATAGCGTCCGTCTGCTCCGCTGTAAATTCAGGACGCTCGGGTGCATTTCGCCTCATTCCCCAGCTTTGCTTTTCACCCGACAGATTTTCCATGTAATTTTTTTCAAAGAAAACCGTTTCTTGTTTTTCTGTAGGCAAATCGGGCTCTTTATTTGTCGGCTTGCTTTCCGTCCTGGCGCATCCCGACAAAATAAGACAAATTAAAACAACAAAAATTTTTAACAAAAAAACACCCCGTATTTATAATACGAGGTGTTTTAAAAAATATTCTCAAATAATTACTTACGAGCTTTCTTAGCATTATCGCTTGCATCCTTCCAGAACGCCCAGAATGTGGGAGCAACGAAAAGAGAAGAATAAGCACCGCAAACGATACCAACGATAATGGGAAGAGCAAATTCTCTGATAGAAGATACGCCCAATACGTAAAGAGCACCGATTGTGAAGAGTGTTGTAAGAGAAGAGAACAATGTTCTTGTGTAGCTTGTTGTGATAGCCTTATCAGCCTTAACATCATAGCTTTCCTGTCTCATAAGCTTGTTGTTTTCACGAACACGGTCAAATACAACAATAGTAGCGTTGATAGAGTAACCGATAATTGTGAGAACAGCTGCAACAAAGCTTGTGTTCATTGTATGCTGGAAAAGAGCATAGAAACCGAACATGAGAAGTACGTCATGTGCAAGTGCCATAACCGCACACACACCGCTCTTGAAGTCGAAACGGATGCTGATGTAAATAAGCATAAGCACTACTGCAAGAAGTACAGCCTTGAATGTGTCTGCAATAAGACGACCGCTTGTTGTACCCTTAACAGTGTTGATACCGATAGAATCAGCAAAAGCCTGAGCTACAGTATTTACTACAGGAGCTTCGGGAGCAGTCTCTGTTACTGCATCAGTACTAGCTTCTTCTACAACGTCTGTAGCTGCTTCTTCTACGGGTGCCGAAGCTGTTTCTGTCACTGCTTCAACAGTTTCGCCTGTAAAATAAGCTACAATACCGTCAAAAAGTGCAATCTGCTCAGCGTCTGTAAGAACGCTTGTCTTAATAGATACGCCAACGCCGTCATTAAGAGACTGAATCTGGCTGTCAGCGGAAGGATTAGCCTTTTTAACAAGGGCCTCCATATCCTTTTCGAGCGCATCTGAATACTCAAAGCCTGCGGGCAACTGATCAATAGTAAATGTTGTACCGCCTGTAAAGTCAATACCAAGGTTAAAGCCTCTGATTGCCATTGACAAAATGGAAACCACGATAAGGACGATAGAAATTATAAAAAATACTTTTTTATGTGCACAAGGATTTTTAAACATTATGCGTCCCTCCTTTTCGAAGCACCGTAAACCCACGGATTTTTAATACCAAAGCCTACCATATTCTTGAGAAGGAACTTTGTAAGGAATACTGCTGTAAGAAGGCTGACAACAACACCGATGAAGAGTGTTTCAGCAAAGCTCTTGATTGTACCTGTACCGAAAATGTAAAGCACAACGCAAGTGATAAGTGTAGTTACGTTAGAGTCGATAACGGCTGTAAGAGCACGCTTGAAGCCACTATCTACGCTTGCGCCTACGCTCTTGCCTGCATTGAGTTCGTCCTTAATTCTTTCGAAGATAACAACGTTAGCGTCAACCGCCATACCAATAGAAAGGATAACACCTGCAATACCGGGAAGTGTAAGAGTTGTTACGTAAGGAATATTTCTGTAGAAACCTGTCATGATAAGGCATACGATAGCAACATATGCAATCAAGGATACGTCTGCTACCAAGCCGGGAAGACGGTATACAATAAGCATGAAGAGCATAACAAGAATAATACCTACGATAGCTGCGAGCATGGAAGAATCAAAAGCTTCCTTACCAAGTGTAGCACCGATAGTCTGCTGTTCTGCAACTGTAAGAGAGAAGGGAAGACGACCGGAGTTGATAACGTTTGCAAGGTCTTCTGCATCTTCCTGTGTAAAATCACCTGTGATTACACAAGTGTCGGAATCGATAACTTCCTTAACAGAGGGCATAGAATAGGGAACACCGTCCATGCAGATTGCGATAAAGTTCATACCGCTGCCGGAGAGTGCTACAGCGTTCTGTGTAGCTTCCTTAAACTTTTCACGACCCTTGTCTGTGAGTGTAAGCTGTACATAGTAGCCCTGATTGCCGTAATCGTCAACCTGACCGAAAGTAGCCATAGCCTTCTGAACGTGCTCAGAGTCACCTTCCATTACAACTTCACCGTTAGCATTCATAAACTGAAGTGCTGCAGTCTGACCGATAAGTGCTACTGCTTCGTTTGAATCGTCAACGTTGGGCAACTCAACACGGAGTGAATAACCGCCCTGCTGAGCGATTGTAGCTTCGCTCTGACCTATACTGTCAAGTCTCGCTCTGATGATACCTTCTGCAGCGTCAATCTGTTCTGCAGATACTTTGCTGACGTCTTCCACATCGGGTTCAAACACGATGTAGCTACCGCCAACAAGTTCAAGTCCCTGCTTAACGCCATATTCTTTGTCGTCAATCGCGGGGATTCTGAATTTGCCGATTCTCACATCGCCGAATACAGCTGCTGCCATACAAACGATAAGAATCATTACCAGCGCAAATGAAATAATGTTTTTTGCTTTCATTTGTTTTTTCCTCCTTGTAATTTGTGGTTATTAAATAACTAACCTATATTATATAAATTTTAACGGGTTTAGTCAACCCTTTTTGCGTTTTTTCGGGGTTTAATCCCTTAAATTATTCTTCATCAAGAGCCTCACGTGCCTTAATTGCGATAGCACATTCCACTCTCTTCTTTTCCATTTCGCAAGCAAGCTTATAAGGCTTGTTGATAGAACCGTTCATGCTTATTGCATTAGCCGCACAGCCGCCTGAGCAATAAAATCTTGCCCAACAGGTTGCACAGTCTTCCTTTGTGTAAATATTGCTCTTTACAAACACGTCGCGGATATCCTTATCAATAGTGCCCTCAAAAACATCACCCATTTTGTATTTGGGGTCATTTACGAACTGATGACAGGGATAAATATCACCCGAGGGAGTAACTGCCGCATATTCGTGACCTGCACCGCAGCCGGAAAGCATCTTGTATGCACAGGGACTTTCATGCAAATCAATCATATAGTGGAAAAAGTTGAACCATTTACCATTCTTTCTCGCATCTAAAATCCTCTCGGCAAGACGATCATACTCTTCAAAGATGCGGGGCAAATCTTCTTCGCGAAGAGCGTAGTCCTCTTCTTCCTTTGCAACAACGGGTTCAACGCTTATCTGCTCAAAGCCCAAGTCTGCAAGGTGCATAACGTCCTCGCTAAAGTCAAGATTATCACGAGTGAAAGTACCGCGGACATAGTAGTTTTCCTGGTTACGGCTTTCGGCAACCTTTTTGAACTTGTCAACGATTGAGTCATAACAGCCTGAGCCGTCAACACGTACACGCACTTTATCATGAACTTCTTTTCTGCCGTCAATGGAAAGCACGATGTTGCCCATATTTTCGTTTATGTAGTCAATTTTCTTATCGTCAAGCAAAAGTCCGTTTGTTGTAATTGTGAAACGGAAATTCTTTCCGTGTTTTTCACCTTCCTGCTTTGCATACTCGGTAATTTCCTTAACTACTTCAAAATTCATAAGCGGTTCGCCGCCAAAGTAGTCAATTTCAATATTGCGTCTTGCGCCACTCTCACGTATTACAAAGTCGATAGCCTTTTTGCCTACCTCTGCACTCATAATCTCGCGCTTGCCCATGTATTCACCGCCGTGAGCAAAGCAGTAACGGCAACGAAGGTTGCAGTCATGTGCAATGTGAAGACAAAGCGCTTTTATAACAGATTTCTTTTCCTTATGCTCTGCAAGAGGCTTGTATATATCCTTTGTAAAAAGCTGATGATTTTCACGCAGCTCTTCCAACTCTGCCAGAGCTTCTTGGTGCTCTTTATCAAAACAACCTGCTGCCTTTGCGCCCTCTGTATCAAATACGCCGTCTTCCGAGAAAAAGTCAAGCATACGATAAGAAATATCGTCTAAAATATGTACGCTACCGCTGCATACGTCAAGAGCACACTTGACACCCAGGTTTTCAAACTTATGTACCATAATTTCATCTCCTATACAACATAAAATCTCAGGAAAAATCCTGAGATTTTACAAACGTTTTAAAAATCATCTAAACACAGCCGTCAAAAGAGACCGATAAGTGTTCAGATTGTCTTTTTATCTGCCGAGAGCTATGCTTATTGCACCGCCTTGGCAGATAAAATGGCAAGATGGGCGCTTAGCGACCTCTTTTGCCTTTCTTTTCGCATTTCTGGTTAGCCACAGTACAAGAAGTCTTGCATGCGCTCTGGCAGGATGTCTGGCATTCGCCACAGCCGCCGTTTTCTACACTAAGAGCAAGGTTTGCTGCATTTAAAGTCTTAACGTGCTTCATAAAAAATGTCCTCCTTATAAAATCGGAAATCTCCGAATATAGTATTTCTTGCATTATAGCACATCTTTTTCCAAATTGCAATATTTTTTTCACCTTTTGGAGAGATTAATTCCGACAATTCCGCCCACAGTACCCGAGAGAACACAGTAGCCTATCATTTTGAGTGTATCTATGGTAAAGGTTATGCCTCCGAAAAGTATAGCCCCTAAAAGATAAACCAAAAGCATATAGCCACCGCCTGCTATTGCGCCTGTTATAAAACCTTTTTTGCCGGTAGTTGATGCCGAAAACAGCCCCGCCATAAAAACTGACAAATAATTAAGTACATAAACACACGGCGTTACAGCGTCTTCGGGCAATGGCGTATAGCATACCGCAAGGGCAAGCACTGCCATAAGTATAACCGTAATCAGAAACGCCGTCAGTACCGTTTTAAAAATCCCCTTAACCGTGCTTATCACATTTTTTTCACTTTGAAACTCCATACCGTCACCTCTTTGTAAAATGTATTCACATTGTGACGATAAATTCCTCCGAAACATCAAATAAATTTTTTAGTGTAACATTTCTTTCATACAGATAATCGCACAATCTTTCAGCTTCCTTTAAATCAGGTGAAAAATCGTCAATTTCCCGTCTTCTGTCGACTGTTCTTACCCCAACGTTATACATAACGCACCCAAAAATATCGCTCTCCTTTTCTTTAACGTAGTAACAGATTTCCTCACGTACACCGTCCTTTATGACGGTAAGCTTTCTTTCGTATTTCATCATTTGCCTCCTTTGTTTTTGCGCTGAGTATAATCTCTACGCTCAAAATGGTAAAGAGACAGATATTTGCACGGATTTATTTCCAGTTTTTTCCTCGATTTGGTTGCTTTTTTACAAGTTTTTTGCACTTTAGCTTAACACTTTTGTAATATTTTATTTTTCACCATTTTAATTTTCCCCTTATTCAAGGAATTTTTACTCTCGTTTATTTGTCTCGCGCACAAAAAAAATGTGCATGCAAGTTTGCATGCACATTTTTTACACTTCCATAATGATTGGTAATATCATCGGTTTGCGTCTTGTTTTTTCAAATATAAAATCACCCAACGCAGTCTTCATATTGCCCTTGATTGTACTCCAGTCGCAGTTTTTGGAAATAAGCGTATCCTTAACGCTGGTTTCTGCAACAATTCTGAGAGCTTCAATCAAATCCTCATTGTCGCGCACATATACAAAGCCTCTGGATATAATATCAGGTCCCGATACAAGCTTACCCTCCTTGTTAAGTGACAGTACCGCAATAATGATACCGTCCTGCGCCAGATGCTTACGATCACGAAGCACAATATTACCTACATCGCCTACGCCGTAGCCGTCAACAAGGACTTTTCCTGCAGGCACACTGCCTGTAATCTTGCCTTCGTCCCTGTTTAGCTCAAGCACCTGTCCGTTTTCGAGCTTAAAAATATTCTCCGAAGGGATACCCATACTCTCGGCGATACCTGCGTGCTTTAAAAGATGCCGCTGTTCACCGTGAACAGGAATAAAGAACTTGGGCTTTGTAAGTCCCATAATAATTTTCAATTCCTCACGGCAGGCATGCCCCGAAACGTGTACCTCCATAAGAGACTGATGTATAACCTCAGCCCCCTTACGGTAAAGCTCGTTGATTACGTTTGAAACAGGCTTTTCATTGCCCGGAATTGGGGACGCGGATATAATTACAAGGTCATCCTTTGTTATCTCAATCTTTTTATGGTCAGAAAACGCCATTCGTGTAAGCGCACTCATAGGCTCACCCTGACTGCCAGTAGTGATAATAACAAGCTGATGATTGTTATATTTTCTCACATCGTCAATGGGAATAAGCGTACCCTTGGGTATGTCAAGATACCCGAGACTTGTTGCAACCTCGATAATATTAATCATGCTCCTGCCCGAAACCGCAACCTTACGGTCGTGCTTTACCGCCGCAGAAATAATCTGGTTAACTCTGTCAACATTGGATGCAAATGTCGCAACAATAATTCTCTTTTTTGTGTTGTCAAAAATGTTTTCAAATTTTTCGCCGACGGTGCTTTCACTCATCGTATAACCCGGACGCTCAGCGTTGGTGGAGTCACTCATAAGTGCCAAAACGCCCTGATTGCCCAGCTGACCAAATCTCGCAAGGTCAATCATTGTGCCCTGAATAGGTGTACAGTCAATCTTAAAGTCACCTGTATGCACGATAACACCTGCAGGAGTTTTGATTGCAACACCTGCCGCGTCACTTATGGAATGGTTAACCCTCAAAAATTCCACGCTGAAATTTTTCGAAACATTAACAACATCACCTGTATAAACACGGTTCAGCTTTGACACCGACAAAATCCCGTGCTCCTTAAGCTTTTGCTCAACAAGACCAATCGCCATTCTTGTGCCGTATACGGGAACATTTATTTCACGCAAAAAATACGGTAAACTGCCGATATGATCCTCGTGTCCGTGTGTGATGAACAGTGCTTTCACTTTTTCTCTGTTTTTCTCAAGATAAGTGATGTCCGGTATCACTGCATCAACGCCGGGCATATCCTCGTCGGGGAACGCCATGCCGCAGTCGAGTACGATTATTTCGTTGCCATACTCGAACACTGTGAGATTTTTACCAATCTCGCCAAGGCCACCGAGAGGAATAATCTTTATTTTGTTTTTCTTTGCCATAATAACCTCCGTTTCTTGATTAGTTCCGTTCAACAAATCTACATAAGTATATCATTTTTTTGAAGAAAAGTCAACGCTACTTTACATCATATATCCCCATATAGAAAAGTATTCCAATTCCCCATTCTTCTAAACAAAAAATTAAGACCGTCACTGATGACGGTCTTGATTTTTAAAAAGGTTACCGGAAGAAGAATTTAGCCCCTTGGTTACTGAGGGACTAAAAATCCTCTCCGGTAAAAAGGCGTATTAATTATATCAATATGCCGGTATTGTTAATGTTCCGCTGAATGCTGCAGGACAGCTTGCATTACTGTGTGCGGACGGCGTTGCTGTATAAGAAACAGATGTTTGCGTTGCCGACAACCCTTTTATTGTAATTGTACTCTCTTTCGTTATTGTTCTTTGAGAACTGTAATTCTTATATTTTGACCAAACACTATTGTCAGTAATCGTTACATCACCTGTACTTGTTCCTCCAATGGTTACATTGTATTTGCTCCAAAATCCATAATAAAGACCTGCACTAATAGTATTTGTCCAAGTTATTTTTGCTTTAACGGAAGTTGCCGTTCTATCATAGAATGATACCTTAACAGTATATTTGATTCCTGTACTGCTCGTATTCTTCCACCACCAAGCATTATCTTTAAGAGTCTTTGTTCCTACACTCTTCGGAGTATATTTAAATGTAATGGTCTTTGCCGAAGTAGAGTCCCATTTTATGCTCTGCGTACTCGGCGTTGTGTAACCTGTAAAGTCTTTAGGCGTAATAGTATTTGTTGTATTATACTTTTTTGTAACGGTTGCCGTACCAAGGTTTGTTCCGTTACTTGATACATACTTAATATTATATGTATAACTGTTCGCCGTTGCAGTCGCATAAATATTACTGGAAGTTACATTTCCTGTTACAGTTATACTCGTTGATCCTTTTGTTGAAAGAGTATAACCCGTCGTTGCCGCATAAGTAACACTCAAAACATCACCATAATAAACTGTTGCACCGCTTGAAAGAGCACCTGTAGATGCCCCCTTGTTTGACGAAGATGTTCTCTTTACGGTAATAGTATAACCTGTACCTATTGACCATTTTGCAGTATAACTGTTAACTGTTGCTGTTGCATAGATATTGCTTGCAGTTACATTATCGGTTACGGTTATACTTGTTGATCCTTTTGTTGAAAGAGTATAACCTGTATTTACAGCATAAGCAACACTTAATACATCTCCGTAATAAACTGCTGCACCACTTGAAAGTGTTCCTATAGATGCGTTTGCGTTAGGAGATGATGTTCTCTTTACGGTAATAGTGGTTCCCGTACCAGCACTCCATTTTACCGTATAAGGCTTGATTATCCATCTTGCATAAAGTGTTATATCCATAGTTTCTGCAAACACTGTGGTATCTGTATACTTTGTGCCCTCAGTTTTTTCTGTATACCATCCGTCAAAGATATAGTGACTGCGTGTAGGCGTTGGAAGGGTTCCTACCGTCGTACCGTAGATTACGCTCTTTTCCGAAACGTCGGCTGTACCACCATTTGCATCAAAGCTTATCTTAAATTCATTAAGCTTCCATTTCGCATACAAGGTCATGTCATTTGTAATAGAGGTATTGAAGCTAAATTCTGTTGTACAAGCTTCATCCGTGTACCACCCGAGGAAAGAATAATGATCTTTTTCAGGGTTTTGGGGAGCGGTTATCTTCGTGTCATAACCTGTCGTTACAGATATTATATCCGTTCCACCGTCTGTATCGAAAGATACTGTTACTGTAGTCATATATTTTGCGTATTCTTCGGCAGTGATTTCTTTTACATTTTCAGGATATTTAAGCATACTTATATTTGTAACATCTCCGCACACAAGATATTTGCCACTGAAATCAAGCTTTCCTGCTACCTCACTATTTGCCTTTGCCAAAGTAACATTTTTACTAATGACAGCATTATCTCCTGAAGAACTCAATACAATTGTACCATAAAGGTTCAATGCAGTATTTTCGGCCATTAAAACAAGCGCAAACTCTGTTGCATTTTCTACCGTTACTCTGCTAAGTGTTACCATTGCAGAAGAAAACTTTAGCGCTGTTCCTGTATTATTTACAAAATTCATATTACTGATGAATGTCTCAGTAGCATGCGATTCAAGTTGTACATTGGAATACTCGGAACCGTTGCCCACCAATGCAAAATAATCTGTAGATTCATTTATTAAGATAGTTTTATCTGTTAAAGTAGTATCCATCGCTGTAAGATTCAATGTAATCCTCTTGGCGCCGGAATTTATGGTCGCATTGAAAATGTTTTCATTTTCCGCTACAACTGAAATCTCTGGGACATCCTTAAATGCTTTTTCCCCTAATGAAGAAATATGTTCATCCACTGAAAACTTATCAAGGGAAGTGCAGCCCGCAAATGCATTGTCTCCGATTTCGCTAACACCATATGCAATAACAGTTTTAAGTGACGTACATCCCGCAAATGCATTGTCTGGAATTTCAGAAACATACTTAGGCAACACCACACCTGTAATTTTCGTATTACCTTTAAATGCGTCTTCTTCAAAACCTCTGATACGAACCGCTGAATACGTGCCATCACCATTGTCAACAGAAATATACTGCGGAATAACTACATCTGTTGCCTCTCCGTTATATTCTGTTATAAAACCGGTTTCCATGTCAACAACAAGACCTTCTGACCTTGCGATTACGCTAGTGATAAACTCATTCACATAATAAGGAACCTCAAAAGGAATAATTGCATTTTCACAGTCATTAAAGTTTGCATTATCCTTTGAATAATCCAAATATTCATGCCTTTCTTCATCTAAAACATTATATGTGTAAGTGTAATAAGAATTGGTTGCTATATCATAGCCCACTACTGCAAAAACATGTAATGTGCCCGCCGTAACCAAGCGATAATAACCTGTTGCATCACTATTATAAACAATAGATTTACTTATTGTCGCTTGGTCCTCAGAAAGATATTCAACGGTTGATGCATATTCATTAGACAGGGACTGACTTTCTCCCGTAGACTGTGTTGACGCTGTACCGCCACCTCTTGATGCAACGCTCGTATAAGAATACCTATCATAAATTGCTTCAGAAATAGTATTTGAAATTTCAGTATTCATACTTGTAGATTGACCCACCTCATAGCCGGCAGTACTATTCCAAGAGCTGGTTGAAGTGTTGCTGATATCCCAATGGCTTTCACTGCTCGAAGTATTTTCCGTTCCAAAGTTTTCCGCTCTCTCTCCGGCAATAGTTGCAGACTCTGAGTCTTTTGCTGAAACTTCAACACCTACACTTGTTGAATCTTCGGTTGTATCCTCATCGCCCCATTCATGACCACCGCCAATAGTTCCACTGCCTCCAATGCCACCCGTCTTTTCAGGAGGCGTATAACCTACTGTGCCACTTGCATTCCAGTTAGAGTTACTTGTATCAGTATGTGACTTAGTATGTGATATGTCCACGCTAACACTTCCGGCCTTCTCAGCACCCCTCGTATATGAGCCATTAATCCCCGTTGAACTTCCTTCCGTAACTTTGGAAGATGTTCCGCTGGACCCTCCGGCACTTGAAGTAGTGGAAGTTACACCGCCCTCGCTATTGCTGACATAATACTTTCCTTCAGTTACATTACCTTCACTATCCGTTTGAGAAGCTGTCTTGCCCTCTACCTCTTCATGTTCATTTGTTGCAGATGCAGATTTATTCCATTCCTCTGACAATGTCCAAGAAGACGTTTTTGTTGTAGCGTTAGAAACAGTCTGTGCAATTGTGTCCGCAAAGCTTTCACTTACAGTCTGTGTATATGTATATTCCTTATTAATAGTAATGCCTTGGGAATTGCCAATATATTCAATTACTCCCAGTGGAACATTTTCAATTGTACCAATTTCATAAACAAATAAATATCTACCATTATTCCAATCTTCAATAACAATCGGACTATCCAAAGAATTTACAGCGGTTGCTCTATTTCTGTTACTTGTCCAGTTTGCATGGAGAGTTATATTTCCTGTAGTTCCTTTAGGTATTGATGAAACAATTTTTCCATCTTTGGACCAACCAACGAAAGTGTAGCCAAACCATGAAGGATTAGTCAACGTGACTTCTGTATCCACTGTATATGACACGCTTTCCACAGGGACATCAGGTGAATCAAATGTAACTGTATATGTAATCTTGGACCACTTCGCATACAATGTAAGGCTTCCACTCTGATTCGAGATAGTTGTAATTCTGCTGGCATCCTCCCAAGGACCGTCAAACCATCCTTCAAATATATATCCATCTACAGAAAGATTTTTCAATTTTATAGTGTCTTGCTTGGTATAAGTTGTGGGATTCTCATTTACCAACACTCCTTTTGCAACCAAACTTTGCAGATATGGATCGCCATCTGTAAAAGAGTAGGAAATGTAATATTCTTCCAAGTCTAATGCAGGTACTTTTTCCTGTGGCATAAGAATTTTCTCGCACACAGAGCACTTTCTGCCCTCCGTAAGACCTGTTTCGGTATATGTGGGAGCAACGGCAGGGAGAACAACTTCAGTATGTCCTGTTGCTTCCGTAATCGTTTCGGAAAGTGCTATCATTTTTGATGCCTTGGCATCCGAGTAATACTTATCGCATTTCGAACAATGCCAGTATGCAATATTACCGTCTTCAGTACAAGTAGCTTCCTTTTCGGGAACTTCTTCAAGCTCATGTACACACACGCTGCCGCGAACAAGTATTATTCCGGGCCACTTTGCCACATAACGGAAAAGCTGAATAGCATCAATATTGCCAATTTTGCTGTCGCCCGTAACGTCAAGGGCTTCTTCGTCAACTTCGACATTCCACTTTGCTACATAACGGAAAAGTAGGATAGCATCCATATTATTTACTTTACCATCGGCGTTAATATCACCGGGGATGCCTTCATAAACAGTTACCTTACCGTTTACAACAGTCAAGTCAACATATTCGTATAAGCTGTTAAAAACATCATCTTCGCTGTATGTGATATTGATATTTGCAACCGATTTATCTTCCGCAGTATCAGAAATCCTAAAAGTAAGGGTTGCAAATGTATCATCAATAGTCACATCGCTAAACGGCGATATAAAGCTTATAGGCTGCGGACTTGTGAAAGGCTGTGCCGCCGTTGCGTATGCACCAAAATCAGAATTGAACTTAACTGCTTCAAGTGTAAGCAATTCGCTGTATTCAACATTAAACATCAATGATGCAATACCCGGATTGTTTGACAAAGTCAAATTGACTTCAACAGTTTCCCCGGGCATTCCCGAAACTTCATCCACTGTCAATGTGAGATTTTCGGCAGACATTAATTCTATATCCTCATCCGCACATTCAGCAAGCGTAAGTGTTTCGTCAAAGATAATCTTGCCGTTTACTGCAGAAAAATCAACATAATTAAATTCTGAATCAAAAATATTTTCGTCATCGCAAATAATACTTATATCTGCATATTCCATATTCTCTGGAACATTTGACATATCAAATGTAAGCGTTGCAATAACACCGCTTGTATAAATATCCTCTAAAGGTGAAATCATACTTATAGGTTGCGGATTTGTAAAAGGCTCTGCCGCCGTCAAATACGCACCAAAGTCTTCGCTTAATTCAACGCCGGTAAGTGTCAAATAGTCATCATATGCAACATCAAATTTGAGTGATGAAACACCCGGATTATTGAGAACGGAAACCTCTACCTTTACAGTGCCATCAGTTGCATCCGCATACAGTGTTTCTACTGTAATCATCGGTGTTTTAGCAATCACCATATCTGCTAAAGGCTCCATATTTTCATCCCAAAGAAATATCTTAACAACATCTCTTTCTCCAACCGACCAGGTCGGTTCCATATCAATTATGTTTTCACCGATTTTTAAATCAACCGGTTTAGAAACAGCACCTATCATTGCCTCCTCATTAAAGGCTACAACATAGAGCTTTGTATCTGAAACAACTGAATCCGACGTGATTTTCACCTTGTTTTCGGACGAATCAGTTAAAATACTAATTATCGGTTTATCAGCATCTGCTACTGCCAGAGCAGGAATACAGTTCAAAAGCATTGACAAAACAATAATTATGCTTAAAAATTTGCGCATATATATCCCTCCTATTAAAATTTACTTTATAATATCACGAAAAAACATTCCGGTCAACTGTTTTAATACCTAAAATCAACCATTTTATTACATCTTTAGGGTAAACTTAATTCGTACAGGAGGTATGTTTATGGTTGACTTTGGTTCTCTTTTAAAAGATTTGAGGCTCAAATCCGGTTTAACTCAAAAACAATTAGCTGACAAAATCGGAATTACAAAATCTGTAATTTCTTATTATGAATTGCAAGAACGACAACCTTCACCTGACGTAATCATTAAATTGGCTAATGTTTTTCATGTTTCGGCAGATTATCTCTTGGGTATTGATGATGTTGACAAAAAGAGTTTGGATGTGAGTGGGCTTACTGACGAAGATATAAGCGTCCTCCAAAATCTCATTATCCTATTAAGAAAGAAAAGTAAAGATTAACAAAAAAATACACCTTATGGCAAGATTTTCCTTGCTATAAGGTGTATTTTTTAACTTTAATTATTCCGTAAATTGTCCGTTATACAATCCTGCGTACATACCGCCCAATGCCAAAAGCTCCTCATGCGTGCCCATTTCCTGCACTCTACCGTCATTTATTACAACAATCTTATCTGCATTTTTGATTGTAGACAGTCTATGTGCAATAACAAAACTGGTTCTGCCATACATAAGGTTTTTCATAGCTTCCTGAATTTTAATTTCGGTACGTGTGTCAACACTGCTTGTAGCCTCGTCAAGGATAAGTATTTCAGGGTCTGCCACCATGGCTCTCGCAATACTAAGAAGCTGTCTCTGACCAACCGATACGTTTGATGCGTCGTCGGTTAAAACAGTATCGTAGCCGTCATGCAGTCTTTCGATAAACTCGTGACAGTTTGCTAGTCTCGCCGCATATTCAACCTCTTCGTCACTGGCATTGAGGTTGCCGTAACGGATGTTTTCTCTTACAGACACGGAGAACATGTGTGTATCCTGCAAAACTATCGCAATCTTTGCTCTTACTGAGTCCTTTTTAACGTTTTGAATATTTGTACCGTCAATTAAAATTTCGCCTTTATTCACGTCGTAAAAACGTGTAAGAAGGTTTACGATAGTCGTCTTGCCTGCACCTGTGGGTCCTACAAAGGCAACCGTCTGCCCCTCTTTTGCTTCAACGGAAACATTCTTCAAGATAAGTCGCTTTTCGTCGTAACCAAAGTCTATGTTCTTAACCTCTACATGACCTTTCACGTGACCGAGCTCAATATGGTTTTCTTCCCCGAGGTATTCGTTGGGTTCGTCCATAACCTCGAACACTCTTTCCGCACCTGCCAAAGCCGACTGAATGGTTGCAAAAAGGTTTGCAATTTCGTTAATAGGACGGCTAAACTGCTGTGAACAGGAAAGGAAAACTATAACATCACCCACCTCAAGCGGTTCTATACCAAATATTGTCACAACCGCCAAAAGTCCACCTACAAATGCCGTTACAGCATAGTTGAGATTTGAAAACATATTCATGATAGGGCCGACGCTGCCACTTATTACCTGTGCTTTTACAGCGTTTTCATAATACTCGCGGTTTTTCTTTTCAAATTCTTCGCAAATCTGATTTTCTCTGCAAAAAACCTTTACCGCATACTGACCCGAGATTGTCTCTTCAATATGACCGTTCAGCTCACCGAGTGCACCCTGCTGTCCCTTATAAAACTTTGATGTATATTTTGCAATCTTTTTTGTTATAAACAGCATCAAAGGAACAAGCACAAGTGTTACAAGCGTAAGCGGAATGCTTATGTAAAGCATCATGCAGAAAGTACCTATAAGCATGATTACACCCGAGAAAATCTGTGCAACGGAGGTTGACAGTGTCTGGCTTAATGTGTCAACGTCGTTTGTCATACGGCTCATTAATTCGCCGTGTGTTCTCTTGTCAAAATACGCAATCGAAAGCTTTTCCATTTTAGAAAAAAGCTCCATACGTATCTTCTGCACGGTTCTCTGGCTGATTACTGCCAAAAGCACGCTCTGCACACCCTGTGCCGCCACACTTACAATGTAAAGTGCCAGTAAAAGCATCAATAATTTTCCTATAAGCTGAAAGTCAATAGCACCGTCTACAACATATGATTTGATTTCATTGATTACAGGGCCTTGAACCCATGTTGCACCCAAGTTTGAAAGAGTGGAAAAAATAACGAGTGCAAACACAGCCGCAATTGCTAATTTAAAGCTTCCGAGATATCCGATAACTCTTATGAGTGTACCTTTTGCATTCTTCGCCTTTTCAGTAGGTCTCATACCGGGACCACCGGGTCTTCCTCCGGGTCCACCGGGACGTCCCATGGGTCCACGTTGTTCTGCTCTCATTATTCTTCACCTCTTTCCATCTGAGAATAATAAATTTCCTGATAAACCTTGTTTTGTGCCATAAGCTCATCATGAGTACCCATACCCACGATCTCGCCGTTTTCCATAACAAGTATCTTGTCGGCATCTCTTACTGCACTTATTCTCTGTGCAATAAGAATAACCGTAGTGTCGCCCATTTCTTCGCGAAGAGTTTTTCTTATCTTGCCTTCTGTGGCAGTATCAACAGCACTGGTTGAGTCGTCAAAAATAAGAATCTTCGGCTTTTTAATAAGTGCACGGGCAATGGAAAGTCTCTGCTTTTGTCCGCCGGAGAAGTTAACGCCGCGCTGACCGAGCACTGCATCATAACCGTCGGGGTTTTTACTTATAAACTCTGCAGCCTGTGCACGTGCTGCAGCCTGTTGGATTTCATTATCCGAAGCGTCCTCTTTACCCCAACGAAGGTTGTCTGATATTGTACCCGTAAAGAGGATAACGCTCTGTAACACCATACCGATACCTTCTCGAAGAGTCTCGATATCATAGTTACGTACATCGGTGCCGTCAACCTTAATCCTGCCGCTTGTTACATCGTAAAGTCTGGGAATAAGGTTTACAAGTGTTGATTTACCCGAACCTGTAGAGCCGAGGATTGCCAATGTTTCGCCGGGGTTTACCGTAAACGAAATATTTTTCAAAACGTCCTCGCCACCTGCGTCCTTGTAACGGAAGGATACATTTTCAAATTCAACGCTACCTTCCTGAATTTTCTGTGTACGGGGCTGAGAATTGTTTACAATATCAACCTCTTCGTCCAACACTTCGCTGATACGTGCAGCGGACGCCGATGCACGCGAAAGAGACATAAACATCATGCTCATCATCATAATGGATGACAAAATTCTCGTTGCGTACATAATGAACGCCGAAACATCACCAACCTGCATTTTGTCTGCACCTACAAGATTTGCACCAAACCACATGATTGCAATTACGGAAACGTTCATTACGATTGTTACCCCCGGCATCATAAGTGCCATAAGCTTGTTTGCACGAATGGAAATATCAACAAAATCGTCATTTGCTTCGCCGAAACGCTTTGTTTCGTGTTCCGCACGGTTATACGCTTTTACAACTCTTATACCTGTAAGGTTTTCCTGTATAACTGCATTCACCTTATCAAGCTTACCTTGTACAGACTTAAAAAGCGGGAAAGTCTTTTTTATATTGAACGCAATAATGCCCACAATCAAAGGAATTGCAACCGCAAATATAACCGCAAGGTCAAGATTGATTCTGCAGGCAAAGATAATACCGCCTATGAAAAGCATGGGCGAACGCACCATCATACGAAGAGCCATACCAACAATGTTCTGGAGCATTACAACATCGTTTGTTGTTCTTGTAACAAGGCTCGCCGTAGAAAACTTGTCAATATTTGAAAACGAAAACTCCTGTATCTTTTTGTATATATCATCACGGAGTCTGTAGCCAAAATACTGGCTGGCTTTTGTTGCAAAATAACCGCAACCCACACCGCCTATCATACCAAGCACTGCAACCCCCATCATCTGGATGCCCTTTTCCAGTATGTACATCGGTCCTGCACCTTGCATGATACCAATATCAACAATATCACTCATAATGCTTGGCTGCAACAGGTCACATAATACCTCAAGTATCATGAGTACAGGTGCCAATACAACCCATGCCCATGCACCGTTAAGATATTTCAAATATCTTTTCATATGTTTTCCTCCATTTCCAAAAGAACTTTAAGTCTGTCACGTTTTTTTGTCAGAAGCTTTTTAAACGCCTTGATTTCGTCCTCAGTAAAGTCCTCATAAATTTCCTTTTCCATATTTTCAATTGCTTCATCACATCTTAACTGAACTTCGCGACCTTTTTGTGTTATATAAACCCTCATAATCCTCAGGTCATTCTCGTCATTTTTCCTCTCAATCAGACCGTTTTTTTCCATGGTCTGGAGCATTACCGTAACCGTCGCCGCCGTCAAGTGTTCACGCTTTGCAATATCAGACTGTTTGCATCCGTCATTGAGTGAAAGATACTTCAATATAGGTGGCTGCCCTTTTCCCAGTCCAAACTGTGAAAGCGTCTGATGAAAAACTGTAAAATGAAGCCTGTTCACCTCTCGCACAAGCTTTTCAACTTCTCTCATGATACACCTCCCAAAATAGTTAGCATACTAATCTTAGCATACTAACTATTTTATGTCAATACCTATTGACATAAATGATATAATAAATATATAAATTCCCTTTGGGGCAAATCATGACGCGGAGGTGCTCTTCTTGCAGACCACACTTTGTTACATTGAGAAAGACCATAAATATCTTATGCTTCACCGCACAAAAAAAGAAAACGATATGAATAAAGACAAATGGATAGGCATCGGCGGCAAGTTAGAGGCAGGCGAAACCCCTTTTGATTGCGTCATCCGCGAAGCAAAGGAAGAAACAGGTCTTACCTTAAATTCTGTTTCTTATCGCGGTATCATCTACTTCAAAAATACTTTCTACTACGATGAAGATATGCACCTTTTCACCTGCAGTGATTTTTCGGGCACATTAAAAGACTGCGATGAGGGCACTTTAGAATGGATTGATATCGACGACTTGTACAACCTTACCCTGTGGGAGGGCGACAAAATCTTTTTGGAAGCTTTGGTTAAGGATAACCGCTTCTTTGAATTAACCCTTAACTATGACAAGGACACACTTTTATCATATGAATTAAAATACGGCGATGATTAATCATCGCCGTATTTTTACATTACTTTATCAAGCTTTCAATAATCTTTGCACAGCCGTCAATGCCAAATTTGGAGGAATCTAAGCAGATATCGTAGCTGTCTGCAACGCCCCAGCGCTTTGTGGAATAGAAGTTATAATAACTTGCTCTTTCCTTGTCAATCCTTTTAACTCGCTTTTCAGCCTTTCCGGGTACAACGTCGTCACGTTCAATAACTCTTTTCACTCTGTCCTCAAGCGGTGCATGGATAAACACGTTTATAACGTCATCTCTTTCGCGGAGAACATAGTCTGCACATCTGCCTACGATAACACAGCTTTCTCTTTCGGCAATCTTTTTGATAGTCTGCATCTGCGCAAGGAAAACCTTGTGATTAAGAGGCATTTCGCCTGATTCGTACTTTGTTGCAGAGAAGGAAAGGAATGCAGAAATAGGCTTTTCGTCAGCTTTCTGGAAAACCTCGCTGCAAAGACCACTTTCTTTCGCAGCTTCGATTAAAAGCTCGCTATTATAGCATTTAATTCCCAAATCCTCGGCAATCTTTAATCCTACCATTCTGCCGCCCGAGCCATAGCTTCGTCCGATTGTGATAATAACCTTTTTCATAGTCCTACTCCTTTCATTATTCCATAGCTTTTTTCTTACGGTTTGCTTCTTTTGCTCTCAAATCTGCGTTAAGTATCTTTTTTCTTATTCTCAAGTGATTGGGCGTAGCCTCAACAAGCTCGTCATCTGCAATAAATTCCAAGCATTCCTCAAGGCTCATTTCCTTCCAGGGAACAAGGCGGAGTGCTTCGTCACTGCCTGCCGCACGCATATTTGTTGCTTGCTTACGCTTACATACATTTACTGCAATATCTTCACCACGGGCGTTTTCGCCTACAACCATACCCTCATAAACTTCAACGCCGGGACCGATGAACATAGTACCTCTTTCCTGTGCATTGAAAAGACCGTACGCAACGCTTTCGCCTGTTTCAAACGCAATCAGTGAACCGCGTGAACGTGTAAAGATTTCAGTATTCTGATAAGGCTCGTAGCAGTCAAACACATGGTTTATAACGCCAGTGCCTTTTGTTGCAGTAAGTAATTCTCCACGGTATCCGATAAGACCGCGAGCAGGGATGCGGAATTCCATTTTTGTATAGCCCTGTGCAGAAGGCGCCATGTTTGTCATAGTACCTCTTCTTGAACCGATACCCTCCATAACAACGCCTGTATATTCATCAGGTACATCTACAGTCAAAAGCTCAATAGGCTCGCAGAGTACACCGTCAATCATTTTATTGATAGTCTGAGGTCTTGATACCTGGAACTCATAGCCCTGTCTTCTCATGTTCTCAATAAGCACACTAAGGTGCAACTCACCTCTACCCGATACAACAAAGCTGTCGGGTGAATCTGTCTCCTCAACCTTCAAGCTGATATTGCTTTCAAGCTCCTACATAAGGCGGTCACGAAGATGTCTACTCGTTACGTATTCGCCGTCGCGTCCTGCAAAAGGCGAATTGTTAACGGAAAATGTCATTGACAAAACAGGCTCGTCAACCTCGACAAATTCAAGAGGCTCCACAACGCCCTGTTCGCATATTGTGTCACCGATATTGATGTTTTCAATACCCGAGATAGCAACGATTTCACCGGCCCCCGCCTCTTCAACCGCTTCCTTCTTAACATCCTTATATGTAAGAATTTTTGTTGCTCTGGCATTGTAGCTCTTTTCGCCCTCACGGCATATAGTGATAGGCATATTTGTTTTAACCGTGCCTCGGTTAATTCTGCCGACTGCAATTCTTCCTGTAAAGTTATCGTAGTCGATGTTGCTTACAAGCATCTGGAAACTGCCGTCACGTGTATCGCTGGGCGCGGGGATATGCTCTAATATAGTATCAAAAAGCACGCTCAAATCATCGGGATGATTTTCAGGTGCAAGGCTTGCCCAGCCGTCACGGCCCGAAACATACACAACGGGAGCTTCGAGCTGTTCTTCTGTTGCGTCAAGGTCAATAAAAAGGTCTAAAAGCTCGTCGGTTACCTCATAAGGGCGTGCGTTAGGTCTGTCAACCTTGTTTATAACCATAATGGGACAAAGGTTTAATGCCAACGCCTTTTTGAGCACAAATCTTGTCTGAGGCATACAGCCTTCAAAAGCGTCAACAAGTAAGAGTACCCCGTCAACCATTTTAAGTCCGCGTTCAACCTCACCGCCAAAATCTGCGTGACCGGGTGTATCAAGGATATTGATTTTAACCCCCTTATATTCCAAAGACGTATTCTTCGCAAGGATAGTAATACCTCTTTCCTTTTCAAGGTCATTAGAGTCCATAACTCTCTCGTCAACCTGCTCGTTTTCACGGAAAACACCGCTCTGACGAAGCATTGCGTCAACAAGTGTTGTCTTCCCGTGGTCAACGTGAGCAATAATTGCTATGTTTCTTATATTTTTAGGTTCTGTCATAAATCTTCCTCCGATGTAAATAATCAAATTCCGCCTTGCGGAACATATCCTCTAATTACTAATTGTTACAGAGAAATTTATTTTTCCGTAACAAAGGCACTCCATGTGTCGGCAAATTGTAAAAGGAGCAATAGCGGACATTCTTTTGTCGCTACGCTCTTGTTGTCATCAACGTACTGACCGTCATGGTAAATAATTGCCTGTACCTCTTCCTCTGTGAGGTGTATATAAGGCAGTGCAAGATAAAGACTTCTCACAGGCACTGACAAATAAGTAAGATTATTGTTAAAGCTGTAGGGCACAGTTGCACCATATCCGTATTGCTTTTGCTTGGCTGTAGGCTCGTTTTTGATATACTGAGGATTGTTCGGCATACCAACCTTGCCTAAATCGTGAATAAGTGCAACTATCACACAGCTTTCGTCACTTATGTTAGGTGCAAGAGCGTGCTTTATGCGGAGCATGTTTTCGCACACATTCACGCTGTGCTCTAGTAGTCCCTGCTCTTTTGAAAGATGAAATCTTGTAGAAGCAGGTGCCGTGAGATATTCAGTTTCATTTTCTATAAAAGAGATAAGACGCTCAAATTCCGCTTTTCTTTCGGTTACAACGTTCTTAAGGCGTTCATATCTTTCCATTACTGTTGCCATAACCATATCTCCAATCATTTTCATTCAATTTATTATATAATAAATAATCTTGCTTTGCAACAAAAAAAGAGGCTTTCGACCTCTTTTTTAATCAGATTTTTTCTATACTCATTGTATTTGTGCCGTTACTGTTTTCAACATCATAGTCAAAAAGAATAATAACAGTATCGCCCTTTTTTACAATGCCTGAATCAATAGCTTTTTCCTTAGCCTGCTTTATGATGTCCTTTGCTCTGTCCTTCTGCTCGCCCATAAGCGGAACAACGCCGTAATAAGCGGATAAGCTCTTGTAAACATCCTCACTCGTCACAATTGCAAGTATGGGGATTTCGGGACGAAAATGACTGAGCTCACGAATAGTTGTCCCGCCTCTTGAAGCAGCAATAATAGCGCTTGCATTAATTTCTGGAACAATGCTCTGCACAGCGTGGCATATAACCGACATATAGGGATATTTTGCATTACGCACCTGATACTCGTACTTGCCCTTGAATTTGATGCTCTGCTCAGCCTCGCGGCAAATACTCGAAAGTGCCTTTACGCTTTCTACAGGATACATACCTGCCGCACTTTCACCTGAGAGCATTACGCACGTTGTATTATCATACACCGCATTTGCAACGTCACTGATTTCCGCACGGGTAGGTCTGGCATGTGTAATCATAGACTCCAGCATCTGTGTGGCAGTGATAACAATTTTACCCTGCTCTGCACAGCGTTTGATGATTGTTTTTTGTATTTCGGGCAGCTTTACGTATGGGATTTCAACACCCATATCACCTCTGGCAACCATAAGACCGTCGCTGACTGCTATGATTTCGTCCAGATTATCAACGCCGTCCTGGTTTTCAATCTTGGCGATAATTTCAACACCTGTGTAACCCAGTCTTGTGACAAATTTTCTGATATCCTTAACATCCTCGGCACATCTTACAAAGGATGCCGCAATGTACTGAATCCCCTGCTCCAAACCGAACTTGATATCATCCTCATCTTTTAATGACAAATACATCATATCCACATGATAGTCTGGGAAATTAAGGCTCTTTCTGTTTGAAAGCGTACCGCCTCTCACGGTTTCGCAAAGGATATAATCGTTACCGATTTCCTTTACAGAAAACTCCATGTTGCCGTCATCTGCCAAGATAACATGAGGATTACCCTTTTCAAATCTTTCCTTAACCTCTCTTGCTGTTTTTTTCCATTCTTCAACAAGCTTGGGATAAGAAATATTGATGCTTTTCTCGCAAGGTGTCTCAGTATTCTCAGCCTTTGTAAAAGCAAACAGCTCGCCCTTTTTAATTGTCATCTTGCCGTCGGGGAAAATACCAACTCTTACCTCAGGGCCCTTTGTATCAAGAAGCAATCCGACGCTTCTGCCCTTTTGGTTGGCAACCTCTTTTACAATATCCATTCTCGCCTTCTGCTCGTCATATGTCGAGTGGGAAAAGTTGAATCTTGCAACGTTCATTCCCGCATCAATCATCTGGGAAATAACTTCCTTGTTTTCACTTGCAGGGCCTATTGTACAAATTATTTTTGTCTTACGCATCTATGTCAATCCTCCAGAATTCTAATAATCTCATCCTGTTCGCCGCCGGTTACTTCCACCTTACCGTCAGAATGAATATACACATCGGTTTCTGTTCTCACGCCGAACTTTCCGAGATAAATACCCGGTTCAATCGAAAATCCCGTGCAAGGAAGCAGTCCTCTTTCGTCATGTGTTTCAAAGTTATCAATATTTGCACCCATTGCGTGCACAGTTTCACCGGGTCCTATTGAGTGCCCTGTTCTGTGCAGGAAATATTCACCATAGCCTTCATTTGCAATGCGGTTTCGGCACGCATCGTCCACCATGTATCCCGAGAGCATTCTACCCTCTTTTTCAGCCTTGTATAACAAATCACAAGCAGCGAGTCTACCTGCCTTTGCCACGTTGAACACATTCACATATTCATCGGGGATATTTCCTCCGCAGTAGCCCATCCAAGTGATGTCGGCATATACGCTATGGTCAACCTTTTCTCTCGCCCACAAATCAATTAGCACTAAATCGCCCTTTTTAATTTCACTGCTCTTGTCACGCGTAGGCTCGTAGTGTGAGTTTGAGCTATTTTCGTTAACACCGACAATCGCAGGGTCTGCAGCATACATATTACGGCGGTCAAACTCCTCCATAATAAACTGCTGTACCATGTATTCGTTTACAAATTCACCGCTTTTAAGCTTTTCGGCTATAAACCTAAAAGCCATATCCTTGGTTTCCTGCACATTTTTTGCGGCATATTTATGGCTTTGATAGTTTTCCTTGCTCCATACAGCCGTCAAAAGTGTGAACATGTCCATACTCGATGTAACGAGTTTTCCAAGGCTTCTCACATAGTCCACAATACCACCGTCAGCCCAGGACACAATCGGGATAGCACACATGGGTGAATATTCCATTGCCACGGTAACATCATTTTTTAAAAGCTTTTCAAGATTTTCAAAAAGCTCCTGCCATGTCACATACATTATTCTTTCACAAGGCAGGTTTTCGTATGCGTTTCTGTCAATAATATGATAAACAACAACCGCACTGCCTTCCTTGGGTACATAAATATATGCTCTGCGTGTTGTAAATTTTTTACCGATTATTTCGCGCATTGCGGGATTACTTCCCCTAAAATCGCTAATTAGCCAGGAATCTATATTATTCAATCGCATATGCTCCTGAATTTTATCAAGATTTTTCAACATACCTGTCACCTCTTTTTTTCAGTATATAATAATTGCTTCAAAATTTCAATCAAAATATGTAAGATTTACTATTTCTTTCCGCACAAAGATTTTTTCGTTATTGTGCAAATAATACTATTGCCTGTACAAAAAAAGTGTGTTATAATAAGTTATATTATAGTACATTTTAGTGCATTTAGGGGGATTTTGAATGCAACCTTACGATACAACAACTTCTTACAAGGATTCTTATTCGTCCGGCAGGTCAGCAGACCGCCTTTCATCCGACAGCCTTTCCGACAGATTATCGAAAACCGGCACCACATCGCGTACTCGTACGCACACATCCAACAAGAAAAAGAAACCTATCATGGTTACGCTCGTTGCAGCACTCATAGGCTGTCTTATTGCTTTCATTTTAGGCTTTGTTATTTCGTCCTTCGCAATGCTTGACTCCCGTCTTGAAAGTGTAGCCGCAAAGAATGCTGAGCTTCAGGAAACAATCAAGCAAAAGGATGTTGAAATTGGCGAGCTCAACGCCGCAATTGACAAGAAAAATGAAAGCAACATTGCTTTAGGTGAGCAGATTCAGGAGCATCTTAAAACTATTGACGGTCTCAAAAACAACGTACAGTCTCTTGAAACCGATGTTCACACTATTGCCGATGCCGCACTGAATGATTCCGAAACGCCTACGCCTGTTGCAACACTTGCAAGTCTTTCTCTTTCTCAGCAACTTCTTCTGTTTGTTGTGCTTTTGGTTATCATCATTTTCATCATCAGCGTAACTTGTAGCATTATCGCATCCAGAACAGGTGAAAAAATATTCAAAAAGTCTAAAAAATCCAAGTCTGATAAAAAGGCGTCCAAAAATGAAAAGATAAAAGAAGACGAGAGAGAAAAAACCGAGGATGAGCCTTCCGATGAACCTATCTCAGAAGATGAAGAAGACGAGGAAGACGAAAAGGAAGAGCTCGATAGTCTCGCTGACCTTGGTGCAACAAGAGAATTCTCCTTTGACAATGCCGTACACGAAGCTATTGACCTTCTTTATCACAACAATCTTGAAGATAATATTTCCGATTTAGGCGGTTTTAAATTCGGCATCACCAATTTTGAGGAGGTTCTTTCCGACAAGGCAAAGGGCAAATCCTTCGGCAATGCTGAAAACGGTGATTTTGTTGCATTCATGTCAACAAAATCCGCAGTTAAAAAGCTCTATATTATTCCTCGCTATATGTCTCTTTCCGACTCTTCCGTAGCACTTCGCGGTACAACTGATTTGTTTGATATTAACGACGAAGCCGACAATGTTATCACACACGGCACAGTCAAAATTAAAACTATCGATTCTCCTGCAGTATTTGCATTTGGCGACAATGGTTGGGCGATTGAATCCAAAGGTCATATTACAGCATCTGGCACACGCCATTAAAAAAACAGGCTTTTGCGCTTGCAAAAGCCTGTTTTTTTAACATAATTTCATTGACAAAATAAAGCTAAAGTATTATATTTAAAGAAATGCAAATTTCGAAAGGTCTGATAAACATGGATTACAAAAGACTTCTTACAGTTCAGGACATTTCATGCGTAGGACAGTGCTCGCTTACTGTTGCACTTCCCATTATTTCTGCATGCGGCGTCGAAACTGCCGTTCTTCCATCTTCTGTGCTGTCTACGCACACAGGCGGATTTTCGGGCTATACATTCCGCGATTTGACAGATGATATCCCCGCTATCGAATCTCACTGGCAAAAAGAAAACATCACATTTGATGCAATTTATACAGGTTATCTCGGCTCAACACGCCAGATTGATATGGTTTCTCACATATTTGATACATGCCTTAACGAGGGTGGCAAAACAATCGTTGACCCTGCAATGGCAGACAATGGCAAGCTTTACTACGGCTTTGATATGGATTTTGTAAAGGCTATGGCATCCCTTTGTGCTAAAGCTGACATTATCCTCCCCAATATTACCGAAGCCTCGTTCATGACTGGCATTGAATTCAAAACCGAATATGACCGCGAGTATGTGGATTCTATCCTCTCTGCCCTTACAAAAATGGGTGCAAAGACTATTATTCTTACAGGTGTTTCCTACAACAGTGAAACCACAGGTGTTGTTGTTTTTGAAAACGGTGAATATTCCTATTACGAGCACAAAAAGCTCCCCGGTGGTTGCCACGGTACAGGGGATGTTTACGCCTCCGCCTTTGCAGGTGCTTTGATGCGTGGCTTCTCCACATATGATGCCGCTTCTATCGCTGCAGACTATACTCTCCTTTGTATCGAAAAAACTCTCCCCGATTCCAAAAACCATTGGTACGGCGTTAAATTTGAAACATGTATCCCCGAGCTTATCAATATGCTTAATAAATAACGAAAAGGTGTTGCTTTTGCAACACCTTTTTTATTCCATTATGCTAACCATTTCACTGCATTTAAGGCTAAAGGGCAATCTGCCTGCATTTATCACACTTGCCAACTCTTCTGCCTCTTCTTTTGCAAAATCGCCTGTAATTACACACTTGTCCGAATCGATAACTTCCTTAACAGAAGGCATAGAATAGGGAACACCGTCCATGCAGATTGCGATATAGTTCATACCGCTGCCGGCGAGTGCTACAGCGTTCTGTGTAGCTTCCTTAAATTTTTCTCTACCTGCCTGTGTAAGTGTGAGCTGTACATAGTAGCCCTGGTTACCGTAATCATCAACCTGACCGAAAGTAGCCACAGCCTCCTGAACGTGCTCACTGTCGCCTTCCATTACAACTTCTCCGTAAGCATTCATAAACTGAAGTTCCGCCGTCTGTCCTATAGATGTCACAACTTCATACGGGTCATCAACATTTGGAATTTCTACTTTTATAGCATAATCTCCCTGACGTTCAATTTTTTTATCCGTTACTCCTACAGAGTCAAGTCGTACAGCAATTATATTCATCACCTGCTCAATCTCATCATCAGTAACATCATCTAAATTTGCTACGTTAGGTTCAAATACTATTTTTGAACCTACAAATTTCTCTTGCGTGGTCTCTTCAATAGCATTTACATCTTTAGCATCGCTACTTTTTGTCAGCACCACCAGAGCAAAAACACCTGCGGCTATCAACAATCCTATAACTATACCTATCAGAATGGGCAACACGCCGCTTTTTTTCTTTGAAGTATGGTTCAAGCTATTCTGCATTACTTTTCCTCTCTTCCATTATAATCCGCTGTCTGACATTTTGCTGTCATCAATTTCAACGGCTGTATCTTCCACTCCGCTGCTTATTACAATGTCCACAATTGTATCCATTTCAACCTCTGTTCCCTGTGCAATGCTCTGTTTTATTACAGTTCCCACAGGCAAGCTCGACTCAATCTCTGTTATATCACCAAGATGCAAGCCGTTTGCCACAAGCTTTTCTTCTGCCTCGGATTCACCAAGGCCTGTAATATCCGGCACTGTAACCATTGCGGCACCAAGGCTCACGTATAAAATCACCTCGTCACCTTCCTTGATTTCTGCACCGGCAGAAGGTTCATGTGCAATTATGTCACCCTTGGCTACAGCGTCGCTGTACTCCTCATACACCGTTACCTTAACACCCATGGCCTTAAGCTCGTTTTTCGCGTCATTTGCCCTAACTCCAACATAATCGTCAAGTTCAAACGCTTCCGGTCCTGTCGAAACAAAAAGCCTTACCTCGTCACCGGATTTAACAGTCTGTCCTGCTGAGGGCAGGTGGCGTATAACAAACCCTTCTTCAATCTCGTTGTTTTCTTCTTCGCTTATTTTTACCACAAGTCCATTAGTTTCAAGCTCTTTCACAGCCTTTTCAATTTTCACGTTGCTGTAATCGGGAAGCTTAATCTCTGTTTCACCAAGGCTTATTATAACTGTAATTTTTTCGCCCTTTTTTATCTCACCTGGAAGAGGGCTTTGCGATGCTACCTTCCCTTTGTCCACATTGTGGCTGTAGGCATGCTCTATACTAAGTTGAAACCCTTCTTCAACCAAATCTTCAAGCGCATTTTTCATCTGTACCTCTGTCATATTTCTAACATTCGGCATCTCAAAAACATCCGTACTTTCAATATTTGCCGTGCCAAATCCGGGCATTTCACAAGACTTAAGATTCATCCCGATAAGCACCATAACACATATAATAAGTATAATAACTAATGCAATCAACACCATTACAGGTGTGTTTTTTTGTTTTTTGCGTCTGCGTCTTCTCTTTGTTGCCATTTTTTATCCTCCGCTGTCATTTTAATATTATTTTCGCAATCTCTGCCCGTGTCAGATAACCCTCGGGGTCAAGCTCTCCTGTATCATAGCCTTCAATAAGTCCTGCCTCGATTGCCCAATTCATGGCATCTCGCATATTTTCGGGAACCTTGTCTCCGTCTGTAAATTCGTCGAGATAATCAGTCTCGCATTCTATCTGACCGTTTAATAAATGATACATCCAAACAAACATCATACGGCTTACCTTTTCTTCTGCACCGAATCTGCCTTTATAAACCATGTTCTTCAACTCGTCATTTTGTTTCATCCTGCCGACAAACCATGCTACAGCATCGTAATACCAGTCGTCATGATTTACATCGACAAATTCCATTTCGGTATGTATTATCCTGCATCCGTTAAGTCTCCAAAGCACAGTTATTGCCTCCGCAACAGTCATTTCTCTGTCAGGATGCACTCTGCCGCCCTCGTCGCCTTTGAACAAACCGTATATGCCGCCCTCAGTCAGATAATCCTTTGCCCAATGGTTTTCAATCTCTTTTATGTATTTTATGTCGCATATTTCGTCTATGGTATAATCCATAATTCCCTCAGCAATTTTTTCCACGCTGCCGTCTTCAAAAACGTTTGACAATCCTGCCTGTTCTACAGCATCGGAATATCCGTACACGTACATCTGCGATGCTAAAGCCAAATATACATCCGCGGCTTTTTCAAAATCCTCTACCGAAATACACAAAATCTCCATTGCACCAAGTGCACTTACTGAATAGCTGATATAGTAAAATGGTGAATCAAAGGTATGGTTTATATCAACCCACCAATAAGCATCTTCGTTTTCGCCGTACTCGTAGCCGTATTCCTGGCTTATGCGTTTAAAGGTTTCGTTCATCTCCTCAACGCTCATATTTTCATTGGTATACAACGCCTGCTGGAACTCATCGTGCAATGCACCTTCAACAACGCTGTAAACCATGTTTGACAAGCCTGCCGCACGGTAGGCATCACCGCCATTTTCTCCTGCCAAAGTATCCGCATATTCCATGTACAGCATTTCAAGCCCTTGAGAATGTATCTCGGATATATCATAGCAGGCACTTGCGCCATCACGTGTCAGTACAATATTGGCAAAATGCCCGAACTCATGCACAAAAGTCATTACATCGTCATAGCTATACGTAGGTGCCGCAAATATGCAAGCCGAATCATATCTATACAAAAACGTCGTAAAAGCAAGCTGCAGCTTTGTTCGGCTTGGTTCAAAATCGCAAAGGTCATATTCCTTCATATAATCCAATGCAGCTTTATATTCATCGGATATATCATCAATCCACTCTTCTGCTGCGGCAACAATCTCCTCTTCGGATAATCCCCAAATATTTTCAATATTTTCTGCGGAAAGGTCACTATTATATTCCGTCATTGTAATCATTTTTTCATCAATAGGAACAAAATACTCTTTTACCGCCTTGTAAAAAGCTTCCATATCATCAGGGGTATAGTCGCGGCAATATATCACATCATAGGCATAATACGCATAATTTTCATATCCGAATCTTCTTGCATATTCATTACGTATCTTCACAAGCTCTGCCATAATCGGTGCCGCTTTACGATTTCTGCTCTTTGAATCATACACCTCGCTGATTACAAGATTATATTTGTTCACAAGCTCGGTTTCCTTCTCAAGCAGTTTAAGCTCGTACTCGTCATTTATATGGGTATCGATAATCATGTCGCAGTATTCGTCACCCAAAACCCGTCTGAATTCTTCTTCATATCCGTTTGCAATCAGTTGCTGATACAGTTTTATTGCATCGTTTGACATATTTGTCATAAGATTGCTCCATGCCGTATATGACTCGCTATACTCTTGGGGGTTTCTGTAATAATCCAGCTCACAAAAAACTGCCTCGGTCTGCAATTTTTCAAAGCACACCTCAAGCTTTTCGCAAAGAGCAATCACCGCCTCTGGTTCATCGCCCGCCTGATATGCTTCATCAAGCTCATTATAAACCGCATCAAACTCGTCTCTGTGTGCCGTACCCCATTTTTGTTCTTCTTTTGGTACAGGCGTAAAGCTTTCATCAAAAAAGTCTGTCTCCCTTGCCAAAACACCAATAGAGGATATCATCATTATTAATATCAAAACAAGTGCTGTTATACGCTTTTTCATTTTCTCACCTTATATATACAAATTCATAATAAGTATAACCCCAAACCCACCTTTTCGTCAAGTGTATGGCACTTTGCAGCTTATTTTTGTAAAAAAACAAACGGGCTCATTTATAGAGCCCGCTCGTAATAAACTTATGTAAAAAACTATTAATACAAACCTGTAAACTTTTCATTGTGTATTAAGCTGTCATAAAAACGGCGATTGATTTCAGCAACCATATCAACCATTTTAGGGATATCTTCCATGTTACCTTTTAAAAATTCAGTGTTAACCTTAAGATATTCCATTGTCAATTCATGCGCCAAAGCCTGTCTCTGTGCTAATGTCACAATAATTCCCCCTTTTACTATTTACCCACATTATACTACCAAACTTTTTATTTGTCAAAAAAAATTTGAAAATAATGCTTTTTTTATTGTAAAAGAGGCTCGGCAATGCCGAACCTCTTTTACAATTATTCAAAAACCACACTCACAATACCGGATTCATAATTATAATCCCAGTCATCCCAATCGATTATTTCAAACTTAAGTTCCATTTCTGTTATTTCGTCTATATCGTTGTCTTCAAGGTCTGTATCAGAGAAAGTAATTGTATCAAAAGCTTTCTTGCCCGCAGGTACATCAGTTGAGAAATACGGATCAATCGCAAAGCCGTTTACGGATACATCTACTGTCTGGATGCAAAGATTTCTGTCTGTATTGTTTTCTAAGTAAACAAGCACCTCTGTCCCCCATATGCTCTTTTCGGGTTCGATATGCTTTATAATAACCTTAACATTTTCATCATCAACAGCAACATAGCCCGAATCGTCAATTTCCTGAACATAAGCTTCAGGAGCAGTTGTTGTTACCTTAATATAATCAGATTCAAACACTCTTTCATATTCTGAATCTGTCGCATAAAGTATAAATTCAACATCCTTGATGATTTCGATATTTGAGCTTTCAAGTGCTATAGAATCTATCAAAATAGTATCATTCGCTTTTTTACCTGCAGGCACATCACAGTAAAGCGAACAGTCAACCACTAAGCCGTTAACTGTAGAATCAGATGTGCAAACAGTGATATCATATTCGTTATTGTTTTCAATCAAAACATCAAGCTCGGGACCAAAATAGCCGTCAAAGCTGATACCCTTAACGGTTACTTTTACATCATCCGCATCGTAAATAACCTGCTCTTTAACAGTTATTTCTTCTGGGATAATACTTACGACCTCGCTGTCACCCTTTTTCGCACCGGAAGCAACCTTTTTGCTTTCTTCACTGCTGTCATCGCCGCTGTTACACGCCGCAAAGGAAAAAACAACCACAAGTGCCATTAACAAACATAATAATTTTTTCAAGTCAATCCCTCTTTCTTTAGTATTCTATTCACAATTTTAACATATTGTAATTCTTTTTGTCAAGCATTGCAACATGTGACGCATACACTGTACATCAATCTACGTACATAATTATCCCGTAGAACTACTTCCTGTCTCCACGCACACCAAATCATATATTTAATACCACTCCGTAGGGGCTGCCCGTTTTCCCAGAATAAAAAAAGGACTTTGAAACGAAAGTCCTCACCTATCATTTGACGATATATTTGCTACGCAAATGCGATATG
>JAFUJZ010000009.1 GCA_017467965.1 Clostridia bacterium
AACGAATACATATGCGAGAGTGGCGGAATTGGCATACGCGCACGTTTAAGGTGCGTGTGGGAGACCATGCGGGTTCAAGTCCCGCCTCTCGCACCAACAAAGAATCATACCAGTCGGTATGGTTCTTTTATTTTTTACATAAAAGGACCTTGACCCCAATATACGGTAAAATAATCAAACCGCTTTACATTTATGACAAAATGTGCTATAATGTACTTTAGATTATTATGGAGGAATTTGCGCTTATATAGAAAGGTTTTTCACTATGGAAAAGTTGATTGATAAAGTAACTGACCGTGAAAATTTAATGAAGCTTAATACCGAGCAGATGTATACCTTAGCGGGCGAAATCCGTGATTATATTGTAGACTGTACTGCGCAGAACGGTTGTCATTTGGCGAGTAACCTTGGTGCCGTTGAACTGACGATTGCTCTTCACAGAGTGCTCAGAGTGCCCACGGATAAAATTGTATGGGACGTAGGGCATCAGAGCTATACGCACAAGATTTTGACAGGTAGGAAAGAAGAGCTTAAATCACTCAGGCGTCTTGACGGTGAGTGTGGTTTTTGTGACCCCAACGCTAATGAAAACGACTGCTATACATCTGGTCATACGTCTACATCACTGTCACTTGCGTTAGGCGCTGCCTGTGCAAGGGATATGTCGGGTAAAAAGTATAATGTAGCGGCGGTTATCGGTGACGGGGCACTTTCGGGCGGTCTTGCCATGGAAGGGCTTAATAATATCGGACAGGAACAGAAAAAAATGCTCATAATCCTAAACGATAACGAAATGTCTATTTCAAAAAACGTAGGTGCAATGAGTAGTTACCTTACACGTGCGAGAACAAGCGCGGGTTATGTAAAAAGTAAGAGAGGCATTGATTCTGCTTTGGAAAAAATCCCGAAGTACGGTCATGATATTGCAAACCTTATCCGCAGAACAAAGGAGCATGTAAAGTACCTTGTTTCACCCGGTGTTATTTTTGAAGAAATGGGTGTGACGTATTTGGGCCCTATCGACGGACATGATATCCGCGGCATGGAAGAAGTTTTCAGAAGAGCCATCAAGCTTGATGAGCCTGTACTTGTTCATGTTATTACAAAAAAAGGCAAGGGGTATTCCTTTGCCGAAAAAGAACCTCAGAAATATCACGGTGTATCCGGTTTTAATAAAATGGTAGGTGTGGCTGAAAGTAATACTGAGACATATTCATCCGTATTCGGTGACGAAATTGCAAAGATTGCACGCGAAAACGATAATGTAAGCGTGATTACACCTGCAATGACCCTTGGCAGCGGACTGGAGAATTTTGCAAAAGAGTTTCCCGACAGATTCTTTGACGTTGGTATTGCAGAGGCGCATGCAGTTACCTTTGCAGCAGGACTTGCGGGTTGCGGCATGGTGCCTGTAGTAAGCTTGTATTCCACCTTTGCGCAAAGAGCATATGATTCGCTCATGCACGATGTTGTGCTTTCGGGTCAGCATGTTGTGTTTGCGATTGACAGAGCAGGGCTTGTTCCTGGCGACGGAAAAACGCATCAGGGAATATTTGATGTATCGTTCTTTTCAACTGCACCGAATGTGACAATATTGTCACCTTGCTCTTTTGACGAACTGAGAAAAATGCTCCGTTATGCTGTTAACGAATGTGACGGCCCCGTGGTTGTGAGATACCCAAGAGGCAGTTTACAGTACGAATGTGATATGGGCGATTTTGAATTGTCTAAGGCTCAGTACGTGCGTCACGGTGATGATATTACAATCGTGTCAGAGGGCGTAACGCTTTCTGGGGCAATGAGTGCGGCAAAGCGTCTTTCTGATGTGAATATTGAATGTGATGTTATTAATCTGAGGACGATTGCACCTATTGATATAGACACTATCGCTGAAAGCTGTAGTAAAACAAAAAAGCTCGTGTGTGTTGAGCAAAACATCCGTCGAGGCGGCATAGGTGAAAGCATTGCACTTAGCCTCTCTGAAAAAGGCATAAGTGTGAGCTTTGTTTCGATTGCGGTTAACGACTATGTAACACACGGAACATATGACGAAATAGAGAGAAAGTATATGCTCGATAGCGTAAGCATAGCAGACAGAATAGAAAAGGAATGGTTTGATGGCGAAGCGAAGGCTTGATTTGTATCTTGTTGAAGAAGGTTTGTGTCCCAGCCGTGAAATGGCAAAAAGTCTTATCATGGCAGGCAAGGTTTTCGTAAACAATCAGCGCAGTGATAAGGCAGGCGACCAAATTGGCGAAAAAGACAAGGTAGAAGTTCGTGGCGAAACACTTAAATACGTAAGCCGTGGTGGCTTGAAGCTTGAAAAGGCAATGGCAACTTTCCCGATTAATCTTGAAAACAAGGTTTGCATGGACATTGGTGCATCTACGGGTGGCTTTACGGACTGCATGCTCCAAAACGGCGCAGGCAAGGTTTTTGCCGTTGACGTAGGCTATGGTCAATTGGCGTGGAAACTTCGCTGTGATGAACGCGTTGTCAATATGGAGAGGACAAATATCCGTTTTGTAACCAAAGAGCAGATTGAAACTCTTTTGGATTTTGCGTCCATTGACGTAGCGTTTATATCACTTAAGCTTGTATTGCCGGTAGCGTACAACCTTTTAAAGGATGGCGGCGAAGTTGTGGCGCTTATAAAGCCTCAGTTTGAAGCAGGCCGTGAAAACGTTGGCAAAAAAGGCGTTGTACGAGATATTAATGTGCACAAGGATGTTGTGAAAAATATAACAGCATTTGCTCAAGAGCTGGGATTTGCGGTTGAGGGTCTTGATTTTTCGCCTATACGTGGTCCCGAGGGCAATATTGAATATCTTATGTATGCGTCAAAAAAAGCCACAGAGGCAAAGGATTTTTCGGAAGAAATTGATTCTATGGTTGAAAAAAGCCATGTTGAGGCAAAATAATCATGGCGAAAGGAATATGCGTAATGCTAAAAAGAATATGCTTGATTGTGCTGACAATTATAATGCTTTTGTCGCCCATTGACATTTGTGCATCGGAGGCAATTGATGAGACTGTTGCTTCTCTTGCATTGCAGGCACAGCGTTTTTACAATACAAATATTGCATATGCAGACATGTATGTTACAAAGGTTGACGATACAAAGTACGAAGTAACCCATATGACACAGGGCGGTAAAACTATTAAGACACAGCTTTATCAGACCGAGTGGGGCACGTGGAATCTTGGTAACATGTCGTATTCAGACGGAATGACTGAAAAAGTTGTTATAGGCGGAGCTACTGACTGGGAATATGTTTTTCGTGTGCTCAATCCTATAAACCAAAATCTTGAATTCACAGGCGGCAATCATGGCAGCGAGGTTTTTCGTTCTATGGGGATGTACGATTCTGTAACGGGTGAAAGCTTTGTGCTTAGCGTTGGTGAATCCAAGTACGTTAACCGTCTTGTTATTGAAGAGCATACAACACTCAAGCTCGGTAATGTTGATTATCTTAACTATGCCGATGTAAAGCGGGTGTATACATTTGTAGGCGATACTGTTAACCTTGACTGTGAAATCACATTTTTAAGAGATGTGAAAATGGCACTGTCTTATAGTACAATGGCGTGTGTCAATAAAGACTTTTCACGTTATTGTTTCTTTGATAACGGTGCATACGTAACAACAGAACCCAAGGGCGCTGCATCAAAAAAGTACCTGGGTAATGTAAAGGCGACGAGTTGTCATCTGAGCGGTGATGACCCGACGGTTAAAGTAACGGTTGGTATATATAATCCCAAGGATATGACGGATAATTTTTCAAACCGTGACAAGGTTTTTCTTTGGGATATGACAGAAGAATTCAACAAGTTGTATTTTTCAATGTTTGACATGTCAAACCTTAAAAAGGTTACAGCCGGCACGGTGTGGGATTTTGGTTCATTCTGGAAAATAGAAACAGACTAATTTTTAAGGGGGTAAAATTATGAAATTTTACTCTCTTTTTTGAGAATAGATGCAACTTTTTAACGCTTTGGAAAGTATTATTAATAGAGGAGAAAATATCATGAAGAGAGACGAAAAAATTATAAAAGAATTTATGGAGTTTTCAATTATTCCCCACGGCTCGGGCAATGAAAGAAAAGTGGGCGAGTATCTTATAAATTGGGCAAAGGAACATAACCTCAAGTGCGAAATGGACTCCTACGGCAACGTTATCATGGAAAAGAAAGCATCAGAGGGCTATGAAAACGCAGAGCGCGTAATACTCCAGAGCCATATGGACATGGTTTGCGTTGCTGATAGTGACAAGGTATATAACCCCATAACTGACCCTATTGAAATTTACCGTGATGGGGACTTTTTAAAGGCAAAGGGCACAAGCCTTGGTGCTGATGACGGAGCAGGGGTAGCCATGATGCTGTATATTCTCTCTGATGACACATTAAAGCATCCCCAGTTGCGTGCAATCTTTACCGTTGAAGAGGAAACCAGCATGAAGGGTGCAGAAAACTTAGACGTTAAGTATCTTGACGGTAAGTATCTTTTAAATCTTGACTGGGAGGAAAAGGACAGTATTTCGTCTTCTTGCTCAAATACCGTAAGCATTATTTTTGACAGCGAGGTTAAAAAGGTCAAAAATACAAAACAAGGTTACAAAATAAAAGTTATGAACCTTTTGGGCGGTCATAGTGGATGCGATATTAATTTGCCCCGAGCAAATGCAATAAAGATGCTTTCTAATCTCATGCTTGATATGGATTGTGACGTGGCAACATTTAATGCAGGCAGAGTTGTGAACGCAATATGTGCCGAGGCAGAAGCCGTGATTGCAACAGACTGCGATGTTGATGCTGCTGTTAAATGTTTTGAAGAAGCGGTAAAGGCAGAATATGCTAACGAAAAGGATGTTTTGTTCACCGTGCAAAAATGTGATGTTGATACAGTACTTTCAAAAGAGGACAGAGACAAGTTTGTATCTTTCCTTGTGAGCGTACATTCGGGTGTGTTTTATATGAGTAAATACACTCCCGACTTTGTGGAAACAAGCCAGAATATCGGTATTGTAAAGTTAGGCGATAAGCTGCATATTGAAATACTCGCAAGAAGTAGCTCAAAATTCCATTCCGAGGAGAGAAAAAGAGCGGCAAAAGCACTGAGCATGGTTTACGGATATAACCTTTCAATCCCCTCCGAAAACCCCATTTGGGAAGAAAAAGGCGAAAATGACCTCATAAGAATTATGAAAAAAGCATACAGTGATGTAGTGGGTGAGGAATTGAAGGTAATAGGTGTACACGCGGGATTGGAATGTGCATTCTTTTCATCAGTAAAACCCGATATGCAAATGGTTAGCGTTGGCCCTCAGCTCTATGATGTACACTCTCCCAAGGAAAGATGGGAAGTGTCTAGTCTTCCCGAAACTATTGATTTTATCGTGAGAGCACTTGAAATGATGAATTAAATGCGTGACTGCCGTAGTGCGAAAGAACTAATAGCTAACCACTTAAAACTGAACACTAATCACTTGAAAGTTTTGGGTTATAAGTTTTTAGTTTTTGGTGTTAAGTTTAAATGTTGCAAAGTAAATTATTATAAATCAGGTGGTTAAAATGGATTTTAAAGGTGTTATTTTTGATATGGACGGCACAATACTTGACTCTATCCATGTATGGGATAAGATAGATGTGGATTATCTTAGTGCAAGAGGCATTGATGTGCCCGAGGATTATGCACGCACCATAAGTACAATGACAGGTGTAGAATGTGCCGAATATTCAATCAAAAGATTTAATCTCAACGATACTGTAGAAGATTTAATCAATGAATGGGACGAAAGAGCACTTTATGAATACGCAAATAATCTTGAGCTTAAAAAAGGAGCAAAGGAATATATCGAAAATCTTAAAGCGAGAGGTGTGAAAATTGCCCTTGCAACATCGTCTTCAAAAACTCTTTACGAAGCGGCACTTAGGCACACGGGCGTGTATGATTTATTTGACGTTTTTGTATCTACGGACGAATCCGGTATAAGCAAGCGTGATCCGCATGTGTATCTTTATGCAGCAGAGCGGCTTGGTGTCGATATAGCCGATTGCGTAATATTTGAAGATGTACCCACAGCTGTAAAAACGGCAAAAAGCACCGGTGCAAAGGTGGTTTGCGTTTGGGATAAGAGGTGGGACGCGTTTGAAGTGGAAATGAAAAATGTGGCTGATAGGTATATTTACAGCTTTGAGGAAATGGAATAAGTGCAGAGTGTAGAACGCAAAACGCAGAACGAAGGAATAAATTCTGCTTCGCAGAATTTGATTTGATAAAACAAAGGAGTGGTAGTATGAAAAAGTTGGTATTGGTATTATTGGTGTTTGTAATGGCGTTTTCTGCGTTGCCCGTTTTTGCCGCAGAAAGTCTGCCCGAAGAGGTGCTTTTAAAGGTTAAGGCAAAGATTAATGTACCCGAGGAATTGACGGAATTCACCTATTCCGAAAACAAATACGACGATGTACTCCGTTATGACTTTACATGGCACACAAAGGACTACACGAAGGAATTATATGTGTCAACGGATAGTCTGGGCAGGATAGTTACATATAACTACTATGAACAAATGGATTATACATCGGACAGAACATTAATTGACTATACTATCTCCGATGCACGTCCCATGGCAGAAGAAACTATTAAAACAATGTTCCCCGAATATTTTGACGGGGGTGATGATAATCTTGTACTAAATGAAGATAAAATAACTACAAGCTACTCGGGAAGATATAAGAGCTTTGTGTTTACATTTGACCGTGTATACAGTAACATGAATGTTGAATCCAACCGTGTTGTGTTGCGCATAAGAGCAACAAAGGACAAGATGTATGTGCAGAGTGTGTCAGCAAGCCTTGATGAGGATGCAAAGTTTATAGCATTATTAGGCAACCCCGCTTTTGATTTTATTAGTGAATCCGAAGAGGAATATGAAAAGAACTTTCCGATTAAGCTTTATTATGCTACAGATTATTCCGAGACAGAGCCTCAGGTTAAGCTCTTTTATTCAATAGATAAGGGCTATGTAGAGGTGAGCTCAGGCATTATTGTAACAGAAGAATACTTTGACCGCTATGCAGGCATTACGGAGGATTCTGCCGCTGATATGGAAATGGGCACAGGCGGAACGTTTACTAAAAATGAAGCAATGCTCAATCCTAATGAACAGGGTGAAATCGAAAAAATGGAGAGCCTTGTTAAGCCAAACGAGGTTGAAAAGGTACTTAGAAGCTTACCTCTCCTTAAAATCACAGATGATATGAAATTTGCCGAAAGCTATACATATAAGGGTGAGGATAAGTATTTTGTAAGCTTTAGCTTACAGGGTGAAAACCGATATATGAACGTGACATATAACGGCGAAACAGGATTGGTTACAAACATATATTCATATTTTACAAAGTATGATGAACCCGAAAAGAAAACAAGCGACAGCGGTAGCATTGCTCCAGAAGAGGATATAAAAGCATTTGCAAAAACTCTTGCAGGAGATAAGTTTGACGAAACGGAAGACAAGTTTAACACTCAGAATGAACGTTCAACGCTCACTGCAACACGAATCGTAAACGATGTACCTTTCCCTGAAAACAGCATTAGCGTCACATATGACATGGTAAACAATGTGATAACACGTTACTCGCTTTATTGGGATGAAGATACATATGATTTCCCCAATCCTGATGATGTAATGGGGCTTGAAAAAGCAAGAGAAATAATTAACGATGTTGACAGGCAGATGGCGGAGCTTTTCGAAAGGCGAATGTACGCCAGTGAGCTTGTTGCGAAATATAAAAAAGAGCACGGCTTGTCTATCCTTGATACGAGCAGAGAAAA
>JAFUJZ010000010.1 GCA_017467965.1 Clostridia bacterium
AAGTTTTTCTTCTTTGCTGTGATGAATATTTGTGCCACCTTTAGGTCTTCCCATATTTATCAACTCCTTATTTTAATTTTATCATACAAAAAGATGGTAGACACTGTTTTTTTAGTGTCTACCATCTTTATATCACTTCAGCGTATGCAGTGCTCTTTTAAAAATTCAGTGTATAGCTGTCGCAGAGAGGGGAAAGTGAATTTTTGTCAAACGCGAATGCCTTCGCATAGCTTGCGTTTTCGCATGTGCAATTTATTGCCTCTGTGGGATTTATATGTGCATGAAGAAGCGTGCCCACATCGTCATAAAAACCCACAAATATGCTCGCGCCCTGGGGCATATAAACGTGGTGCACCAATATATCCGTCTTGTCACCGCTTAGCGTAATAACAGGCGTTGTAATGCCGAACAAAAACCTCTTTACCGTAATGTAAACAGGCATAAATTCCTCTGTTATAATGCCGTCCATGGCGGCAGTGGCAGATTTGGGATAAGCCTTTGCAAGAGCATCCCTCACCTTGAGGTTTTTTCGCAACTTGAATGCTTCTTTAAACGAAACATACATCAAATCGTCAAAATTTTCTTCGGTGAGATCAACGCCTTGTGCAAGAACTTTATCCTCAACGCTTTTCACAAATGTCATAAGCTGTTTGTCCGTTATGCCCAAATCCTTGATTTTGTTTATAAAATCGGGATAGAGAGTGTAGCACTCACGGTATGCACCCTCCTCGTCATAATCAGTGGCGGCTAAAACGGGAAGAGAAGAAAATATAATTATTAATACCAATAAAACAGATAATACTCGTTTCATTATAATCACCCATAAAGTAAAATAAACAAACTAACAAAAAAGCGAGAGGATTTCCTCTCGCTTTCTGTTTCTCTCTCAAATTCGCTTAGATAGCGCGAACGATCTTTCCGCTGCGAAGGCAACGGCTGCATACATGGAGAGTCTTGGGAGTACCGTTTACAAGGGCCTTTACTGTTCTTACGTTAGCCTTCCATGTTCTGTTAGAACGACGATGAGAGTGGCTCACCTGGATGCCGAATGTAACACCCTTACCGCATACATCACACTTTGCCATACCAATAAACCTCCTTAGCCAAAAGTCAAAAATTAAGTCCTGTGCGAGGCACAAAGACCGATTATCAATTAATGCATTGCCTATTGTAGCAAAGAAAATCACAAAATGCAAGAGTTTTTTTAAAAAAATTCAAAAAATATTTTATTTTGTGCCAAACAAAGGGGGAAACTTCTTGACGTAGGCTTAAAATAGGTTTATAATATCATAAATATATTGTCGGATATATTATATAGTAGAAAAATTTTAGGAGGTTTACATATATGGCACAGACAATGACACAAAAGATTCTGGCGGCAAAAGCAGGTCTTGATTCGGTAAAGGCGGGCGATCTTGTTTTAATAAACCTTGACCTTGCTATGGCGAATGACGTAACAGGTCCCGTTGCGGTAAATGTTTTCGAAAAGGGCAATCTTACTATTTCCGATCCCGACAAGGTGTGCTTTGTTCTTGACCACTTTACACCCACAAAGGATATAAAGAGTGCGCAGAACTGCAAGCAGGTGAGAGAATTTAGCGAAAAGCACGGCATCAAAAAGTTTTTTGAGGGTGGCTGTGCAGGCGTTGAACACGCACTTTTGCCCGAAATGGGTATTGTTAAAGCAGGTGACGCAGTTATCGGTGCAGACAGCCACACATGTACATACGGCGCATTAAACGCATTTTCTACAGGCGTAGGCTCAACTGACATGGCTATCGGCATGAGCAAGGCAAAAGCATGGATGAAGGTGCCTTCCGCTATCGGCTTTAACCTTAAGGGTAACTTTAAAAAGGGTGTTTCCGGTAAGGACCTTATTTTGTATATTATCTCTAAAATCGGCGTTGACGGTGCACTTTACAAGTCAATGGAATTTTTCGGCGACGGTGTAGCATCACTTACAATGGACGATAGGTTTACAATTGCAAACATGGCAATTGAAGCAGGCGGCAAAAACGGTATTTTTGTTGCTGATGAAAAGACAGTTGCATATATGGAGGAAGCAGGCGTTAAGGAATATACAACATATACTCCCGATACTGATGCTCCCTATGAATACGTTATGGATATTGAACTTAGTGAAGTTCCCTTTATGGTAGCTTTCCCGCATCTTCCCTCTAACGGCAAAACAGCCGAAGAAGCCGAAAGCTTAAAGGTTAAGCTTGACCAGGTTGTAATAGGCTCCTGTACAAACGGCAGAATTACAGACCTTCGCATTGCAGCAGAAGTATTAAAGGGTAAAAAAGTTAAGGAAAATTTACGTGTTATCGTTATTCCTGCAACTCCCAAAATTTACAAGGAAGCTTTAGCAGAAGGCCTTCTTAACATCTTTATGGATGCAGGCTGCATTGTATCTCCTCCCACTTGTGGCCCTTGCCTTGGCGGTCATATGGGTATCTTAGCTGACGGCGAGAGAGCAATCGCAACAACAAACCGCAACTTTGTAGGCAGAATGGGTCATGTAGACAGTGAGGTTTATCTTGCTTCTCCCCTTGTTGCAGCTACAAGTGCGCTTACAGGCTACATCACAGCTCCTGTAATGGACTAATCTATATGGAAAGAGGACTTGAAAATGAACGTAAAAGGTAATGTTTTTAAATATGGCGATAACGTTGACACAGACGTTATCATCCCTGCAAGATATCTTAACACCAGTGTTGAAAAAGAGCTTGCGGCACACTGTATGGAGGATATCGACAAAACCTTTGTTACAAAGGTAAATTCAGGCGATATCATGATTGGTGGCTGGAATTTTGGCTGCGGTTCATCCCGTGAGCATGCTCCTATCGCTATTAAGGCAAGCGGTATTGACCTTATCATTGCAAAGAGCTTTGCACGTATTTTCTACCGTAACTCTATCAATATAGGTCTTCCTATTTTAGAGAGCGAGGAATGTGTTAACGAGGCAGAAGCGGGCGATGTAATTTCCGCTGACCTTTCAAAGGGTATTATCCGTAACGAAACAAAGGGTAAAGAATACACTACAACACCCTTCCCCGAATTTATTCAGGAAATAGTAGAATGTGGTGGTTTGGTTGGTTATGCACAGCAGAAATTGTAATGCGGCTGAGTAAAATCGTCCATCTCGTGTTTCTGTTCTCCCTTATGTACACATAGTACACGGCGGTCAAACAGAAACATAATCTGAACGATTTTCTTTCAGCCTTAGAAAAAACAGGAATGAGGAATTGAAAATGATAAAAAATATAGCAGTTATTCCCGGTGACGGTATCGGCCCCGAGGTAGTACGTGAGACAATAAAGGTTTTGGACAAGGTTGCCGAAAAGTTTGGTCATGAATTCAAGTACGAGTATTTACTTGCAGGCGGTTGTTCTATCGATGAATATGGCAAGCCCCTCACAGAAGAAACACTTGCAAAGGCAAAGGCATCTGACAGCGTGCTCTTGGGTGCTGTAGGCGGTCCCAAGTGGGAAAATATCCCCGGCATCCGTCCCGAGCAGGCACTCTTGGGTCTCCGCGGAGGCTTGGGTCTTTATGCAAATTTGCGTCCTGCAGTTATGTATAAGGAGTTAAGCGAGGCATCTCCCTTGAAGAGTGAAATCATCGGCGACGGTATCGACATTATGATTGTTCGTGAACTTACAGGCGGTATCTACTTTGGTGAAAATGGCAGAAATGAAGCGGGCGACTGGGCATATGACACTGAAAGCTATTCAAAGGCAGAGGTTGAACGCCTTCTTATCCACGCTTTTGAGATTGCAATGAAGCGCAATAAACACGTTACAGTTGTTGACAAGGCAAACGTACTTGAATCCTCACGTTTATGGCGAGAGGTTACACGCGAGGTAGCTCCCCGTTACCCAGAGGTTGAAGTTTCGTACCTTTATGTTGACAATGCTTCTATGCAGCTTGTACGTAACCCCCGTCAGTTTGACGTTATTGCAACAAGCAACATCTTCGGCGATATCCTTTCCGACGAAGCAAGCCAGATTACAGGCTCTATCGGTATGCTTCCCTCTGCATCCTTGGGCGAGGGCACATTTGGCATGTATGAGCCCGTTCACGGTTCCGCTCCCGACATTGCTGGAGAAAACAAGGCAAACCCCTTGGCAACAATCCTCTCGGGTGCTATGATGCTCCGTTATTCCTTCGGTATGCAAAAAGAAGCTGACTGCATCGAAAATGCAGTAGCAAAGGTTTTGGAAGACGGTATCCGTACAGGCGATATTGCAGGCGGAATGCCCTTTGTAGGCTGCAAAGAAATGGGCGACGCTGTTGTTGAGAGACTGTAAGATATGAAAAATTTATATCCCGACCTTTATGTTGAGAATATAAGCTGCATCACTGCCTCCATGCTCACTAAAATGGGTATGGAGGCTGTGGTGCTTGATATAGACAATACTTTAGTGCCCCATAATGACCCTAATCCGACTCCTGATGTGGAAAAATTTTTGTCCGACATGCGTCAAGGCGGCATAAAAATCTGCGTTGTATCAAACAACTGCTACGAAAGGGTCAAGCCCTTTTGTGACAGTATCGGCATAACCGATTTCGTATGCGATGCTTTAAAGCCCAAGGCATACGGCTATGTTAAAGCTGCCGAAATCATGCAGGTTGACCCCGAAAAAACAGTTGCTATAGGCGACCAGATTTTTACCGATATCTGGGGCGGTAACAGAGGGGGACTCTTTACAATACTTGTAAAGCCGATAGATATCTCAACAGAAAATGTATTTATCAAATTTAAACGAATTCTTGAAAAACCTTTTATCAAAAGGATAAAAAGAGGCGACAATACATGAACATAACAGGCAAAACAATTCAGCTGGGCGTTATAGGTAACCCTATAGAGCATTCCATATCGCCTCAGCTCCACAATACAATGATTGAAAAAACAGGGCTTGACTACACATATTCTGCCTATAAGGTAAAGCAGGGCGAGGTAGCAAAAGCTCTTGACGGCATGCGTGCATTAAACATACGCGGCTTTAATGTGACCATACCCCATAAGGTAACTGCCCATGACCTCTGTGACGAGATTGACCCCTTTGCAAAAAAAATGGGCGCATGTAACACTCTTGTAAATACAAATGGTGTAATCAAAGGCTATAACACTGACGGCCCGGGCTTTATACGCTCACTTAAATATAAGGGCGTTGACGTTGAAGGTAAATCAGTAGTTGTTTTAGGTGCAGGCGGTGCGGCACAGGGCGTTTGTATGGCAATGGCTGATGCAGGCGCGAAAATGATAGGCATCATAAACCGTACATACGAAAAAGCCGAAAAACTGGCAGATAGGATTAATAAATATTATCACTCTGTTGCTCAGGCGTGCTGTGGCTTTATTGGTGCGGATATTATCGTTAACACCACAAGTGTTGGCATGAATACCGATGAACTGCCTATGGATATTAATTTTGAAAATCTCAAAAAAGATACCGTAGTATGTGACATTGTATATTGCCCTCGCGAGACGGCGTTTTTGAAAAAAGCGTCTGAGGCAGGGCTTAAGACTGTAGGCGGCATAGGTATGCTCATAAATCAGGCGGTTATCGCCTTTGAGCTTTTTACCGACACTAAGGTTGACGAGGAAACAATTGATTATCTTTACCGCATGACAGAGCTTGACAAGTCAATTGTTTTAACAGGTTTTATGGGAACTGGCAAATCCACAATCGGAAAAAGGCTTTGTGCTCTTACGGGGGCTGAGTTTATTGACACGGATTCTGTTATAGAAAAAGAGACAGGCATGGAAATAAAGGACATTTTTGCCCTTTACGGCGAAGAGCATTTCCGCGATTTGGAAACAGACGTTATAAAAAAGCTCAAAAATAAAAAGGGTGCAGTAATATCCTTGGGCGGAGGCGCAGTTATAAGACGCAGTAATATTGACCTTTTAAGAGAAAACAACATAGTTTTCTGCCTTAGTGCCGATATTGACAAGGTGTTTGAAAACATAGGCGATAACACAACCTCAAGACCCCTTTTGTCGGGCAAAACAAAGGAAGAGGCAAAAAAGCTTTTGGATTCAAGGCGTGAAGCATATGCAAACTGCGACTATACGATTTGTGTAACCGATTTAAAAAAGGACGAAGCGGCAGACAAAATACTTGAAATTTACATGAACGAAAGTACGAGGTAAGGTTATGGGTACTGTCAGAGAGCAGATAGATTTTGTAAATGACGAAATTAAAAAAGCAAAGGCAAAAAGCAGTTTTACTGAGCCTGTTACGCTCATAGCGGTGACAAAAACCTTTCCTTGCGAAAAAATACAAGAAGCATATGACGCAGGCTGTCGAACCTTTGGTGAAAACCGCGTACAGGAAATGCTTGAAAAAACAGACTTTTTTCCCGACTGCAGCTGGCACCTTATAGGTCATTTGCAGAAAAACAAGGTAAAATACGTTGTGGGCAAAGCTTGTCTTATCCATTCTGTTGACTCCTTTGAGCTTATGGAAGAAATCAACCGCATCGCCTGCAAAAAGGGCGTTGTTCAGGATGTTCTTTTAGAGGTAAATATATCGGGCGAAATCACTAAATATGGTTTGACAACAGACGAAATAAAAGATATAATAATTAAGATAGGGGAATTTGGGTCTGTACGCGTTCGCGGACTGATGACCATGGCACCTAAAAGTGACGACCCGGATAGTGTAAGGTGGGTGTTCAAAAGGGCGAGGGAGCTGTTTGATAAATACAAAGCAGAAATCCCCGATTTTGACATTCTGTCCATGGGCATGAGCGGTGATTACACTGTTGCCGTGGAGGAAGGCGCCACAATGGTAAGAGTAGGTTCCCTTATATTCGGAAAAAGATAGGAGAAGAAGAGATGGCAATTTTAGACACAATAAAAAAATTTGTTTTCCCCGTAATTGATGATGAAGATGATGAAATTATGGAAGCAGAGGTAAAGAGTGCTCCCAAAAGTGTGCGCGAGGAGATGCCAGCTCTCAGCCCCGTACCCTCAAAAAGGGCTAAGGTTGTAAGCATTGGCTCTGGTTCTGCACATAAAATTGTTGTCGTAAAGCTTGACTCAAACAGTGATGTGAAGGTTATTATTGACCACCTCAAGGAAAGAACCCCCGTTATTTTTAACATAGCACGTCTTGACCGCGCAGAAGCAACAAGAGCGGTTGACGTTGTTTACGGTGCATCTTACGCTGTTGACGGCAGTATGCAGAAGGTTAGCAACGATATTTTCGTTGTAACACCTCAGGGCACCGAAATTGCAGGCGATATCTCAGAGCTTGTAGGCAGCGGGGAAGAGTTCTCACTGGACATATAAATGAATAACCGTGAAAAATTTCTTGCCGCGGCAGACAGTGAAATACGCGAAGTATTGGCACGGGTTTTTGACAAAGCTGAGCTTTATAAAAAAACCGGACGGGCTATGTTTACGGATTTTCTCTCAGAGAGAGAATACAGCGAGGTTATAAACCGAAAAAAACATATCGACGAAACACCCTTTAAAGCATACGGCGGTTTTGATGACGCAGGTCGGGTAATGCTTTCGTTTTCGGATTATGACGAGGTTTTCCCCATAAGTGCAATTGTGTGCACGGGACGTGGGATTGGCTCTTTAAAGCATCCGGATTTTTTGGGCAGTATAATGCACCTTGGCATTGAGCGCAAAAATGTGGGCGACATAATCTGCGAAAACGACCGATGCGTGATATTCGCCTCTGATAACGTGGCAGAATACATTGCAGATAGCCTTATATCAGTAGGCGGTGTGTTTATAAAATGTGTAGTCGAAAACGCCGAAAACATAACGGTTAAGCTCAATTTTGAAGAGATAACAGGTACTGTGGCATCATTAAGAGCCGACAGCGTTGTGAGTGTGATGCTTAAGTCATCGCGCAGTAAGGCGGCAGAATACATAGAAGGACAAAAATTTTTCCTCAATCAGGTCATATGCACCAAATGTGATAAGGAAATTAAAGAAAACGATATTATCTCCGTCAGACATCACGGCAAGGCACGTGTTACTGACGTAAACGGCAGAAGCAAGAAGGGTCGTATATTTATAACCCTTCAAAAATACAGCTGAATCTAAAGAAGGGACGGGAAAAAAGATGCTTACACCTCTCGAATTACAAAAGATTGAATTCAAGAAAAAAATGGGTGGCTATGTACAGTCCGATGTTGATGAGATTTTTGCAGTCATAGCAGGCGATTATGAATCCATTTACAAGGAGAACATAAAGCTTCGCGACAGACTTGAGGTTTTGGAAGACCTTGTCAACAAATACAAGAGCATGGAAGACACAATGCGTGATACTCTTATTGTTGCGCAGAAGGCAGCAGATGATTTGAATAAGAGTGCCGTGCAGAAATCCGAAGCAATTATACAGAAAGCGGAAAGTGATGCGGAATTCATCCGTGAAAGTGCTCGTGTAACAGCAAATCAGATTTTAAAAGACAAAGAAAAGCTCGCAAACGATTTGTACGCTTACGGTGTACAGATTGATTCAATACTTGACGCACAAAAGCAGCTTGTAGCGAAAATTATCAATTCAAGGAGTGATAACGATGGATTACAGTCAGACACTGAATCTTCCGAAGACTGAGTTCCCTATGAGGGCGTCTCTCCCTCAGCGCGAACCCGAAATTCTCAATAAATGGCTTACAGAGGACCTCTATGGTAAGCTCATGGCACATAACGAGGGCAAGCCTCTCTTTATTTTGCATGACGGTCCTCCCTACGCAAACGGTGATATGCACATGGGTCATGCGCTCAACAAGACCCTTAAGGACATCATTACACGTTACAAGAATATGAGTGGCTTTAAGGCTCCCTATATTCACGGCTGGGACACACACGGTCTCCCTATTGAACGCCAGGCTATCAAAAAATTAGGTATCAACCGCGATCAGGCAGGCCCTGTTAAATTCCGCGAAACATGCCGTGACTTTGCGCTCGGGTATGTTGAAAACCAGAAAAAGCAGATTCAGCGCCTTGGTTCTATTGGCGACTGGGACGATATTTATGTAACACTTGACCCCAAGTTCGAAGCTGAACAGATTCGTATTTTCGGCACAATGGCAAAGAAGGGTTACATCTACCGCGGTCTTAAGCCCATTTACTGGTGTCCCGACTGTGAAACAGCTCTTGCCGAAGCTGAAATCGAATACGCAGAGGATAAGGCAAACTCTATCTACGTTAAGTTCAACGTAAAGGAAGATAACGGCGTATTTGAAAAAATGGGCATTGATAAAACAAAGGTTTACTTTGTTATCTGGACAACAACTACATGGACACTTCCTGCAAACGTGGCTATTTCTCTTAATCCCGATTTTGAATACTCTCTTGTTAAAGCAGGCGAAGAGATTTATGTTGTTGCAACAGAGCTTGTTGAATCTACAATGGCTGCAGGCAGCATCACAGAATATGAAACTATCGGTACTTTAAAGGGTAGCGAAATGGAATACATCAAGTGCTTCCACCCCTTTATTGACCGTGAAAGTATGATTATCGTGGGCGACCACGTTACTCTTGACGCAGGTACAGGCTGCGTACACACAGCTCCCGGTCACGGTGTAGAAGACTATATCGTATGCCAGAAGTATAAGGAAATCCCGATTATTGTTCCTGTTGACTCTAAGGGTTACCTCAATGAGCTCGCAGGCGAATTCAACGGTCTTTTCTACGAAAAGAGTAACGAAAAGATTATTGAAAGACTTAAGAGTGATAATGCACTTTTTGCTATTACTCCCATTATCCACCAGTATCCTCACTGCTGGAGATGCCATGAGCCTATCGTATTCCGTGCTACAGAGCAGTGGTTTGCATCCGTTGAAGACATCAAGGAAGCCGCTGTTAAGGAAATCGAAAAGGTAAAATGGATTCCCGGTTGGGGTGAAGATAGAATCAAGAGTATGGTTGTTGACCGTAACGACTGGTGTATTTCCCGTCAGAGAACATGGGGTGTTCCGATTCCGATTTTCTACTGCGAAGATTGTAAGAAGCCTCTTGTTACAGACGAATCTATCGAAGCTGTTGCAAAACGCTTTGGTGAAAAGGGCTCTATCGCATGGGTTACAGATGACGACATTTTGCCCTCCGGCACAGCTTGTGAATGCGGATGCACACGTTTCACAAAGGAAAAGGATATCATGGACGTTTGGTTTGACTCAGGAAGTAGCCACGCAGGCGTTCTTGATGTTAAAAAGTCTCTTACTTTCCCTGCTGATGTTTACCTTGAAGGTAACGACCAGTATCGCGGTTGGTTCCAGTCTTCACTTCTCACAAGTGTAGCTGCCCGCGGATGCGCTCCTTACAAGACAGTTATTACTCACGGTATGATTGTTGACCAGACAGGCGCAAAGATGAGTAAGAGTAAGGGCAACGGTATTGCTCCCTCCGATATCATCGAAAAATACGGTGCTGATATTCTCCGTTTGTGGGTTGTATCTGCTGACTATAAGACAGATATGCGTATCTCAGACGAAATCTTGAAGCAGCTTAGTGAAGCTTACAGAAAGATTCGTAATACAGCACGTTTCATCTTAGGCAATATTTCCGACTTTAATCCCGACAATGATATGGTAGCATACTCCGATATGGAAGAGATTGACAAGTGGGCTCTCGGCGGACTTAATAAGCTTGTTGAAAAGGTTATCTCCGCTTACGAAAGCTATGAATTCCATATGATTTATCACAATATCCACAACTTCTGTGTTGTAGATATGAGTAATGTTTACCTTGATATTATCAAGGACCGTCTTTACACCCAGAAAGCAGACAGTAAGGCAAGAAGAAGTGCTCAGAGTGCAATGTATATTATCCTTGACTCTCTCGTAAAGCTTGTAGCACCTTTCCTTTGCTATACTGCTGAAGAAATCTGGAGCTACATGCCTCATAAAGCTTCCTCTGAAAGCTTCTCCGTTACAATGAATGATATGCCCAAAGTTCTGCCAGAATATGCTGACAGCGCATTGGAAGAAAAGTGGGCTAAGATTCTTACTGTAAGAGAAAGCGTTCTTAAAGCTCTCGAAGAAGAAAGAGCAAATAAGAGAATCGGTAAGAGCCTTGAGGCAAGTGTTACTATCACAACAACCGAAAACTATGATTTCCTCAAGAGCATTGAAGATAGCCTCGCAGAAATCTTCATTGTATCTTCCGTAGCGGTTGAAAGTGGCGAAGATAATATTGCTATTACAGCGGCAAAGGGTGCAAAATGCGAAAGATGCTGGACAGTAAGCGAAACTGTAGGCACAATCGAAAATCATCCTACAATCTGCGCAAGATGTGCTGCTAATTTAGAATAAATTTGTTTCGTCACAGAGGGAGGGTATCTTTCTGTGACGAACTTCTATGGAGAGATTGTTTTGAACGAAAAACAGACAATAACTAAAAAGCTTTGGATAAAATACGCCGCATTCGGTCTTGTTGCCGTTATACTTGCCGTGATAGACCAGGTATCGAAATTTTGGTTTGTGGGGAAAGTCGGAGGCGAAGTTTTCAGAAGCATTGAAATCATAAAAGGTGTCCTGAATTTTACGTATATTCAGAATAAGGGCGCAAGTATGGGCATACTCCAGGGACAAAGAGTTTTTCTTATACTACTTACCTTTATTATCCTTGGTGTGGGTGCGTGGTATTTTAAAAAATACCGCCCCGAAAATAACCTTTTCCTTACGTCCTGCACACTTATCCTTTCAGGTGCGATAGGCAATCTTATTGACCGTGCAATGTATGGATACGTGCGTGACTTTATTGATGTTCAGTTTATTGATTTTTATATCTTCAATGTGGCTGATTGCGGCATTGTGATAGGTGCCGTGCTGCTTGTCATATACGCATTTGTCTCAATGGATGACAACAAAGAAAAGCATTAAAAACGAAAGGTTGTGGGATTTATAATGGACGAAAACATCATACTGACCGCAACTGAAACAATGCGAGCAGACAAATATATATCAGAAAACGTTGAATCTATTTCCCGTTCATATGTAAAAAACCTCTTTGATGAAGGCAAAATAAAGGTGAACGGACAGGTTAAAAGCGCTTCTTACAAGCTAAAAGCAGGGGACGTAATTGAATTTAGCGTCCCCGAGCCTGAAGAAATCGAAGCCGTACCCGAGGATATCCCTCTTGACATAGTGTTTGAGGATGATAATCTTCTGGTAATTAATAAGCCCCGAGGCATGGTGGTGCATCCTGCACCCGGCAACAGCTCGGGCACACTCGTAAATGCGGTGCTCTTTCATTGTAAGGGCAATCTTTCGGGCATAAACGGTCATTTCCGTCCGGGGATTGTGCACCGTATAGACAAAGACACAACAGGACTTTTGGTTGTGGCAAAAACAAACGAGGCGCATCTGTTTTTATCTGACCAGCTTAGTGACAGGTCGCTTTCACGCGAATATTATGCACTTGTCCATGGCAATATAAAAGAAGATACTGGCACTATAGATGCACCTATTGCAAGAAGTGACAACGACCGCAAAAAAATGGCTGTCACTTATAAAAACAGCCGCGAGGCTGTGACGGACTTTTTTGTAGAAAAAAGGTTCGGACTTTATACATTGGTTCGTTGCAAACTGAGAACGGGCCGCACTCACCAGATAAGAGTGCACATGAAGCATATAGGTCACCCCATTGTAGGGGACAAGACCTACGGTGTAAAAAAAGAGGAGTTTAACTTACCGGGGCAGCTCCTTCATGCGGGAAAAATAGGTTTTATTCATCCCGTTACAAAAGAAAAAGTATATTACAGCGCGCCTCTTCCAGAGGATTTTGAAAAGGTGTTAAACCTTTTAGACCAAAGAAGCGGCAGATAAAAGAAAGCGAGGAATAAATTATGCTGTCAGGCAGAAAAGACCTTTTGGGCATTCAGGAACTTTCGAAAGAAGATATTCTCTACATTTTAGACAAGGCCGTCGAGATGAAAAAAGTTGTTTTATCCGACAATAAGAAAATTGCCGCCATGCAGGGCAAGAGCCTTATAACACTTTTCTACGAAAATTCTACAAGAACACGAACATCTTTTGAGCTTGCAAGTAAGTATATGGGTGCCTCCAGTGCAAACATTACTGCATCCGGCTCATCTATCCAGAAGGGCGAAAGCCTTATCGATACGGGTAGAACACTTGACAGCATGGGTACTGATATTATAGTTATCCGTCACAGTGCTGCAGGTGCACCGCACCTTTTGGCAAAGAATGTTAAAGCAAGCGTTGTAAACGCAGGCGACGGCATGAACGAGCATCCCACACAGGCGCTACTCGATATGTTCACAATCCGTGAAAAGAAGGGCGGATTTGAAGGGTTAAAGGTTGCAATCATCGGTGACGTTGCTCATTCCCGTGTAGCACGAAGCGACACGTACGCTTTAACAAAGCTTGGTGCAACAGTTTACATTGCAGGTCCTCCCACACTTATCCCCCGTGATTTTGAAAATTTAGGTAATGTGGTAATGTGCGAAAGCGTTGAAGAGGCTGTCTTTGAAGCGGATGTTATCATAAACCTCCGTATCCAGCTTGAGCGAATGAAGGCTGCGCTTTTCCCCACAGTGAGAGAGTACAGCGAGTTCTTTGGTATGAGCCTTGACCGCCTTAAGCTCGCAAAGCCTGATGCGCTCATCATGCACCCCGGTCCCGTAAACCGCGGTATTGAAATTTCTTCTTATGTTGCAGACGGAGAAAATAGCGTTATCAATGAACAGGTTACTAACGGTGTATCGGTAAGAATGGCGGTACTGGATATTTTGTGTAACGAATAAGGCTGAGTAAAATCGTCCATCTCACGCATTAAATCTCCATTGTGTACACAGAGTACACTGCAGTCGATTTAATACGCAATCTGAACGATTTTCTTTCAGACTAAATAAAAATTACCGAATCAATTATAAGGGAGGTAAACTTATGAAATTACTTGTAAAAAACGGTCACATTATTGACCTTAAAAACGAAATAGATATGTACGGTGACATCCTTATTTTAGACGGTGTTATTGTACAGATTGCAGAAAAAATCGAAGATAGTGAAGCCGAAGTTATTGATGCCGGCGGTATGGTAGTGTCTGCAGGCTTAATCGATATGCACGTACATCTCAGAGAACCCGGCTACGAATATAAAGAAGACATCAAGACGGGTACGCAGGCAGCTGTAGCAGGTGGCTTTACATCTGTTTGCTGTATGCCAAATACAAACCCTGTTTGTGACAACGCTACTGTTGCAAACTTTATAAAGAGCCGTGCCGAAAAGGTAGGCAGTTGCCGAGTTTTCCCTGTAGGAGCAATCACAAAGGGCTTAAAGGGCGAAGAGCTCAGTGAAATGGGCGAAATGAAAAAAGAAGGCATTGTAGCGGTTTCCGATGACGGCAGACCCGTTGAAAACGGTTCTGTTATGCGTCGTGCACTTCTCTACGCTTCTCATTTTGACCTTCCTGTAATCAGCCACTGTGAAGAATTATCGCTTCTTGACTCAGGTCATATGAATGATTCCGAAACATGCACACGCCTTGGTTTAAGACCGATTGTTCCCGCAGTTGAAGAGGCAATGATTGCCCGCGATATTTTAATCGCAGAGCATGAAGGCAAAAAGGTACACATCGCTCATGTAAGCACAAAGGGCGGTATTGAATTAATCCGTCAGGCTAAAAAGAGAGGCGTACAGGTTACATGCGAAACAGCTCCTCACTATTTCTCTCTTACAGACGAGGCTGTAGAGGGATTTGACACAAATGCAAAGATGAATCCTCCCCTTCGCAGTCAGGACGACGTTGACGCTGTTATCGAGGGTCTTTGTGACGGCACAATCGATGCTATCATCACAGACCATGCTCCTCATCATATTGACGAAAAAAATCTTGAATTTGAATATGCGGCAAACGGTATTGTAGGCTTGGAAACTTCTCTTGCACTTAGTATTACTTATCTTGTAAAGACGGGCAAAATGACACTGGCTGAAATGCTTTCCAAGATGACATATAATCCTTCAAACATTCTCAATCTCGGACTTGGCGAAATTGCCCTCGGTGCAATCGCTGACCTTACAATTTTTGACCCCGACGAAATTTGGACAGTAGATGTTAATAAATTCTACTCCAAGAGCAAAAACTCTCCTTATAACGGATTTACACTCTCGGGCAAGGCTCATATGACAATTGTTGAAGGTAAAGTAATGTACGAAAACTGATAATAGAAAGGTTGGCATATTATGGATAAGTTAATTAAGAAGATAATCGAAAAGGATATGAACCCCACAGTTGCAGGCTTGGACCCCAAGCTTGACTATGTTCCCGATTTTATCAAAATTCCCTGCATGGAAAAGGCGGGCGATAACCTTATGAAGGGTGCGGCTGATGCACTTTTCGAATTCAACAAGGTATTAATTGACTCTCTTTGCGACATTGTGCCTGCAGTTAAGCCTCAGAGTGCATACTATGAAATGTACGGCGTAGAAGGTATCATGTGCCTTAACAAGACAATGCAGTATGCCGAAGAAAAGGGCATGTATGTTCTTTTGGACGTTAAGCGCGGAGATATCGGCGCAACAGCAGAAGCATATAGCGCAGCTTACATCGGTCAGACAGACTACATGGGTAAAAAGGCACGTAGTTTTACACCCGACTGCATCACAGTTAACCCCTATCTTGGTACAGACGGCTTAAAGCCCTTTGTAAAGGATTGTAATGAGCATGATAAGGATATTTTCATTCTTGTTAAGACATCTAACCCCTCCTCCGGCGAGCTTCAGGATTTAGTAATCGACGGCACACCTATCTACGAAAAGACAGCAGCTATCGTTCGTGAATTGGGTGCTGATTCTATCGGCGAATATGGCTACAACCGTGTTGGCGCGGTAACAGGTGCAACATATCCCGAACAGATTAGTAGACTTCGTGAGGTAATGCCCAACACATTCTTCCTTATCCCCGGCTATGGTGCACAGGGCGGCAAGGCAGAGGACTGCGCTCTTGCATTTGACAAGAACGGTCTTGGCGGTATTGTTAACTCCTCCCGCGGTATTATGTGTGCATACAAGAAGGGTGACTGGAAGCCTGAACAGTTTGGTCTCGCAGCACGTGAAGAAGCTCTCAATATGAAGGAGGCTCTCAAAAAATGTATACTCAAGTAAAATACTGCAAAATAGTAGGCAAAAGAGAAATTGCAAAAAACCAGGTTGAATTACTTCTTGAAAACGAAGTGTTGGCTAAAGAGGCACAGCCCGGTCAGTTTGTGCATATAAACATCGGCAGCGATAAGCACATATTAAGACGTCCTATCTCCATCTGTGACGCTTATGACAACATCACACGTATTGTGTTTGAAATTAAAGGCGACGGTACACAGATTTTATCTGAAAAGAATGTAGGCGAAACAATTGACCTTTTAGGTCCTTTGGGTACAGGCTTTACAGTTAAAAAGGACGCTAAGGCTGTTGTTTTAGGCGGTGGATTAGGCTCCTTTCCTCTTTTGTATTTGGCAAAGAACCTTACAAATCCCAAGGTATTCTTAGGTTTCCGTGATAAGGAAATGGTTTGTATGGAAGAGGATTTCTCAGCTTGTGGCGAAACCGTTATCGCAACAGATAACGGCACATACGGCTACAACGGCTTTGCTATCAATGCGGCCGCAGAAGCTATGGACGACTGCGACATTATCTACGCTTGCGGACCTACACCTATGCTTAAGGCTGTAAAGATGATTGCAGCTGAAAAGGGTATCAAGGCAGAGATAAGCATGGAACAGAGAATGGGCTGCGGTATCGGTGCATGCCTTGTATGCGTTTGCAAGACAAAGTCCGGCTATGACAAGGTTTGCCAGAAAGGCCCCGTATTCGATGCGAGTGAGGTGGAATTTGAATGAACACAAAAGTAAATTTTTGCGGTGTTGAATTTGAAAATCCCGTTGTAACAGGCAGTGGTACATTTGGCTTTGGGTATGAATATTCCCAGTATTATAATCTGGACGAAATCGGCGGTATAAGTGTTAAGGGCTTAACACTTAAGCCCCGCGAGGGTAACAAGCCTCCCCGTATTGCTGAGGTTTATGGCGGTATCCTCAACAGCGTAGGTCTGCAGAATCCCGGACTTGAAAACTTTTTAACAAACGATTTGCCCTTTTTAAAGAGCAAATTCAAAAAGTGTAAAATCATTGCAAACATTGCAGGTAACACAATTGAAGACTATATCGAAATGGGCAAGCTCGTTGGTCAGAGTAATGTTGACATAGTTGAAATGAACATTTCATGCCCCAACGTAAAGCACGGCGGTGTTGCTTTCGGTACAGACTGCAACATGGTGAGTGAAATTACATCAAAGGTTAAGGAGCAGTGCGATAAGCCGTTGGTAGTTAAGCTTTCTCCCAACGTAACAGACATTGTTGCCATTGCAAAGAGTGCAGAGGCGGCAGGTGCGGATGGGCTCAGCCTTATCAATACACTTTTAGGCATGAAGATTGACATTAACACACGCCGTCCCATTTTAAACAACAACGTAGGCGGCATGAGTGGTCCTGCAGTTAAGCCTGTTGCAGTGAGAATGGTGTGGCAGGTTGCAAATGCTGTTAACATTCCCATCATCGGTATGGGTGGCATACAGGACGGAAACGATGCTGTTGAATTTATGCTTGCAGGCGCAAGCCTTGTTAGCGTAGGTACACAGAACTTTGTTGACCCCTATGCGGCAGTAAAGACAGCTTACGGTATTGAAGAATATATGACAAAGCACGGTATCGAGGATGTAAATGAATTAATCGGTGCTGTTAAACCTTGGTAATAATGGCATATCTGTGGATGTAGTTGTTATACCACCTTCGCGAGGGGGCGGGGAAGAAAGTTCCCCGGATAAAATCGATACGGGAAATCGCATTTTCCGTATCGGAAGTGGCGTTTTTAGGAGCCGTAGGCTCTTGCACGAGAAAATGCCACTTTGTACATTGGAAAAAAAGACAGCGAAAAATAAGCGTAAGCGTTTTTTCGCCACGAAAGTGGGTTGATACAAATGAGTAAAGGTAAATATTATATTACAACTGCCATAGCATATACTTCAGGCAAGCCTCACATTGGCAACAGCTATGAAATTATGCTTGCAGACTCTATCGCAAGATTTAAGAGAAAAGACGGCTATGATGTTTTCTTTCAGACAGGAACAGACGAGCATGGTCAGAAAATTGAATTAAAGGCGGCAGATGCAAATGTAACATGTCAGGATTTTGTTGATAATGTTGCAGGTGTTATTAAAGAGCTTTGGGATATGGTGGACACATCATATGACAAGTTTATCCGTACAACAGACAAGGACCATGAACGACAGGTTCAGAAGATTTTTAAGAAGCTTTATGACCAGGGCGACATTTATAAGGGTGCTTATGAAGGCTTATACTGCACACCCTGTGAATCCTTCTGGACAGAAAGCCAGCTTGTAGACGGTAAGTGCCCTGACTGTGGCAGAGAAGTAAAGCCCGCAAAGGAAGAAGCATACTTCTTTAAAATGAGCAAGTATGCCGACAGACTTATTGAGCACATTAACACACATCCCGAATTCATTCAGCCTGTGAGCAGAAAGAATGAAATGATGAATAATTTCCTTATTCCCGGTCTTCAGGATCTGTGTGTGTCAAGAACATCTTTTAAGTGGGGTATTCCCGTTGATTTTGACGACAAGCACGTTGTATATGTATGGCTTGACGCTCTTACAAACTATATCACAGGTATAGGCTACGATGCAGATGGCAATTCTTCAGAGCAGTACAAGAAGCTTTGGCCTGCAGATTTGCACCTTATTGGTAAGGATATTATCCGCTTCCATACAATTTACTGGCCTATTTTCTTAATGGCTCTTGGTGAAGAATTACCCAAGCAGGTATTTGGTCACCCCTGGCTTTTGCAGGGCGACGGCAAAATGAGTAAGAGTCGCGGCAACGTAATTTATGTTGACGATCTGGTTAAGCTCTTTGGCGTTGATGCGGTAAGGTATTTTGTTCTCCACGAAATGCCCTTTGAAAACGATGGTGTTATTAGCTGGGAGCTTATGGTGGAAAGATTCAATTCTGACCTTGTTAATACGTTGGGTAACCTTGTATACAGAACAATTTCCATGACAAACAAGTACTTTGGAGGTACTGTTAAGAAAACCGGAGTTACAGGCGATATGGACAGTGACCTTAAGGAAACTGTAGCAGCTGCAGCGGGCAAGGTAAAATCAAAAATGGACAGCCTGAGAGTAGCAGATGCTATCACTGAAGTCTTTACAGCTATAAAGCGTTGTAATAAGTATGTTGACGAAACAGAGCCTTGGGTTCTTGCTAAAGACGAAGCGAATAACGATAGATTGAGCGAAGTAATGTACAATCTTTGCGACTGTATAATTACAATCGCAAGTCTCCTTGAACCCTTTATGCCTCGCACTGCAAAGGCTATCAGTGAGCAGCTTAACTGCCCCTTAAGAAGCTTTGAAGACTGCGAAAAGAGCGGTCTTTATCCTGCAGAGGGCAAGGTGACAGACAGCCCCGAAATGCTCTTTGCAAGAATTAAGCTTGAAGATATTTTAGCTGAGGTTGAAAAGATTATGGGTGCGCAAAAGCCCAAAGAACCTGAAAAGAAGGCTGTAGAAAAGCCCGAAGCTAAGGAAGAAATCAGTATTGATGAATTCTGTAAGATGGATTTGAGAGTGGGCACAGTAATAGCCTGCGAAAAGGTTAAAAAGTCCAACAAGCTCTTAAAGTTCCAGCTTGATTTTGGCTATGAACAGCGTCAGATTGTATCGGGTATTGCAAAGTACTACAACCCCGACGATTTAATCGGCAAGCAGGTTGTAGCAGTTGTTAATCTTGCACCGGTCAAGCTTTGCGGTGAATTAAGCCAGGGTATGATTTTGTCTGCTGCAAACGACGAAGAATTAAGCCTTGTTTCTCCCATAGCGGAAATTGCAAACGGCAGTGAGGTACGATAAAAATGTTATTTGATGTGCATGCACATTACGATGACGAACGTTTTGACGAGGACAGGGACATTATCCTGTCCTCGATGCTTGATAACAACGTTGGTCATATTATAAATATTGGATGCGATATTCCCTCAAGCAAGGCAAGTATTGCCTTGGCAGAAAAATATCCCTTTATGTATGCGGCGGTTGGTTTTCACCCTCACGAAGCGGCAACGGTTCACAAAAAGGACCTTGACGCGATAATTGATTTAGCAAAGCACAAAAAAGTAGTTGCCATAGGCGAAATCGGTCTTGACTATTACTACGGCAAGGAAACAGAGGAAGTGCAGCGAAAGGTTTTCCGCGAGCAGATTGAGCTTGCAAAAAGTGTAAACCTGCCATTTCAAGTGCATAACCGTGATTCCACGAGAGACTGCCTGATGATTTTAAAGGAATCAAAAATGGGTGAAAGACGAGGCATGATGCACTGCTTTAGTGAAAGCAAAGAAACTGCCCGCGAGATGCTTAAATTAGGCATGAAAATATCAATAGGCGGTATTGTAACCTTTAAAAACAACGTGAAAACCGTGGAAGTGGTAAAATATGTGCCTATTGAAGAAATGATGATTGAAACAGACTGCCCGTACCTTGCGCCTGTGCCTTATCGAGGCAAGCGCAACAGCTCGGTGTATGTGCACGCAGTGGCAGAAAAAATCGCCGAGTTAAAGGGAATGGACGTTGAAGAAGTTGTTGAAATTACGGAGAAAAACGCGAAAGACTTTTTTGATATTAAGGACTGAATATAATGAACATTATCGCGTATCCCATAGGGGATAGTTTATATTTGAATTTAACAAATCGTTGTACAAATGCGTGCACCTTTTGTGTGCGCACAACAACAGACGGCGGAATGGGCTACGACTTATGGATTGACAAGGAGCCTACTGTTGCCGAAATGGTAGAGGACATTAAGGCAAAGGGCATCGAAAACTACAAGGAATTGGTGCTTTGCGGTTACGGTGAGCCTACCGAGCGATACGATGATATGCTCGCCGTTTTAAAAGAAATCAAAGCTTATTGTCCCGTACGTGTGAGACTTAACACAAACGGTCACGCAAATCTGATTGCAGGTGAAAACGTTACATACAAAATGCAGGGTCTTATTGACATTGTGTCGATATCTTTAAATGCTCCCGATGCAAGACGATATAACGAAATCTGTAAATGCCAATACGGCGAACAGGGCTTTTATGCAATGCTTGATTTTGCAAAAGAGGCAAAGAATTATGTGCCAGAGGTTGTCCTTAGTGTAGTTGATGTTATGGATAAAGAAGATATTGAAGCTTGCCGCAAAATTGCGGAGGATATAGGCGTTAAATTCAGAGTGAGAGAATTTATAACAGACTGACAAGTAAGGAGGAGTTGGCATGAAAAACACAACGGCTACGTTTGCCCAGATGAAAAAGAACGGCGAAAAGATATCAATGCTTACGGCGTATGATTATTCCACTGCAAGATTAGTTGATTCTGCAGGGGTTAATTCTATCCTTGTGGGTGATTCCTTGGGCATGGTAATGCTCGGATATCCCGATTCTACACGTGTTACCATGGAAGATATGCTCCACCATGTAAAAGCAGTTGTAAGAGGAGTACAAAATGCTCTTGTTGTTGCAGATATGCCCTTTATGAGCTATCAGACAAGCGTTTATGATGCTGTTAAAAACGCAGGCAGACTTATCCAGGAGGGTGGTGCCGGCTGCGTTAAGCTTGAAGGCGGTGTAGATATTTACGAGCAGATTGAAGCTATTGTAAAGGCGGGCATCCCCGTGTGCGGTCACGTGGGCTTAACGCCCCAGTCAATAAATGCCTTTGGCGGATTTAAAGTACAGGGCAAAACATTGGAAACCGCAAAAAAAATAATCGAAGATGCTAAAGCCGTGGAAAAAGCAGGTGCTTTTGCAATAGTGCTTGAGGGTATTCCCGCGCCTTTGGCTGACATAATTACAAAGCAGATTACTATACCGACAATCGGAATAGGTGCAAGTAATTCCTGCGACGGTCAGGTACTCGTTTATCAGGACATGCTGGGACTTTACTCAAACTTTACACCCAAGTTTGTAAAAAAGTTTGCAAATATAGGTGATGCCATGACCGAAGCATTCAAAAAATATGATGAAGAGGTTAAAAACGGCTCTTTCCCCACGGAAGAATATACATATAAAATGGACGAAAATGTGTTGAAAGAAATCGAGGCGTATTTAAAATGAAAATTTTGACTACAGTTAAGGAAGTACGAGAATACGTAAAGAGTGCCAAAATGGCAGGCAAAACCGTAGGTTTGGTACCTACTATGGGTTATTTGCATGAGGGACATGCGTCTCTTGTTAAAAAGAGCGTAGCGGAATGTGACGTGACTGTTGTGAGCATATTTGTAAATCCCACACAGTTTGCCCCTAATGAGGATTTTGAAGCATATCCCCGCGACCTTGACCACGACGTTAAGCTTTTAACTGAATGCGGTGCTGACGCGGTTTTCCACCCCGAAGCAGAAGAGATGTATTTTCCCGATGCCACAACAACAATTGTGCCTGATGTTTTATCTAAAAACCTTTGCGGTAAAACCAGACCCATTCACTTTGGCGGAGTGTGCACAGTTGTAGGCAAGCTCTTCAACATCGTTACACCCGACAAGGCTTTCTTCGGACAAAAGGATGCTCAACAGCTTGCCATTATCAAGCGCATGGTGCGAGACTTGAACTTTGGTGTTGAAATTGTGGGCTGCCCCATAATCCGTGAAGAGGACGGCTTGGCAAAGAGTAGCCGTAATACATATCTTAATGCTGACGAAAGAAAAGCGGCTTTGTGCCTCTCACAGGCGGTAAAGCTTGGACAGAAATTGGTGTCAGAGGGAGAAAAGAGCACAAAGGTTATTTTAGATAAAATGATTGAACATATAAATAAAGAGCCTTTAGCCAAAATTGACTATGTTCAGGCAGTTGACATGAGCATGCAGGATGTTGACACAATCTGCAGCGAGACACTTTTTGCAATGGCAGTATATATAGGGAAGACACGTTTAATCGATAATTTTATGGTTTAATTGATAGGTGATAAAAATGACAATTACAATGTTAAAGGGCAAAATTCACCGTGCCAAGGTGACCCAGGCGGAGATTAATTACATAGGCAGTATTACGGTTGACAGCGAGCTACTTGAGGCGGCAGGTATACTTGAATACGAAAAGGTGCAGGTCGTTGATATTACAAACGGCAACCGTCTTGAAACATACACCATTGCAGGTGAAAAGGGCAGCGGTGTCATATGCCTTAACGGCGCGGCGGCAAAAATGGTTGATGTCGGTGACAGGATAATCATTATGGCGTATGCGCAGATGGATATGGAGGAAGCTGACGGCTTCAAGCCAAGAGTTGTATTTGTAAACAAAGAAAACAAAATAGTAAAAAAAGCTCATTACGAAAAAGCAGGCGAGCTTTTTGAGGAGCTGTAAAGCAAAGCGGTAAATAAATGTACTTATTTACCGCTTTTTTTGTTTGTAGAACACAAAAAATTAACAAAGTTGTAGTTGCTAAAAAACTTAAGCTATGTTAGTATATAATTAGGTATATGTTTAGTGAATTATATATACAGAAAGGATGACTACACATGAGAATGAAAAAAGTTTTAAGTCTTGTTCTCGCGGTGGTGATGACGCTGAGCTTTGTGCCGTCAGTTTACGCTGACGATATGGTGCTTGAAAGCTACAGTGTGAATTCTGCTACCACTATTGAAGGTCAGATGCCGATTCTGCCTGACAGAGCAACACTTATATTCGAAAACGGTGATGTATTGATTGAATACATCACATGGAATGAGTTTGATGAAAGTCTGTATGCCACGGAAGGCACCTTTGAGGTAACAGGCGTTACAGAATCAGGCTATGAGGTAAGGACAACTGTTACGGTTGAAAAAAATTCCGATACAGATATTGCCTCCGGTCTTATTGCATACTATAACTTTGACAACATAGGAACAAGCCCGTCTGTGATTTCTGACGTTTCCGGTAACGGAAACGACGCAACTGTTTTGAATACTGTTGTTGCAGGCGACGGAGGCTGGTTACAGGGTGCAAATAATACCCTCACGATTACAGATGACGGTATTGCTAATTTCCCCGGTAACACCAATGAATGGTGGAATAATTATTTAGGTGCAGCTTTAAAGCTTCCTAATAATATAAACTCCGGTGTTGAAAGCTTTTCCTTCTCTGCATGGATTAAGGCAGACGGAGATTATACATATGCAAATAACATGACAAGATTTTTCGACTTTGGTAATCTTGGCAGTGGCTCAAATAACGCATATAACAGTATTTTTGCAAGATACACATCCTCCTCGGGACTTCTTCGCATTCAGGACAGAGACATTAACAAATACCAGGAAGCAACGATTTCATCTCGTCCTTTTACGGATGTTTGGGGCCACTTTGTTTTTACATACGAAAAAAATGAGGAAACAGGCTATTACGAGACAAAGGTATATGTAAATGGTGAAGTTGTTCCCGAATTTACAACAACTGATGTTTATACACGCGCACTTTCCGATTTGGGTACACTCACAGATGTAAATAACGGCTTTTTTATCGGTCGTACTGTATGGGGTGCCACAAATCAGCAGGTTACAGACAACCCTGACTTCAAGGGACAGATGGACGAAATCCGTCTTTACTCACGTGGGTTGACAAAAGGTCAGGTGCAGTATATTTACGAGACAACAGCTCCCGTAGGTATGATCGAAATGACAGATTACTACGTTGATGATGTAACAACCCTTGCAGGAGACTATCCTCTTTTGCCTGAAACAGTAACTGTTTACTATAATACAGGCGCTGAAAAGGAAATGAACGTTACATGGGATGTTATCTCTTCTGACGAATACGCCCAGGAAGGTAGCTTCATGGCAGGTGGATATACAGAAGAGGGTAACTATGTTGAACTTAAAGTTATCGTTATAAAGAAGGATGCCTCCACACTTAACGAGGGACTTCTCGCTTATTACACGTTTAACGATGATGCTGAGAACCCCGACACAATTATTGACGCCTCCGGAAATAATAATAACGCAATTGTACACAATCTTTATCAGGAGGTTTCCTCCCGTTGGGGTAATGTGACTATTGATAAGAAGGTTACTGTTGCCGACGGCGTATTGTATTTTCCCGGTGCTGTAATAGGCGAAGATGTAGGATTGGGCGGACGCGAAAGAAGCTATTACTACGCAGGCCCTGCAATCCGTATGCCCGACGGTATTAACGAGGGTGCAGAGGAATTTACATATGCTGCATGGATTTATGCAGACACAGATTACCGCTATGCGTCTTCTCTCCAGAGATTTTTTGACTTTGGTAACGATGTGAGAGATTCCTTCTTCTTCCGTTATGTTCCCTCGACGGGCGAATCTCGCTTCCAGGACAGAGGTGTGGGCTCAGGTAGTGACGACGCAAATTCACTTGTCGCAGCAACCCTTGAGGAGAATCCTTTTGCAGATAAGTGGGCGCATCTTGTTGTAACATATGAAAAGAGCAGTGAAGGTGAATACTACACTCCTCATATCTATGTTGACGGCGTTGAAAGATACGAGTATGACAATACACTTACAACCCTTACGCGTGCTTTTGGTGATAGTGTATCGTCCTCAAGCTCAAACTACGGTATGTGGATTGGTAAAACACAGTGGGCATTTGATTCCTCTCAGGCGGCAAATAACCCCGAGTTCAAAGGTAAAATGGACGAAATCCGTCTTTACGACAGAGCTCTTAGTGCAAGTGAAGTAGCTGAACTTTATAATGCAAAGAAACCCTCCGATGTTCCTGTTGATTACGACAGTATGCCTCAGACTAAGATTGCAATAACAGAGGATGTTGAACTCAGCGGCAAATACCCCTCCACAAATATGAACGGCGAAACACAGATGCTTGTATCATCAAATAACGGTGCGGCATATACGCGCTACGGACTGATGAGAACAAGCGATTTATCAGCGGGCGAAATTGCCTCCCTTGCAAACTGTGAGAAGGCAGTTTTGAGCGTTTATGTAACACTTATTGACAACACAGGTGATAACGAATTCTACTGCTACGGCTTAACAGGCGATAGTAACGATTGGGATGTTGATGCCGTTACATATGAAAATTACACCGACACAATAGGCGGCAGTATCACTGATGTGGGAGTTTCTGCAGCAGGCGAGCTTTTAGATACACAGATTGCAACAGGTCAGACAAGGGATTTCTATATGCAGTGGGATGTTACTGAGTTTGTGAAGGCACACGCTGCAGAAGGATTTAGTTTCCTTCTTACTTGTGGCAGTGACGTTGCATATATTAATACAAGTGAATCTAATTTGGAAGGTCAGATGCCCGAAATTATTGTTTATCAGCAGGGCACACCTATCACTGTAAATAGAGTTGACACAGAAGGCAATCAGATTTCCTCTTCTGTTGTTTACGGCGTGGCAGGCAGTAGCTATACATATAATGTAGCAGACGCACTTGTAAGCTACAACAATTCAATTTATGTTGTTAATAAAGAGCTTTCCTCTCTTACTGTTGAGTCCGTAACAGGCGAAGATGTAATAGAGGTTGTTTACGAAAAAGCAACAGATATAAGATGTGACAGCGTAAATGTGAGAACATACGTTGGCAAAGCACCTACACTTCCGAGAGTACTCAATGTTTATGCTGGTAACTATAGTGCACTCTTTGCAGTACAGTGGGAAACAATCGATTCCTCACTCTATGCCCAAAAGGGTGAATTCACAGTTAAGGGTACTATATTGGGTACAGATGTGACCCTTGATGCAAATGTTGTTGTATTCCCCGAATACAACGGTCAGGTAGGCGGCGACTTGGTACTCTATATCTATACTGACGGCGAGCTTTATGAAGAAAAGCGCATCAACAAATCCTATGGTTCATCCTTTACACTTGATACCGGCTACGAAAACTACCTCGGCAGCCTTTATGTGCTTGACAATATTACAGGCGATATTGACCAGATTGGTCAGAGCATTGCAATGAACAGTCTCAACCAGCATGTTGAATTGTACTATGTAATGAAGGAAGCTATCGAAGGCGATTTAACCGTTAAGATAAAGGCAGACAATTTTGAAGCTACAAGCTATACAATGACAGCGACTGCGAAGGTTTTGAATACAGAAAAAACAGACGAAACAGTTAAGATTGTTATTGCTGATTACAACGACAATGGTGAAATGACAAATGCTATAACAGAGAGTGAAGTGGTTGCAAGCAGAACAGGCGAAACGGTAACAATCACAAAGAGTATTGTATATGATGAAGCAAAGCACAAAAACAGCGTTGTATACCTCTGGACAGACGATATGGAACCCGTGGCAGAAGAGATTTATGTTTGCGATGTTCCCGTATCCGGATATATGTCTGAAGAGGTTTATGCAATGATTCCCACATATGAAAGTGCGGTAACAGCTGTAAGAAGTGCAAACGACTACTGGCAGAGTAATTATTCCTACAACACCTGGACAAACGGTATTCACCCGTCATTCTGGGCGAGAGCGGCTTATCATACAGGTAATATGGAAGTTTACAAATTGTTAGGTGATGAAGATTATCTTCAGCACTCTATCGATTGGGCTAATTATAACAACTGGGTAGGCAATCCCTCAACTGCAGACCCGAGTCAGTGGACATGGGGTTACAACCAGGATTATAACTCCAGCGCCGTTCTCTTCGGTGACTGGCAGATATGCTTCCAGAGCTATCTTGACATGTATGAATTCGGCGTAGAGGATGCAAACCTTGACAGAGTATATGAGGTTATGGACTATCAGATAAGTAAGGATGAAGACGGTTTCTGGTGGTGGGCAGATGCTCTTTACATGGTAATGCCTGTTATGAGTAAGCTTTATAAGCACACAGGCGATGAAAAGTATCTTGATGCTTTGTATAAGTATTTCAGATACGCTAAGGAGCTTATGTATGACGGCCCCGGCGGTATCCCGACAAGTAGTGACGGTTATACAACAAGTGCATCTCTTAAAAATGGTGCATATTATTCCGACCCCGACAACTACGCATATCTCTTCTATCGTGATGCAAACTACGTATATCCCTTGAACCCCAACTCCGGTCACGAAACGGAAAAGAACTTCTGGGCAAGAGGCGACGGTTGGGTATTCGCAGGACTTGCAAAAGTACTTGCCGATATGCCCTCGACTTACGAGCATTATGATGAATTCTACAACACCTATATGGAAATGGCCCCTGCTATTATCGCTTGTCAGCAGACAGATGAAAATGGCTACGGATTCTGGACACAGAGTATGCTTCAGGATTACCCCAAGGGTACAAACGGTAACGATGAAGGCTACGAAACAAGCGGTACAGCGTTCTTCACATACGGTTTGTTCTGGGGTATCAACAATGGTCTTCTTGATGAGGAAACTTATCTTGAACCCGCAATCCGTGCATGGGGATATCTTGAAAACGTAGCACTCCACGATAGTGGTAAGGTTGGCTACGTACAGCCTATCGGTTCCAATGCGACACAGGCAACGCCCTATGATACTACACAGGACTTTGGTGTAGGTGCGTACCTCCTTGCAGCCTGCGAAGCTGCACGCTATGCACAAAGCCAGGAATAAAGTTTTAATTAAGCAAAAAAGCAATCCTTAAAGGATTGCTTTTTTGTCTCTTACATGATAAAATTAAATAAATGTGGGAAGGTGATAAAATGAAGGCAATTTTATTTGATATGGACGGTACGCTTCTTCCAATGGATGAAGACGTATTTACAAAAGGATATTTCAAGCTCCTTGCACAAAAACTGTGCCCCTGTGGGATTGAACCCGAAGCTCTTATTGACGCTGTGTGGGACGGCACAAAGTGTATGTATAAAAATGACGGCAGTAAGACAAACGAACAGGTTTTTTGGAATAGGTTCAGTGAAAAAACAGGTCTTGACAATAAACCTTTTTATGACGCATCAAATGATTTTTACCCTAACGAATTTCATCAGGCTAAAAGCTTTGCAAAGGAAAACCCTCTTGCCAAGGTGGCTGTGGAAATTGCTCACCAAAAGGCAGACAAGGTTGTGCTTGCAACAAACCCATTGTTTCCTATGACAGGACAAGAAGCACGTATGAGTTGGATGGGGCTTGCTCCGTCGGACTTTGACCTTGTTACAAGCTATGAAAACTGTTCTTTCACAAAGCCCAATCCCAAGTATTTTGAAAAGGTTTGTGAATATATAGGTGTTGAGCCAAAGGATTGTCTGATGATAGGCAATAGCGAGGACGAGGATATGCACGCTGCAGCAGCCCTTGGCATAGATACATATCTTGTTGAAGGCTTTGTAAAACCCAGCAAGGTAAAACCCTATGAGGGCAAGCGTGGCAGTTTTGAGGATATGGTCGAATATTTAAAAACATTATAAAGGAGAGGTATAAAATGGCACTTACGTATGAATCCGTAGTTGAAAAAATAAGAAGAGCAGACACTTATTGGCAGAAGAACTTTGACTTTGTTGACTGGAATGGTGGAGCACATCCTGCTTTCTGGGACAAGGCTGCATACCACACGGGCAACATGGAGGTTTACAAGCTTTTAGGTGACAAGGAACTTTTACAGTACACAATTGACTGGGCGAATTTCTGCAACTGGAAGGGTAACGATTCAGACGCTGACCCCTCTGAATGGTTCTGGGAATATAATCAGACACAGGGATCTGCCGCTGTTATTTTCGGCGACTGGGAAATCTGCTTCCAGGTATATATTGACCTTTATAATGCTGGCATTGACGGTGCTACAATTGATAGAGTAATGTATGTTATCAATCATCAGATTGAAAAGGATGTTGACAACTACTGGTGGTGGGCAGATGCGCTTTACATGGTAATGCCCGTGTTCACAAAGATTTATAAGATGACAGGGGATGAAAAGTACCTTGACGCTCTCTACAAATACTTCCGCTACGCAAAGGAATTGATGTATGACGGTAAGGGCGGTATTCCCACATCGGCTGACGGCTATACAACAACAGCAAAGATACTTGAGGGTGCGAATTATTCAAACCCTGACGATTACAAAAATCTTTTCTTCCGCGATGCAAACTTTGTATACCCCTTAAAGCCCAACCCCGGTCATGAAAATGAAAAGAATTTCTGGGCAAGAGGTAACGGCTGGGTATTTGCAGGTCTTTGCAAGGTTCTTAGTGATATGCCTACTGACTACAAGCACTATGACGAGTTCCTCACAACCTATAAAGAAATGGCGCCTGCAATAGCCTCATGTCAGTTGAAGGATAGTGAAGGTAACGGTTTCTGGACACAGAGTATGCTTCAGAATTATCCTACAGGCAATAACAACAACGACTACGGCTACGAAACAAGCGGTACAGCCTTCTTTACATATGGCTTCTTCTGGGGTATCAACAACGGTATTTTAGATAAGGAAACTTACCTTGATACAGCACTTTCCGGCTGGAAATATCTTAGTGAGGTTGCACTCCACGAAGACGGCAAGGTAGGCTATGTTCAGTACATAGGTTCTAATGCGACCGAAGCTATGAGCTATGATACAACACAAAACTTTGGTGTTGGTGCGTTCCTCTTAGCTGCATGTGAAACAGCTCGTTACGTACAGAATAACTAAAACTAACAAAAAAGTCCCGAACATTTTGTTCGGGACTTTTTTTGATAAAATTCAAGTATAGACAATTAAAATAGTGTGTGTTATAATAAAAATTGCCACACAAGTTAATAATGTATCATATAAGATTGGTGTAGTTTTTGTTTTCGGCAAAAATGTACGCTCTTTTTTCGTATACCAATTTTATATGGTTAGAAACTTGTGTGGCAACATGTGGGCTGTACATTTTTCGGTGTGTGGTCTATATGGCTGCACACTTTTTTATTTGTAAGAAGGGAGGATAGTGTAGCAATAACAAAGCTTGCAGCCTAAAAATATACGAAAGAAGGAATAAATATGTTTACTAACACAATGATGGGACATTTGCACTGCCCTCAGTGCAAAGCGACGACTATTTCACCTGTTACCGAGTCAAGTGTTAACGGTGCTTTTACAACAGGCAGAGGACATATGGCTGCAACAACAGTTTCCAACACTCACAGAAATTATTGGATGTGTTCTACTTGCGGAACAAAATTCCGTAATATTCAGAACCTTGAGGAAGAAATTGCAAAAACAAAGAAAAATCCTATAATCTGTGCAGTAGTGGCTGTTATTGCTGCAATTTTGTGTATAGATTGTGTCTTCAAGATAATAGGAAATCCGTTTTTGATTTTCTTTGCAGGATCTTTTGCTTTTGTTTGTGCTATAACTGCAATAGTATGTCTCTGCTTTGTATTTGTATATAACGGCAGATTGAAAAAGATGAAAAACGAGTTAGAGTATCTCAAATTTAACTGCTTTAACTAAGAAAAAAAGCTGATGAAACATTTGTTTCATCAGCTTTTTCTTAGTTTACGGGGACATAGCCGGCATCTTCAATTATTTTGCTGCCTCTTTCTGAGAGCACCAGTTCAACCCATTTTTTTGTATTTTCATCGGCATCCGACCTTGTTACGATAAATCCGTTGGTGAAAATTGGGTATTCGCCGTTTTTAATTGTTTCGATTGTAGGCTTAACGCCGTCTATTGAAAGCATTTTGATTGTGTCACGCTTGTACATTGTGTTTACATAGTAAAAGTAGGAATATCCAATAGCGTCCTTGGCATTGTTATACTCAGCTACCGCGTCAATCAATTCGCCCATTTCGCTCTGTACTTGCTCAAGAGGCGGCTGCATAATGGTTTTATCCTTCATAACCAAACTGAGCATTGCCGTCTGACTGCCTGAGCCGATAGGTCTCTGATAGGGAATAATAGAAGCATCCTCACCGCCTACCTCCGACCAATTGGTAATTTCGCCTGTGTAGATTTTCTGTACCTGGTCAAAGGTGAGGTTGTCGACATCATTTTCGCTGTTTACGATAAAAACAAAGGCGGAGCTTGTAGCAGGGATAATATTTAATTCAACACCTTGCGCCTTGGCGTAAAGCTTATCCTCTTCGCTGATTTCCGCAGCAAAGATTACATCAACCTTGCCGTCAATCAGGTTATGATAAACCTCACTTGAACGTGTTGTGGTGTATTCAAAGTCTAAATCAGCCTCGGGGATACCCAAAAAGTCAGATGCTATTGAATCTACAAGCGGATGAATAGCAAGGGATGCGTCAACTGTAGGATAGTTATCAAGGGTGAAAACACTCTCGGGTTTGTCGGGTGTGTCAACCTTGGGTTCGGTGGGGGGCGTGGGGGTGTTTTCTGGTGCGGTTGATGATTTGTACCACCACACACAGCCGATAGCAATTAAAAGCATAATAACCACGGCTGTAACAATTGCAATAGTTTTTTTCATTACGTTATCCTCCTGTCAGTCAAAAATTTTAAGCAATGATTTGTCAAAGTTGTCGAGCCGCATTGTAACCGTGTAGTCTTCCCATGATGGGAAGGAGGCTATAATCTTTGTATACTCTAACTTGAGCGACATTTCATCAATAAGAGAGTCGATATCCTTAGGCAAATTATTTTGATAGGATAATCTTTCCCGGACAAGCTCTTCGATAGAATTAATAGCTGTCTCGTCATCAAAGAATAAGTCCTTTACGGAAGTATATTCTTCGCCAGTGATATAGTTATAAAGATAAGAAGTAGTCTTAGTTTCAAGATGTACGCCTTCGGGCAATTCGTCCTCGAAAAGATAAGCACCGCCACGCATAGCAAAATACTCATAGCGATAGGTTTCGGTGATTAAATCCTTGAAGGATTCTTCATACACTTTAAGTGGCATTGAATAAATATATACGGAGTTACTTATATTTACAAGGTTTGAAAACGTATTATACCATGTTCCGTTTTCGTACTTTGAATCTACATAAAGATTGCTGTTTGGCTTGAACAATACCATGTAGAAGGTATCGGGATTATTTTGCGCCTTCTTGCGGTAGTCCTTGATGAGTTCATAGAACTTTTCGTACATATTCTCTTTAAGCTCGGTATACTTTTCTACCTTTTCTTCGTCAAAGCCTTCTTCGTTTCGGGGAATATAGTCATGACCTGCGGTAAAGTCGTACCACATATTGTCTTCTAAATATCCGTATTCAATTTGCTCAAATATATCATACTGGCATGGTGAGCAGGTGAAAAGATTTTTGAAGTTTTCGTATTCGCCTGTATAAAGCTCATCCTCGGTAAGAAATTTTGAATAAATAGTTATACTGTCATGATAATCAATCATTCGTGCGTCTGCCATGCTGTCGCCGGAGTAAAATAGTATTGATACCGGGCTGAATGCAAATCTTTTGTTGTCGGATTCCATGTAGGATTTAACGAGCTTTACAAGCTTTTCTTCATTGGGAGAAACGATAAAAGTTTCGCTGTCATAGTTGCCGTACATTACAGTCGATTTATAAAAGCTTGAACGAACTATGTCCAAAAGGTCTGTATCTTTAAAAAACAAATCCTCAAGCTTGAGTTCACTGCCGTCTATAAGATTGTAGTTAAAATAAACGATGTCACTGTAGGGCTGATAATCAAACCCTACGTTAAATGATATTGAAACAACGTTCGAAAAATTTGCATATGTGTAAAAATTTGCGTAGTTTATAGCGTCATGTTTGTCAAGGAGCTGATGTGCTTTAGCGTACATATCATCGTTGATTTTCTTTTGAACAGATGTATCCTTAAGGCCTTTAATTTGGGGTATAGATATTTCCACATCTCCGATTTTTTCAGTCAGTGAATCAATCAAAATGGGGTTTGTGTCGTATGTGCCGTAAAGGTCAATCGGTTTTTCAACCGGAATAAAGGCAGTGGGAGGGGCAGGCTGGTTTTGAGATATACTCCAATAGGTTATGCCAATGCAAACTGCCGCAAAAACAAATACAATGCAGGTAAGTATAATAATGAGCTTTTTCATGTTAATCAACTCCTTAAACTTGCGAATAAAAAACGGCATCTGCCACGCAGATGCCATTTTGGGTCTGCGCCTTTTGCGCAGTTGCATTTTTTAGTTTGTGATAACTCTTTCTGTTTCCTTGTCGAAAAGGTGAATCTTTTCGGGGTCGAAAGCAACCTTGATAACGTCGCCGCGGCGAGCTGTTGTTGTGGGCTTAACGCGAGCTGTCATGTTGATGCCGTCGATTGTAAGGAAGAGGAATGTTTCAGCACCCATCATTTCTGTTACGTCAACAGATGCTTCAACAATGTTACCTGCGTACTTTTCAAGAGAATCAGCATCATCGTAAAGGTCTTCGGGACGGATACCAAGAGTAACAACCTTACCTACATAACCGTCTTCAACAACCTTAGCTGCTCTTTCAGCAGAAAGCTTAATCTGCTTGCCTTCGCCAAATTCAACGCATACGCCGTCGTTGCCGTTCTTGATAACCTTAGCTTCGCAGAAGTTCATCTGGGGAGATCCGATGAAGCCTGCTACGAATACGTTGCAAGGATCATCATAAAGTGTCTGAGGAGTATCAACCTGCTGGATGAAACCGTCCTTCATAACAACGATTCTTGTACCCATTGTCATAGCTTCTGTCTGGTCATGAGTAACGTAGATGAATGTTGTCTGGAGTCTCTGGTGGAGCTTTGTGATTTCAGTTCTCATCTGTACACGAAGCTTAGCATCGAGGTTGGAGAGAGGTTCGTCCATCAAGAATACCTTGGGTTCACGAACGATAGCACGACCGAGCGCAACTCTCTGTCTCTGACCACCGGAAAGAGCCTTAGGCTTTCTTTCGAGAAGATGTTCAATATCAAGGATACGAGCTGCTTCATGAACTCTCTTGTTGATTTCTTCCTTGGGAGTCTTACGAAGCTTAAGACCGAATGCCATGTTTTCAAATACGGACATATGAGGATAAAGAGCATAGTTCTGGAAAACCATTGCAATATCTCTGTCCTTGGGAGCGATGTCGTTAACGAGACGATCGCCGATGTAAAGTTCGCCTTCTGTGATTTCTTCCAAACCTGCAATCATACGGAGAGTTGTGGACTTACCGCAACCGGAAGGACCAACCATGATGATGAATTCCTTATCCTTGATTTCAAGATTGAAGTCATGTACGGCTGTTACACCGCCGGGATATCTCTTGTAAATGTGCTTAAGTGACAAACTTGCCATGAATAATTACCTCCTAAAATTTAAAAGCAGTATGTACTGCTCATATCTTATACATGTAGTATAGCACAAACAAAAGTTTTTGCCTATGCACCAAATCACCAAAATTGAAAAATTATATTTGTGACTATTGTATAGAAAACAGTCCTTGACAGGCCATTAAAGCTCGCCGCCAATTATGTCAACCTCTTCTTTTGTCAAAAAACGATACTCCCCAAGCCCCAATGACGGGTCAAGCGGAAGCGATGCAAAGGATATTCTCTTTAAATATATTACCTTGTTGCCCACACTTTCAAACATCTTTTTGACCTGGTGAAATTTTCCCTCCACAATTGTGATAACACATTCACGCTCATTTTGCTGTTCAATTTTTGAAGGTCGGGTTACATAACCGCCTATGTCAACCCCTCGCTCAATTGTAAGCTTGTCCGAATCGGAAAGCGGCTTTTCAAGACGGGCAAAATATTCCTTGCCCACTTTTTTTGAAGGAGAGAGTAGGTTGTGGGCTGTTTGTCCGTCGTTTGTGAGGAGCAAAAAGCCCTCGGTGTCAATATCGAGTCTGCCTGCAGGAAAAAGGTCATATCGGGCAAAGTTTTCAGGCAACAAATCCAAAACGGTTTTTTGCCGTTTGTCATCGGTTGCGCTGATGTAGCCTTGGGGCTTATTCATCATAAGGTAAATAAACTTTTTGTATTCAACCTTTTTGCCGTCTACAAAAAGCTCATCTTCTTCACTTACGTTTGCGCCTGCATCCTTTATTATTACCCCGTTAACGGAAACGAGCCCCTTTTTTATTAAATTTTTTGATTCCTTCCGTGTGATACCTATTGCATCTGACACAAGCTTATCTAATCTCCTGCTGTTTCTCCTGTGGGTTTAGTTTACATCAGCGGAGTCATGAAACCATCCAGATTTACACTGGATATATCTCCGCCGATAATTTCGCCCTTGTATACTATAATATTTGCATTTGCCTTTCCGAAGGGATGATTTGTAAGAGAATATGTATACATGGTGCACGTTTTTCCCTTGAAGGGAGCAAGGTTATAGCCTGCCTCCTTCTGGATTTCGTTGTAATTATTATACACCATATCAAACTCAATTGGAAGTGTAAATGTTTTTTTGGTGTATTCTTCTTCAAAGTCATAGTCCAAAGAAGACAGAAACGAGGTCAAGTCGGGCTTGGTGAAGGCAGAGAGTATTAAAATAGAAGCAAGAATAAAAAGAAATATCAATTTTTTCATATTAAACTATATGCAGAGGTACTTTGCTCTTATTCCTGCAATGCTGACAAAAAAATAAAAGCACCTGCATTGCAGATGCTTTTGAATTTTTTTGTGGTCTGCGCGTTTAGCGACAGTGTTTTTAGTCAGCGCTGTAAGGAATAAGAGCGATATGTCTTGCTCTCTTGATAGCTGTTGTAAGCTGTCTCTGGTGCTTAGCGCATGTACCTGTGATTCTTCTGGGAAGAATCTTTGCTCTTTCGGATACGAAGCGACGAAGCTTTGCTACGTCCTTGTAATCAATATGAAGAACCTTATCGGCACAGAACTGGCAAACCTTCTTCTTAGCCTTACGGTTTCTGAATGTCTTTTCGGACTTTTCTGTCATAGCTGTATACCTCCCTTTTTAAAATGGTAAATCATCATCAGTTCCCAAAGGTGAGATAGGATCAGGAAGATTGCCGAAAGGCGAATCGTTGAATACGGGTGCTGCATCCATACCGGATGAGTAAGATGAGCTCTGAGCACTCTTCTTGGATTCAACAAAATATGTCCTATCTACAACAACATCCGTTGCGTAACGGTTGTTGCCGTCGTTATCTTTCCAGGAACGGGTCTGAATACTTCCCTCAACGCAAATAAGATTGCCCTTCTGGAAGTACTTAGAAATAAATTCGGCGGTCTGTCTCCAGGCAACACAGTTAATGAAGTCTGTCTGTCTTTCGCCGCCAGCACTCTGATAGTTACGGTCAACTGCAAGGGAAAACGAGCAAGTCGATGTGCCCTGGGGAGTTGAACGAAGCTCAGGGTCGCGTGTAAATCTGCCAATCAAAATAACTTTGTTTAACATTTCCGCTCCTCCGATTATTCTTCGACTCTGATAACTATTGTTCTGAGAACGCCTTCAGTAATACCGTAAATTCTCTCAAGTTCCTTGGGGAATTCGGGATTAGCTGTGAACTTTACAAGTGTGTAGTGACCTTCTGTCTTGTAGTCGATAGGATAAGCAAGTCTTCTCTTACCCCATACGTCAACGCTTTCAACTGTACCGTTAGCCGCGATAAGGCTCTGGAACTTTTCGGAAAGAGAAGCAATCTTTTCTTCCTCGAGTGCAGCGTCAAGAACAAAAATGGTTTCATACTTGTTTGTGATTACTGCCATTTTTTACACCTCCTTATGGTCTCTGGCCCCGTACATATTACGGAGCAAGGAATTGCGGATGGGATTTTGTTTTCCGCAATTATTGATTATAGCCCGAAAACCACCAAAATGTCAATAGATTTTTTAAAAGTTTTTTCCTAAAAAAGGGCTAAAACAAAAGTTTGTGCAAAATGCACATTTTGAGTGTGTAGATTTGTACAAAAAATCAAAAGGAAATCAAATTATTTTTGTCGAAAATATACAAATAAGTGAGTGTCGTATATGATTACGGCAGACAATTTAAAACTATATTACATAAATGGAGGACAGAAAAATGAAAGTGTATGAAGGAAAAGACATCAGAAACGTTGCCCTGGCAGGCCATTCGGGCTCCGGTAAAACAGAGTTTATTGAAGCGGCTCTGTTTAAAGCCGGAGTGACTGACAGATGGGGTAAGGTAAGCGAAGGCAACACAGTTTGTGACTACGACGCAGAAGAAATCAAGCGTCAGATGAGCGTTAACTGTACAGTAGCACCTTTTAACTGGAGTACTGCAAAAATTGCCGACACAAAGGTAAACCTTATCGACACGCCCGGTTATTTTGACTTTGTGGGCGATGTTAAGAGTGCAGTAAGAGTTGCTGACAGCGTGCTTATCGTTATCAACGGCCGTGAAGGCGTTGAAGTTGGTGCTGAATTTGCATGGCAGTATGCAACAGAGCAGGGTAAGCCCAAGATGATTTTTGTAAATAACATGGACGATGATGATGTATCATTCCGTGAAACACTTACACTTTTAAGAGATAAATTCGGTACAAGTATTGCACCTTTCCGTGTTCCCACTCGTGAAGATGGTCACCTTACAGGCTATGTAAACATCGTTTCCGGTAAGGCATATTCCGTTAAGGGCGAAACTGAAATGGAAGTTCCGATCCCTCATAAGTACCTCGCAAGCTATGAAGGATATCATGATATATTGGTAGAAGCAGCCGCAATGAGTGACGATGACCTTATGGAAAAGTACCTTGGCGGTGAACAGATTAGTGACGAAGAGATGCGCGGCGCACTTAAAAAGGGTGTTAAAGCAGGTGACATCGTTCCCGTATACGGCGGTAGCGCAACAAGCGGTTTTGCTATCCGTTCCATTATGGATGCAATCCTCAAGTATCTTCCTTCTCCCGTTGAAACTAACAATGAAGTTGTTGACTGCGATCCTTCCGGTCCCGCTTCTCTTATCACATTCAAGACCATTGCCGACCAGTACGTTGGTAAGATTTCTATGTTTAAGGTAGCAAGTGGTGTTGTAAAGAGCGACTCCGCCCTCTACAATCCCCGTACAGGTGAAACAGAAAAGATTGGTAAACTCTATGTAATGTGCGGTAAAAAGCAGGAAGAAGTAAGTGAACTCCATGCAGGCGATATCGGTGCTGTTACAAAGGTTAATAACCTTAAGACAGGCGATACGCTCTGCGAAAAGGGCAGCGATATTGAGCTTGAAGGCATTGTGTTTGCAAAGCCCATGCTTTCTATGGCAATCCGTCCTATGGCTAAGGGCGACGAAGAAAAGATCAATGCTTCTCTTGCTCGTCTTATGGAAGAAGACCCCACATTTACAGTTGAACAGAATAATCTTACAGGTCAGATGATTCTCTCCGGTAAGGGCGAACAGCACCTTGACATCATCTGCTCTAAGCTTAAGAGCAAGTTTGGTATCGGTGTTGACCTTATCGTTCCCAAGGTTGCATACCGTGAAACTATCAAGAAAACAGTTACAGTTCAGGGCAGACACAAGAAGCAGTCCGGCGGTCACGGTCAGTTTGGTGATGTTTGGATTGAATTCTCCCCCAGTGGTGAAGAGGGTCTCACATTTGACCAGCGAGTTGTGGGCGGTGCAGTTCCCAAGAACTTCTTCCCCGCTGTTGAAAAGGGCTTGCAGGAATGTATGGGTGAAGGCGTTCTCGGTGGTTTCCCCGTAACAGGTATCAAGGCAGTATTGACAGACGGTAGCTATCACCCCGTTGACTCCTCCGAAATGGCGTTCAAGATTGCAGCATCCATTGCGTTCAAGGAAGGTACAGCTCAGGCTCAGCCCGTTCTTTTGGAACCTATCGGCAAGCTTAAGGTTACAGTTCCCTCCAAGAAAATGGGCGATATCATCGGTGACCTCAACAAACGTCGCGGCAGAATTCTTGCCATGAACGAAATCGGCAACAACAAGGGCGAAGTGGAAGCCGAAGTTCCCATGAGCGAAATGACCCGTTATGCAATCGATCTTCGTTCCATGACAAAGGGCCGCGGTCAGTTTGACTTTGACTTTGAACGTTATGAAGAAGTACCCGCACAGAATGTAGCTAAGATTTTGGCAGATAGAAATAGATAATTTTTAACAGATAAGCAAAAACCTTCGTACTTTTTGGTACGGAGGTTTTTGTTTGATGAAATTATGTAATAAGTGTAAAAATATATTGAAGAAATGATTAAAACATGATATAATAAATCATAATTGTATCTGTTTTTTAGTATGGGGTATCCTTCGGGATTGGAGAAAGGAGAAAACAATGGCAATAACGACAAAGCGTTGGTTTTATCCTGCGGAAGACGCAGACGAAAATATCATATACGCTTACGGGAAGCTTTTGGGGATAACTCCCTTGGTGGCAAAGGTTCTCATAAATCGCGGCATTACCGATGCGGGCGATGCAAAAGGTTTTATTGAACGAAGCGTGGAATCCTTGCATTCACCTTTTCTTATCAATGATATGGACAAGGCTGTAGAGCGCATCAACAAAGCTATCGAGAACAAAGAAAAAATAACTATCTACGGCGACTATGACGTGGACGGTATTACAAGTACTGCTATTATGGTGTCGTTTCTTAAAAAGAACGGCGCTGTTGTGAATGCGTATATTCCCGACAGACAAAACGAGGGCTACGGCGTAAACCGCGAAGCTATCGAAAAAATTGTCGAGGACGGCACAAAGCTTATCATAACCGTTGATACCGGTATTACAGCGTGGGAAGAGGTTAACTTCGCCCGCGAGCACGGTATAGATGTTATCATAACAGATCATCATGAATGTAAGGACATTGTGCCTGAAGCTATAGCTGTTATCAATCCCAAGCGAAACGACTGTACATATCCTTTCAAAGACCTTGCAGGTGTTGGTGTTGCGTTCAAGCTTATATGTGCGCTTTCGAAGGGTGATGCTAAGGAAATCCTTGATGAGTATTCAGATATTATAGCTCTGGGCACCATTGCCGACGTTGTAAGTCTTACAGGTGAAAACCGCGTTATTGCAGGCAGAGGACTTGAAAAGCTCAAGACAAACCCAAATCTTGGCTTAGGTGCGGTTATACGTACCATAGGCTCAAACCCTAAGTGGAACAGCTCTGCCGTTGTCAGCTACTCCATTGCACCCCGAATCAATGCGGCAGGTCGTATGAGCTCTGCCATGACAGCTGTAAACCTTCTCCTCACAAAGGATGAGAGAGAAGCCGAAGAGCTGGCTATGGAGCTTGACCGCGAAAATAAAGAAAGACAAAATCAGGAGAGTGTTATATTTGAAGAAGCACTCGAGATGCTCCGTGACGAAAAGCACGCAGATAAAAAGGTACTTATATTGGCAAAGCGCGGCTGGCATCACGGCATTATCGGTGTTGTTGCATCAAGAATATGCGACAAATTCCAGAAAAGCTGTATATTGATTTCCATAGAAGATGACAAGTGCAAATCCTCTGGCAGAAGTATGGGCGGCATCAATCTTTTTGAAGGTTTGTCCGGCTGTGCCGACATACTCGAAAACTTTGGCGGACACGCATATGCCGCAGGCTTTGCAATCCGTGAGGAAAATATCGCAGAGCTTGACAGACGTCTTAACGAGTACGCAAAGGCTGTGTTGCCTGCACGTATAACAAGAGATATATACATTGATGCAAAGGTGGAAATCGGCGATATTACCATTTCAACCGTTAAGGAAACCGAAGTTTTGGGTCCCTACGGTGTTGGCAACAAAATGCCCACCGTTGCATTGGAAAACGTAAGAATTGCCGATATCAAAACCCTGTCCGAGGGTAAGCATTGCCGTATTCTGGCTGAAAAGAACGGCAAAAAGCTTGAAGTTATAGCGTTTGGACGAAGCAAAATCGCAACTGATTTTATGGTTGGCGATATTGTGGATATTGCAGGCGAAATGAATATAAACATCTACAACGGTCAGTCACGTGCTCAGCTTATATTGGAGGATATAAAGCTCTCGGGTGAAGCCGTGCCTCAAAGAGAGGATTTTGTGGATGTTTTCAGATACTTAAGAGCACAGGGCGAGGTTGTCGAAGGCGATATAATGAATATTGCAAGACACCTTGGTGCAAGCCTTAACCGTGTTATCACACAGGAAAAACTGGAAAATATTATTCTGGTATTTGAAGATGTTAAAATATTGGAATACTCAGTAAGAGGCGACAATATAAAAATCAGACTTTTGCCCACCGAAAAGGGGACAAAGATTAATATTACTGCAAGCGATGTGTATAAGGAACTTTGCCAAGGTCTGTAAGGGGGCATCTGTATGGAAAGAGAAAAAGCTACAATTGAAAAAATTATAGCAAGGGTGAAAGAGTATAACCCTACAGCCGATACCGAGCGTATTATGAACGCATACAATCTCTGTGTAGAAGCCCACGGAGATCAGCTTCGTAACAGTGGTGAGCCGTACTACATTCATCCGTTGGAGGTATCGTATATATTAGCTGACATGGAGCTTGACTGCGATACTGTTATAGTGGGGCTTTTGCATGACGTTATTGAGGATACTCCCTACGGCTATGAAAAAGTAAAAAGTGAATTCGGCGAGCAGGTGGCATACCTTGTAGAGGGTGTTACAAAGCTTGAAAAAATCAAGTCCACCTCCCGTGAAGAAGCTCAGATAGAAAACCTCCGCAAAATGATACTTGCAATGGCGAAGGACATCCGCGTTATCCTTGTAAAGCTTGCGGACCGTCTTCATAATATGCGCACAATGAAGTTTATGAGCGAGGCAAAGCAGAGAGAAAAATCTCACGAAACACTTGAGGTTTATGCACCCTTGGCGCATAGGTTGGGTATTTCAAAAATCAAGAGTGAGCTTGAAGATTTGTCTATCAAATATCTTGACAGTGTAGGTTATTACGAAATCGTCGAAGGCTTAAAACAGAAAAAAGGCGAAAGAGAAGAATATGTAACACTTATTAAAGATACTTTAGGCAGCAAGCTGCAGGATATGAATATTAATGCTCATATCTCGGGCAGAGCAAAGCATATTTACTCAATTTACAGAAAAATGTATTCTCAGGGTAAAACTTTGGATGAAATATACGACCTTTTTGCAGTGCGTATCATAGTTGATGACGTTACCGAGTGTTACAGTGCGCTTGGTATGGTGCATGAATTGTATAAGCCTATTCCCGGCAGATTTAAGGACTATATTGCAATGCCCAAGCCCAACATGTATCAGTCACTACACACAACCTTAATAGGCCCCACAGGTCAGCCCTTTGAAGTGCAGATAAGAACATGGGACATGCACAAGGTTGCAGAGCAGGGTGTCGCAGCCCACTGGAAATATAAAGAAGGCATTTCGGGCGAAACCAACCAGGACGAAAAGCTTGCGTGGGTACGCCAGTTATTGGAAGTGCAGAGCGAAGCAACAGACTCTGAGGATTTCATGAAGAGCCTTAAAATTGACCTTTTTGCCGACGAGGTATTTGTGTTCACACCTCGTGGAGACGTTGTCAGCCTGCCGCTGGGTGCAACGCCTATTGACTTTGCTTTCTACATCCATACGGCAGTAGGCTACAAAATGGTTGGTGCAAAGGCAAATGCTCGTATTGTGCCTCTTGATTATCAGCTCAAAAACGGCGATATTGTAGAGATTATTACGACAAGCCAGGTAAAAGGCCCCAGCCGAGACTGGCTCAATATTGTAGAAACAGCTCATGCGAGGAGTAAAATCAACGCCTGGTTTAAGAAAGAAAACAGAGAGATTAACGTTGAAAAGGGTCGCGAGGCTGTTGAACGTGAAATTAAAAAGCTTAATCTTAATCCCCATGACCTTCTCAAGAGCGAATATATCGAGCCTGTAACCCGTCGATATGGCTTCAACACCTTGGAGGATGCTTACTCTGCGGTGGGCTACGGCGGTATCACGGCGGTAAAGATTGCTGTCAGACTTCGTGAATATGCAATTAATGATTTGGATATTCAGATTGAGGACAAGATTCCTGTTACAGAGCAGAAAAAGAGCAACAAGCCCTCTAACGGCATTGAGGTTGAGGGTGTTGACAACTGTCTTGTGAGGCTCTCCAAGTGCTGTAACCCCGTACCCGGGGACGAAATTATCGGATTTATAACCCGAGGCAGAGGCGTGAGCGTACATCGCATAAGCTGCGTTAATATTCACGAGGACAAGCTCGATGATGAATCGAAGGCGCGCAGAATTCGCTGTAACTGGGCGGACGGAATCAATCTTAAATATAATGGTGAGCTGCACATTGAATGTGCTGACAGAAAGGGTATTCTTGCGGATATTGCTTCCGTTGTTGCTGAAAATCAGATTAACATCGTATCGGCAATTTCCAACCCGCCAAAAGCAAAGGTTGCAGTTATCAATCTGCAGGTTGAGGTTGCAAGCCGTGAACAGCTTAATACCCTTACAAAGAAACTGTATAGGGTTCCCGGCATTTTGGACATCAGAAGTTAAAATAATTCGTAATGCGTAATTCGTAATGCGTAATTACAGGAGAACGCAATCCGTAAGGATTGCGTTTCTTGATTAAATGGAGAATAGAGATGAAGATACGTAAACTTGTTTTGGGTGCTTTAGGCACAAACTGCTATGTTTTAGGCGATAAAAATGTTGCATTGGTAGATGCGGCGGCAAATGCTGACGGCATAATCAAATATCTTGAAAGTGAAAACCTTGTTTTAGAGGCAATACTTGTGACGCACGGTCATTTTGACCATGTTATGGCACTTAGTGAATTGCGTGAAAAAACAGGTGCAAAGGTATATATGCACAAGGACGATATCCCCATGTTGGGAAGTTTGGAAAAAAGCCTCGGCTTTATGACAGGCGATACCCCAAATGAATGTGAAATCGACGTAGTGCTTTCGGGCGGGGAGGAAATCACCTTTGGCGATGACAAGGTATCTGTAATGCACACGCCGGGTCATTCACAAGGCTCTGTAAGCTATATAGGCTCGGGCTTTGTAGCAAGCGGTGACCTTATTTTTAAGGAAAGCATAGGCAGATATGATTTTGGTAGCTACTGTAGCGAAATGGCATCAATAAGGAAGCTTTTGGCATCTATAGAATCCGATACTGTCATCCTGCCGGGACATGGTGAGGAAACCACCAAGGCGTATGAATTGGAGAATAATCCGTATCTTAAATGATGCGGAGTTTGATTTGAAGTGGTGAATAGTAGTGGAGATTATAACAATAGGTCATGATGCGGAAAACGGCGTAAGGCAGATAATGCAGCTTTTCTTTTCGCTTAGTGATGATGTAAAAGTCGTAAGCTGTTTAGAAGAAAACAAGGCAAGTGCCACGATAACCGCCCATGGCAAAACTGCATCCGGCGAGGCGATTTGTGCATCGGATGAAAAGCTTTATGTTACCAATGCGATTAAAAAATCGGTTTTTTATGCAGCAAAAAAGCTTTCTGATATGCCGGCTCCTTGGGGTATATCCACGGGTATACGCCCTGCAAAAGGAGCGCGCAAAATGCTTGGAAGGTACACTGACGAGGAAATTTTAAATCACCTCATGGACGAATACCTTATGGATACAGGGAAAGCACATCTTGCACTGGATGTTGCAAAAAGTGAGGAAAAAATCCTCTCCTCGATGCCTCATAATTCCGTAAGCTTATACGTAGGTATACCCTTTTGCCCGTCAAGATGTGCTTACTGCTCTTTTATAAGTCAGGCGACAGAGCACAACAAAAAGTATATAGCACCTTACGTGGAAATCCTCATAAAGGAGATTGCGCACACCTCAAAAATAATAAAAAGCCTTGGAATGAAGGTTGATACAGTTTATTTCGGAGGCGGTACTCCTACGGCTATTGATACACACCTTTTGGAAAAAATCATATCAGCCATGTATGATAAATTCGATTTGGAAAACATACGCGAGTTTACCGTGGAGGCAGGCAGACCTGACACCTTCACAAAAGAAATGACCGATATGTTAAAGAGACAAGGCGTGGGCAGGATTAGTATTAATCCCCAAACCATGCACAACGCTACCCTTGAAAAAGTTGGCAGACGCCACAGCGTTGAAGATGTTTACAACGCCTTTTATCTTGCAAGGCAATCGGGTATAGAAAGCATCAACGCTGACCTTATCGCGGGACTTCCGGGTGAGGATGAAAAAATGATTGAAGAGTCCGTTTCAAAAATCCTTGGACTTAATCCCGATGCAGTAACGGTGCATACTTTATATATGAAGCGGGCAGCAGATTTGATTGGAGATTTTGAACAGATACGTTTTGCCACAAACACCGCAAAAATGGTAGACAAATGCGCATCGATGCTGACCCAAAGGGAGATTTATCCCTATTATATGTACAAACAGCGCAATACGCTGGGCAATCTTGAAAACGTAGGCTATGCAAAGCATGGTCACGAGAGCCTTTACAACGTATATATCATGGAAGAGGTACAGCCCATTGTGGCACTTGGTGCAGGAGGCTCAACCAAAATGGTTAAGGGTGAGTGCATTGAGAGAGTTTATAATCCAAAGGATGCGGCAGACTATGTAAACCGCATAGATGAGGTTTTAAAAAGAAAAGATATGTTTTTAAAATTTTATGATAAATAAGGAGGATGTAAAATGGCATTTATTGATGAAATCAAAGAAAAAGCAGGCGACGTTGCACAGATTGCGGGCAAAAAGGTCGGAGAGGCATACAGCCTTACAAAGGTGAAAATGGCAATTGTAGACAAAAGAAGCGGATTGAGAACGCTTTATAAGGAACTCGGAGAAATCACATACCAAGGCTACAAAAACGGTGCCGAGGATATCAATGCAATTGAAGACAAGGTTGCAGAGATTGACCTTGCACTTGAAGGCATTGAAGAGCTCAAGGCTGAGTACAGAAAAATCAGAAATATCATAATGTGTCCCGCATGTCATGCAGAGATTGAAGCTGATTCTAATTTCTGCCCTAAGTGCGGAGAAGAAATAGGCTAAAAATAGGCTAAAAATAGGCTGTTGCATTAGGCAACAGCCTATTTTTTGTTAATAAAATGTTCATATGTTAGAGACGATATTATCACTCTCGTACATTATCATAAAATAAATATGATAAATGAATGGAGGATTATCATGAAAAGCTTTTTTAAGAAAAAATGGGTAAAGAGAGTTATATCCATTATATTGGTTGTAGCTCTCGTTGTTACGGGGGTTTTTGTGTGGAAACACTTTGCCTCAAAGCAGGAGGTTCTCGGAACAGAGGTTACTGCGATTGTAACAAGACGTAACATTACAAATTCCGTAACAGGATCAGCTTCGGTGGAAGCGTATGAAACATACGACATTGTTGCCACAGTAAGCGGCGAAATACTCGAATGTAACGCCGAAATCGGTGACTGGGTTGAAGAAGACCAGGTGTTGTATAAGTTTGATACAGAATCCAGTGAAAACAAAATAAAAGATAACCAGAACAGCGTGGAGGAAGCTCTTTTAAGTCTTGAGTCTGCCCACGAAGCAGTGGAAAACCTCACAATAAAGGCCCCCGCTTCGGGCATGATAACAAATCTTGCTCTTAAAAAGAATTCAGACGCATCAGGCAAAGCGTGCACTATAACCGACAATACATATGTTACGGCAACAGTGCCTGTACCAACATCTGCAGTTGGTAACATAAAGATAGGCGATAGTGTAACCGTTGGCGTTGAAAAATACATGATATCCCTTACAGGTATTGTTGAAGACGTTTTGACATCTTCCTACGCATCCAAGGGTGGTTCAATGGTAACAAATGTCGAAATCAGAGTTGATAATCCGGGAAGTATGGCAGAGGGTACTTTCGGCTTTATCACAGTGCATACAAGTGCCGGTGATATCGAAGGCGCAGAAGCTGTTGCACTTAATTATCCCGACCCGATAGATGTTAAAATTGAACAGTCGGGAACGGTTAAAACAGTTTATGTGAAAAATACTGACTGGGTAAACGAAGGCGATGTAATTGCAGTGCTTGAAAACAGTGATGTTAACACAAGACTCAGAAGCGCCGAAATCACATACGAAAAGCGTCTTACCGAGCTCAGCGATGCAAAAAAAGAACTTGAAGAATATATCCTCACATCTCCTATTGCAGGTGAAGTATTGGCAAAAGAAGACTATAAGGCAGGCGAAAAGGTAACAGCAGGACAAAACGGCGGTACTACGCTGATGACTATTGCTGATACCACAAAAATGAAATTTACAATAAATATTGACGAACTCGACGTATCAAAAATCAGCGTTGGACAGAACGTGTCAATAACAACAGATGCAATTGAAAATGCACGTTTTACAGGTGTTATTGAGACTGTTTCCATGCTTGGTACATCAAGTAACGGTGTAACAGTTTATCCTGTTGTTGTAAGAATTGATAATCCTCCCGAGGCTCTTTTGCCCGGCATGAATGTAAATGCGGAGATTGTTGTTGAATCGGTACAGAATGTTATTGCTGTGCCTGCTGATGCTGTAAGCTACTATGACGGAGCATATTATGTAACAGTAATAGGTGAAGCAGTAGGCATTGAAGACACAGGCGAGACTGCAGGCGGTATGACTCAGGGACGCCCCATGGACGGTGAGATGCCCACAGGCGGAATGCCTGAAGGTGAAATGCCCGAAGGTGAAATGCCTACAGGCGATATGTCCCAGCGGAGCAATAGAGGCGGACAGAGCGGCAATCGTGCAGGCGGAAACAAAAGCATGAACAATGGGGCAAACACTCAAGCAGAAATTGAGCAAAAGCTTTATGATGAACCTATTCAGGTACAGGTTAAGACAGGTATCTCCGACGATGATTATATAGAGATTACCGAAGGCTTAGAGGTAGGTCAGATTATAAGCTACATTATTTCGAGCTCTGAAAGTTCTCAGATGGGAATGATGGGCGGCGGTATGATGGGCGGCGGTATGCCCGGCGGCGGTGGCGGAATGCCCGGCGGCGGTGGTATGGGCGGACGCCCCGGTGGAAGATGACAGTTGAGCTGAAAGGAGACCGACTATATGATTAAGATAGAAGATATGTACAAAATATACCAGGTCGGCGACGTTGAGGTAAGAGCTTTAGACGGTGTCAGTCTTCATATAAAGCCAAAGGAGTTTGTCAGCATTATCGGCCCTTCCGGCTCGGGTAAGTCTACTCTTATGAATATGATAGGCTGTCTTGATACACCCACAAGCGGAAAATACTATATTGACGGAGTAAGCGTTGAAAACATGAGCGAAAATGACCTAGCAAGGCTCAGAAATCAAAAAATCGGATTTATATTTCAGGTTTACAATCTTTTAAGCAAGCTGACAGCTCTTGAAAATGTAGAACTTCCCCTTATATATCAGGGAATACATGCAGCCGAAAGACGTGAAATGGCTATAGAGGCTTTAAAAAGGGTAGGCATGGAGGAAAGAATGCTCCATAAACCCAAAGAGCTCAGCGGCGGTCAGCAACAGAGAGTTGCAATTGCGCGTGCACTTGCCTCCCGCCCGCCACTCATACTGGCGGATGAACCCACAGGTGCGCTGGATTCAAAAAGCGGTATTCAGGTAATGGAAATGTTAAACGAAATACACTCTGAGGGTAATACCGTTGTACTCATAACCCACAACTCCGACATTGCCCGTCAGGCGCAACGAGTAATACGAATTGCCGACGGCCGCATCACAAGTGATACAACCAATACAAAGGAGGTTGTTTGTGAATGACATTATGGATGAATTTTAAAATGGCAATTTCCTCGGTGTGGTCGAGCAAAGTGCGTTCTTTTCTGACAATGCTCGGTATTATTATAGGTGTTGCGGCAGTTATTGTGCTGGTGAGCATGGTTTCGGCATCTACAAAGAGCATGAAAACCCAACTTGAGAGCATGGGTACAAATCTTATAACGGTAAATATAGTAAACCGTGGCTGGGGCAGCGGCAGAAGTGTTTCAGTTGAGGAAATAGAATCGGTTTGTGAGCAGAACTCTGCTTATATTTCTGCATGCTCACCTGTCGTTTCATCAAGAGCGACAGTTAAGTACGGCGGAGAAAACATGACAAGCTCACTGATGGGTGTTAATTCAAATTATACTGAGATACGTAACCGTGAGGCTGTAAGCGGCAGGTTCTTTACCGATGCTGATATCGAAACAAGAAACAGCGTTTGCGTAATAGGTCAGTATGTTGTAAACGAAGTTTTCGGAGGCAGAGATGCCGTTGGTCAGCAGGTTAAAATCAATGGTGAAATGTTTACGGTTATAGGCGTGCTTGACCAAAAAAGCTCCAATGCTACCTCAGGCGGTGACGATGATGTTGTTATGATGCCTTACACAAAAGCACAGAGGCTTATAAGAAACAGTGGTATTACATCTTTTGTGGTAAGTGCTGTAAGCAGTGATTATACATCTGTTGTAACTGCAGTGCTTGAAAACTTTTTATACAAAAAATTCAAGAACGAAAACTATTATACCGTAACAGACAATGCGTCAACGATTGAATCTATCGACGAGGCACTTGCACCAATGGCGGCATTGGCGGCAGGTATTGCAGGTATTTCGCTTATAGTTGCAGGTATCGGTATTATGAACATAATGCTTGTAACCGTAACAGAGAGAACCCGTGAAATCGGTATAAGAAAATCAATCGGCGCCAGAACCGGTACTATACTGATGCAGTTTTTGATTGAAAGTGCTGTTATAAGCGGCATCGGAGGTATTTTCGGAATTGTGTTGGGCGTCGCGGGAAGCGCAGGGCTAAGTACCATGCTAGATTTGCCGGTTCTGACCATATTTGAACAAATGGGCACTATTATAGGTTCCTTCCTGTTCTCTGTGGCAATGGGTATAGGCTTTGGTCTTTATCCTGCAAGGCGGGCAGCAAAGCTTAATCCCGTAGACGCATTACGATTTGAGTAAAACTGATTTTGAAGTGAAAAAGAAATTAGGCTAAAGGAGTAAATTTATGATAAAGAAAATAACGGCATTGGTTATTGTGTTGTGCTTATCTCTTTCAACCTTTGTTTGTGCGGCAGAATTTTCCGACGTTACAGACAAAAATGAGTACAGCGAAGCAATAAGCGTGCTTACAAAGCTGGGAATCCTCTCCGGCATGGGCGACGGAACCTTCATGCCCGAGGGCACACTTACCCGTGCACAGTTTGCAAAAATAGCTGTAACTGTCATGGGCAAAACCGATGAAGCCGCAACAAAAACAAGTGCGTTCAGCGATGTTAAGAGCTCCGATTGGTATTCGGGCTATGTAAATGTTGTGGCAAACGAAGGCATTATAACAGGCTATCCTGACGGCTCATTCGGTGCAAATGACTCTGTTACATATGCACAGGCAATTACCGTGCTTATAAGACTTTTAGGCTATGACGGTGCAGATGTGGGCTACAAGTGGCCTATGGGATATATCGATAAGGCAGAAGCACTTTCCATTACAAATGGCTTGGATTTTAACGCAAACGATATTATAGACAGAAAAACAACTGCACTTATTATCTACCGTGCACTTTTCACTAATATGAAAGGTACAAAGCAAAAGCTTATTGCAGGCATGGATAAAACGGTTTTTGAGGACTGCATAATAGTTGCAACAAGCTCTGACAGTACGGCAATATTGTCGCATCAGGTTAAGACAAACGAAGGCGTGTTCACCTTTGATGAAAATAATCTGAATATGGAAGAGTACGCAGGCTGTAAGGGTACATTGGTTGTAGATGACAACATGGAGGTTATTTGCTTTGTACCCGATAACGAAATATCCGAAAAAGAATATATTGTTGCGGCGGCATATAACGAGGGCGGCACAAAAAATGTGACAGTCCTTGACGAGAGCGGTTCAAGCGTCACAATAGGCGAAAACACAACCGTGTATTATCGCGGAGGAGTATATACTGCAAGCGTACTCACAAGCGGCATAAACCCCGGAAGCTCGGTAAAGGTATTTAACAAAAACGGTGCAATACAGCATGTGTTTGTAGATGAATATAACTATCAGGGACCCAAGGTAGTACTTTCGACGAGTAATGTTGAAAGAATGTTTGCCTATGATAATATAAACACTCTCAAGGTGGTAAGAAAAGGCTTTGCAGCAGAGATGGATGACATTGAGCTTTATGACGTGCTTTATTACTCCGACAGAACAAACACTCTTTACGCTTATGCCGACCGCGTAACAGGCATGTATGAAAAGGCATATCCCATGAAGAGTAACGTGACAAAGGTTACAGTATCGGGAAAAGAATATAATCTCGCGACACTTGATGCAATCAACAAGCTTAATGAAAGTGACGGCGCATTCAAAATTGGTGACAGAGTTACACTTCTTTTGGGCGAAACAGGTGATGTTGTTGATGTTGTAAACCTTACGGAAAAGGATGTATCTATGTACGGCGTCATAACAGGAAGTGGCAAGGAAATTTCCGATGATGAAGATGCCTTGGGCAGAACAGAATATTACGTTACAATTATGCACGCATCGGGAAACGAGGTTAAATACAACACTTCCGATGACAGATACTCGGAAAAGATAGGAAAATTCTGCAGTATTGATTTTGAAAACTCATATGCTGTGCTCACGTTTCCATCTGCAGTAACAAGGGTGGGCACTATTGACAAAGACAGTAAAACTCTCGGTGACGTAAAGTTTGCGGCAGAGTTCGGAATTCTGGAATACACAGGCACAGACGAAAAACCCGTAATAACACCCGTAACCATAGAAGAGCTTGACGGAGTTAAAATAGCAAAAAGTGACGTAAAGCATGCAGAGATTAACAAAAAAGGCGAGATTGTTGTGCTGTATATTGACTCTGTGACAGGCAATAGCGCGATTTATGGCATAATAATAGAGGCTCCGGACAAAGAGACCGGAATTGGCAACTACGTATTGCTGAGCCAAAAGACGGAATATACCGTAAGCGGAAAATACACATCATATGCAAAAGGTGACTGCGTAAGCTACAATGCAGGTGAAATGAAGCATATGACACGCGTTGCCACGGGTACTGTAATAGAAGGCTATATCGACAACCTCGTTACAATGAGCGGCAAAACATATACTCTTGCAGACGATGTGGCAGTGTATGTTTCATCATATAAGGACGAAGCAAAAACGGTGTCTGTCCTTGATGCGCTCAATTATTCGGGAAAAGTGGTTTTCTATTCGGATAAAAGCGTAAGTGAGGGCGGAAAAGTCAGAGTTATAAGCATTGTTGACAATAACTGAAAATAAGAGAAGTGATTGCGATTTTCCGCAATCACTTCTTGTTTTTTATGTGCGGTTATGATATAATTTTAATATTAATGGCGGGAGGGAAAACCATGGCAGAAATGACTCCAATGATGAAGCAATACCTTCAGATTAAAGAGGAAAATAAAGACGCGATTCTTATGTTCCGTTTGGGCGATTTTTACGAGATGTTCTTTGACGATGCAGTAACCGCTTCAAAGGAACTTGAGCTCACTCTTACAGGACGTGACTGCGGTCAGGAAAAACGTGCACCCATGTGCGGTGTGCCTTTTCATGCTGCACAAACATATATCACACGCCTTGTTGCAAAGGGCTACAAGGTTGCCATTTGCGAGCAGGTGGAAAACCCTGCCGAGGCTCAGGGTATTGTAAAAAGAGAAGTTATCAGAACTGTCACTCCCGGTACAAATCTTGACGAAGGTGTTGTAAACAGTCAGAACACTAATTACATTGCATCAATTTTGCGTAAAGGTGAAAAGAACGCTGTTGTATTTGCCGATGTTGCATCGGGTGATCTTGCGGCAACGGTTATTGAACAGGATGAATCTGCAAGTCTTCTTGTAAATGAGCTTGCAAGATTTTCACCAGTTGAAATTGCCCTCGGCGGCGACGCTTGCAACAATAAAAGAATAACCCAATATATCGAAACTGCAACAAATGCCCTCTGCTTTACCTTTGACGAGGAAGAGGTGCAGAAAAACGCAAAAGCTACTGTTGCATCACAGCTGAGAAACTATGGCGAAATCGAAGATGAGCTTCTCATGACGGCTGTTGGTGCTATTATTGCATATATCAAAGAAACCCAGAAGGGTCAGCTTCCGCATATGAGGGATATATCCATATATTCGGCAGGTCAGTTTGTTGAGATTGATGCCGCAACAAGACGCAATCTTGAGCTTACCGAGACTATGCGCGACAAGCAAAAGAGAGGCTCATTGTATGGAGTGCTGGATAAAACAAAAACGGCAATGGGTTCAAGAACTATCAAAAACTGGATACTTCGTCCCCTTGTAAATGCCGTACATATTACAAACAGGCTTGACGCCGTTGAAGAAATGGTAAACAATCTTCCCCTAAGAGAGGATTTGTGTGAGTATATTTCCTCTGTGTGGGATGTGGAGCGTCTTATGGCACGTGTGAGCCTCAAAATGGCTAACGCAAAGGATCTTGCGGCACTGAGGAATTCTTTCCGTGAATTGCCCGCGATAAAAAAACTCCTTGGTGAATGTAGATGCGTGTATCTCTCGTGCCGCGAAGGCAGGATTGACCCGCTGGAGGATATATATAATCTCCTTGAAAATGCGATTGTGGAAGAGCCTCCCATATCATTAAGAGAGGGCGGCATCATAAAGCCCGGCTTTGATGAAGAGATTGACCGTCTCAAATCTGCATCCGCATCGGGCAGGGAGTTTATAGCATCTTTAGAGGCAAAGGAAAGAGAGCGTACAGGCATCAAAAACCTTAAGGTGGGATTTAACAAGGTTTTCGGCTACTATATTGACGTAAGTCGTGGCAATCTTGACAAAGTGCCCGAGGATTATATCAGAAAACAAACTCTTGTTAATAACGAACGATTTATTACACTTGAATTAAAAGAGGCAGAAAGTGCTGTTTTGGGCGCACAGGAAAGGCTTGTAGAGCTTGAATACGACGCTTTTGTAAAGGTGAGAGATAAAGTTGCCGACGCCCTTGAAAGGATTACACAGACAGCAAAGGCTGTGGCAGAGGTCGATGCAATATGTGCTCTTGCCACTGTAGCCGTTAAAAATAATTACAAGAAGCCTGTTGTCAACATGACAGGCAGTATCTGCATTACAGATGGCAGACACCCTGTTGTAGAACGCATATCAAAGGGCGTGTTTGTACCAAACGATACCAACCTTGACCATGAGGATAATCTTGCAATGATTATCACAGGACCTAACATGGCAGGTAAGAGTACATACATGAGGCAGAATGCCCTTATCGTGCTTATGGCACAGATAGGCTCTTTTGTGCCCGCGTCAAGCTGCTCTGTAGGCGTTGTGGATAAGATATTTACACGTATAGGCGCTTCCGATGACTTAACACGCGGACAGAGTACCTTCATGCTTGAAATGAGCGAGGTAAGCTATATCCTTTCTAACGCCACAAAGAAAAGCCTTATAATACTTGATGAAATCGGCCGCGGTACATCAACCTTTGACGGACTTAGCATTGCGTGGGCTGTAATGGAATATATTGCAAAAAAGATTAAGGCAAAAACACTTTTTGCCACCCATTACCATGAGCTTGCAGTGTTGGAAAACGAGCTTAATGGAGTTAAAAACTTTAATACCGCCTGCAAAAAACGTGGTGATGATATAACATTCCTCCGTAAAATCGTGCCCGGGTCTGCTGACCAGAGCTACGGTATCGAGGTTGCGCTTTTGGCAGGTGTTCCAAATCCCGTTGTAAAGCGTGCGAAAGAAATCTTGGCACGTGTCGAAAACGGAGAGGCAGAAGATGTCTCGCCTCAAAAGCCCAAGGAAGAAACAATGCAGCTTGGCTTTAGCCTGTCAAACCCTGTTGTGGACGAGCTGAAAAAACTTGACCCGACAATTTTAACACCTATTGAAGCGATGAATAAATTGTACGAATTAAGTCAGAAGGCAAAGAATATGTAGGGGCGATTCACGAATCGCCCGTAAGGCGGTGAAAACATGGGAAAAATTAATGTTTTAGATAAAAACGTAGCAGAAAAAATTGCTGCGGGTGAGGTTGTGGAAAGACCTGCAAGCGTTGTAAAGGAGCTTATAGAAAACAGCTTTGACGCCATGGCTACAAGCGTTACCGTGGAAATCGAAAAAGGCGGTACAAGCTATATCCGTGTGACAGACAACGGAACAGGTATAATGTCTGATGATGTGGCGACTGCATTTTTAAGGCACGCTACAAGCAAAATAAAAGAAGAAAAAGATTTGGAAAGCATATTGACTTTAGGCTTCCGTGGCGAAGCACTTTGCTCAATTTCAGCTGTGAGCCGTACAGAGCTTATCACTCGTACAGAAAGTGAAAGCATGGGTACATACATGGTTGTTGAGGGTGGCGAAACAAAGGAGTACAATCAGACCGGTGCGCCCTTGGGCACAACTATCACTGTGCGTAATCTGTTTTTCAACACACCTGCCAGGATGAAATTTATGAAAAAGGACGCAACTGAGGCAGGCTATATAACAGATATTTGCCAAAGAGCGGCACTTAGTCATCCGGAGGTTTCGTTCCGATACATCCGTGACGGAAAGGATATTTTCTTTACACCAGGCGACAATACTCTCAAAAATACTGTAAGAGCAATTTTCGGCAAGGATATTTCAAGTGCTATGACCGAGGTGGAAAAGACAGACGGAGTGTACCGTATAACAGGTCTTACGGGTACAAACAAGCTGTCGCGACCCAATCGTAATATGCAGTACTTTTTTGTGAACGGAAGGCTTGTAAAGAGCAATCTTTTGTCCCTTGCGATGAACGAGGCATATAAAAATGAGCTTATGGTCGGGAAATTTCCTGTGTGCGTGCTTGATGTGAACTTGCCTTACGATATGGTGGATGTAAACGTACATCCTGCAAAAACCGAGGTAAAATTCATAAGCGAAGAAGAGGTATACCGCAGTGTGATTTTTGCAGTCAGAGATGCACTCAACAAGGTTAATTCGCACAAAAACGAATTCCGTGCACAGTCAAACGCTTTTCGTCTTGCGGTTGAAAATACAAAGGGAGAGCAGACAGCGTTAAAAACAAGCACGCCTGTTCCTAAAACCTTTGAAATAAAAAAAGATACAAAACCTATTTTTACTCCCGTGAAAAAAGAGGAAAAGCCCTCTGTTTTTAAGCCGGTAGAGAAAAAGAAGGTAAGCGTATCTACTCCCGAGGCACTGCCCGAAAGGAAAATAGAAACCCTCACTGCAAGAGAGGATTTTGTTCCTTTAACAAAAACTGAACCCGAAAAGGTAATTACACCAGTACAGGAGGAAAAAGTCCCCGTAACGGTTGAAATTCCTGATTTCAGAATTGTGGGACAGCTTTTTGCAACTTATATAATCATCGAGAGAGATAATGAGATGATAATGATTGACCAGCATGCAGCACATGAGAGAATAAACTACGAAAAAATAAAGAACCAAGGCTGTATGAAGCAAACTGTTTTGATGCCTGTTACGGTTAATCTTACCGCAAAGGAAAAGGCTGCGTGGGAGGAGAACCGTGATTTTCTCGAAACTGTCGGCTTTGAAACAGATGATTTCGGGCAGGATAGCATTATTGTCAGAGCTTTTCCGTCGGATGTGGATTTTTCGGACGGAGAGGATTTGGTTGTAGAGCTGATTTCGTCCTTAATGGGTGAAGGCAAAGGCGAAATAAGCTATCTGAGGGACAAAGCGGTTTATACCATTGCCTGCAAGGCGGCTATAAAAGCCAACAAGGTTTTGTCCGAAAAGGAAATGGAACAGCTTGTCAAAGAGGTTTATATGGCGGAGGGTATATCTACCTGCCCTCACGGAAGACCTATTTTTGTTAAAATGACAAAATACCAGATTGAAAAAATGTTTAAAAGGATTGTCTGATGAAAAATATTATTGTAATAGCAGGTGCAACTGCGTCGGGTAAAACAAGCCTTGCAATACGCCTTGCAAAGGCACTTGACGGCGAGGTTGTATCGGCTGATTCGATGCAGGTTTATAAAAATATGGACATAGGCACGGCAAAGCCAGATTTGGACGAAATGGATAACGTGCCGCATCATATGCTGTCCGTGGCGGACCCGACCGACAGCTACAGCACAAAGGATTTTGTGGAAGGGGCAAAAAAAGCTATCGAGGATATTATCTCCCGAGGCAAAATGCCGATAGTGGCAGGCGGCACTGGGATGTATCTTGATGTTTTGACAGGCAGAATGGATTTTGACGCTCCCGCAAGCGATTCAAAAGTAAGAGAAGAGCTGACCGCACTTTACGAAAACGAGGGACTTGATGCCTTATACGAGGTTTTCCTCAAAGAAGCTGGCGAGTATGAGGGTAAAATCCACAAGAATGACGTCAAAAGAGTAATGCGTGCAATCGAAAGAGCACGAAGCGGGTTTAAAAAAGGCGATAAAACTACAGAAAATGAGTATAATTCTATATGGTTTGCTATTGATATTGACAGGGATAAATTGTATAATAGAATAGACAAGCGAGTGGATATTATGCTGGAAAAAGGTCTTATCGATGAGGTAAGGCGAGTGATAGAGCCTGTCCGCGACAAATGCAGCACATCTCTTCAGGGGATTGGCTACAAAGAGGTGCTTATGTACTTCGACGGGCAGCTGTCGTATGATGAAATGACGGAAATAATAAAAAAGCGTTCGCGCAATTATGCAAAGCGTCAGCTCACATGGTTCCGCCGCAATAAAGACATACACTGGCTTAACGCAGACAATGCCTTTTGTGAGGCAATTGATATAATACATATGAAAGGTGATTTACATGAAAACAGCAACTAATTTACAGGACGTATTTTTGAACCAGGTACGAAAGGACCGCACTCCCATAACTATTTTCCTTGTTAACGGATATCAGCTCAGGGGTGTTGTAAAGGGTTTTGACAACTATATTATTATTCTCGATTCCGAAGGCAAGCAGCAAATGGTTTACAAGCATGCTGTTTCCACAATCAGCCCTCTCGTGCCCGTGAGATTTGTAGCGGCAGAAACGGATGAGAGTGTAGATGGCTAAAAAGCGAAACAAGATAATTATTGCAGTTCTTGTTTTTGCGGCTGTGGTGTTTGTGATTAACGCCTGCAGAGCGGAATTTTCGCCTTATAAAAAGGAACTTGCCAAAACCGGTACGTATGTGGAATCAGTTGAGGCAGATGCGCTTATAATCCGTGATGAAACCGTTCTTGAAAAAGGAACGTCGGGCGTTTTGAAATCAGAGGTTGCCGAGGGAGAAAGGGTCAAAGCCTTTGCTCGTCTCGGTGCCATAGTAGCGGGCGATATTGACAGTGCAAAAATGAACGAACTCAATGAGCTTAATATGGAGATTGAGGTGTTGTCGCAGGCTGTGGGCGATGCAGGGCTGCTTGCAATCGATGACAGTAAAGTTGACACAACACTTGATACCACTATCGAAAACTTACGATATAGCGTGGCTAAAAACGATTCGGGTACTGCTGTGGATTTATGCAACAATGTGCGTATTCTTACCGAGCGAAAAGCAGGCGTAACAACCACCAGCGAAGCTCAACAGGAGCTTGAAGCACTTATTGCACGCCGTGACAGCGTGGCAGAATCCTTGGGTGGCTCTCACAGAGCAATATATGCTCCCGAAGCGGGGCTCTACAGCGCACACATGGACGGTCTTGAAACAGTGCTCACTTTTGATAATATCAAAAATATTACCCCCACGCAGATTGATTCGTATTTTGAAAAAATTAAATCTTATAAGCCGCAGGGCCCGTGTAAAGTTATAAACAACTATAAATGGTATATTGTTTTTAATCTTACTGAAGCTGAATGCGAAGGCCTCCGCACAGGAAAAACCTACGGCGTGATTTTTACAGATCTCGGCGAGGCAGAAACTGAAGGTGTAATCACCAACATATCCAAAAAGGACAAGGACGGCAGATGCGCCGTAACCATGGAATTTGATGAGCATGTTGACAATTTCACCGTAGAGAGGGAAACTCGGGTACAGATTATAAAAGAGAAATACTCGGGTATCTATATTCCGAGAAGTGCAATAAGAGTTGACAGTGTGCACGGTGTACAGGGTGTATGGGTGCAAAATGAAGTAGAACTTGAGTTCCGTAGTATTGTTGAAGTTTACCGTGATGATGAGTTTGTACTGGCTAAAGAAAATGCCGACGGACAGGGTGACTACAAAAACATTGCCCTTTATGACGGTATTGTTCTTAACCCGGATAAATAAGCGGGGTCAAAAATATGAATGAACCTTTAAAACTGGAAGGCATAGTGGTAAGAAGTGCTCCCTTGGGTGATAACGACAAAATGCTCACTGTGCTCACAAGAGAAAAAGGCGTCATAAGCGTTTCGGCGAGAGGCGTTAAAAGCCTTAAAAACAAAAACAGCCAAGGAGTTCAGCCTCTTTGCTATTCAGACTTTGTCCTCCGTGACAAAGGAGATGTGTATTCTCTTGTATCGGCAGACGTAAAGGAAAGCTTTTACTCATTACGTGAAAATGTTGAGGCACTTTCCTACGGAGTGTATTTTGCGCAGTTGGCAGCATTTGTTGTAGGACGTAACAATCCTGCAGAGGATGAAATAAAGTTACTTCTTAACAGCCTGTATCTTTTGGGCAAAAACCCCGAAAGGTGCTTTGTGCTCTGTGCAGCGTTTGAACTTAAAATCTGTGAATATGCAGGCTTTGCACCATATGTTGAATCCTGCATGTGCGGCTCTGAGGGCGACTGGTTTGACACTCAAACAGGTGAATGTGTATGCAGTATGCACACTACGCCCACTTCCAAGAGGATATCAAAGAGTGCAAAAGCGGTTTTTGAGTATGTGCAGAATGTTTCCCTCAAAGAAGCACTTACCTTTGATACTCAAAAGGAAATCGCAACAGAGGTCAGCTTTCTTGCTGAAGAGTTTTTAACCTGTCAGCTGGGAAAGCTTCCGAAAAGTCTCGATTATATTAAAAAAATAATATATTAATTTCCAAAAGGAAGGAATGATAATAATGAAAGAAAAGTTTGTCTATCAGGCACCCTGTAACGGTTATCCTGAATGGAACAACAATCCCGAAATCACGCATATCAATGCGCTTCCTGCCCGTGCTACAATGGTAGCATACGACACAGAGGCTGAGGCAAAGGCGCTTAATCGTGATGCTTCAAAGCGCAAGGTGAGCCTTAACGGAATGTGGAAATTTAATTTTGCTACAAATCCCGCCCTTGCTCCCTCAGACTTTTATAAGACAGATTACTCAGTAGCCGACTGGGATGATATAAAAGTGCCTGCCAACTGGCAGACAGAGGGCTATGACTACCCTCAGTATACAAACACACGTTATCCCTGGAGCGAAGCTGAACCCAAGCTGCGCCCGCCATATGCACCCGAGGGCTATAACCCCGTGGGTAGCTATGTTACAACATTTACCCCCTCTGACTGGGACGGTGTAAGTCCTGTTACTATCCATTTTGCAGGTGTTGAGTCTTGTTATTACCTTTGGGTAAACGGTGATTTTGTAGGCTTTAGCAAGGACACCTTCTCACCTCATGAATTTGACATTACTCCCTACATAACAAAGGGTGAAAACAAGATTGCGGTTAAGGTGCTTCGCTGGTGCGACGCTTCTTGGCTTGAAGACCAGGACTTCTGGCGTTTGGCAGGTATTTTCCGTGAGGTTTATGTTGAATACACAAACCGTGTGGCAATTTATGATGTTTTCTCTAAAACAGAGCTTAATGATACCTTTGACAAGGCTCAGCTCAATGTTGACGTAACTGTACGCAACTACGAAAACGTAAAGAAGAATACTACTGTTTACGTATCCCTTTACGACGGCGAAGAGGTTGTTCTTGACCGCGTTGCATGCCCTGTTTCTCTTTCGGGTGAGGATTTTGACAAGGTTACTGTAACTGCAGAGGTTAATAATCCCAAGCTTTGGAGTGCAGAATATCCCAACCTTTATACAATCGTTGTTTCTCTTTCCGAGGACGGAAAGGAAACACACTACGTATCTGCCCGTGTTGGTTTTGTAAAGTACGAAATCAAAAATGGTCTTATGCTTGTTAACGGTAAGGAAATCATGTTCAAGGGCGTTAACCGTCATGACTTCACATGTGACCACCTCAGAGCAACGGATTATGATGATTTAATGCACTCTGTGCTCATGATGAAAAAGTACAACATCAACTCAGTAAGAACAAGCCATTATCCCAACAATACTCTTTGGTATGAGCTTTGTGACGAATACGGCTTGTACATGATTGACGAAACAAACCTTGAAACTCACGGTACATGGCATTATGGACAGAGAGAAGAAGAGGAAACTCTTCCGGCATCCCGTCCCGAATGGCGTGAAGCCGTTGTTGACAGAGCAAACGGCATGGTTATGCGAGACAAGAATCATCCTTCCATTTGTATGTGGTCGCTCGGTAACGAATCCTTCGGCGGTCAGAACTTTATCGAAATGCGTGAGCATATCTTAAGTTTGGACACAAGCCGTGTTATTCACTACGAAGGTACTTGCCATTTCCGTCGTTTTGAACATGCAACAGACGTTGAAAGTGAAATGTATACACGTCCCTGGAACGTTTTGGGCAATATCAACCGCAACAACGACAAGCCCTTTATACTTTGTGAATATTCTCACGCTATGGGCAACTCCTGCGGCGGCTTACATGACTACTGGAAATTGTTCTATACATATCCTTCACTTCAGGGCGGCTTTATCTGGGACTGGATTGACCAGGCTATCAGAACAACATCTTCCGAAGGAAAAGAATACCTTGCATACGGCGGCGACTTTGGTGACACGCCTAACGACGGCACATTTGCAGGTAACGGTTTACTCTTTGCTGACGGTGCTATCACACCTAAGCTTATCGAAACAAAGAAATGCTATCAGAATATGTGGTTCAAGGATGCTGATATCATAAACGGCAGAGTAAGAATTCACAACCAGCATCTTTTCACAAACCTTTCTGAATATGACTTTAAATACAAGATTGAAGTTAACGGCGAAGTAATTGGTGAAGGCGAATTTACATGTGATGTTCAGCCTCTTACAAAGAAGGTTGTTTCCATGGGCTTTACAGTTCCCGAGGAAAGAGATAGTGAATACGCAATCACAGTATCTGCTCATCTCAAGAACGACACTCTCTGGGCTGAAAAAGGTCACGAGGTTGCATTTGAGCAGTTTGTTCTTCCTTATAATAAGAAGGCAGAAGCTGTTATCGAAAATACAGGCGCAGTTAACTGTGAAGAAACAGAAGAAAACGTTACTCTCAGCGCAAACGGCGTAAAGGTAGTGTTTGATAAGTCCACAGGTAATATGGTAAGCTACTCGGTTGACGATAAGGAAATGCTTTATGCTCCCGTAAGTCAGAACTACTGGAGAGCTATGACTGATAACGACAAGGGTGCACGTCTTTATAAGAGAAGCGCATGCTGGCGTGAAGCCGGCAACAACGCTGAGCTTGTAAACATGGAAATCCGTGAAGGCAGCGGTGCTGTTATCGTTGAATGCGAATACACCGTGCCCACAGATAAGGAGTCCAAGAGCAAGTTTACATACGTTATGACAGGCGATGGTAAGCTTAATGTAGGCGGCAACCTTACACCTCAGATTATGGATGCTGACATCCCCTGCGTGGGTATGATGATTCCTATGCTTCTTGAATATGACGTAATGAACTATTATGGATTTGGGCCTCATGAAAACTACATTGACAGAAATGTATCTGCTAAGCTTGGTATTTATTCAAACACTATTGAAGAGCAGAGAACTCATTACCTCGTACCTCAGGAAAACGCAAACAAGACAGGCGTAAGGTGGGTTGAATTTGTAAATAAGGCAGGCAAGGGTATCAGAATAGATGCCGATGACGCACTTGAGATTTCACCCTCCTATTACACACCTATCGAAACAGAAGGCTATGACCATGACTACAAGCTTCCTGAACCCGTGAAAGCAGTTTACAAGGTTAATTGCCGTATGATGGGTATAGGCGGCGACGACTCATGGGGTAGCCGTCCTCTTGTTCAGTACAAGAACCAGACAAACTGGGAATATAACTATACATTTGTTATAAGCCCTGTCAGATAACACTCAAACGCGGACTAACGTCCTTCAGCACTTTCGGCAGACTGAATGCGATTAAGTCTGCCGATTACATTCGGGGAACCTTCTTTCCCGAACCCTTCGCGATTATGAAAAAACAGGGTTTGTTGACAGTTTGTTTACAAATAGGATAAATTTTCATATATATGTGTATAGTAAAATGTGAAAAAATACCATGGGAGAAGAATGATGAAAATAGAATGGAAAACCTGTTTTAAAATCGGTGTAACAGCATTTTTGCTTTATCTTGCCATGACATACTGGCATGGGGCGGTTAATTTTGTGTCAGCTTTTGTCGGTGCGGCAATGCCTCTTATTATAGGCTGTATAATTGCATATATAGTAAATATACTGATGAGTTTCTATGAGAGACTTTATTTTCCAAAAACAAAAAACAAGTTTATCAATAAATCAAGACGTGTTATGTGTATTACCGGAGCATACGTAACCTTTGCTTCTGTGCTTGTGATTATAGTACTGCTTATAATACCTCAGTTAGGGTCTTGTATTCAGCTCATTTTTTCCGAAATCCCCGATGTAATGGAAAGTCTATCAAAGTTTGTCGCAAAGCTCAATATTGTACCTGAGGATATTATGCAGACGCTTTCAAATGTAGATTGGGAGTCGAGAATGGGTGAAATAGTTGATATTGTCATATCCGGTATCGGAAACGTTACAGATATAGTGATAAAAACAGTTTCGTCGGTATTTTCGGGAATTATTACAGCTTTTGTAGCAATAATTTTCTCAGTGTATCTGCTGTTTGGCAAGGATAAACTGGCTTTACAGATAACAAAACTGATGAAAAAACGTTTGAAAGAAAATCGCTACAACAAAGTTATGTATGTGCTCACAGTGGTAAACGATTCCTTCCGCAAATATATCGTAGGTCAGTTTACTGAGGCGATTATATTAGGCGCGATGTGTACTGTCGGCATGATGTTGTTTGGATTGCCTTATGCTACAATGATTGGTACACTAATAGGTTTTACGGCGCTTATTCCGATTGCAGGTGCATACATCGGCGCAGGTATTGGTGCGTTTATGATACTGACTGTGTCGCCCGTGCAGGCGGTTTTCTTCCTTATCTTTATAATAGTTCTCCAACAGATAGAGGGAAACCTTATCTACCCCAAAGTTGTTGGTTCAAGCATAGGGCTCCCCGGAATATGGGTGCTTGCAGCAATTACTATTGGCGGTTCGCTGGGTGGCATTCCGGGCATGCTTATAGGTGTGCCTCTTGCGTCAACCGTGTACAGACTTTTGAAGGAATATACCTATAACGCAAAAAAAGATTGAGGATTTTCCTCAATCTTTTTTATTATGCTCTTCGTTAAAAGACTGGATAATTTTTGGCGTTACAACCATAAAAAGTATAAAGAATACAAAAATCAATCCTATCGCAAGAATCTTTACTGCGCCTGTAGCAAGAAGGAATATTGCGAAAAGGCACAGGATGATGCACATTGTATAGATAACTGCAACGGCCTGCTTCTGGCTGAGCCCGCTGTCAATCAGCTTGTGATGCAAATGCCCGCGGTCAGGTGCCATAATGGGCTGGTGGTTTTTAAGTCGGCGGAGTATTGCAAAGCTTGTATCAAATATGGGGAGTGCCAGAATAAGAATCGGCACAGCAACAGAGATGATTGCATAGCCCTTAAATAAACCTAAAACCGATATCGTGGATAAGGTATAACCTAAAAATAGTGCCCCCGTATCACCCATGAAAAGCTTTGCAGGATTAAAGTTGTAGGGGAAAAATCCAAGACACGCACCCGAAAGCGCCGCTGTCAATATAACAACCAATGCGTCGCCCAATATAAGTGATATACATAAAAGCGTGATTGAGGAAATTGTTGCAACACCTATAGCCAAGCCGTCAAGCCCGTCAATAAGATTGAGGGCGTTTGTCACGGCAACAATCCACAAAACCGTCAACGGATAACCAATCCAACCAAGCTCAATAACACCCTCAGCGTTAATAAATTCAGGAACACTAAGTCTTTCAATAACAACGCCGAAGCAAACGGGCATTATTGCGGCTACAGTCTGTATACAAAACTTGAATTTTGCACTTAAGGGATTAATATCGTCAAAAATACCTACAACCACGATGATTATTGCACCGAAAATAATGCCAAGCACAGGGCGGGGCACTTTTGTGAAAAGACATACGCTCACCAAAAATGCAATAAAAATTGCAAGACCGCCAAGACGTGCCTTGGGTGTTTTGTGCATACGGCGACTGTCTTTCGGAACGTCTACTGCACCGATTTTATAAGCAAGCTTTTTTACAAAAGGCGTTGCCGTAAACGCAACAATAAACGAAAGCAAAAAGGAAAACATCGTCTGTGTATCCGGCGATAAAGTATTTGGCATTTAAAAATCCCGTCCTTTCGTTTTATAGTTTCAAAATCAGATTACAAAACCAACCTTTTTCTTAACCTTGGAAAGGGTCTTACGGCTTAAGTAGTTCGCGGTTTCGGCACCCTTCTTATAAATGGATTCAAGGTAATCCTTATTTTTCATAAGATCGTTATATTTTTCGTGAATGGGACGAAGCTCTTCTACAACGGCTTCTGCAACAGCTGCCTTGAAATCGCCGTAGCCTTTACCGGAGAAGAGGGCTACCGCCTCATCGATAGTCTTGCCTGTAACGGAGGAGTATATGTTAAGAAGATTGTTAACGCCGTCCTTGCCTTCCTTGTATTCAACAACGGCCTCGCTGTCTGTTACGGCACGCTTGAATTTTCTCACAACGGTATCAATGTCATCAAGTATAAACACACAACCATTGGGGTTGGGGTCAGACTTACTCATCTTTGCAGTTGGTGTCTGCAAGCTCATGATACGTGCACTTTCCTTGCCGATATAAGGTTCGGGAATTTTGAACACATCACCATAGATAGAGTTAAAACGTGCAGCAATGTCACGTGTAATCTCTAAGTGCTGCTTCTGGTCAGCACCTACGGGCACCAAATCAGTCTGATAAAGAAGAATATCAGCTGCCATTAAAACAGGGTATGTAAAAAGCCCTGCATTAATATTGTCCTTGTGCTTTGCGCTCTTGTCCTTGAACTGTGTCATTCTTTGTAGTTCGCCCATTTGTGTGTAGCAGTTAAGTATCCAGCTGAGCTCTGCATGAGCGGGTACATGGCTCTGTATAAACATAAGGTTTTTCTCGGCATCGATGCCGCAGGCAATATACTGAGCAAGAAGCGAAACAGTGTTCTTCCTAAGCTCGGCAGGCGTTTGCCTTACTGTGATTGTATGCAAATCCATCATGGCGTACATACAGTTGTATTCGTCCTGGAGTGTTGTCCAGTTTTTAACGGCACCTAAGTAGTTGCCGAGAGTTATTGATGCTGCTGAGGGCTGAATGCCCGAGAGTATGGTTTTCTTTTCGTTCATTGGTTTAACCTCTCATTCAAATGATTTGATGACGTCGGAAAGTATGCCGATGCCCCTGTGGATGTTTTCGTCACTTGTATTTGAAAAGTTCAAACGGAAAGACGAATATTTTTTAGCCTGGTCAACCATACAGGAGGAACCGGGCACAAATGCAACTTTCTTTTCTACACCCTTTTTGAAAAGGAGAGAAGAATCAAAGGTTTCGGGCAGATTACACCACAGGAAAAGCCCGCCTTCGGGTCTTGTGTAGTCACAGTACTTAGGGAACATCTCGTCCATGCAGGAAAGCATGAGCTGATTCTTTTTGCCGTAAAGGTCGCAGCTCTTTTTAATATGTGCATCGTAGTCATGCTTTGTCACAAAATCATACGCAATAAGCTGGTTGAGAACAGGTGTATGCACATCTGTTACCTGCTTGCATACAACCATTTTTTCGAGAATGTCCTCTCTTGCAGAGAAAAATCCGATACGGAGACCGGGGGAGAGTGTCTTTGAAAAACTGCCCGCATAGATAACGCGGTTTTCGCTGTCCATACTCTTAATTGTAGGAACAGCCTCTCCGCGGTAGCGAAGTTCGCCGTAGGGATTGTCTTCCAAAATAAAGAAATCATATTTGTCTGCAAGATTTAAAAGTCTCTTGCGCTTTTCAGTGCTCATTGTAATACCGGAGGGATTCTGGAATGTGGCAATAGTGTAAACGAGCTTTACCTTGACCTTTTTGAGAACTTCCTCCTCAAGATAATCCAAATCCATGCCGTCGGATAAAACATCAACGGGTATCATGTTTGCATTGTAACTGCGGAAGCAGTTTAAACCACCCACAAAGCTGGGGGCTTCCACAACAACATTGTCACCTTCATTGAGAAGGACCTTTGCACAAAGGTCAATAACCTGCTGACCACCGGTTGTGATGATAACTTGTTCTGATTCCTTTATAACACCTTGCTTTACAAGGCGGTCCTTTACAAAATCACGAAGAGGGGTATAGCCCTCTGTAATACCGTACTGAAGTGCAAGGTTGCCGCGTGTTGCGAAAATATCCTGTGCAATTGCCTCAAGCTCTTTCTTCGGAAAAACATCGGGAGAGGGGGCACCGCCTGCGAAGGATATGATTTCGGGGTCTGCAAGGAGCTTAAACGTTGCTCTTATTGCACTGCCCGACAAATCTCTTGTTTTGTTTGAAAATACATTACCTTCCATAGGAAAACCTTCTTATTTATAAAATTTCTACCTTATAGTATATCACAAGAAAAAAAGCAATGCAACAAAAAAAGGATTTTCCGAGGAAAATCCTTTTTTGATAAATGAAAAATAGTGCGCCTTGACATAAAGATGTGCAAGTGCTAATATATTACTAAAATATTAAAGGATGAGGTGTAATATCATGAACAGAATAATTGCGTTGATTATGTCGTTTGTAATGATTGTGTTGTGTGTTGGGTGTTCAGAACAAGGCAACAATAAAGAATCTAAGAATACTGAAACGAGTAAAACAACTGTTTTTGATAAAGATGTGGTAAAATCTCAAATCAAAGTAACAGAATATGAATATCCTCAGACAACTTCAGAAGATTGGATTATTTGGGTATTGGAGAATACATCAGAATTTAATGTGAATGTAACAAGTTTTATGAGTTTTTATGATGCAGAAGGAACCCAGGTTGACCAATCGGCTTTCGAATCGAATAACCTTCACAGCGGAGAAAAAACAATGGTGTATTTTATACCGGATGCATCGTATGAAACCAGAGGTTCCTCAATAAGCGTATCTCAAGGAGACGACGAAAGTAATTTGGCGCCATATATGACTCATGAAATAATTGAAGAAAACGGCAAACAGTACATTAGCGTTACAAATACCAGTCACAAAACAGCGGAAACTGTACGTGCTTATGTAGTGTATATGAAAGATGGTGTGCCCACATATTTCGAAGTTTATTTCTTAGATGATGAAGATGGTGAGGTTAAAGCTAACGGAACTGTGAAAGAAGAAATATTCGAGCAGTGGTCAATGGCGCATGATGAACCATTGGTCTACGATACGATTGAAGTTTACTTTTATGAAGTTGATGTTGCAGATTAATAAAAAGAGAACGGATTTTGCGTTGCAGAATCCGTTCTTTTAGTTGTATATTGCCTCAGTCCAAATGAAAAACATTTTTTAAATCAACACTCACAGGACTGTTGTCGGGATTTGTTTCCATAATATCTGCCATAAAGTCCCACCATTTGCGGTTGATAGCTGTATCGGCACCCTTTGCCCATAATTCCTCATCCTCAATTTCGATATAGCCAAAGAGGGTGAGAGTTTCCTTGTCTAAAAAGATAGTGTAGTTTTTGCCACCATGGGAATGAATCATGTCTTTCATTTCATCCCATAATTCGTTGTGACGCTTTTCGTATTCTGCCTCTTGACCGGGGTATAATTTCATTTTAAAACCTTTAATCATAATTGTTTCCTCTCCTTCTGTTTTATCTGGGACCACTGCAACAAAGAATAATGAACAGAGACACACCCCCTGAATAGGAGAAGTAAGTGCAAACACACAACATACCTTTTGGTGAGGAATGTTCCTGCAACTTACAGCGGTAAGTACTCCTTGACAATATCTTTCTTTTCCTATATTATATACTTGCATTGCGAAGAATGCAATATTTTCGAAAAAATTTAAAAAAAGTATTGACTTGACAAAAAAATAGTGATATAGTTACTGTACCTCGCATGGGCAGGCTTTTTTTATGTGCAAAAAAATTGTACGTGCCGCCATGCAAAGAGGGAGTCGATAAAATTTAACAGGAGGTGCGACGCCATGAGAGTAAAGATTACAATGGAATGCTCCGAGTGCAAGCAGAGAAATTACGACACAATGAAGAACAAGAAGAATGACCCTGAAAGACTTGAAATGAACAAGTACTGCCGTTTCTGCCGCAAGCACACAATGCATAAGGAAACAAAGTAAACGAAAGGGTGACCAAGATGGCTGAAAATCAGAAAAAAGACGGTTTCTTTAAGAAAATTGGCAACAGTGCCAAGGCTACAAAGTCCGAACTTAAGAAAGTCTCCTGGCCTACAGGCAAGCAGCTTCTCAACAATACAGGTATTGTTATTATCTGTATCGTAGTTGTTGGTCTTGTAATTTTTGCCCTTGACTCCGCTTTTGGTTTCGGATTTAAGTTCTTAGTAGATGAAAACGCAACAGAAGCTCCTACAGTGAATTCTGCTGCCGGTTATGAAATGACACCGGAAGAAGAATCCATGTACTTGGAGTATTTGGAAGAACTTGCAACAGCTGAAAATGCTACAGATGCAAGTGAAGCAGTTGCAGAATAATCAAGTAAAAATGAAGGAGGTTCGGTTATGAACGAGTCAGGCGAATTCAAATGGTATGTCGCTCATACTTATGCAGGTTATGAGAACAAAGTAAAAGACAATATTGAAAAAACCGTTGAAAATCGTAACCTTCATGACTTGATAGCTGATGTCTGCATTCCCATGGAGGATGTAGTCGAAGTTAAAGAGTCCGGCGAAAAGAAAGTGGTTTCACGCAAAGTTTTCCCCGGATATGTGTTCGTTAAAATGATTATGACGAACGAAAGCTGGTACATTGTGCGTAATACTCGCGGTTGTACAGGCTTTGTAGGTCCCGAATCCAAGCCCGTTCCTCTTACGGAAAGCGAAGTATACTCTTTAGGTGTTGAAAAGGTTGAGCTTAACATCGATTTCGAGGTTGGCGACAGCGTTTGCATCACAGAAGGCAGTATGGAAGGCTTTATGGGCGAAATCAGGGCTATTGATGCCGAAAGACTCAAAGTTACTGTTATGGTAACAATGTTTGGCGGCAGGGAAATGGAGCTTGAGGTTGACTTAAACCAGATTGAAGCTCTGTAAAAAAGTTTTTAACAGGTTTTCCTGTTGATTTAAAATCGGGCTTTGCCCGAGTGGGAGGAATTCAATTCCGCCATTTACCACATTTTATCTAAGGAGGTGCACAACCATGGCACAGAAAATTACCGGTTATATTAAATTGCAGATTCCTGCAGGAAAGGCGACTCCGGCTCCCCCGGTTGGTCCTGCTCTCGGTCAGCACGGCGTAAACATTGTTCAGTTTACAAAGGAATTCAACGAGAGAACAGCTAAAGATGCAGGTCTTGTTATCCCCGTAGTTATTACAGTTTATGCCGACAGATCTTTCTCTTTCATTACAAAGACTCCCCCGGCAGCAGTTCTTATTAAGAAGGCTTGTAAGATTGAAAGCGGTAGCGGCGTTCCCAACAAGAACAAGGTAGCTACACTTTCCAAGGCAGATCTCAAGGCTATCGCAGAAACAAAGATGCCTGACCTTAACGCAGCAAGCGTTGAAGCCGCTATGAGCATGATTGCTGGTACAGCAAGAAGCATGGGCGTTTTAGTAGAAGAATAAGATCACTTATTAAGTGGGAGGAAGTAAATTCCGTTAACCACAAGGAGGTAAATTCGTATGAAACATGGTAAGAAATATAATGAGAGTGTAAAGCTTATCGAAAAAGGTATGCAGTACTCTCCCGCAGAAGCTCTTGATCTTGCCGTTAAGACAGCAGGTGCTAAGTTTGACGAAACAATCGAAGCTCACATCAAGCTCGGTGTTGACTCTCGTCACGCTGACCAGCAGGTTAGAGGCGCTGTTGTTCTTCCCAACGGTACAGGTAAAAAGGTAAGAGTACTCGTATTTGCAAAGGGTGCTAAGGCTGACGAAGCTGAAGCAGCTGGTGCAGATTACGTAGGTGAAGAATACATCACAAAGATTCAGGAAGGCTGGCTCGACTTTGACGTAGCTGTTGCTACTCCTGACATGATGGGCGTTGTTGGTAAGATTGCCCGTGTTCTTGGTCCTAAGGGTCTTATGCCCAACCCCAAGGCAGGCACAGTTACTATGGATGTAGCTAAGGCTATTGCTGAACTCAAGGCTGGTAAGATTGAATACCGTCTTGATAAGACAAACATCATCCACTGCCCCATCGGTAAGAAGTCTTTCGGCGTTGAAAAGCTCCAGGAAAACTTCAACACACTCCTCGCTGCTGTTATCAAGGCTAAGCCTGCAGCTGCAAAGGGTCAGTACCTTAAGAGCGTTACTGTTGCAAGCACAATGGGCCCCGGAGTTAAGATTGCGCCCACAAAGATTGAACAGTAATTCTTAAAAAATGCTTGACAAACCTCGTAAGAGGTGTTAAGATATTCAAGAAGTTTTTAAAACTTCATTCCATTCCATAGACAGCGGGCACCAAAGTAAGCCCCGCCGAGGAACCATTAAGAAAGATTTTTAAAGGTTTTTTGCGTCTATGGGCAAAAAACCTTTTTTCAATATTTGGTATGGAGAGGTGAAAGTATGCCAAGCGCAAAGATTCTCGAAGCTAAGAAGCAGGCAGTTGAAGAAATCAAAGCAACCCTCACAAAGGCTGTTGCAGGTGTTTTCGTTGACTACTGTGGTCTTACAGTTGAACAGGATACTAAGCTCCGTAACAAGCTCAGAGAAGCTAACGTAGAGTATAAGGTTGTAAAGAACACACTTACAAGATTCGCAGCTAACGAAGTTGGTCTCGAAGGTCTTGATGAAGTTCTTAATGGTCCCACAGCTCTCGCTATCAGCGAAACTGACGAAGTTATCGCAGCTAAGGTACTTGCAGAATTTGCAAAAGAAAACGAAGCTCTCGAAATTAAGTCCGGCTTCCTCGAAGGTAAGGTTGTTTCCGTTGACGAAGTTAAGAAGCTCGCTGACACACCCAGCCGTGAAGTTCTTATCGCTAAGTTGATGGGTAGCATGAACTCTCCCATCGCAGCACTTGCAAGAACATTGCAGGCTCTTGTTGACAACGGTGTTGAACCCGCTGACATCAAGGTAGAAAAGGAAGAAGCTCCCGCTGCTGAAGAAGCACAGGAAGCTGCTCCCGCAGAAACAGTAGAAGAAGCTGTCGAAGCTCCCGCTGCTGAATAATTAAAAAAAAATTAATTAAAAACCATTAAATGGAGGTAAATTAA
>JAFUJZ010000011.1 GCA_017467965.1 Clostridia bacterium
ATTTTCACCGACAGTCAGACAGTCAGACAGACAGACAGACAGATAACTGACGCTGTCATTTTTGCGTACAATAAATATCTAAAATTATAAACCGTTTGAATAATAGGGATAAGTGTCCCCAAAATTCGAGCGGTTTTTTATATATAAATTTTATGAAAGAGGCGATTTTATGAAAAAATTATTGGCAGTTATTTTAAGCTTGGTAATGGTAATGAGCTTTTTGCCAACAATGAGCCTTACGGCTTTCGCGGCAGACGATTTGCAGGATACCGTAACAGGTGTTACCCTTACCGACAGTGACGGCGACGGGTACTACGAAATCAGCTCTGCTGATGAATTGGTTGCCTTTGCAAATCTTGTTAACGGTGGCAACACATCAATTAACGGTGTATTGACGGCAGATATTTATGTAAATGAAAATCTTTATGACAAAATAACTATTTATTCAAACAATTACAGTGAAGGCTATGCAAGGGTAAATACCGGAGCAACTGTAGTTGAATGGACTGCAATCGGTACCAACACAAACCCTTATGCCGGAAGTTTTGACGGCGGCAATTTTAAGGTTTCAGGCTTGTACAGTAATACTGTTTCTGATAATACAAGTGCACTTAATTATGTCGGTTTGTTCGGATATGTGAGTGGCGGTAGTGTGAAGAACGTTACTGTTACAGACACATATTTGTCAGGTCAAAGATGGATTGGTGGTATTGTCGGTTTTGCAAAAAACGCAAATATCAGCGGATGCTATTTTACAGAAAGCCGACTTAAGAACAATTCTTCATACGTGGGAGGTATCGTTGGCAAAGCAGAGGGTGGTACAGTGATTTCAAACTGTCACAATACAGCGACAATCACTGCTTACTCAAGTACCGGTGGTATTGCCGGCGGTTTTCAAGCGGCTGAGACAACACTGGGAAAAATAACAGGTTGTACCAACAGCGGAACAGTTAAGGGTTCCGGTGATGTAGGCGGTATTTTAGGTTCGGCAATGTTCTACGTTACAGTTGAAAATTGTACCAACTACGAAAGCGGCACAGTTAATTCAAGCGGAGGAAACTCCGGCGGTATTTCAGGTGGGCTTCAATATACCTGTACAATCAATAACTGTGTTAACAAAGCTGATGTTACAGACACATACACACACAGAGGTTATGTTGGTGGTATTGTAGGGGAAATGAGTTATAGCGGCTCGATTATAAACAGCTACAACACAGGTGATATTATCGGTGCGTACGGTTATGTAGGCGGTGTAGTCGGATCTGCCTATACTACCGGTATCGAAAAGTGCTATAATACAGGAACTGTAATTTGTACAAATACGGAGGCTGAACATGGCCATGTTGGTGGTGTGGCCGGTGGCATGTCACAAGAATCTACCTGTATAAGCTGTTATAATACGGGAAATATTTCCGGTGCATATTATATCGGCGGTGTAGCCGGCTCGATTGCTTTTTCCAGTGAAGTTTCCGACTGTTACAGTGCAGGTAGTGTTACAGGCGACAATTCTGTTGGTGGTGTGATTGGACGAATTGGTAGTAGTATACTTGAAAACTGTACTTATGACAATGTAAAATACAGTGGCAATACTTATGGTACGGCAATTAACACAAATACAATAGAAAACAATTTGGGTTATTCGACAGAGGACTTTACATCCGGTAAGGTGTGCTATATTATGAATGGTTCCACATCCGAAGGTGAATTGGTTTGGGGTCAGACCTTGGTAAGTGAAGCTACGCCCACCTTTACAGGCAGAACGGTTTACTATGACGAAATCACAGACCCTCAGTATTGGAATGACCGTCCCGAAACAAAGTATACTGTAAGCTTTGCTGCAAACGGTGGCGAAGGCACAATGAACAGTGTGGAGGTTATCGCAAGAGACAGCTATACACTTCCTGAATGTGGCTTTACGGCTCCTGATGGCAAGGAGTTTAAGGCATGGAGCGTGAACAGTGTAGAATATGCTGTGGGCGATAGTATCACTATTGAAGGCAATGTTACAGTTACGGCAATATGGAAAGATGCTGATGTAATTCTTTACAAGGTTAATTTTAATGCAATTGATAACGGCTCTGTTACAGCAGATGTGGTTTCTGCAAAGGTAAATGCTACTGTGACTTTAAATATAACCCCCGACACATATTACGAACTTGACACTATCACAGTAACAAGCGACAGCGGTGTTGTAACTGTCAGTGGTAGCGGTAACACACGTACTTTTGTAATGCCTGAAAGTAACGTTACAATATCTGCAACTTTCAAGAAAATAGAATATACAGTTTCCTTTATTTCAAATGGCGGTAGCGGCAGTATGAGTAGTGTCACAGTAGAAGCCGGTGATGAATATACTCTCCCGAAATCTACTTTTACAGCTCCTGCAAACAAGCTGTTTAAAGCATGGCAGATAGGCGAGAATGAATATGCCGTAGGTGCAGTTGTTACGATTACTTCTGCTACAACATTAACTGCGGTATGGATGGATATTCCCGAAGCTATGTGGGGTGCATCTGCCGACAGTCTTACAAGTGGCGGTACCTTAAACGTTGCACTGAGTAAAGCTGCATCAGACAGCAGTATCAAATACATTCAGCTTCAGAAAAATGTAAGGTCAAGCGGTAATGGCTTTACTGCTTCCGGCGGTGAATATGTTCTTGATTTGAACAACAAGAGTATAACAGTTTCCAGTGGTGTATATAATGTCGCTTTCGATGTTGGAGCAAATGCAACAGTTACGATGAAAAATGGTTCCGTGACAGCTACGGAAGACAGTTACAGCGACTGTTTGAATGTCAGCGGTAAGTTGACGCTTGAAAACGTTGCTATGAGCGGTATTAGTGAAATGGCTTTTGGTGCTTTAATTTGTTTATCCGGCACAGTAGATTTGTCAAGCTATTCTGATTTTACAGACATTACCGTGGGTTATTTAAATAAAAATGCTACACTCATTCTTCCCAAAGGTTATGCCTTGATGGACGGAACAACTGTGGTAACTGCTCCGGAAGCATGGAAAAAATATACTATCGGCAAGGCACCCACAACATTCACCGTAACAGTTGATGGCGAAAGTGTTGAAACAGACGGCTATATCATTCTCGGTATTGACAATGGCGACGGTACATACTCACTTCCCGAAAATGTTGTAGGCTACTATATTGACGATGCTTTTGTTGACGCAGGTAAGTACACTGTAGTTGGAGGTGAGGTTATCACAACAGTTGACTTTAACGTGACGATGGTTAATGGTGCACAGGTGCGTTACGGCGGCGGATTGGACGAAAACGGCAAAATAAGCGCAGGCAACGGCTTGAGATTCCTTGCACAGGTTGACAGAAGTAATTTTGATGGAATAGGCTATGGTATGAAGATAACAGCCGAGGGCAGCACGTTAGAGACAATAGTTGATGCTGAAAAGTGGCAGGCTGACGAAACAACCTTTACAGTTGCAATTACCAACATGGCAGTAAGTAACTATAACCGTAATTTCACTGCAACACCTTTTGTTAAGGTTAAGTATGATGACGGCACAGAAAAGACAGTTTACGGTACAGAAACTGTTACACGAAGCATTTACTACGTTGCGGCGGGCTTACTTAAGACAGGCAACAACGGTATAGGAATTGAAGATAACTACGGTGCAGGAGTTAGCTACGGTTTGTATGATGTGCTTAACGCATACATCAATATGGTAGGTGTAAGACTTAACCTTTACGCAAGCGGCAACATTACTGTAAGCGACAAGTATACAGGCGATGTGTTCTTTGATGTGGCAAGTGTTGATAATGGCGACGGTAGCTACACAATTACAGTAACACCTATTACACAGGATTTTGCATATCCTGTAGAGATTATGAGCTATTGGAATGAATTTGTGAGAATTAACAATAACAACAGCGTTGTTGTGAAGAACATCAGTGACAGCAGTGTTGAAAATGGTGTATTGACGTTTACGTTTACATTGCCCAGCGGCAATTAATTTCCTCCAAACAAAGAAGACGACCGAAAGGTCGTCTTCTTTGTTCGTGAAAATATTTCCTTAATTTTAATGCAACTTTTTGCCCCTTTAAACAGTATTATTATCGGATAACAAAAAATCCGAAACATAAAAAAGAAAGGAAAATAAAAAATGAAAAGAACATTAGCATTAATTTTGGCAATAATTACAGTATTTAGCTTTGCAGCTTGCGGCAATAAGGACAACGCTGAAACAACAGAGGCTATAGTAGAAGAAAAAACACTTGGTACTACACTCAAAGACTACTTTGTTGAGCTTTCCGAAGAAGGTGCAAGCTGCGAAGATATTGCAAACGAAATGGTTGCACATCCGTCAATACTTTTTAACTCCATGGCAGTGGAAGTTGAGCCCGGATTTTTGCCCGGTTTTGATACAGAAATCACAGGCTTTACAAAAGCTATGACATTTGCTCCCATGATAAGTTCAATTGCTTTTGTAGGTTATGTTTTTGAAACAGAAGATGCAGACGCACTTATTAAAACACTTGAAGACAACGCAAACCTCAGATGGAATGTTTGTGTTGAAGCAGAAGAAATGATTATCGAAAAAAGCGGCAACAAGGTGTTCTTTGTAATGTGCCCTAAGAACTTGGAAGAATAAAATATAATTACCTGATTGATGTAAATTTAATGACATAGAAATGATATGCCTACGGCATGATATGCACATAGTGCATTGCGGTGGATTTGCGATGCAAATCATTTATTGAATAAAATGAAAATTCGGAGAATTTTCTACCTAAATGAGCCGAACGCTCATATCATGTCGCGAAGCGATATATTATGCGTCAGCATTTCATGTGCGAAGCACATATCATTATTTACAACTATAGATGTATTGAACAAAAACGTCAGAGGTGATAAGATGCTGTTTTCAAGCATACCGTTCTTGTATTATTTTTTACCGATAGTACTTTTAGTATATTTTATAACACCAAAAAAACTTAAAAACAGCATTCTTCTCATCTCAAGCCTTGTATTTTACGGCTGGGGAGAACCGAGATATGTATTTTTGATGATATTGACGGTTCTTTTGGGCTATGTGCTTGGGCTTTTGATTGAATACTTCAAGGGGAAAGTATTGTCAAAGGTATTTTTGGCAATGTCGTCTGTTTTGTTTTTGGGTGTACTGGGGTATTTTAAATACGCAGATTTCTTTATTGAAAATTTCAACAGATTGACAGGGTTTTCCGTTGGATTTTTAAACCTTGCGTTGACTATTGGCATAAGCTTTTATACCTTCCAGCTGCTAAGCTATATTATTGATGTATACCGCGGCGATGTCCCCGCGCAGAAAAATCCCGTAAATTTGGGTGCGTATATTGCACTTTTTCCGCAGCTTATTGCAGGGCCCATTGTACGCTACAGCGATATTGAAAAAGCATTAAAGGACAGAACACACAGCTTTGAAAAAACCGCCTACGGAATAAGGCGGTTTGTGATAGGTATATCAAAAAAAGTTATAATTGCAAACACCATGGGCGAACTGTGCTCGTCGTTTACACAAAGTGATGACAAATCGGTTTTATTTGTATGGCTTTATGCTCTTTGCTATGCACTCCAGATATATTTTGACTTCTCCGGTTACAGCGATATGGCAATAGGTCTGGGTAAAATCCTCGGCTTTGATTTTTGCGAAAACTTTAACTATCCGTTTATATCAAAAAGTGTTACGGAGTTCTGGAGAAGATGGCATATATCGCTTGGGAGCTGGTTCCGTGATTATGTGTATATCCCGTTAGGCGGTAATAGAGTAGGCAAGGGTAGACACATATTCAATATATTTGTGGTATGGCTCCTTACAGGCTTTTGGCACGGTGCGGAATGGAATTTTATAGTTTGGGGATTATTCTTTGCAGTACTCCTCACGATAGAAAAGTTTTTCCTTTTGGGAAAACTTGAAAAACATAATATTGCAGGGCATATATATGTTATATTTGCAACTCTTATCAGCTTTACTATATTTAGTGCCGAAAACATGGCAGGGGCAAATGAGCTTATAGGCTCACTTTTGGGCTTTGGAGGATTGCCAATAATAACAGACAGCTTTGTTTATTATTTGACAAGCTATTTGCCTGTAATAGTTGTTGCAATTATAGCATCAACTCCTATGCCTAAAAGAGTGTATGAATATCTGAAAACAAAAAAAGGCACTCATGCTTTTATTGAAATAATCGAAATCCCGATTCTTGTTATTCTCACGGTTATTGTGACGGCATATCTTGCAGACGGCAGCTTTAATCCGTTTTTGTATTTCAGATTTTAAAAAGGAGGCAGTTTATGAAAATTAAAAACATATTGACGAGTTTGATTTTTGCCCTTCTTTTTGGAATATTTTCTGTTATGTGTATATTAAAACCTCCGGGAGAATTTTCTGAGAGTGAGCGTCGTCCACTAAGTGAAAAACCTGTTTTCAGTATTGGGAGCGTTCTTTCGGGAGAATATATGACCGAGTTTGAAAAATACGCAACAGACCAAGTGCCCATGAGAGAACAGCTCAAAACAATTAAAGCGCATTTTGTGCTCAATATATTAAACAAAAAAGACAACAATGGCATGATACTCCATGACGGACATGTGTCAAAGCTTGACACCACATTAAATTCCGATATGATAAACCATGCGGCTGAAAGATTTGAATATATTTATAACACGTATCTCAAGGATAAGGATATGAATGTTTTTCTTTCGATAGTACCGGACAAAAACTATTACCTTGCAGCGGATGACGTATATCCGACTCTTGACTATAACCTGCTTTTTGAAACCATGAAAGAAAAACTGCCTTACATGAGCTATATTGACATAACGCATCTGCTTAATGAGGATGACTATTACAAGACCGATACCCATTGGAAAATGGAAAGCATAACCCATGTAGCGGAGCTGCTTGCCGAAAAAATGGGCACTGATGCAAAAAGTGAATATACCATAAATACTTTAGACAACCCGTTTTACGGTGTGTACGCTATGCAGTCGTCACTCATATTGCCGCCTGATGAAATCAAATACCTTACAAACGAAACCCTTGAGGATTGCATTGTGACATATTATGACACAGGAGTAGGCGTAGAGGGGGATATGTACAATATGGAAAAGGCACACGGCAAAGACCCCTATGAGATGTTTTTGTCAGGCTCAACACCTCTTTGCGTGATTGAAAACAAAAATGCGAAAACCGACAAAGAGCTCATACTTTTCCGCGACTCGTTCGGAAGTAGCATTGCACCGCTTTTGGTGGAAGGCTACAGCAAGATAACAGTAGTGGACATCCGCTATGTGCAGAGTGCATATCTTGGTAACTTTATAGATTTTGAAAACCAGGACGTGTTGTTCTTGTACAGCACGATGCTGTTAAATAATTCAATAGCATTGAGATAAGAGAAAATATGTTGAAATTAATTAAAAGCGACGCATTGCGTCGCTTTTAATTAATTTCAACATCGTCAACCGAGTTTTCGAGCAGAATGTTAATAAGTTCATTTCTTGAACGGTTGCTTTGATCTGATAAATTGTCAATTTTTTTTAGTACGCCTTCTTTTATGCGTACAGATATCACTTTGTAGCCGTCGTCACCCTTTTTATTAATACGAATAACGTTTTTTGACATAACCACTCACCTCGTATTTTAATTGTATTATAAATAAATATGTATTCATATATCATATTTATATTCAAAATATAATATAAAAGTATTGACTAGGATTTGAAACTGTGCTAAACTTAAAATGAAGTGAACATATTATATTTAGAAGGAGAGAGGAAAATGAAGAGAAGCGTTAGTATATTACTTATCATCGTTACAGTTCTTGTTCAGTTGACTGTTTTTGCGTCGATTAACAGCATAGCTGAGGAAATTGAGGTTGACTGGCGTATAAAGGATAATGCACTTATCATAACAGGCAAAGGCGAAATGCTTGATTACGGCAAATATGCAAATTATACTTCGGTGCGTTATACAGATACATATATCAGACATGTACCCTGGGGAAATGAAAGAGAAAATATTAAAGAGATTATTGTGGATAAGGGCATAACAAAAATCGGTAATATAGCATTTCAGGAATGTGTTGAAGTTGAAAATGTAGAGTTACCTAAAGGCTTAAAGGAAATAGGCAGCGGTGCGTTCTTCTTTTGTAAAAAGCTTGCCTCAATTGAACTGCCAGTAACACTGGAGGTTATCGGTCCCTCAGCATTTTCGAAAACAGCTCTTGAAAGTATCTACATTCCCAGAAATGTCAACTCTATTGGAATGCGCGCGTTTGAAGAATGTAATTCACTTGAAAGAATAGAAGTTGATGAAAATAACGAACACTACACATCTGTAGACGGAGTTCTTTTTTCAAAGGATATGACAGTTCTGTACGAATACCCTGAGGCAGGATTGGATGAATATACAATTCCGTCAGGGGTAAAAAGAATAGAAGATAGAGCGTTTTCCGAGGCGCTTGACCTTAAGGTTATAGAGATTCCGTCAAGTGTTACCGAAATAGGCAAGGATGCGTTTTATCGTTGTAAGTCTTTGCAGGTTATAAATTATGAGGGCAGCAAAGAGGATTGGTTAAAAATCGGCGTAAGCACTGTGGGAAATGATGCTTTAAGAGAAGCGGTAAGAAATGATAATTGTATCCTCAACTTTAAAGAGCCTGCAACAAAGATTGTTCTTACAATTGGTGAAAATACTGCCTTGGTTTGCGGAGAAGAAAAGATTTCGGATGTTGTCCCTAAAATAGTAAACGACAGAACGATGCTTCCTGCAAGATTTGTTGCAGAAAATTTAGGTGCAACAGTTATATGGAACGAGTATGAACCCGACAAAATCGGGATAGTAACTCCGGAGGTTGAAATTGTGCTTTATATCAATTCCGCCACAGCCTATGTTAACGGCAAGGAAGTTGAGATAGACTGTGCGCCTTTTGTGGAAAATGACAGAACATACACTCCTATAAGGTTTATTGTTGAAAGTTTAGGTGCTACGGCAGAATGGGATAATGACACAAAGCAGGTTACAATTATAAAATAACTAAATAAACTCAAATGGAGAAATTCTTCGGAATTTCTCTTTTTTGTTGTTGTAAGACGGAGCGAGATATGGTAAAATTAAAGTTATGAAAAGGAAGGTTGAATTATGAGTTTACTTGACGGATTAAATAATATGCAGCGCGAAGCTGCTGAGAGAATAGAAGGTCCTTTATTGGTACTTGCAGGTGCAGGCAGTGGTAAAACAAGAGTACTTACATACCGCATTGCACATATGATTGAAGAGGGAATAAAGCCCTGGAATATCCTTGCGATTACCTTTACAAACAAAGCCGCAAAGGAAATGGCAGAAAGAGTAGAAACTCTTATCGGCGAAGCGGCAAAGGATATGTGGGTGAAAACATTCCACTCCGCATGTGTTAGAATACTTAGGCGTGATATTGACAAAATCGGTTTTGACAAGAGCTTTAATATTATTGACGCGGATGACCAGAAGAGCCTTGTTAAGGAATGCTTGAAGGAATTAAACCTTGACGATAAGATTTTTACACCCAAGGGCGTAATGGCTGAAATTTCGTCGGCAAAGGATTCTTTGATGCTTCCTGTTGAGTATAGGAAAAGTGTAGCAGGCGATTACAGAAAAGAAAAGATTGCCTCGATTTATGAGATTTATCAGGAAAAATTGAAGGTAGGTAACTGCCTTGACTTTGACGATTTGATTGTGCAGACGGTACGTCTTTTTATGATGAGCCGTGAAACGTTGGAATATTATCAGAACAAGTTCCGCTATATTTTGGTTGACGAGTATCAGGACACAAACAATGCACAGAACGTGCTCATTATGCTCCTTGCAAAAAACCACCGTAATCTGTGCGTAGTAGGTGATGACGACCAGAGTATTTACAAATTCCGCGGTGCAAACATTGAAAACATACTTAACTTTGAAAAAATGTTCCCTGACGCACATGTTGTAAGACTGGAGCAAAATTATCGTTCAACGCAGAATATTCTTGACGCGGCAAATGCCGTTATAAAAAACAACATTGGAAGAAAAGGCAAAAGCCTCTGGACCGAAGAGGGCGAGGGTGAAAAGATTGTTATCCACCGTGAACCCAACGAGCAGGAAGAGGCAAGTTATATTGCTAGCGAAATAAAAAGACTTTACAATGACGGATACAAGTATTCGGACATTGCTCTTTTGTACCGCAATAACTCATTAACCAGAAGCAGTGAAGATATTTTCATGAGACGCGGAATACCCTACAGATTGCTTTCGGGATTAAGATTCTATGACCGTATGGAAATACGCGACATGGTGGCATATCTCAGAATGGCAAAAAATCCTGACGACGATATGAGTCTTAAAAGAATTATCAACGTTCCCTCCAGAAAAATCGGTAAAACTACGGTTGATACGATTTCGGCAACGGCGCAGCGTGAGGGGACAAGTATTTTTAAGTCGTTACAGCTCCACAAGGATGAGATAAAGACAAACCTTAGAGAGTTTGTTGACCTTATGGAAGAGATTATCAGTCAGAAAAACGAAGTAACGGTGGATGAATTCGTTAACTATGTTTACGAAAGAACAGGCTACCGTGCATACCTTGATAACGACGAAAAGCGTGACGACAGACAGGCAAATGTGGGCGAACTTGTTTCGGGTGCAAAGAATTATCATGATGCAACCGAAAACCCCACCTTTGATGATTATATGGACAATATTGCGCTTGTGAGCGATATTGATAATTATGACGAAGAACTGGACGCTTGTGTGTTTATGACAATGCACTCTGCAAAGGGGCTGGAGTTCCCTGTTGTATTTTTATTGGGTGCAGATGACGGTATTTTCCCGTCATTTATGAGCATATATGACGAAAGCGAGCTTGAGGAAGAAAGAAGACTTTGTTATGTAGGCATTACAAGAGCAAGACAAAAGCTTTATATAACAGGTGCTTTTTCACGTACTGTTTACGGCAAAACATCGCCCTATCAGAAGAGCAGATTTGTGGAAGAAATCCCTGAGAGTGTTTATGAATACAGCGAAAGAACACCATTTGGAAGCGGCAGCACGTCAGGTGGCTTTAGTGATGATTTTGGTTTTGCTCCCAGCAGGCCCAAAATTGAAAAAACAACTCTTATGCCTAAGACTGAAAGCAAGGTAGAGTTAACGGGCAATCTCACATTTAAGGTGGGAGATAGAGTTCGACACAAAAAGTTTGGTGCAGGGCTTATCATCCAGGCTGAAAGCCTCGGTAACGATGTGCGTTATGAAATCGCATTTGACAGCGTAGGTACAAAGAATTTACTTGGACTTTATGCTAAATTAGAGAAGGAGTAATCCTATGTATCAGGATTTTGCTTATTTGTATGATGCTCTGCAAAAGGATGTGCCGTATGCACTTTTTGCAGATTATTATGAAAAAATAATGGACAAGTTCCAAAACAAAAAGGGCTTGTGCCTTGACCTTGGTTGCGGTACGGGTAATATGACAATGGAGCTTTCAAAGCGTGGCTTTGACATGATAGGTGTTGACTCCTCTGTTGAAATGCTCGATGTGGCAAGAGAGAAGGCATACGAGGCAGAAAAAAGTATACTTTATCTCAATCAGGATATGACTGCATTTGAGCTTTACGGCACGGTTAGCACGGTTATATCTACGCTTGACTGTGTTAACTATATAACAGACGAAAATGCACTGCTCGAGGTTTTTAAATTAGTTAACAACTATCTTGACCCTAAGGGACTTTTTATATTTGACATTAATTCTGCCTATAAGCTTGAGCATATTTTAGGGGAAAATACCTTTGTCAGTGACGATGAGGATATTTTCTATTCATGGCAGAACTTTTACGATAAAGAAAAGAAAATATGCACATTTGACCTTACCTTTTTTGAAAAGGACGAAGATGTGTATTACCGCTATGACGAAACTCATTACGAGCGAGCATACAGCGTTGAAGAAATAACAGAGCTTTTAGGAAAAGCAGGGCTGGAAGTTGTAGGCGTGTATGATAACCTCAGTTTCAATGTTCCCAACGAAAAAAGCGAGAGAATTTTCTTTGTAGCACGCGAAAAGGGGAAAGAAGTATGATATGTATTATCGGCGGCGGTGCAGCAGGCATGATGGCTGCAATACAGGCTGCAAGGTGTGGCAAAAAAGTAACGCTTATTGAACATAATTCCTATCTTGGTAAAAAAATGGGGATTACCGGAAAGGGAAGATGTAACGTTACAAATGACTGCGAAATAGAAGAGCTTTTTTTGAATATTCCCGGAAACGGTAAGTTTTTGTACAGTGCAATATATTCTTTTTCAAACTATAACGTAAAAGAGTTTTTTGAAGAGCTTGGTGTACCCTTAAAAGTTGAAAGAGGACAAAGAGTTTTTCCTGTAAGCGACAAAGCACGTGACATTGTTGACGCAATGAAAAATGAGATAAAGCGTCTCGGGGTAGAGGTCATGTTTGACCATGCCATAGAGGTATGTGCTGAGAACGGAAAGGTTTGCGGCGTAAAGTGCAAAAAGGGCTTTGTAAAGGCTGATAGCGTGCTTATTGCAACCGGCGGCAAAAGCTATCCTCAAACAGGTTCAACAGGTGACGGTTACCGTATGGCTCAAAATTTGGGTCATACAGTTACAGAGATAAAGCCCAGTCTTATTCCCCTTGTGGCAAGTGAGGTTAAGAGCCTTATGGGGCTTAGTCTCAAAAATGTTTCTGTTACGGTTCTTGACGAAAAGGGTAAAAAACTGTATACTGATTTAGGAGAGATGATTTTTACGCACTATGGTATGTCGGGTCCTATTATACTTTCGGCATCGGGGCATATGCGTAAAGAGGGAGAATACCGCATTCTTCTTGATTTGAAGCCTACTCTTGACAATAAGACGCTTGACTTACGTATTCTCCGTGATTTTGAAAAATATCAGAACCGTGATTTTGTCAACAGTCTTGATGATTTGCTACCTCAAAAAATGATACCCTTTGTTATCAAAAAAAGTGGTATAGATGAGAGGAAAAAGGTTAATGCAATCACCAAGGAGGAACGAATGAAGCTTGCCCGGGCAATAAAGGAAATCGAGATTAAAATTGAAGGATTCCGTCCAGTGAGCGAAGCTATTGTTACCGCAGGCGGTATATCCGTCAAGGAGATTGACCCTTCCACCATGGAAAGTAAAATTGTAAAAGGTTTGTACTTTGCAGGTGAGGTAATTGACGTAGATGCCTATACAGGCGGCTTTAACTTGCAGATTGCTTTTTCTACGGGATGCTTGGCAGGTATTAATATGTAAAGTGAGGGAATTTTTATGCAGATTGCAATTGATGGCCCTGCAGGTGCAGGCAAAAGCACAATTTCAAAGTTTGTGGCAACAGAATTGGGATATCTTTATATTGATACAGGCGCGATGTACCGCGCTATAGGCTATAAGGCATTAAAGCTTGGGTTGAATCTTGACGAAAACGACAAGATTGATGCCATGGCAAAAGAAACAGAGATTGAATTGAGAATTACAGAAAACGGTCAGGCTATTTTCCTTGACGGTAAGGATGTAACAACAAAAATTCGTACACCTGAGGTTTCTATGGCGGCGTCAAAGGTAAGTGCCATAGGCGGCGTGAGAAAAACACTTGTTGACCTGCAGCAGAAAATTGCAGGTAGCAACAACGTTGTTATGGACGGACGCGATATCGGTACTGTTGTACTTCCCGAGGCGGAAATCAAGATTTTTCTTACTGCAACAGCAGAGGACAGGGCAATGAGACGATATATTGAGCTTCGCGAAAAAGGTGTAGATGTAAGCTATCAGAGTGTTCTGGAGGATATGGAAAAGCGTGACTGGCAGGATACTCACCGTGCTGAATCTCCTCTCAAAGCGGCTGACGATGCCACTGTTATTGACACCTCGGGTCAGACACTTGGCGAAAGCGTACAGCTTATTACAGATTTTGTTAAGAGCAGGGTAAACGCATGAGTAATGTAAGGATAGCTGACAGTGCAGGGTTTTGCTTTGGTGTATCGCGCGCACTTCAAATGACCGAGGACGGTATAAAACAAGGTAAGAGTATTGTAACCTACGGTCCGATTATCCATAACGGACAGGTGGTTGAATCTCTTAGTAAAAAAGGCGTTCGCATTATTGAAAAGGTTGAAGATGTAACAAAGGGCGATACTGTTGTAATACGAAGCCATGGCGTACCTAAAAAAATTGAAGACGAATTTAAAGCAAAGGGGATTGAATATATCGACGCAACATGCCCCTTTGTAAAAAAATACACAGAATTGTATCGGAAAATTATGCCTTGGGTAAAACCATTGTTATTATCGGCGATGCAAAGCATCCGGAGGTAATGGGTATCAACGGTTGGTGTGATGACAAAGCGGTAATTTTTTCCACTCAAGAGGACGTAGATGCCACTATTTTGCAAGATAAAGACGTATGTGTGGTGTCACAGACTACTTTCGAGAGGAATTTGTGGGAAAAAATCGTAAAAATTATAAAAAACACTTGCAATAGGGTGGTGTTTTTTGATACAATATGTAGTGCGACCAATGACAGGCAGAAGAGTACAGCTGAGCTAAGTTCCGAGAGCGACTTGTTCATTGTTATTGGCGGCCGTAACAGCTCAAATACAAAAAAGCTTTATCAGATAGCAAGTGAGCGTTGTAAAAAAACGCTTCTTATTGAGGGAGCTTGGGAGCTGCCCGAGGGAATTTACGTCCCGGGGGAACGAATTGGTATAACCGCCGGTGCCTCAACACCGGATTGGATAATAAAGGAGGTTTTTACAACCATGGTTAATGCAGAAAATTTAAAAGGAGAGCTTACTTTTGCGGAGGCGTTTGAGGAATCCCTCGTAACTTTAAATACAGGACAGGTAGTTACAGGCACAGTTGTTAAGGTTACACCTACAGAAGTATATGTAGACCTTGGATTCAAGAGCGAGGGTATCATCCCTGCTGACGAACTTTCCGAAGATCCCGACGTAAAGTGCGAAGACGTTGTTAAGATGGGCGAAGAAGTTGAAGTATTCGTTGTTCGTGTTAACGACGCTGAAGGCTACGTTAAGCTTTCCAAGAAGAAGGTTGATGCTCGTAAGGGTTGGGCTACAATCGAAAACGCAGCAGAAACACAGGAAGTTTTGGAAGGGAAGGTAGTTGAAGCCGTAAATCGCGGTATCGTAGTTGCAGTTAACGGTACAAGAGTATTTGTTCCTGCTTCTCACGCAACAGAAAGATTTGTTGCAGACCTTTCCGGTATGGTAGGTCAGGTAGTTTCTCTCCGCATCCTTAACATTAAGGAAGACAGACGCGGTAAGAAGGCTATCGGTTCCATTAAGAGCGTTCTTATGGAAGAAAAGGCTAAGAAGAGCGAAGCATTCTGGGCTGACGTTGAAGTTGGCAAGAAGTACACAGGTACAGTTAAGACACTTACAAGTTTCGGTGCTTTCGTTGATATCGGTGGCGTAGACGGTCTTGTTCACATTTCCGAACTTTCCTGGACAAGAATCAAGACTCCCGAAGAAGTTGTTAAGGTTGGCGACGTTCTTGAAGTATACATTATCGAAGCAAACAAGGAAACAGGCAAGATTTCTCTTGGTTACAAGAAGACAGAGGACAACCCTTGGGTTATCGCTCAGAACACAATGGCTGTTGGCGATGTAAAGAGTGTTAAGGTTGTTAGACTTCTTCCCTTTGGTGCTTTCGTTGAAATCATCCCCGGTGTTGAAGGTCTTATCCACGTTTCTCAGATTGATACAAAGAGAATCGGCAAGCCCGCTGATGTACTTACAGTTGGTCAGGTAGTAGACGCTAAGATCGTTGAGGCTGACTGGGAAGCTAAGAAGATCGGTCTTTCCATTAAGGTTCTTCTCGCTCCCGCAGTAGAAGAAGCTCCTGCTGAAGTAGCAGAAGAAGCAGAAGCTCCCGCTGACGCTGAATAATGATTATAAAAAATCCGCATCGTATGATGCGGATTTTTTGCGATATAACTTCGTTGCGATATGTGCCTTTGGCACGCGATATATTGGCTTTGCCAATGCGGTATGCCTTCGGCGTTAAAGAAACCGTTGCAATTTGCAACGGTTTCTTTTTGATTAATAAAGTATTTTTGTTTTTTCGTCCGTGAATAAGTTTACACCATATTCATTGTTTACGGCTTTTTTGATTGCTTCTATTTTTCCGTCGTTATCCATGTTGTCTCTTGTATAATACAAGCATTTAAGTTCTTTATTCCAGTTTACACTCATACCTGCACGATAAATCATATCAAAATTGCCTTCTTGAGGCGTTACGCACAGAAAACCGTCTTGCGTAAAAATTTTGGATACGCGGATGTGGGTAGGTAGTTTCTTTTTCAAAAAGTTGAACATAGTCGATACTCCTTAATACAATGATTTTACTCCTATTTTGCTAAGTGCACGTTTATAAGAAGCAAATGTGTTGGGATAAAGCTGAGCTATACCTATCTGATAGTCGCGGTTAGAATAGCAGAGCCAGTAAAGACGGGCAAATTCCGCAAAGTTTTCGTAAAGGTTTGAGTTACCGTAGCCGGAAACTGTTACAATATCTGTTTTAATATGGCTTTGCCATGCGGCGCCCTGTGACCAATGCTGTGTGGAAAGAGCCGGATAACCGTTTGCATGATAGTCAAGGCTGTGACCTAACTCATGTACAAAGCTTTCAACCATTGCCTCAACTGTAGCTGTGCCCTTAAGGCGAACAAAAAGCTCGTCTCCGTCATAGGTGGGGTTATAGCCAAGGTTATAGGTGCTGTCTGTTGAA
>JAFUJZ010000012.1 GCA_017467965.1 Clostridia bacterium
TCTGCTACGTTGTTGATGTCACAAATTTGAATATAAATAAAAATACCACATAATCTGCATTATGTGGTGAGGCGTTTCCTCACCATACAGAGTGTAGAATGCAAAAATTCAAATTAGAGAGAATTTTTCGAAAAAAATTTCTCTCTAATTTGAATTTTAAGTGAACATTTCTACGCAAACAAGACCAATGCAAATTACATTGGTCTGTTTGTGCTGTTCAAACCACGTTTGTGCTTCAAAAACGTTAAAAAACTGTTGACTTTTTTTGCACTCAATGCTAATATGATATGTAAGGATTATAGGTGTACCTATGCCCTTTTACCACATAATGCAGATTATGTGGTATTTTTATTTATATTCAAATTTGTGACATCAACAACGTAGCAGACCCAGTTTTTCTATCTGTCTGCGGTGTACTTCGCCTGTTTCCATGGTATAAATACGGGTGGTGTTTATACTTGCGTGTCCGAGGATATCTGCAAGACGAACAATATCCTTTTGGATTGAATAATACACTCTTGCAAAAAGATGCCTGAGGTTGTGGGGAAAAACCTTGCTTTTGTTAACATGGGCATCTTCGCACAGCTTTTTCATATCGCTCCATATATTACTGCGGTCAAGCGGGTTACCGTTTTTTGTTACAAAAACGGTGCCCTTTTGTATTTTCTCTTGTTTTGCAAAATTAACGAGCATACGACAAAGCTTATCAGGCAAAATCACAACTCGCATTTTGCCTTTGCAGTTTATCTGCACACGCTTTTGCCGTAGTGCTTCTACAGTGACAAATTTAACCTCACTCACTCTTATGCCTGTTGAGCAGATTGTCTGCATGAGGTAATATATGCGTTTGTTTTTTCTCTGTTCTGCCGCTTTAAGCAGCCTTAGGTATTCATCCCGGGTAAGCTCTCTGTCCTTGTTTTCAAAAATTTTTCTTTGGATTTTGAGCCCTTTGATTTTTAATTGGCTTTGATTTACAAAATCAAAAAAGCAGTTTAGTGATGCAATCGCCGAGTTTACACTTGCGGGAGCGTATTTTTCAGTTAAAGTTTTTTTGTACTCAAGCATTTTTATTTTTGTAATTTTTTCACCGCAAAGCCACTTTGCAAATGCCGCTACATCACGCACGTATTTTTCCACAGTAGCAGACGACTTCTCGTTTTCAATCATATACTGTCTGAATTGGGTTATTTTTTCACAACATATCAACATATTATCGCTCCTTTATATGATATTATTTCCCTTGATTTAAGAATTAATAAAACCTCCTTTGCATACATTTAGTGCAAAGGAGGTTTTATTTTTATGGAAAAATCCGATTATGTTTATATAATGTGTCCTGTCCCTGTTGAAATGCTCAAGGGATTGCCTCTTCCGTTTTTATTAAACGACACGCCCGCCGTTCCCTTGTCAGAGGACGAAACCTTTGTCCCTCTTTGGTACGGAAATGCCCGCTTCCCCGAGGACGACATTTGACAATGTGCGGCTAATCATCCAATACTGCGGCGGTAATAGAACAAATACTGCTGTGCAAAACCGCTGTACTTGCCGAAGAGTTTTTCACCGTCTTCTTTTGCGCTTTTTTCACTGCTTCCAAAATTTTCGCACATAACTCTCTTTATCCACACGTCAGAGGGGAAAAGGTCAAATTTGCCGAGAGCGAAAAGCATTACACAGTCACACACCTTGTCGCCCACGCCGCGTACACTCATAAGCTTTTCGCGGGCTTTCGGGGTGTCCAAACTTACAAGCTCATCATAGCTGACTCTTCCTTGCAGTACGTCCTGCACACAAGAGGCAAGATACGGTGCTCTGTAACCAACACCAAGCTCTCGGTAGTCCGCTTCGGTCACGTTTTTTAAATCCTCAGCTGTGGGGAAAGTATAATACACTTTGTCGTCAATTACGATTTCTTTGCCGTACTTTTCGCACAGCTTTTTAACAGAAGACTTAATTTTCGGAATAGACGACCGCTGAGATATTATAAAACTTAAAAGAGTTTCGAAAAAATCCTGCTTAAGTATGCGAATACCTCCGCCATAGCTGACAGCTTGCGTCATGAGAGGATTTATGCTGACGGCATTTTTTATTTCGGAATAATCACGCTCAAGGTCAAGATACTCTCTCCAAAAAGTGATATCGTCACTATCTGTAGTAAGAAGCACGCCCTCATCTATTTTCTCAAATTTTGCCCATTTGCCTCCTGCCACACCAATGAAACTTCCGTTCTCTTCCTCCCAACGGAAGCACTGACCGCAGTCAAATGTATGTCTGAGGTCAAAATCTTTATCTGAAATTATAACTGTTTTCATTTTAATCACCCATATTCAGCTTATCACAAACGGTGCAAAACGTCAATCTGACAACAAAAAGAAAAGGACTTTGTCAAATGAAAAAACTGTTTATTCTTCCTATATATTATGCTCTTGTGAGTATTCTCCTCCCTTATCTTATACTTGCTGTTTTTTCAATTAGTAAAACAGTAGAAGTACCCAAAATCCCCGACGATGCCCTTGAAAACACCGTGAGTGTATTTAACCCTACTGATAACACTACCGTAACAATGAACATGACCGATTACCTCACAGGGGTTGTTGCCGCAGAGATGCCAGCTGCTTTTGAGGAGGAGGCTTTAAAGGCGCAGGCTGTGGCGGCGCGCACATATACATTGTACAAAGCCTCTCTCAATGAGCACGATGCGGATATATGCACCGATTTTGCCCATTGTCAGGCATATATCACCAATGACGAAATGAAAAAGGTATGGGGCGACGATTTTGATTTGTATTACAACAAAATCCGTGATGCTGTAACCGATACTTCGGGCAAATATCTTGTATACAACGAAGAGCCTGTCATGGCGGTTTTTCATTCAATGGGCGGAGGCTATACCGAAAACAGTGCCGATGTATGGGGCAAGGCTGTCCCATACCTTGTAAGCGTTGAAAGCCCCGGCGAAGAATCCGCCGCAAATTATTACTCAAGCCATACTGTTACCTTTGATGAATTTAAGGACAAAATCACATCGGCCTTTCCCGAGGCAAAAATTTCTTCTCCCGAGGATGTGTCCACACCCATACTTACTGACGGCGGACATGTAAAAAGCATTGTTATAGGCTCTGTGTCAGTCCCGGGAACAAAAATCCGCTCACTTTTTAATCTCAGGAGCACAAAATTTGACATTAGCTTTGAAAATGACATTGTTACGTTTTCTGTTACGGGTTACGGTCACGGCGTAGGCATGAGCCAATACGGCGCAAACGCCATGGCAAAAGAAGGTAAATCCTATACGGAAATCTTGGCACATTTTTACCGCGGTACAACAATACGGGAATAAATTTTCCCATTTCAGGCAATCCTTTATGTACAAGGAGGATTGACCATGACAAAAAAATCTCATACATTATATGCAATAATCTCATTATGCGCCCTCGCTTGCTATTGCGGATTTTTGGTAAAAAACGCAATCAGCGATGTTGATACCGTTGAGGAAACCTTGCCCTACGAGGAGCATGCCCCTAAGTTTTCCACCGAGCATTATTCGGAATTGACGGTATCGCTTACGGTTTCTGATGTGCCAGAAGAGGAAAGCACGGAAGCACCAACCGAGAAAGCTTCCGAGGAGCTTCCCACAATGCGAGAGGATGGGTTTTCACCTATCTATCCCGTGAGGGGTGAAATCTTGACTGCATATTCCCTAAAGCATGCTTACAACAAAGCATCTGGCGACTGGCGGGCTCACGGCGGAATTGATATTGCGGCAGATGAGGGCACGGAGGTTGTCAGTATTGAAGACGGCGCGGTGATAGCAACATACAAAAGCCCCATATGGGGCAATGTGATCGAAATTGACCACGGTGAATATGTAAGCATATATAAAAATTTGGCAAAGCTTGGTATTGTAGAGGAAGGCGACAGCGTGTCACGCGGAGAGGTAATATCATACGTGGGCAAAACCTCGGCTCTGGAATCTCAAATAGAGTCGCACTTGCATTTTGAGCTGACCCATTACGGTGAGAGTGTTGACCCAACAGAGCTCCTTGGTTGACAATTGCCCTTTCTTACCATATAATTAGGTAGAGAAAGGTGTGAAAAAAAATGATTGATGTAGCAATTATCGGTGGTGGCCCTGCGGCATTGGGTGCGGCATTATATGCGGCAAGAAGCGGGATGTCCGTTACAATATTTGAAAAAAAATTTGTTGGTGGACAAGCCTCCACCACATATGAAATAGACAATTATCTCGGTTTTACCAATTCTCCCTCGGGCAGTGAGCTCACAGAAAAAATGGCAGCGCACGTGTCGGAATTTGATGTAAAATTCCGTTATAACGAGGTAAAAGAACTTGTTTTAGAGGGTGATACAAAAAAGATTATCACCGCAAAAAAAGAGTTTGAGGCAAAAACAATTATCCTTGCAATGGGTGCAACGCCTGCCCTTTTATCTGTTCCGGGAGAAAAAGAGCTTACAGGCAAGGGGGTCAGCTACTGTGCAACCTGTGACGGTATGTTTTTTAAAGATAAGACTGTATGCGTTGTAGGCGGCGGCAACACAGCTGTTGAAGATGCTATATACCTCTCGCCCTTGGCACAGAAGGTATATATTATCCACCGCAGGGACGAGTTCCGTGCGTCTCCCCTCCTCGTTGAAAGGCTCAAAAAGTTTGACAATGTGGAATTTGTTATGGAAAGCCGTATCACAAAGATAAACGGTAGTGACAGTGTGGAATCCGTAACTGTTGACACAAACGGTGATATACATGATATAAAAACTGACGCACTTTTTGTTGCAGTGGGCACTCTTCCTGCAAATGAGCTTGTTGACAACACTGTAACAACTCACAACGGATTTATCATAACCGACGAAACCATGGCAACCAATATCCCCGGCGTTTTTGCCGCAGGTGATATCCGCAAAAAGGTGCTCAGACAGGTAATCACTGCAGTAGCCGACGGTGCTGTTGCAGGCGAAGAAGCATCAAAATACGTAAACGCACACAAAAACGCCTAATGGCGTTTTTTGTTTTATGAAATTTATTTTAACATATTGATTATTATTTTGATAAATGATAAAATAATTACATAACTATGGCTTTTTGCCAAAAATTTTTACAAGGAGAGAAAAAAATGAAAAAAGTTTTAAGCCTAATTATTGCACTTGTGATAGTTTTATCAGCTATCCCTGCAATGGCCCAAGAGGTTATTAATGTAACCGTAAACGGCGAAGCGGCTGATTTTACACAGCCTCTTTTCACCGAAGGCGACACTCTCTACGTTCCTGTGAGAGATATTGCTGCAGCACTCGACCTCAAAACAGGTTGGGACAACGAAGAAAGATGCGCCTTAGCTACAGGCAGCATTCTTAACGTTACTATTCCCATTGGCGAAAAATGGGTAAAGCAGGACAATATGAAGAAGAGCATTTCTGCTGAAAACATTATCAGAAATGACTATTCCTACATGCCTGTTGACGCACTCAGTATTTTTAATGTTACATATTCCTTTGATGAGGAAACCAACACATTAAATCTTTCTGTACCGCTTTTGCACGGCAAATATTATATGATTCGCCACAAGGCAACCGGCAAGGTTGTTATGCCTGAGGGCGCAGCAACTACAGATGGTCCTCTTTTGAGACTTGTTGATATAGATAGCCAGACCAATCATCTCGCACAGATTTGGCAGTTTATGACACGCGGTGACAATCTTTACCATCCTGTTAACCAGAAGAGCCTCAGAAGCATGGATATGCCCAACTGGAGAAGCGACGAAGGATTGGAATTAATCCAGTACGGTAATACAGAAGGTACAAACCAGTGGATTCACCCCATTGACCAGGGTGACGGTACATATCATTTTATTATGCACCACTCTCAGATGTATCTTGGCGCAACAGAAAACGGTACAATCGCACAGTATAATGAATATGATGCTGAAAGAGACACCTTTGAGCTTGTTGAAGTATTCATGGGTGCTCCTACAGGAGAAGCAGAACCTGTTGAAATTGAAACAGCTGACCCTCTTTCCGGAAAGTACGTTGCAATCACAAATGCCGTAGGCGTTGTAACAGTTAATTCCAAAGATGCTGACGCAAAGGTAATGGTTGAAGAATCCCAAAACGCTGACTGCGACGTTTGGAAGATAACAAAGGTAGAAGACGGCTACACATTTACAAATAAGGATTCCAGCCTTACTCTTACAGGCATCGGTGCAGGCGGCGTTGCAAGAGTACGTGCATCGGAAGGTTCCGACACACAGGTTTATATTTTAGAGGACGCAGGCGATAACGCATACTACTTAAAGAGCAAGGATTCGGGCTACTATCTCACTGAATCCTACGGCACTCTTATCGAAACAGTATTCCGCGGCAACGCTACACAGGCTTTCACTTTTGAGGAGCCCTTCTGTAACACAGACGCATATGCTCCCGATACTTTCGGCGGCAAGGAATACGAAATCAAACACTCCTCCGGTAAGGTTATGGGTGTTCCCGAAGATGTTATAAAAACAAACGCACTTATCAAAGCACTTGACGATACAGATGCCCCCTCAAACGTATGGGCGCTTGTATCCATGGGCGGTGGCAAGTACGTAATTTCAAACAAAGTTTCTATCCAGTCCTTTGACGTGCCCAACGGCAGAAAAGACGAAGGCTTAGAAATCATCCAGTATGAATCCAACTACGGTGCAAACCAAATTTATATTTTAGAAGATGCAGGCGATGATAAATTCCGCATCAAATGTCAGGTGTCTGATTTGTACCTCACACTTACAGAAAACGACACCTTTGCGCAGTACGCAAAGCGTGACGACGAAAGCCAGCTTTTCACATTTGAAGAAAAGGGCATAAGCACAAAGAAAATGGTCGGCGCAGTAGCACAGCCGTTCTTGATTCGCGGTGAAGATGACGTTACAAGTGCAAAGGTACAGTGGAACGTTGTTTACGGTGCAACACATTACGATATTTACCGCAGTGTTGATAATGGTGAATTTGAATTCTTGACATCTTCAAAGGGCCAAATAGTTGATGACTATGACTTAGAGCTTGGCAAGGAATACAAGTATGCTGTATATGCTATTGAAAACGATACAATGATTGACTATGCAATCACAGATGCAGTTACACCCTACACACTCCCTGCAGACCTTTCCGAAAGCACAAACCTTGACGTATCTGATGTTAAGAGACCCAACACAATGATCTCTAACGACGGTACATATTACCACTTCCAGCAGTGGGGCATGGACGGTGTTCCCGGATTTGGCAGAGTTATGATGCAGACAAGTAAGGATGATATCACATACACAGAATGGACAGAAGTTCTCCGTTATGATGAGATTCTTGCTCATGAAACATGTCAGAACTTTACACAGTGCCGTTTTGAAAGTGTTAACTTTGTATACAACAAAAAGGCTGACACCTTTGCATTTATTGCTCACTTTGAAGCAGACGGCGGTTACGGCACAGCGATGATTTCTATTGCTACAATGAAGTCCACAGACGAAAGAATGACTTTCCATGGTGCATACCGTCCCGAAGGCGACGACTGCCGTGACCTTAACGTATTTGTTGACGATGATTCCTCCGGTTACATTATCCCAGCAGCTAACAACAACGCAAACCTCGGTATTTACAAGCTTAACGAGGACTGGTCAGCTATCGAAGGCAGACTTTGCTTTGTAAGTATGTACAAGTGGCGTGAGCTTCCTTCTGTACTTAAGAAAGACGGTATTTACTACCTCTTCTCCTCTGGTACAGCAGGCTGGTATCCCACACAGGGCATGGTTGCAACAGCAACTGACATGGGTGGTCCCTGGAGTGAACTTAAGCACGTAGGTAACACAACAACCTTCTCTGCTCAGTCGGGTACAATGTTTACTCTTCATGAAGGCGGTGACAACCACATCATGGCAACATACCGCTGGATGTTCGGTTGGCAGGATGCCACAACAAAGCAGACAACAAACCGTCGTTACCCAGTTTTGGTTTCCAATGGCTACGCATTCTACGATTTCTTCGATGCACTTTTGTACAACTGGGAAAACGATATTCTTATCCCTGTACAGACAGGCAGAATTCTTTCTCAGGACATGGCTATTAAGACAGAGGATACAGAAGGCTATGCTGTAGGAAACGCGGCAAACGACGGTCACTACCGCACAAGCTGGTACAAGAGTGAAAACGTATGGCCCTTTATCTGGGAAGCCGACCTCGGCAAGGTAAGCAAGCTTACACAGCTTCAGATTTCATGGCTTATCTGGAATGGTAGCGAAGCATATTACAACTACAAGCTCGAAGCAAGTGTAGACGGTGAAGAATGGACAACAGTCCTTGACAAGACAAGCGGTTATACTGACTATGGCTTCACATGTGATAACTTATCCGGCTACGGCAGATATGTTCGCTTGACTGTTGAAAACGCAAAGCCCCGCAACAGTGAAAATAATACATATCCTGCACAGTTACAGGAAGTTAAAATTTTAGGCGAATAAATTGTTCAGAACATACAAATAAAAAACTCCCCAAAAGGAATGAACAGGTCCAGTAAAAACGGACAATAGAAAAAAAGAACCCCCTATGGTAGAATGAAAGAAACTACCATAGGGGGAATTTTTATGCCAAGAAGTTATCGTCACATCAAGGATTACGGAAAAGAGATATTAGAACTAAAGTCACAAGGATATACGCTGAGAGAAATAGGAGAAAAATACGGTTTCACTTATGAACAAGTACACAATTTCATTAGCCGACACAATATGAATCAACGAAAAGCAGAAGCAGGAATTGCATTAAAACGAAAAGGCAGACCGCCCAAAGATTATGTTGTCAGTGAACAAAACAAGGTAGCTGAACTGAAATATATTCTTGCTCGCAAGGAAGCAAAAATTAAATCATTAGAAATGGAAAATGAATTGATGCGGGATTTTCTCTCGCTCACCGAAAGGAAGTGAGAACAAGCGTAAAATATATGGTAATCTATCGCCACAAAGAAAAATATTCGATTAGTGAAATGTGCCGACTCTTCGGTGTGTCGCGAAGCGGATATTACGGATATGTATCTCGAATGGATGTGCCAGCATGGGATCTTCCGTTGGCAGAGAAGATACGAGAATGTCAAGCGGAGTGTGGAAAAACCTATGGCTATCGTAGAGTTCATCTATGGCTTGAACGGAATGGCATTTATCGTAATCCAAAGACTGTATTAAGAGTTATGCAGAAATATGGCTTGTTGTCGGCTATTAGAAGAAAGAAATACCGTAATTATGGAGAATATCTGCATAAGTATCCAAACTTACTCAACAGAAATTTCAGCGCCGAAAGACCAAATCAAAAATGGGTTACAGATATTTCATATATACATACAAAGCAAGGAGTTCTGTATCTGTCTGTAATCAGAGATTTGTACGACAACAGTATTGTTTCCTACAAAACCGGAACAGAGCAGAATGTAAATCTTGTTTTGAGTACCATTAAAGAAGCCAAGAAAAAAGAGAAGGTCACCGCAGAGCTGCAACTCCACAGTGACCAAGGCTTTCAATATACCTCTCACGGATATTATCGCCTAATACAATCTTACGGCATAACGCCGTCAATGTCAAGAAGAGGAAATCCTTACGACAATGCGTTAGCTGAAAACTTCTTTTCTATTCTCAAAACAGAATGCATTTACCGCGTTAAACTTCAGACCTATGAGGAGGCTCGCCTTCTCATAGATGAATACATCTATTTCTATAATCATCAGCGCATCCAACTTAAAACAAAACTGACCCCGATTGAAAAACGAAGTCAGTTTGTTGCTTAAAATTTAATATTTACTGCCATAGGGGTTCTTTTTGTACTGTCTGCACAAATTGGTGCAGTTCA
>JAFUJZ010000001.1 GCA_017467965.1 Clostridia bacterium
CTCACGTATGCAGATTTTGTTGCATTCCTTTACAATATCCATGAGCAACTCATAATCACCCTCAATTGTAGTCTCAACGGGTCCGACAAAATACTTTAATCCTGTGGACGCAATATACTCAATCACCTTGTCCACAATGCGGATTACTTCCCCTGTTTCACTTACCTTAGGCAACACCTGTATTGCCACACTTGCTTCTACCACTATGGTCACTCCTTTTTTAGCTTGTAGGGGCGGATTCCATATCCGCCCGTCCTTTTTTGACTACCTAATCAATCTTGTTTGAAATTCCGGACTTTCAAACAAAAAAGCGCAAGCATAATGCTTGCGCTCAATACATCAAATAATTCCTTACAGGCTCCCTTGTGTAAAGGGAGCTGTCAGCTTCGCTGACTGAGGGATTGTCCCTACCTTATAAAGATTTTGTGTACATTTGCCTACGCAGACATTACTCTGATCAGGTCATAAGGGTCGGTAAACCTCTCAGCTTCGTTTCCTCAGCTCCCCTAATGTACTTTTAATTATAAACCGATTTTTTAATTTGTCAATAGGTCATTTTGCGGAGTATCCAACATAGGTTTCTTTTTGTCTTTCTTCTTTATAAAACCCGTCAGCAGAATAAACATTCCTATTACATATCCCCATGACAAACAAACAGCTTCAGCATACATTACACCAACACTGAAAGCAAACGGAGTTACTAAAAAATTATTAATTACAACAAATACGGCAAACAGTATATTACGCACGTTTCCAATCCGTCCTTGTCCTGCAAACAGTGCAAACCAATACGTAACAAACCTGCGTAAAAACATCAGCAGTATATATCCTCCGCAACTAATTCTTATCCAGTTAACGCTATATTCATGCCAGTGAGATTCATATGTATTGATTTCATTGATGACTGCCACATCCAACCATATTGACCATGTTAGCAACGCAAATAACACGATAAACGTGTAGCTTTTTCTGATTTTTATGCTTTCACTTTTCAGTAGCATAAACAGAATAAGCAGTCCCCAAAGCCATAATGTGTTAGCACCCCATGTCTCCTCCATAGGTATACCATAACTTTGAGTTAATATAGTTACCAATATACCGTCGCTTCCCAAAAACATACTTGCCATTCTATGAACATACCAAAACCCGAAAATCCTGTACAGTTCAAGCAATAATATAGCAATAGAAAAAGTCCATATACCCAACTTTACTTTCTCAGGCTTTATTAATCCGCACACACGTAGTATCACTACCGCACCAAGTCCGATTAAACCAAATACATACGATATTCCCGCAAATCTAACACTTGAAATCACAAAAAACAAAACTAATGCCACCAAAAAGAGAGCATCATCCTTTTTCCACGATACGCTTTTTTCGTTGTTGCTTTTCACTTTTTTCCCGCAATTACAGCAAAATTTCGAAGCAAGTGTCAATTGATTACCGCAAAACTTGCATTGCATACATTTCACCTCTTCTATTTCCAAAGCTTTTTATCCAGATTTCTATATCCAATAGCTTCGGCTATATCCATGCTGTCTATATTTTCACGTCCGTCCAAATCTGCAATGGTGCGTGCAACCTTTAATATTCTCGTATAAGCACGTGCACTCATATTCATGGTTTTAAAAGCCTGCTCTAAAAGCGCCTTTTCGCTCTCTCCAACAAAACAGTATTTTTCAATGAGACCGCCCGAAAGGTCTGCATTGCATGTAATGTTTTCATTTTTGTATCTTTCCTTTTGAATCCTTCTTGCCTTTTCAATTCTCTCGCGTATTTTTGCACTTGGCTCACCCTTAGGCTTTTGCAAATCGTTGTAGTTAACACTCTTTGCCTCAAGCTGAATGTCAATTCGGTCAAGCATTGGTCCTGATACCTTTCCAAGATAGCGCAAAACATCGCTTTCACTGCAACGGCACTTTTTGTTTGCATCTCCGTAATATCCGCAACGACATGGGTTCATAGCACAAACCAGCATCATATTTGACGGATATGTATATGTGCCCGCAGCTCTCGCCACTGTCACAACACCGTCTTCAACAGGCTGACGCATTGCCTCAATAACATCCTTTTTATATTCTGGCAATTCGTCCAAAAACAATACTCCTCTGTGTGCAAGGCTTATTTCGCCGGGGCGTGCCTTACTACCGCCGCCTACAATGCTGACAGCACTTGCACTGTGATGAGGCGAACGGAAAGGCCGCTTTGTCACAGCTTTACCACTTTGAAGCACCCCTGCAACAGAATGTATTTTTGTAACCTCCAACACCTCGTCAAAGGTCATTCGAGGCATTATTGTGGGTATTCTTTTTGCAATCATGCTTTTACCCGAACCGGGTGCACCAACCATTAAAACGTTGTGTCCGCCTGCAACAGCGATTTCAACACCGCGACGGAGCTTTTCCTGTCCCTTTACCTCGTCAAAGTCAAAATCGTACAAAAACTCCTCTTCCTCGATTGTCTGCATTTTCGCTTTTTCAATAGGCTTTTCGCCTGTAATGTGCATATAAACCTCGGAAAGGTTTTTTGCTCCATAAATTTCCACACCTTCTACAAGTGCGGCTTCGTCGCGGTTTTCAAAAGGCACAATAAACTTTGTTATCCCTTCATCCTTGCCACCTATTACAGAGGGCAGTATACCGCTCACGCCTCTTATCTCGCCCGATAAACCAAGTTCTCCCAAGAAAACATAATCATCAAAGTTCCCTTTAAGCTGACCTGTACCTGCTAAGCACGCTATTGCAATAGGTAAATCAAACTGTGTGCCCTCTTTTTTTAAATCGGCAGGCGCAAGGTTAATAACAGCCTTCTTTGCCGGGAATTCAAATTCGCTGTTTCGTATTGCAGCCTTTACTCTTTCCTTTGCTTCTTTAACAGCCGCATCGGGAAGACCTACTATATCAAAGGCAGGAAGCCCACCCGAAAAGTCAGCCTCTGCAATAACCGTTTTGCCCTCTATTCCCAGCAGCGTCGCCGTCTTAACCTTAACCACCATAATAATTCACCTCAAAACTTACTAAAACCCACAGCCAAGCCTCCCTTGTGTAAAGGGAGGTGTCAGCCAAATGCTGACGGAGAGATTGTTAGTTTTAATTATCTATATTTTTAATAACGTACCCATACAGCCATTTCTCTGTTATCATCTCTGTTACCCCAGAAAGCATATGGTATAGCCTTAATTTCGATTTCCTCAAAACTTTTGGTAAATGCCTTATACAAGTCGCCTGTTTCCCAAGCCTTTTTCTTCAAGCCTTTAACATAGACCGAAACAGCACCCTCGAACAATTCATCGTCCTTTTCGCATCTGAAAGTTGCCTCGGGGTTTATTTTAATTGAGCTCAATCTCTCGCCGTTGTCCTTACTTTCCAAGCAGTACACAACAGGTCCACGGCTTATTGCCACCTTTCCTGCATCGGCACGAACAAGTGGGTTTGCTTCAACAAGCTTAACCTCAAGTGGCATAAGGGCAGTTACCTTATCGCCCTCTGCCCATGCTCTTGTCACATAAGCATATCCCTTTTTAACTGTGTACTCTGCCTTATCTCCGTTAACTTTAAGCTCAAAATTATCTGCCCATGAAGGTATTCTTACAGCAAAGGTGTAATTGCCTTCAGAGAGCACAAATTCGCTCTTGCCCTCCCAAGGCATCTGTGAAACTTGCTTGATTGTAACAGTTTTTTCGCCCACTTTTACCTTTGCGTCACTACCGATGTAAAGGTGTGTATAGATAGTATTTTCATCGGAAGAGTAAATATAATTACCCAGGCTCGTTATCATTCTTGCAAGGTTGGGAGGACAGCACGCACAGCCAAACCAGCCAGGACGCTTTATTTTGTTGTGTCTGAAAGCAGGTACACGCTTATTCTGTTCGTCCCATGTTTCCAACGGATTTGTGTAGAAGAAATGCTTGCCGTCCAATGCCATACCCGAAATAGAACCATTGTAGAGTATTCTTTCCAGAACGTCGGAATACTTGCTATTTACATCACACATAAGCATCTTCTGTGCAAAAAACGCAAAGCTGATTGCCGCACAGGTTTCGGTGTAGGATAAATCGTTAGGCAGCTGATAGTCAAAGCTGAACGCCTCGCCATGCACCTGTGCACCAAAACCGCCTGTCACATACATCTGCTTTTTTGTTGCATTGTCCCAAAGAATTTCGCAAGCATCAAAAAGCTCCTTGTCGTCAATTTCAGCAGCCAAGTGTGCCGCACCTGTATAGAGATACCCTGCTCTCACGCTGTGTCCTGCCGCTTCCTTTTGTTCTCTAAGAGGCTTGTGTGCCTGACAGTAAACCGTGTCAGCCTTCTTGTCCTTGCCGCCCCACATGTTTATAAAGTCTCTCTTTTCCAACTCCTGCTGAAAAAAGTTAGGCTCCTGACCACGTTCGTTTACTAAATATTCGCAAAAATCAAGATACTTCTTTTCGCCTGTCGCCTTGTATACCCGAACTAACGCCAACTCAAGCTCCGGATGTCCGGGGTAACCGTGAAGCTTGCCTTCTTCTTTTCCAACACGGGATTCAATAAGATCAATAAAGCGGCAGATTATGTCCAAAAGTTTTCTCTTGCCTGTTGCTTCATAATATGCAACAGCCGCCTCTGCCATATGCCCTGCCACATACATTTCGTGACAGTCCAAAAAGTTTGTAAATTCCTTGCCCTTTTCCTTCAAAAGGTAATATGTATCAAGATATCCGTCCTCACGCTGTGCACGACCGATAAGGTCAATCACATCGTCAACGGTTTTTTCAAGTTCTTCGTTCTTTTCAATAGTGAGGCTGTAGCTTACCGCTTCAATCCATTTTGCCACGTCACTGTCTTGAAAAACAAAGCCGTGGAACTCACCCTCCATTTCGCCTGCCGCAATCTTAAAATTCTTAATCGCATGGCTGGGCTCTGTGTCGGGCACACGGTCATTAAGTGCCTCCCACTGATAAGGGATAATTACGTTTTTCGCAATATCCTCGTACTTTGACCAAAAACTGTCATTTACCTTTACATTTTTTAAAGGTGCAAATTCATTTGTCTTTATGCTCATTTTTTATTTCTCCTTTACATCACCAATAAACTAAAACCCACAACCACGCCTCCCTTGTGTAAAGGGAGGTGGCTCAAAGAGCCTGAGGGATTGTATCGTTTTATCAATATACTTCAGCTTCTAACACGCCTAAGCCTGCATAACTGCCCTTCTGCATTATAACTCTTATTGCTGTTGTGGTTACCTTTTCAAACGAAGTAATATTCATCTTGCAAAGCTCGCTCTTTCCGCCTGCACTTTTTTCGACAGCTTTCCAGCCTCCGTCCTCGTCGAGGTATTCCACCTTATAGCTAACAGGTGCTCTTGTACCGCCACCGTCATCAAAGAACACCAAGCCAATTGCATTAATCTCCTGTGCTTCACTCCATGTGTACTTTATCCACTCTTCACTTGATTCACGGGTCCATGTACCAAAGCGGGGCATTTCTTCCTGTGAAGGATTACTCGTCTCGAGTGTATACAAACCGTCATTGAGCGCATCAATGCTCTCCCATGCGGCACAATAGCTTGCATCGACTTTGGCATTAAGTGCCTTATTTTCACTAAGATTAACCTCTCGGATTAAAGCTTTTATTTCCATACCGTCTGCATAGCCTGTGATATAGCCGTCCTTTTCCTCGCCCCAAGCTATTTTAACTCTTCTCTTAAATCCGTCAGAATAAAGCACCATAACGCTCTCAGGAAGCGGTGAAAGACGGTCGTAAACAACCTCTTCGCACTCTACAGGGTAAGATTCAACCTTGTTATCAACCTCAAAGCTCCAATGCTCAAGGCTGAATACAAAGTCACCGTAAAAGCCCTCAAGACTGCCTGTAGCCTCGTCACTGCCGCGACCTATATAGTTACGCTGAACTTCGCCCAAGTCCTTCAATCTTAAATCTGTCTCGTATGAGAGTATCACATCGCCGCCACAGCTTAACTGCAGTTTTCCTGATACACTTTTGAGGATGATATAGCCCTCATATTTTTCGGGCAGGCATACACCCGAGGAAATAAACTCCCCGTTAATGTTAAGTCCCAGCTCATTGTCGCGACCAAATACAACCGAAAGGTTTTTGCCCTTCATATCGGAAAACTCAACAACTCTCACGCCTTCCTTTTGCATTTTTTCAAAACCGATGTTTATTCCCAGAACAAAATCGTCAACATCGTTTGTAAAAGCGTTAGAAAGTCTTACATAGCTTGTAACAGTGCCGTCGGAATTAACTCCGTTTTTCTCTTCGTTAATATCAACATCGCCCACCAATTTCACTTCCGGGTGCTGTGTACCGATGTAGAGCATCATGCTGCCTACTTTACCTCTTTGAACCTTAGCAGCATCACTCTTAGGCAAAACGTAAGGCTCAATAAATCTCACATGGTCTGCTTTTTTGATAACAACCTTGCCGCTCTCATCGCCCGCATAGGAAAAATATCCGTCCTCGCCATAGCTTGTTGCCTTAATGCGGCCGTTTGAATAAAGTGCGTACATCTCGCCTTTTTCCAATCCGCCCACTTTAATCTGAGTGTAGCTTGAATCATCCGTTACATCAAGCTCAACATAACCCAAATCCTTATTTACAATAGCTTTTTTATATGTTGCACCCTTCATTTCAATGCTGAGACGTTCGTTTATAAAATTAAGCCTCATGAAAAGCCCGTCATGGGGGATTACGGTATAACTATCTTTTGTTTCTTCTACCTCACAGCCGTAACCAAAAAGTCCAAAGACAGGGTCGCGTGCTACGTCTGCGGATATTGTCTCAAGTGCACCAAAAAGACCCAAATCCGCCTCGCCTGCCATTTGTCTCCAGCCGTTATGTAATTTTCCTCCGCCTGTGCCTTGTCCACCGTTGTGACCAAGCTCTGCCTGATATGTCCAGCTTACAGTACCGATGTTTTCACGGTCTGCATCAATCTGTCCGGAGTTGATACACGTAAAGTTTGCCAACTTACCGCCGTAGTTAACTCTTTCGGCAACGGCTCTTTCGTCCTCTGTCAAACTTGTGTCAACATATCTCAAATAGTCGTCCATACAGTAGCCTGCCAATGCCGCCGTATACTGGAAATTCCACCAGTTTTCACCGCATATTGTAACAGGGTTTGCATAGTGATACCATACGGGCTGCAAGCCTCTGCAGGCACGTGTCTTGAGGTCAATCTTATACATCATCTCACTGTTCTCGTTCAGCTTTGCCAATGTATAAACTGCCTCTTCACCTGTGTTGTCGTAGGAATATTCACTTCCGTAAGGATACTTTGTATTCTTAAAATTATTATACTTAATATCCATTATACGCTCTACTTCTTTAGCTTCATCTTTCAAGCCTTCAAAGTAAAGAGCTTCAATAATATCGGGTGTCGTGATTTCACCCATCAAACCTGTTGCCCAGTTGTATGCAACCTTGTCTGAGTAGAGAGCTTTTAATATGTTGTACGCCCTTAAAAGATACGTCAATCTGTCTTCCTTGTAGTCAATCAAATCGGGATATGTTGCACATATCCTATACATCGCAAAATATGTATTATATATATGCGGGTACGCATATCCGCGGTACGTGGGTGATAAATTAGGCTCACTTGACAAAAAGTCATGGATTAAATAATCCTCCTGATGCTCACGCATAAGCGTGTTCCATATAGCCACGTCAAGATATTCGTCAACCGCCTTGACCTGGTTTTCCACGGGCATATATACATTTTTCTGCGCAAGGTATTCGCCGTGTGTCAGTGCCCAGTCGTCGCCGTAGCCCCAATAGCTCATATCCCAGTAGCCGTTTATAGTCTCAGCGCGGTTAGCCTTATTATCCATCATCCAGTCGTCAAAGGTCTTGTCGCCAACCTCACCCGGAGTATCGGTCTGATGCTTTGTTAAGAACTCACTTCTTCTGTCTATTGCTTCTCCCAGTGGCTCCATAACATAAAACTGGAGCATCGTCTCCATATCTTCACCATTTCGGGAGTATTCCACGTATACATGATTTGCACCAAGACAGTTTAATTTTATATCATACACATGGTATTTTTCGCCCTTGTAGGTAACAGTTTCGGTAAAAGTAATCTCTGCCTGCCCCGTACAAAGGTGGTTATTATTAACCATGTTATCAAGGTTTGCGTAAAGAAGGGTTTCATGCACACATTTTCCGTACACATTCTTTATCTTAATATCATCATTTGCATGCAGATAAAACTTACCCGGCATATCGGTGCTAAACGCCATAGAGGGTACTGCTACCGCATCAATAATCCCCTTTTTGTAAAGCGTGCTCTTTAAATCATCTTCGCCATCTACCGCCGTAAATTCAAAGGCATACTTTTGGCCCTCTCCCGGCTTTAATGTAAGGCTTGTTGACTCCATATAGCCACTGCCTGTTTTTTGTATGTTCATAGAATGTATGTAAAAAACATCCAGCCCCGAGTGGTATCCCGCCTGATCCTGTGCCCATACACTGCCTGCGTGTCCGTTATTCAACCTCCAGTGGTCGCGGTATTCAAACCCCGCTCCTGTATCACTCACAGGGGTAAAAAGCAGCATCTTTCCCTGACCCGAGGGACGTGTCGCATATATATAGCTTGAATCTGCCCCCACAAAGGAGTGATAAACGCATCTTGTGTCGTAAAGCTCTTCTCCGTTGTATGTGGGAGTCCAGTACTGGTTAAAGGGCATAGGCATACCCCAGTCACCTATAACAAGGTCGGTGTCCTTATCATTTATAACCTCTGTTTCCCAAAGTATGCTGTCACCATTTACACTGTAAGTTTCCCTAACTTTAAAATCGCCCTCGTATGTAACGGTTATCTTATCGTCCTTCTTTTCGATAATCCTGTCACTTTCGCTTGTTTTAAATTCCTTCCATTCGCCCTGACGCTTAGTTGTAAAAATCAATTCACCCATCCAGTTGTGCTCGTCGGCTCTTCCTTGATTGGGTGCATTTTTAGCATTTAAAACATACTCCGTGTTGCAGAAATCCGAGTTTGTTTCGTCAATAATTCGGAGCGACTCAATCTGCCCGTATTCACCAATCTTCACTTGTAAATGTTCGTTTGCAAGCATATTTTCGTCCTTCTCCTCGCCATTAATTCCCGTTCCCCAAGGCTCGGGGAGTTCATAAAGCCCAAAAAGCTCCGTACAAATTTTGTATATATTAGGGTCGTACACTTCAAGCTCTTCCCTATCTGTCAGCTTATCTGCGTTTTCTACAGGCAGCTGGGTAGGGCTACCGTTAAAAAATCTTCCAACCTGTCCTGCAAAATACTCATGGTAATTTGACGCATCATATTCATTGGGTGCAGGGTACATGTTTTTTTCTGCCGCATTATTGTAGCAGGCAAGTATCCTCTCGTATATATCACTTCTTGCACCAATGCCCTGCGCGTCACCTATACCGTAGGTCAAAAGAGTATGTGTAGCCTCATGGATAAGCCCGGCAAAGGTCTGTCTCCATACGTCCTCTTCGGGCACAAGTAAATCCTCCACCAAAACTGTGGTCACAATACCGCCACCGCCGCGGCGCTCGTCCTTATTATCCCAGTTTTTCCAGCTGGGGTGCATACTGTTTGTCTCATGCTCGCCCACAACAATCATGCTCACGCCGTGCTTATTCATATTACGTATAATTTCGGGGTATTCCTTCGCAATTTTCCTAAGCCATATCTCGATAACGTCATAGGCTTTAAAAAGTGCCTCGTCGGGCACGTCGTCTGTTGAACAAATCGGTATGCCGTAAACTGTCACGCATTTTGTATAAAAGTTTTCGTAGCCCGGCTCATTCATCCATTCGGGTGGAGCGGCAATTTCCCTTTTACACACAAAGCCATCTGCCAAACCAACAATAGGCATTAACCCTGTTAATATAACTATACAAATCAATAAACTTACAACTTTTTTCACATATATCATCTCTCTTTTGTCAAAAAATACCCTTATTTTATTATACAACAATCCCCAAAAAAAGCAATCAAAAAAGCGAGGAAATCCTCGCTTTTTTCTATCTTCTGTCACCTCTTATAAAAGGCTCTTCAATTTTATCAGATATAAGCACTCCGTACTTTTCACACCGCCTGTAACAATTGCCGTGCACTTCGCTTTTTCTGTATGCTCGTATCATGTCCATGTCAAAGTCGGCAACATATATACCCTCTTCTTCGCCCGCCTCCAAAATGCACATATCTCTTTCGCCCTCTATTCCGTCAAGATAGCACACCCCGTCAAAAGCGGAAGAATGTCCGTTGCAATCGGGCTGATTTACAGGATAATTACACGTTGCAATACCAACCATATTTTCAAACGCTCTTGCTCTCAACTGTGCAAGACGGTTTATCCCCATGGGGCAAGCATTTGGTACAATTATTATCTCCGCACCTTTAAGCATCAGTATCCTTGCACTTTCGGGGAACTCTCTGTCATAGCAAATCATACTGCCGATTTTTACATTCCCGTCATTTGTGTCAAGGTCTGCCGTGTAAAAATCATCTCCCTGCGAAATCCGTATCTCATCACCAAAATCACAGGTATGAACTTTAGAGTAATGCAAAACCTTTTTCCCAAAGCGGTCGAAAACTGCAAAGCTATTGTACGGCAAATCCTCGCCTTTTTCCAAAAATGTTATGCCTATAGCCATGTTGAGTTCTTTCGCTTTATTTTTAAAGCTTGCAACAAAAACATCGCCAACACCAATTGCATCACTCTTAAGTTTATCAATATTTTCATCAATATGGTAACCTACACTCCACATTTCGGGAAAAACAGCAATATCACAGCCCTTCTCTTTTGCAATGTGACAATACTCCAACCCCTTTTTGAGATTTTCTTCAATTGTACCCGTAGGCGCAATCTGTAAAAGTGCAACCTTAAAATTCACCTTTTGTCACCTCACACGCTTCTGAAACCGCGCCCTATAATTTCACTCGTTGTGGTAATAATCACAAAAGCACTTGGGTCAATCTGTTTTATTTGTACTCTCAGCCTTATTGCTTCAATACGCTTGCAAACTGTATGTATCATTACCTTGCCTTCCTGGCTGTAACTTCCAATAGCCTCGGTTATTGTTGAGGAATGGTTCAACTCTTTCATAATATACGCATTAATCAGCTCGGGCTTATCTGTTATAACCACAAAATATTTACAGCTGTTTATGTTATCAATAATAGAGTCCACTAAAAACGCTTTTGCAAATAACCCTGCCATCGAAAACAACCCTGCCTCCACACTGAACACAGCAAAGCTGGATGCCGCAACAAAAAAGTCGATTATTAACAAAGCTTTGCCAACATCAAGGCTTGTATACTTTTTAAGTATAAGTGCCGCAATGTCCGTACCGCCGCTTGATGCCCCAACATTAAAAATAATCGCCGAACCAAACGCAGTTAAAAGCATTGCATACACCAGTTCCAACAGCGGCTGGTCTGTTAAAGGCTTTGTTAGAGGCACTATAAACTCCAAGGCATATGTCAATCCCGAAAAAAGCAAGCTGCAAAAAACCGTTTTTATTCCGTTTGACCTGCCCAAAAACGTAAAACCCAACAGCAAAAGCACTACGTTTATAATCATAATCCAGCTACCTGCCGAAACATTAGGTGTAACCTTGCCGAGTATTGTACCAATACCACTTACACCGCCGGTAGCAAATCCGTTAGGAATTTTGAAAAAATACACACCCACCGTAAGCATAACTGTACCGATAATTATAAAAAGATAATCCTTAATCTCCTTTAAAACTCTATCACGCATGTTTTCATCTCCTTGCGGGTTTCAAGTTGCTTTAATCAGATTGCTGTAGATTTTTACGCCAAACCTATTTGCAGTGTGATTTCAGATGCAGAATGCGTCAAACGTATCCGACGACGTACAAGGGTACTCCGAGGATACGTTTGGCACAGTATGCGCTGAAAGCGCCTGAAAATTATCTTACCATTTCGTCTTGGTGTCCTGTTGCTTTGTGAGATTTAATGATAGAATCTATTTCGTCAATACTACTTACGCTCATGTCGCCACTTACAGTATTCTTAACGGCACTTAATGCGTTACCATAGCTCATAGCCTTTTCAATGTCACCTGTTTTAAGTATGCCGTAGAGTACCCCTGCAACATATGCGTCACCGCTACCAACACGGTCAATAACTTCAATACCCACATAGTGAGGCTCTTCATAAAACTTTCCGTCATAATAAATTCTTGAGCCAAAGTTGTGCTTAGTGGGGCTTATGACCTCGCGACGGGTTGTTGCAACAACCTTACATCCGTATGTATCGGCATAACCCTTCATAATTTCGTCAAGTGTACCTGTACGCTGGAGCATTCTTCTGCTTGTCTCTTCCGATACAAACAAAACGTCAACATAGGGAAAAATACTTTCTACAACCTTCTTAGCCTCTTCTTCACTCCATAATGCCGCACGGTAGTTAACGTCAAAGCTTATTGCAACTCCTGCCATTTTCATGCGTTTAATCATCTCTAACGCAGTTTCGCGAAGATAAGGATCAAGTGCAAGAGAAATACTGCTTATATGGAACATTCTTGTCCTGTCATAAATCTCATAAGGTATTTCGCTAAGCTTCAAAGAGCATACAGACGCATTTGCTCTGTCATATACAACTGCACTCTTTCTGGGGTAAACACCGCTTTCATAGTAGTAAATACCCAGCCTCTTGGTGTCGGATTCATCCCAAGCAACATAGTCATCGCTCACATTACCATAACGGATACGGCGTGCAATAAAGTGGCCAAGCTTGTTTTTTGGCAGTTTTGTCACAATAGCCGAGCGGATACCTAAATTTGCCGCACCGGATGCAACGTTAAATTCACTACCGCCGCAATTTTTTTCAAAAACTTCACTCTGCGAAATTTTTTCCTTGTCGGGTGGTGAAAGACGAAGCATTACCTCGCCAAATCCTATAAGGTCAAAATCTGCACTCTTTTTAATAAAATCCATACCTTTTCCCTCCTGTAAATTTATCTCCTGCGACATATCAAGTGTGAAGCACATCACGGGGTGTTTCACAACGCCCCTACTTCAGCTTCGATCGAAATTATTATATCATACAATATATTTTTATGCAACAAAAAGACCGTTCGGAAAATCAATTCCAAACGGTCCTTATCTGTTCCTTTACTGTCTGAACTGCTGATTATTAGCCAAGGATGACTGCCCCTGCTGCTGATTCTGCCACGCTTGTGCTTGCTGGTACTGCTGAGGCTGTCCGTTTTGCCAAGAGGGTGCCTGAAATTGCTGATTCTGCAATTGTTCCTCTCTCATACGGTTGTAGTACTCAGCCTGAATAGCATCAATCTGTGCACATAATGCTTTCTTTGTTTTAAGCATACAAACACCTGCACCCAAAGGCACAACAGCGGACACAATCATGTACTTTATTGCTTTTTCGGGTACGATTGATTCGTAAACCTTATATGTACAAATCATTTTCAATACTGCGCACGCACACATCAGAAGTGCCGCTACCAACAAAATCAAATACAATACCACAAAGGGCGCAATAACCCATGTATCCAAATCGCCGCCTGACGAAAAAGCCGCCGCAAACACAAACACAAAAAATGCAACATAAGTTACAGCAAAGAATACGCCGCCTACCAAAGACAGTGTAAGAAGTGTCTTAGCCCAGTTCTTCTTTGTGTTTGTTCTTTCGTCGTATTCGTCCGCAACCTTACCCAGCACCCAGCTTTCACCAACAGGTATCCACGCAAGCCATGCGTTTTTAACACCGCGCTTGTCGGCGATTGTGTACATCGACAGTGACTGCATAATATACTGTGCAATCGAAACGCCGATTATGCCCAGATACACAAGCAATACAACGATAACCAATATAATTTCACTCATAATTTATCCTCCTAAAAGCTTCTTTTTCCCTATTTTATCACATGTTTTTACATATTACAAGTTATCCTTATAATATTCGATAGCTTTTTTGAGCTCAGCTTTATTCTTTCCGTTCGATACAGCCACAGTAAAATATTTGCCCGCTTCTTCCTCGTCACCCATGCAGGAGTATATAATAGCCAATAGCGATGATGCTTGATAAACCTTAGGGTTAAGGTCCAACGCTTTTTTCGCAAACATTTCCGCATCGTCCCAATAACCAATGTTAAAATATATGTTTGCAATATTGTTATATGTATTTGCGTGCTTAGGGTTTATATCCAATGCCTTTTTATAATACATCAGTGCCTCTTCCATGTCCTGATAATAAATTTGTGAAAGATAACCCATATTGTTGTAGATATTTTCATTTACCTCAAGGCGGTCAATAAGCTCCTTGTACACAGCATGCGCCTTTGCGATTTCACCCATGTCTGTATAATTACGTCCCAAGAAAAGCCCTACAGCACACCTGTCCCAACTGCATGTACATTCATTTTTCAGCTTTGTAAGCAGCTTTATTGATTTTTTGTACTTGTCCTCGTCAAAAAACCTCACAGCTTTCAAAAGCTTTTTCCTTTTTGCAGGAGATTCGCTAAAAGCATTCTCAAGCTGCTTTTTATAGGATATCTCATAAAAATCCAATGACTTGTGTACACGCTTTGTGCCCCATAAAATCTTTACAATTGCCCCCGCAAAGGTAAGTGCCAGTATTATCATCCTTGGGAGCTCTTCTTTGATTGTATCATCGCCTGTGACAATACCGTACCCCGATATTCCCACAGCCAAACAAAAAATTACACTCAATATAATTATCTTTACTTTTACACTCATAATAACACCTCGAAATTATTTTAACAGATATTTTGCCTGTTGTAAACAATTGGTGAAGCATCTCGCTACGCTCTATGTGAAGTTTTGTGCTAAAGCACAAAGTTAAGTTTGTCACTGTACCTTAAGGCACAACTTCACTTGCAAAGCAAGCTTCACTGCTCGAAGAGCAACTTAACTTATCTGCAGGAGAAACTTAGTTCCAAAAAAATAACTCTGTGAAACCACAGAGTTATTTTTTTGGAGGCGCCACCCAGAATCGAACTGGGGGTAAAGGCTTTGCAGGCCCGTGCCTTACCGCTTGGCCATGGCGCCATATTAAATTATATTATCCTTATGGATAAAATATGCAAAAGACGCTTAGCGTCTTTTGCACATTTTTGGAGCGGAAGACGAGATTCGAACTCGCGACGTTCACCTTGGCAAGGTGACGCTCTACCACTGAGCCACTCCCGCAAATGGTGCCTCCGATCGGAATCGAACCAATGACACGGGGATTTTCAGTCCCCTGCTCTACCGACTGAGCTACAGAGGCAAAAAATGGCGACCCGGAAGGGGCTCGAACCCTCGACCTCCAGCGTGACAGGCTGGCGCTCTAACCAACTGAGCTACCGGGCCAAAATTGGTGGGAGTTAGAGGACTCGAACCTCTGACCCTCTGCTTGTAAGGCAGATGCTCTCCCAGCTGAGCTAAACTCCCATACACCATTTTTGACTTTGTTGTCTCTCAACAACAATAGTTATTATAACAGGCTCATTTTAATTTGTCAACAACTTTTTTTCAAAATTTGAAAGTTTTTTTCAGATAAAAAAATCCACCTTATTTAAGCCTTTTTAACACAGAAAGGATTTTGCTTTCGCAAAATCCTTTCCTTAATTCTGCATTCTGCATTCATCTTGAGCTCTTTTCTAAGTCTTCTAACTCATCCTTATCAAAGAGGTGCTTTTGGTTACAAAACTGGCAACAAACCTCCGCTTGTCCGTCCTCTTCAATCATGGCACGGAGTTCTTCTTTTCCAAGGCTTATGAGTGCTTTTGCCATTCTTTCCTCAGAACAGTCGCATTCATACTTAGGTTCCATTTCGTCAAAGAACTCAATCTCGTAGCCCTTTAAAAGCATTTCAACTATATCACGGGGAGTCTTGCCCTGTTCAATCAGCTTGGGTACTTCGCCGATTTCACTTATCGCCTTTTCAACACGGTCAATATCCTCGTCCATTGCACCCGGCAAAAGCTGAATAATGAAACCGCCTGCACTTCTCACGCTAAGGTCTGTGTCTACAATAACACCGAGTGCCACAGCAGAAGGAAGCTGTTCACTCTTTGCGTAGTAATATGTCAAATCCTCTGCAATTTCGCCTGTTACCAAATCAACCTGACCAACATAGGGCTCTTTCATGCCAAAATCACGGATAACAGACAAATAACCCTCACGGCCCACAGCACCGCCAACATCCAAGTGTCCGTTTTTCTTTAAGGGCAAATCAACATACGGGTCACCCGCATAGCCCTTAACTGTCGCCTTGTTGTCACTTACCGCAATAACACGTCCTATAGGGCCGTTACCCTTAAACTGCAGTGTTAATGTATCCTCTTCGCCTTTAAGTGTACTTCCTATCATAGCCGCCGCAGTTAAAGCACGACCAACTGCCGCTGCGCTTGTCGGCGAAAAATTGTGTATTTTCCTTGCCTTTTCGCAAAGATTTGTAGTACTCGCTGCAATAACTCGTATACTACCACAGCTCGTTATAGCGTTAACAATGTAATCTTTCATGTCAAATTTCCGTTCCTATCATCTGTACTAAAAATTTAATTTCATTCTCCACATCATCCATATGCACGGTTTCCTGAGGCGAATGGATATATCTTGTAGGTATGCTTGTTGTAGCACTAGGCACACCATTGCCTGTGAGCATAATTGCGCCTGTATCTGTACCGCCAAAGGACGCCGCCTCCAACTGATAAGGGATGTTTGCCGCCTTTGCACACTTAAGCATAAACTCTCGTGCAACAGGGCTTATAACATAGGACGCATCCCTAACCTTTATAGAGGGTCCCTTGCCGAGTGTAAGGTCAATAATATTACTTTCAGGCGTATCTCCAACACTTGAAACGTCCACAGCAATTGCCATGTCGGGCTTAATTATTTGTGCGGCAACCTTTGCTCCTCTTAAACCCAATTCCTCTTGAGTTGTAAACACAGCATAAAAATCATTGGGGCACTCCTTAATCTTTTTAACAGCCTCAATGAGTGCATAGCAGGCTATTCTGTCGTCCATTGTTTTGCCGCTCACTTTTTTACCTAAAACCATAAAATGACCGTCAAATGCCGCCATATCGCCAATTGATACCATTTTTGCCGCTTCCTCATAGCTTTCGGCACCTATGTCAACATACAGCTTGTCAAGATTCCAATCACGCATGGGCGTCTTGCCTTCGCCTGAGATGACACCCTCTACTCCATTTTCAAACTTTACTGCACGATGAATACAGTTGTGAGGATACACGCCACCCACAGGTGCAAAGCGTACAAAACCGTTCTTATCAATATGTGTTACCATAATGCCAATCTCGTCCATATGTGCCGCCATCATCAGCTTTTTGCCGTTACCTTTTTTATGGCAAATAAGGTTGCCCATGTTGTCAACCTTTATTTCGTCAACATAGGGTTCAATTTCATTTTTTATAACCTCGCGCACCTGGTCCTCTCTTCCGGAGGGACCAAAGGCAGATACAATTTTTTTCAACAATTCCATATTTATCGTCCTTTCTCACTAAAGCCCACTTCGGGGACATTCCCTACCCGACGTCATCCCACTTTCTCGTTTTGCCACAAGCAAAATGGAAAATGAATGAATGGGTGTGTCCCCGTACCTTATAAAAATGTTGTAATTACCTAATCAAAGTACACTGACAGCACGCAGCATCGCTTTACCCAACGCAATTTGTGCTTCAAAATCCTTTTTATTCATCACGCATACCGCTGAGTGTATATATCTGCAAGGTGTGGAAATAACAACCGTCTTTACACCCATACCGCTACGTTGTATGCTGCCGGCATCGGTACCACCCATTGTTGTACGTTTTACCTGATAGGGGATGTTATTTTCCTTGGCAACCTTTTTTGCCAGTTCAAACATTTCCCTGTCAGCTACCGCCGCACCATCCATCGCAGTGAGTGCACATCCCGAGCCAAGATGTGTAACGGTTTTTTCCTCGGGTGTTCCAAAAACGTCTGAGCAGGTTGTTCCTTCAAAAATGATTGCATAATCCGGCTTTACGAAATTTGCGGCAATAATACTACCACGACAGCCAACCTCTTCCTGCACTGTAAAGGAGGCATACAAATCAAGGTCAGTATCCATTTTCAAAAGCTCCAAAAGTGCCGCACAGCCTACTTTATCGTCCAAGCCTTTGCACTTTAATAAATTATCGCCGTATTCAACAGCCTCGCTTTCAAAAGTACCGTAGTCACCCACCTTAACTTTTTTTTCGGCACTCGCCTTGTCCTTAGCACCGATATCAATCACAATGTCACCAGTTGAGAGCATGTTGTCTCTTTCGCCGCCGGACTGCAAATGCACTGCCTTAAATCCTGTTATCCCGGGGACTCTGTCCTTGCCAATAGTAACCTTTTTGCCAAGGAGCACCGTTGTAAGTATTCCGCCCACTGTCTTGAACTTAACAGCACCGCTTTCGGTTATTTTTGATACAATAAATCCAACCTCATCCATATGAGCCGAAAGTAGCACTCTTTTGCCCTTTCCGGGTTTATGAACAATCACATTGCCCATACTATCCACAAAATGCTCCATATCCTTTACTTCATTAAGGATTAAATCTCTCATTTCATCTTCACAGCCGGAGGGCGAATTTGTTTTTAACATTTCCATTAATAGCATAACTGTTCCCCTCCCTTAAACTTAAGAGCCGTATATGCACAAAGATGTGCAATGGCTTCAATATCGCTTATGTCTATAACCTCATAGGTTGAGTGCATATAGCGAAGAGGGAACGACAAAAGGCTTACAGGTACACCAAGCCCCGCTACCTGCACCTCCCAGGCGTTCGTTCCTGTGTTACCATTTTCAACATCACTTGTAACATTTATCTTATATTCGCTCGCCGCATCAAAAATAATTTTATTTAATTTCGGGTGCAAATTTGGTCCTACGCTTACCACAACACCGCTGCCCAAATCAAAGCCTTCGGAACTGTTTGCACTTGTGCCAAAGCCCGCGTCAATACAGATTGCCGCATCACACATTGCAGAAGAACAGATAACCTTTGCACCGCGCATGCCTAATTCTTCCTGCACAGTTATTGCACAAACTATGTCACATTCAATCTTTAAATCCTTTACATATTCAAGTGTCTTAATTATTGCCGCTACGCCTGCACGGTCGTCAAAGCATCTGCCTGCAACACAGCCTTCAAGCTCTGTAAAGAACGTGTTAAAGCTAATTAAATCACCAATTTTAACCTTTTTTTCGGCATCTTCCTTGCTAAAGCCTATATCAACGCTCATGTCCTTCATTTTTATAGCTTTATTTCTGTCGGTTGTAAGATGCGGAGGCTTGGCACCTATAATACCAAACAAGTCTCCATTTTCAGTATGCACCCATACCTCACTACCGGGGAGGACTTTTTCATCAAAGCCACCAAGCGGCACAAAAAGAAGACTGCCTTCTTCACTTATGCCACTTACCATTAAGCCGATTTCGTCCATGTGCGCCTCAAGCATCAATCGTGGTGCGTTTAATTTTCCGCACTTGTACGTGCCGATAATATTGCCCATATTATCTGTAAAAACATCCTCGCAACCGTTCTCTTCAAGGAGTTTTTTTATAATCTCACCAACGCCCATTTCACTGCCTGCAATAGCCACAGGGTCGGTAAGGGTTTTCAAAAGCTCTTTTGTATCCATAATTTCACCACCATAATATACTAATTTATATTATAACCCCAAAATCTTCTATTTGCAATGAAAAAGAATTTTGCAATGAAAAATTCTCTCCACACTTATTCCCTATTCCCTCAAGACTAAACAAAAAGCTTTCGCAAATGCGAAAGCTTTTTGTTTAGTCTTCTATTCCTGCATCTTTTTTACTGCCGAGCTTTATTTCAATTTCTTTTTCAACATATTTATTGTCAGCAAGTCTCTTAACCGTCAGCACAATTGTCTCGCCCTTTTCATAGTAGCTGAGTCTGTCCTGAAGTGCCGCCATGCTAGACACCGATATACCGTCAATCTTTGTTATGATATCGCCTGCCTTAAGGCTTGATTTTGCCGCAGGAGAGTTTGCGATTGTTTCCTGTACAAAAATACCAACGGGCATGCCGTATGCCTGTGCCGCAGTGCTTGTTACGTCAGTACCGTAAATGCCGAGGTAACCACGGTTTTCTTCGTCAACAACTTCTCTTGTCTTAAGGCTCATCAGCTCGCTTATAAGCTCTTCAACGTCTGTAATGGGGATAGCATAACCCATACCCTCAACACCTGTGGACGAAATTTTCGCACTGTTTATACCAATAAGCTCGCCGCGCATATTTAAGAGTGCACCGCCGCTGTTACCCGAGTTTATTGCCGCATCGGTCTGTATATATTCGTTAGTAATCATACCGCCGTCAACGCCCTGCATTGTAACCTCACGGTCAACCGCACTTACAATACCGTGCGTCACACTCTGACCGTAACCGAGCGCGTTACCTATGGCAACAACACCGCTGCCAAGCTTTACGTTATCAGAGTTGCCGATTGTGGCAATTCTGATTTTAGCACGTGTTTCGTCTGTAATTTCGCTGAGCTTTACTGCAATAACCGCAATATCCTTGTCAGCGTCGTAGCCTTTCACGTTTGCCACATTCATAATTGATGTATCGCCGCCCTGAACAGCCGCTTCGTCATGGGAGAAAACAACCGTAAGCTCCTTACTGTCTGCAACAACATGATAATTTGTTACAATCAAAAGCTCTGTTTCGTTTTCACCTATTATAATACCCGAACCTGAGGATATACTCTCCGTCTGATAATTACCAAAAAACGTTATAACTTCGCTTACGCCCTTGTTTGTGATAGACACAACACTCGGAAGACAAGCGTCAACAATGTTTTCAATTGTTCCGTTTGCGACAGCCTCAGTCGTATCAGAATAGTTAAGCGTAATCGCCTCTGCCGTATTGTTCAAAGCGTCCTGTGTAGACTGGATTTGGACAGCTTTGCCTTCACTGAGCTTGTCAAAAATATAATTGACACCCATCCATGTTACTCCAAAAACAAAGCCTGCTACACACGCACAAAGTGCCGTAACGCAAACCTTTTTTAAAGTGCCGCCCTTTTTCTTTTCTTTCTTGGGCATTTCGGGTATTTTAGTACTTTCACTTTTGGGTACATCAGCCGTTTCCCACGCGGTTACAGCCTCTTCATATACTTCTGCCTTTTCCTCAATAGGGGGCAGTTCATTTTCACCGACTTCGGAATTTGAGCTATTCACATTATCCTTTTCGTCAAACATTTTATCACCCTGCCTTTTATAAAAATCCTTATTTATCGATTATTATCTTACACCTTAATTGTTAACAAATCAACAACAGCCTATTTAAAATTTTTAAACATTAAAATATTTTTTTATAACGTCTACCAAACCGTCCTGGTCGTTACTAGGTGCAATATAATCTGCCGCTTCACGACAAGCGTCACAGCCGTTTGCCATTGAAACACCCACACCTGCATATTTTATCATCGACAAATCGTTAAAACCGTCTCCGCAGCAAACTATGTTTTCTCTTTCTATTCCAAGAATATTTCTAAGCACCTCTAAGGAAGCCGCCTTGTCAACGCCCTCTGGCATAATTTCCACAAAGAAAGGCTCACTACGGTAAATGCTCAATTCACCCTTGTATTTTGTGCCCAACTCACTGCATGCCTTTTCTGCCTCCACATTCTCCTTTGTCAAAAGGCACTTGTTTACGGGGAAATTTACATATTCTACAAAGTTATCAATGCTTCTTAAGCCTATGGAGTTTATCCTCGCCTCAAGGAGCATATATTCGTCAATACGGGTACCCGTGATAGCATCGTTGTCCTCATAGGTCATCATACCCATATCGTTTTTGATGCAGTATTCAAAAATTTCTGGTATATATTTTTTATCCAGTACCTTCTGATGCACAACCGTATTGTCAGAAAGCCGTGTAATCCTTGCACCGTTATAGCTTAAAACATATCCCGAATATTTCTTAAGTTCCAGCTCCTCACACACTCTCTTTGTGCCGGGTGTAGGTCTGCCCGATGCAATAACAACAACGTGACCTTCTTCCAAAACACGGGTAATTGCCGCCTTTGTTGCGGGGGTAATCTCCTTTTTTGAGTTTGTGAGCGTACCGTCAATATCTAAAACAAGCATTTTTCTGTCCATATCATTTACTCCGTTTCTTTTGTTAAAGGTTAGTATATCACCTCTGCATTTAACAGTCAATCAAAAACGCGTCTTTTATCCTCTATCCATTATTTTAATTCATCATTTTTATATGTACAACAGCTTTTTAAAATGATAAAATTTTAACAAACAAAATGTTTACCCGTAAAGGAGTAGAAATATGAAAAAATTATTATCATTTCTTCTGTGTGCATCGATTATACTTGCGGCAGTGCCATGTTATGCACAAGAAGCTGAAAGTGAGCTTATGGCAACACCACTTATTGCATTCCCCGGTGCCGAGGGCGCAGGCAGATATGCAACAGGCGGCAGAGGGGGTAGTGTTTATCACGTCACCAACCTCAACGACAGCGGTGCAGGCTCTTTCCGCGATGCTGTATCTGCATCTAACCGAATAGTCGTATTTGATGTGGGCGGTACGATTAATCTAAAATCCGATGTAGTTGTCAAGGGCAATATTACCATTGCAGGTCAGACAGCTCCCGGAGGCGGCGGTATCACATTGCGTGGCGGCAAGATAGGTATGGGTGGCGATAATATTATTATCCGCTTTGTTTCTTCCCGTCCCGGTGAAAATGGTTCCAGTGAGTGTGACGCATGGGGTGGTGACAAGGGCTCAAACTCCATTATCGACCACTGCTCTATTGGCTGGGCAAACGACGAGCAGTTCGGCTTGTACTCAAATAACCAAAACCAGACTGTTCAGTATTCAATTATCGGGCCTTCAAACTGTATATCCTATCACTCAAAGGGTGCACATGGATTTGGTATAATGCTGGGCAAAGCCAACAACACCTGGCATCACAATATGATTGCACACAACATTTCCCGTAATTACCGCGGCAAATCCACAGGTGCAATAGATTACGTAAACAATGTTATATATAACTGGGGCTACCAGACGGCATACGGTACCTTTGGTCAGGTTAACTATGTAGGCAACTACTTCAAAGCAGGCCTTTCCACAACAGGCGGCTATCGCTTTGTTGACCTTTCCAGCGGCACAGGCTACGAAAAGTTCCGTTTTTACCTCACAGGCAACAAAATGGTTACAAGTACGGGTGCAGACTATGACACAAACATGAATACCGACAACTGGAACGGCTTCAATTTCAGAGAAACAGGACTTACACGCTCTGACATCGGGGTTTCAACACCCATAGCCGTATATGATGTTTATGGCAATAACGCATCTGTAGCATATAATGCACAGACAGCTGACGAAGCCTTTGAAACAGTCCTCCAACACGCAGGTGCCGGTATCCGTGCAGATTTACGCCCCCGTATCGACAAACAGGTCATGGAGGAAGCCAGAACAGGCACAGGCTACTTAACAGGCGGACGCGACTTTAACACTCTCACCTCAAGTGATACAGCCTTGAACGAAGCTATCTCAAAATACAATATCAAGGAAATGAACTACGACGAGTACTATCCGTCAGCTATCTTGCAAAAGGATATAACCGACTCCGACAACGACGGCATGAGCGACGAGTGGGAACTTGCAAGAGGTCTTAATCCTTCGGTTAACGATGCCTCTGGCGACTATCTCGGCCAGGGCTACAACAATATTGAATACTACATAAACGACCTTACCGTAGATGCTTTCCCCGAAGGCGTTGTAACTCTTTCTGCCGAAACAGTATCCCTTGGCGAAAACTACGAAAAAGCAAAGGAAGCGGCAGATTCTCTCATACTTTCCACGGATATAGTAAAGGAAAAATCTGACCTTATTCTTCCCAAAAAAGCGTCAAACGGAGCTGTAATCTCATGGCAGAGCACCTCGTCTACAATAGTTATCAAAAACGATACAATCACCGCAGTTAACAGAAACTCAATCAACGACACCTCCGTCACATTGATTGCAAACATAACCTACGGTGATTTCACTCTTAACCGTTCATTTGTTGTCTCAGTGCCCGCACTTCCCCTAAAATTTGACTTTGGCTCAGGCGATGTTCAGTCAGGCTTTGTAAAGGTCGATGCGTCAAAGCTCTATTCAGAAAGCTCACCCTATGGCTTTGTAAGTGCTTTAGGCAATATGGAACGTGCCCCCTATAACATCCCATCAGGCTATGAAGCTCTCCATAACGATCAAGTATCGGGTGAGAACACATTTAAAGCTGAAGTCCCCAACGGAAAATACACTGTTGTTATCCACTACGGAAGTTGGAATACAAGCTTCGGCACCCGCTTTAGTGTTGAAGGGATTGACACAGGCAACCTTTACTCTACAGACGCAACAGAATATGTTACGGATATTGAAGTAACAGACGGCTTGTTTGAGCTTGAAATCAAAAAAGGTAACAAAGCATATGGAGGATATATAAATGGGCTTGAAATATTAAAGCCCGAGTATCACTTTGATTTTGGTAGCGGCAGTGTGCAGGACGGATATATAGGCATAACATCATCTACGCTTTATTCTCTCAATTCCAGATACGGTTTTGCCGAAGAAACTCAGTATGACATGGAGCGTGCTCCCGGCGGTATTCCTCAAGGCTATGAAAACCTCTACTCTGACCAGATTCAGGGCGCGGCAACCTTTAAAGCAAAGCTTCCTAACGGAAAGTACATGGTGACAATCCATTACGGCTGTTGGAATTCAGGCTACGGCACCCGTTTTAATATCGAAGGCTTTGACACAGGCAATCTCTTCTCAACCTCCGCCACTGAATACATTAAGGAGATCAATATAACTGACGGTGTTCTTGACCTTGTAATAAGCAAAGGTTCACAAAGCTACGGAGGTTACATAGCAGGCTTGGACGTTGTGGCTATTGAGCCCGAAAAGCTTGCCGTTATAGAATACTCAAACGGTATTATTACCGTAACAAGCGAGAACATTTCTTCTGCTATACTGATACATGTACGATATCTCTCTGATGCAGTCAGCTTTGTTGAAACAAAAATGCTTGAGTTTGACAACGGCGTTGCAACAGTCGAAAAACAGGTTAATTCCTCCGACAAGCTAATGCTCTGGGACAAATTAACCTCTCTTCTTCCCCTTAGCGAAGTTTACATCAAATAAAACCACTGGGGTTCTGTAGGAGCGATTCACAATCTCCCGTTTTTCCACACAAAAAAGGACATCCTTTCGGATGTCCTTTTAATTTTATCTTACTTCAAGAAGTTAGGAATATCGATAGATTCATCGTCCTTCATCAAATTTGCAAAGAAGTTATCTTCTTCTGTAGCCTTTTCTTCTTTCTTGGGGCCACCTGCAGGTTCACCATCAAGACCTGTAGCAATAACAGTGATTCTGATTTCGTCTTCGAGAGATTCGTCGATAGAAGCACCGAATATAACTGTAGCGTCTTCACTAACTCTTTCTTCAATAAGCTGTGCAGCAGCATTTGTTTCGAGAAGGTTAAGGTTAGCGCCACCTGTGATATTGATAAGTACGCCTGTAGCACCGTCGATAGTTGTTTCGAGAAGTGCACTTTCAACAGCTGCCTTAGCAGCAACTTCGGCACGGTCTTCACCCTTGGCAATACCGATACCCATATGTGCGTAGCCTGCGCCCTTCATAACAGTTGTTACGTCGGCGAAGTCAACGTTGATAAGACCTGTATCTGTAATAAGGTCACTAATACCCTGAACACCCTGACGGAGAACTTCGTCTGCTGTCTTGAAAGCGTCCATAAGGCTTGTCTTACTATTAGAGATATCAAGAAGACGATCGTTGGGAATAACAATAAGTGTGTCAACGTTCTTACGGAGCTCTTCAATACCCTGGAGAGCCTGTGTCATTCTCTTTCTGCCTTCAAAAGCAAAGGGCTTTGTAACAATACCAACTGTAAGTATGCCGAGCTCCTTAGCAATACCTGCAACAATGGGAGCACCGCCTGTACCTGTACCGCCGCCCATACCTGCAGCAACAAATACCATGTCGGCATCCTTTATAGCCTGTTCGATTTCGTTTCTTGTTTCTTCAGCGGCTTTCTTACCGATTTCAGCCTTACCACCGGCACCCTTACCGCCTGTAAGCTTGTCCCCAAGCTGAATTTTCTGTTCTGCACCACTGCGTAAAAGAGCCTGCTTGTCTGTATTTACACAAACAAATTCAACACCCTTAATACCTGCTTCAATCATTCTGTTAACAGCGTTGTTACCGCCGCCACCAACACCAACAACTTTCAGCTTCTGAGCAAGATCCATTGTATCTGCATATTCCATTCTCATGAGGAGACCCCCTTAATATATAAAAATCTACATTATATTTTGATACATATAGTTATTATAGCACACTGTTTTCTCATATTCAAGCAAATATTTTAATTTTTTTGTTTTTTCTACTGAACGGTATGTCCGTAAGTATAATTTTCCGAAATCATGTTCAATTCGCCTTCAACGTCTTTTCCCATAGATTCAAGCAATGCGTCAACAAAGCTGAACTTGTGATCATAGTCCTTAGTGTTGCCAAACTCAATTTTAAGCTTGTCACGGTGCATTATGGATATATAATCAGCCTCTGTAATGTCAAATACGGTAATATCCGCTGTCATGCCCTTTTCGTTAAAGGTTTTCATAAATTTCATGAGCGTTTCAAAACGGCTTGTCTGGTTAACTACTACAGCCTGTCCCACAACACAAGCCTCTTTTATGGTTATACCCTTCACCACCGGAGCTTTCCTTGTCGCAGACACCTTGTTCACAACACAAAGTGTCTGCCCTTTTTCATTTATTCCGACAAATTTTTTGTCCCATTTAAGGTATGCACTTACTTTGCCTTCAACAACCGCAATTTTAACAGTACCCGGAAGCTGCCTTGTAATTTTCACGCTTTCCACGTAAGGCACCTGCAAAACTTTTTTCGTTGCCTCACCAAGATTTGTACTGAAAATATTTTTGTTTATTTCAATACCGCTGGCAGCTATAATGTCCTGCGACTTAATCGTACTGTTGCCTTCACAAACAACCTGCTTAATACTAAATATTGGTGTCAAAAACAGTATTATAAAAGCAAAAAGCAGAGCCACAACCGATATAAGGCAACCCGGTCTTATCTGTCTTTTTGGTTTTCGTCTGTTTTTTCTGTGCTTTACAGCTCTTTCAGTGTATCTTTCATTTGTATCTTCCATACTTCACTCCACCCGTATATCTGCTCCAAGTTTTCTGAGTTTATCTTCTATTTGTTCATAGCCTCTTACTATGTGCCCCGTATCTTCAACGCACGTTTCGCCCTTAGCACTAAGCCCCGCAATCAAAAGCGCCGCGCCTCCCCTTAAATCGGGAGCATACACATGTGCACCCGTAAGATGCCGCTTGCCTCTTATTATTGCAGTACGACCCTCGGTTACAATATCGGCGCCCATAAGATTAAGGTCGTTTACAACATTGAACCGGTTTTCAAATATGTTTTCCACAATCACACTGGTGCCGTCAGCACGTATAAGATGTGCCATAAAAACCGACTGCGCATCTGTCGGGAATCCGGGATAAGGCATGGTTTTTATCATGCTTGCACCCTTTATCCTTTTTGGTGCACGAATATATCCCCGATCTCCGAAAAATTCAATCCTCGCACCCTCCTCACGCAGCTCATTTACAATAGCTGTAAGGTGTGCACTCTTAACGTTTTCAATTTCAATTTCTCCTCCCGTTGCCATTGCCGCGCACATAAAAGTCGCGCTCTCAATTCTGTCGGGAATAATCGTATAGCTTATGCCTTTAAGGCTCGGTACGCCCTCAATATGTACCGTACCTGTTCCTCCTCCGTGTATTTTTGCACCCATAGCGTTCAAAAAGTTGATTAAATCCACAATCTCAGGCTCACGGGCGGCGTTTGTTATCACACTTTCGCCTTTCAGCTTGACTGCCGCAAGTATGGTGTTTTCCGTCGCACCAACACTCGGAAAATCAAGATGCACATTTCCGCACTTTGCCTCGGAAGCGTCGGTTGTTATAAAACCGCCTTCCTCACGGACCTTTATTCCAAGCTTTTTTAACGCTTTAAGGTGTAAATCTACAGGTCTTTGCCCAAGCGCGCATCCACCGGGCATACTCACCCGCGCTTTTCCCATTTGCATTGTGACCGCACCAAGAAAAATAATTGAGCTCCTAAGTGCCCGCATCAGCTTTTCGTCAATTTCCCAGCCAAAAGCTGACGAGGAATCAATTTTAACAACACCATTTTCCCACACTGCGTCACAGCCGAGATTTCTCAGAATTTCAAGCGTTGTGAAAACGTCTTTAAGATTAGGGCAGGAGTGTATTTCGCACTTATCCGCACATAGTATACTCGCCGCAAGGATTGGCAACACACTGTTTTTTGCCCCCTGAATTCTAACCTCGCCTTCAAGGGGTTTATCTCCTTTTATGATGTATTTCAAAAGGATGCACCTCCCACATAATACAGTATATATTATGCAGGAGGACTGAAAGGTGACAATCAGCAAAGGCTCTTAATTATCTGATAAATCTTTTCGCATGCGTCTCTTTGTCCCAATTTTTCGGAATTTTCGCGCATTGCGGCGAGCTTTTCGGAATCTAATAGTACATCCTCAATACTCTTTTTCAAGCTTTTTCCGTTAAGCTCTGCTTCTACCAATACATTTGCCGCACCGTTTTTTTCAAGATAACGTGCGTTCTGCTCCTGGTGGTTGTGTGCAACGTAAGGACTTGGCACCAATACCGATGCCTTACCCAGTGCATTAAGCTCGCTTATTGTTATTGCACCTGCTCTGCAAACAGCCATATCTGCACTTTTGAGCAGCTCATTCATATTATAAATATACGGCAAAAGCTTAACGTTTGGCATATTCTCGAGCTGTACACCCTTTTCGTTAAGCCTCTTTACAATGCCCTCGTAATGCTTTTCACCTGTTGCAGCCACAAGGTTAAAGCCCGAAAAGCCCTCTGCGAGCATATCAACCAAAGCGTCGTTCATTCTTTCCGCTCCCAACGAACCGCCGAAGAAAAGCACTAATGGCTTATCATCAAAGCCAAGAGACGCCAAAACCTTATTTTTGTCAACATAATCAAAAAGATTAGGTCTTAAAGGGTTACCGGTAAGAGCACACGCATTAACCTCAATAAGCTTTTCTGTCTCGGGAAAGCTTATCATTGTAACATCTGCTTTTTTGCCGAGCATTTTTATTGCAAGTCCAGGATAAACATTCTGTTCATGTATAACGGAGGGAATTCCCCTCTTTTTAGCGGCGAAAACCGCAGGTGTACAGGCATATCCGCCCGTGCCTACAACAATATCGGGTTTAAAGCGGTCAAGTATTTTTCCCGCTTCAATTTTACTTGTAATAAACTCCTTTAAAACACGTATGTTTTCAAGTGTCAGCTTTCTTTTAAGCCCCGACACCTTTACAAATTCAATCTCAAAGCCTTCTCTGGGCACAAGTGTCTTTTCAAGACCCTTCTCGGTTCCTATAAACAAAAACTCGCTTTCGGGTTCTTTTTCCTTTATATATTTTGCAATCGCTACAGCAGGATTGATATGCCCTGCCGTACCGCCGCCTGTTAACAAAACTCTCACTTTTCCACGCCTCCCGATGACGTATTATTCGCTTTCGAAATTGAAAGCAACATTCCTATACCCATAAGCGTTGCCAACATGCTCGAACCGCCCGAACTAAAGAGTGGCAGCTGCATACCCGTAGACGGAATCATCTTCAATACAACGCACATATTTACAAGCACCTGGAAACCTAAAAGAACCGTGATACCAAACGCCAAATATGTACCAAAGCTGTCCTTGGAATTTACCGCAATGCTTATTCCGCGCCAGATTACAATACAGAAAAGTACTACTATCAATACCGAGCCTATAAATCCCAGCTCTTCGCCGACTATTGCAAAAATATAGTCGTTTTCAGCTTCCGGTAGGTACGAGTATTTTTGTTTACTGTTACCAAGGCCCTCGCCGAAAAGTCCGCCGCTTCCCACCGCTAAAATAGACTGCTTCGTCTGCCAGTCAATACCCTGCGAGTCGCTGCCAAAGTTAAGAAAGCTCGTAATTCTGTCCATACGGAAGCCCGTACCGAAAATTACAACCAGCATACCGCCCAAGCCCACAGCACCAACGGGGATAAGCTTTTTCCAGTCAACGCCCGCCGCAACAATCATTGCCACACCTACAAACATGTGTACAATAGCCGCCGACGCATGACGCTGAATTAAAAGACATTCACACACAGGAATACCCACCGCAACAATATCTGTTATAAGCTCGTTCCATGTTTTCATTTCGGATTTCTTAACGCTCGCAAATCTTGTTGCCAGCCAGATAATCATCACATATTTTGAAAATTCCGAAGGCTGAAGTGTACCAATACCGATACTTATCTGTCTTCTTGCACCGTGGGAGTCGATACCGATAAAACCTACCAGTATCATAACCGCGGCACTTATTATATACAAAATACCGCTGTACTGTTTCAGCTTTTTATAATCCCACCTCGACAAAAGGAACATAATCACAAGTCCCACTGCCGCCAGTGCCGCCTGCTTGATAATGGGCGAGTATACATCACCCGACACCATGTTTGCTGCACTTGATACCGAAAACAGCATCGTAAGTCCAAGCACAAGCAAAATGAGCACCGAAAACAAGAGCGTAAAGTCAATCCCGGATGTGAGGGGCTCATATTTTTTCTTCAATTTTACAATTTTGCCTTCGCTCTTCTTTTTCATCAAAGACTATCCTTTCAACCGATTATCTAAGACCAAAACAACATACAACTGCAAGTAACACCGTCACCAGTGTAAACACGATAACAATTTTTGTTTCTTTCCAACCGCACATTTCAAAATGATGATGAAGCGGTGCCATTTTAAAAATTCTTTTCTTTGTTTTCTTATAATAAGCAACCTGTATAATATCGCTCATTGTTTCGCTGAGGAAAACAAATCCCGCAATAATAAGCGAAAATTCCAATCCCATAGTAACAGCCACAGCCGACAATATACCGCCTAAGAAAAGCGAACCCGTGTCGCCCATGAAAACCTTTGCCGGGAAAAAGTTGTAAAGCAAAAATCCCAGCACACCGCCCATCATTGCTGCTACTGCTACTGCCGCACCGGTGCACTCCAATTTTACTGCCGCATACAAAAAGAATACCGCACAGCCGCAGCTTACGCTGGAAGCCAAACCGTCAATGCCGTCAGTAAGGTTCACGCTGTTAACCGTAGCCAGCATAACAAACATCACAAAGGGTATATACAAAAGCCCTATATTAAAGCTGCCCTCGATAAAGGGGATTTTTATATTATGGGATGACACTAAGTACATATACAAAGCCGCACCCAAAGCCACAACAGTCTGGCAAATAAACTTTGCCGAGGCTGAAAAGCCCTTGTTTCTCTTTTTAACAACCTTTATATAATCATCAATAAAGCCCACAACGCCGAAAAGCACACCAATAAGCACAATAAAAATGCTTTCCCTCGTCTGATTGACACAAAGTGTACCAACAGCTGTAGCCAGTATAAAGCCTATACCGCCCATAGTGGGGGTACCCTGCTTTTTCGCATGCCACGTGGGACCGTCCTCCAAAATTGTCTGTCCGAATTTTAATTTTCTCAAAAAAGGTATCAATAAAGGTGTTATAACCGCTGTTATCACAAAGGATAACGCAAGACTGATTGCCCAGGTCATTTTTCTTCACCCTTTCTTTATCATTTGTTTTTAAGACATTCACGGACTACTTCTCTTTCGTCAAAATGTATTGTTCCGTCTTTAAAAATCTGGTATGTCTCGTGACCTTTACCTGCCAGGATAACCACATCGCCCGTCTGTGCAAAATCAAGCGCGTAGTCAATCGCGTCACGCCTTGATTCAATTGCTGTATGATTATCTTTTTTCATGCCTGTCATAATTTCGTCCATAATGGATTCGGGGTCTTCACTTCTCGGATTGTCACTTGTTACTATAACGTAATCAGAAAGCTTTTCTGCAATAGCGCCCATTATAGGTCTCTTTTTATTGTCTCTGTCGCCACCGCAACCAAAAAGTGTGATAACTCTTCCCTTACAGAAGCCACGCACGGCACGTATTACGTTTTCAAGTCCGTCGGGGGTGTGTGCATAGTCGATGATAACCGTATAGTCCGTAAGTGTGGGTACAACCTCTAATCTGCCCTTTACACCGCGGGCAATCACAAGCCCCTTTTCCACGTCCTCCAGGCTCACTCCCAGTGCCAATGCCGCACCCGATGCGCTAAGCGCATTGTATACCGAAAATCTTCCCGGTATACCAAGCCTGAGCATTCTTTCCTCTCCGTTATATTTTCCGTCAAAGATTATGCCTCTCTCACGAAGTCTTATATTTTCCGCAACAAAATCCGCCTTGTTATCGATAGCATAGGTGATTGTGTTCTTTGCATTTTCGAGCATAACCGAAGCATATTCATCGTCAAGATTGATAACGCTTTTTCTGCTGATTTTAAAAAGCTTTGACTTTGCACGTGCGTAGTTATCCATAGTTTCATGGAAATCAAGGTGGTCCTGGGTAAGGTTTGTGAAAACACCCACCTCAAACTCAATTCCGTACACCCTGTCAAGTTCCAACGAATGGCTTGACACCTCCATAATAACGTACTCTGTGCCTTTTTCGTACATTTTATTAAAAAGCTCGTGCAACTCTCTCGATTCCGGCGTTGTTCTTTCCGAATCAACAGCCTCATTTCCAATAAGTATCTGATTTGTGCCTATAAGACCGCACTTTTTGCCTTTAAGCTCAAGTATCTGCTTTATGAGATAGCTTGTTGTTGTCTTGCCGTTAGTGCCTGTTATACCCACAATTTTCATTTTATCTGCAGGGTTTCCAAAAAAGTTTGCTGATGCCTGCGCCAAAAATTTTCTCGACGAAGATACCTTTATATAGTTTTCTTCACTCAGGTCATCCTCGCCTGCAATAACTGCCGCACCGTTACTGAGCGCTTTGCCGATAAATTCATGACCGTCACTTTTGAAGCCTCTTACAGCCACAAAAAGCGAGCCTTTTTTTACTTTTCGCGAATCATAACAAACATCTGTTATTTCAATATCTGCCATTTTTTCGTTTACGGATATTCCTGTTTTTTCAAGTATTTCTCTAAGGCGCATCAGAACTTTCCTTTCTTCGTTATTCGTTATTGTTCAAAGCAAATTCCACCGTCACAACGCTGTTTTGGGACACCAATGTACCCGGAGGCGTTGACTGGTTTACACAGAGCATTTCGTCGGTTATGTCGTTTGATGCACCACCGCCTGTCATATTCAGATTAAGCTTCAGTTCATTTGCTTTTTTAACTACCTCTTGCCTGTTCATTCCCGTAAATTCAGGCATTTCCACTTTAACCTCTTCCTCTGCTTCGGTATAAAGTGTTACAGAGTCGCCCTCTGCAAGCATTGTTCCATAAACAGGCAACTGATTTGTAACCACGTTACCACTGCCGTGAACACTTACCTCCAATCCGAGAGCGATAAGAGCCTTCTTGGCTTCCCAGATTGTCATATTGACAGTATTGGGCATTTCAATCTTATCTTCGCCCTCAGCGTACTGAGGTTCATAACCCAGGTATTCCAAAGAATCTGCAAGTATTTTACCTACAGCAGGTGCCGCAATTGCACCACCGCCTGTGAGTACACCGCCGGGTTCGTCAAGAATAAGAAGGCACACAAGCTGAGGGTCGTCAGCAGGCGCAAAGCCTATAAATGACGCAATTCTCTTGCCGGATCCACGGGGCTGCTTTTCACTTGTACCTGTCTTGCCGCCGATTCTGTAGCCTTCAACATAAGCACCGCTACCTGTACCGTTTGCAACAACGCTTTCAAGCGCGCCGCGCATTATACGGCTGGTGTCTTCGCTTATAACCTGACGTACAACCTCGGGTTCAACCGTGCCGATAACATTACCTTCAGCGTCAGTATATGCCTTAATAAGCTGGGGTTTCATTAGATTACCGCCGTTTACAACAGCCGAAAACGCCGTAATCATCTGCAGCGGTGTTATCTGGAAGCCCTGACCGAAGCTACTTGTTGCAAGCTCTGCTTCGTTAAAGTTACTATCCGTGAAGAAAATACCCTTTGATTCACCGGGCAGGACGAAATTTGTCGTCTGTGTAAAGCCAAATGCCTCATAATATTCCTTAAAACGCTTATTTCCGATTGCCGCACCGATTTCCATGAACGCAGGGTTACATGAGTTTTCCAGTGCATCTACAAAGTTTTCCTCACCGTGACCAATTCGTTTATGGCAGTGGATAGTGTGAGGGCCTACCTGCTTATAGCCTATGCAGTTAAAGCTTACGGTATCAGGGTTAATTGCACCTGATTCTACGCCTATTGCCGCAACTATACTTTTGAAAGTAGAGCCGGGTTCATAGGTGTCAACGACAGCCTTGTTTCTCCATATTTTATTGAAATAGTCGCTGTCTGTGTATGCAGTACCGTCCTCTTTTGCCTCACCGAGAACCTTCAGCTTAAGCTCCTCGTCAACGTATCTGGGGTCATTGAGGTCAAAGTTCGGCGTAACAGCCATGGCAAGCACTTCGCCCGTATCCGGGTCCATAACAATTGCCGCCGCGCCGTTTCTTATATCATAAAGGTTGTATGCCTCTTCAAGATACTTTTCAACATAATGCTGAATAACTTCATCTATTGTAAGCACAACACCTCTGCCGTCTTCTGGGGCAATATAGTTTTCGTATTCATAGGGTGTAGCATTATTGTTAACGTCTTTTACAACCTGTATTCTGCCAGCAGTACCCGAAAGTGTACTGTCAAGCATTTTCTCCAAGCCTTCAAGACCATTTCCGTCGTCACCCGTAAAGCCTAAAATATGTGATGCAAAGCTCGAATAAGGATAATATCTCTTTGTGGATTCTTCAAAATAAACACCGGGCAAATCAAGCTCTCGGATTTTATTTGCCACCGAGGGTGCTACTTTTTTCTTTATTCGTCTGCTCGCATAGTCTGCCGCTATTTCCTTACGCAAAAAGGCTTCGTCAACATCGAGGATTTTTGTCAAATTGTTAACAATCCTCTGTACAATATCCTCTTCATTAAAAGCCTCGCCGTCAAGCTGCGCCTGCGCTTTTCTTGTAGCCTGTGCTTTTACCGCAGCCTGTATTTCTCTGGGGTTAATCATAACATCCTCACAGGATGCAGACTGAGCAAGTATTTTCATGTTTCTGTCATAAATACTGCCACGCTTTGCGGCAACCTGCTGGTCACGGGTCTGCTGTTCAAGTGCTTGTTTTTTGTATTCATCGCCGTGAAGAATCTGGAAATCTCCCAACCTTAAAATAACAAGTCCCATAAGCCCCAGGAAAACCCAGAACATAACCATTATTCTCTTTTTGACGCCTGACGATGCTCTTGTGCTCTGTTCATTTGCCATGTTCCAAACCTCCCCATTTTCGGGACTAATCTACATTATTATATATATTCCGTCCAAATCCCAATAGATAAAATTTGAGTGCGATCCTGTCGGAGGCACTCAAAAGTACTTTCTTATGTAAATATATTTCGCCTTAATACAAATATTCCAACAGAATTTTCGCCTTATTTATGAACGCCGAAAAACCCGTGCTGGTCTCTGTTTCTTCTGTCAAAATTTCGCCGCCTTCTTCTGTCTTGATTGCAATCTCAACTCTCTGCGAGGGGTCTGCCTTCTGCATACCAAGTCTTGTAACCGCTATTTCCTCAATCATATTCAAGTCAAACTGACCTGAGAGGTACATTTCCTTTTCGGTAATCATTGCATCGAGCTTTCCGATAGCTTCCTCCTCGTGTGCAATCTCACCGCAAAGCTTGTCTATCTGTGCTTCTCTTACCATTACCACAGTCAGCACAGCTGCCACTACAGCAAGGCTCTTGAGAGCTTTTTTCTTCATTTCTTCAATTTTTGCAGCACGCGCTGCGCTGCGTCTGGACTTCTTTGACACCTTAACGGTATCGCCCTTGAAAATTTCTTTAGTTTCTAACTCTCTTGCTACCGAACCATAATTGTACATGGGCGTCGGGCACCGACCTTTCTTCCTATATATAAATATCAGATAATCTTTTCACAAACTCTCAGCTTTGCGCTTCTTGACCTCGGATTAACTTCTATCTCTTCATCCGATGGAAGTATGGGTTTTCTTGTTATAACCTTTACGCTGTCTTTTTTTCCGCATACACAAACGGGAAAGTTTTTCGGGCAAGTGCAGGCATTTGCAAGCGAGTTAAAGGTTTCCTTTACAATCCTGTCTTCTAACGAATGGAAGGTTATCACTGCCATTCTGCCACCCTTTTTGAGTAGCTCCACACCATCACGAACAGCCTTCTCCAGAATTCTCAGCTCGCCGTTTACCTCAATGCGTATTGCCTGAAAGGTTCTTTTTGCAGGGTGGGGACCGTCTTTTCTCGCTCCCTGCGGAACAGCCGCCTTTATAATGTCAACAAGCTCAAAGGTTGTTTCTATTGGCTTTTTCTCACGGGCTTCGCATATGAATTTTGTAATTCTTACAGCCCATTTTTCCTCGCCGTATTTTGTTATAATCTCACAAAGCTTTTCTTCGGAATAAGTGTTTACAACCTCTTTTGCACTAAGTCCCTCTCTGCGATCCATTCGCATATCCAAGGGGGCGTCGTGCATGTACGAAAATCCTCTCTCAGCCTCGTCAAGCTGGTAGGACGAAACACCCAAATCCGCAATTATACCGTCAAGAGCATCAACACCCAAGCTTTCAATCTCTCTCTTTACATTTTCAAAGCTCGAATGAATAGGGTTAAAACGCTCTTTTTTATCTTCAAAACGTTTTTTGCAAACATTTATCGCATCAATATCTCTGTCAAAGCCGTACAGTATGCCGCCACGATTGAGTATGAGAGCACTGTGTCCACCGCCACCCATGGTAAAATCGGCATAACGTCCACCCTCTTTTACATTTACGGCGTCAATCGTTTCGTTCAAAAGCACGCTAACGTGGGAAAATTCCATTATTCATTTCTCCTTTCCCACATTTTTATTACATACTAAGTCCTTCGGCTCTGAGTGCTTCCGCAGCATCCTCCAGGCTCATGGAATCGTCACCATACAGATAATCGTTCCACTTAGCACTATCCCAGATTTCGGCATGGTTGCCGTTACCTACGATAACAAGCTCCTTGTCTAATGAAGCAAACTCACGAAGTGTGGGCGGGACAACAAATCTGCCCTGCTTGTCCGCTTCACAAAGATGCGCACCTGTTATAATAACTCTCTGAAGTCGTCTTGCTTCGCGCATATTACCCGGAAGTGCCTGAATAGCTGCACCCAGCTTTTCGAACTCTTCTGCCGAATATACCGCCAGACATCCTTCAAAACCCTTTGTCACATAAAAACTTTCGCCCAATTCCTCACGCAACTTGCTGGGCATTATTACTCTGCCTTTGGCATCAAGATTATGACTATATTCACCTGATAACAAGTCGCGCACCTCCTTCGACGAATTTCAACATAATGCACTGTGGAAAATTTTTAATTTTCACTTAGTTTTCCACCAAGTTTTCCACAACTTCCACCACTTCGTGGCACTCAAAACCACTTTGTGGCACTTTCATGGTTATTTTACTATATAAATTATTAAATTTCAATACTTTTTTCATAATTTTTTTCGAGAAAATTCAGCTTTTTTTGCCCTCTTTCGCCCCTTTTCAACATCTTGTATTTGACCATTTTCGACACACAATATATGCGGTTTTTCTTTTTGATTTTTATGTGTTTACTTTTTTTCACAATGTGCTATAATAATAAAAAAAGGCTTTTTTTCAATGCTCGGAGGTCAGTTATGAAAACCTATAATTCTTTGAGGGTGGCTCATCCCACTTTTTATTACAAAAATTACGAAATCGAACAAAAATTAAACGAAATTCACGTTACATATCATTTTGAAATTGAATCTTTAGCCAAGTTTTCCCCAAGTTGGATTTTTTCCGTTGTGGAAAACTCTGATTTTTCCACAGATGAAAATTTTAAAGCCATGGTCTTCAATCTGGGGCTCGCCGAGCTTGTCAGCTATTGGAAAATCACCTGTTCACCAAATGTGGTGATTGAATGTGGGGCTCTTTCACCCAAGCAGGTCAACTGGTGGAAAAAGCTTTACTTCCACGGTCTTGGTGAGTTTTTCTATCTCAACAACATCCGTCCCGACCTTTCCTTTATGAAAATTGAATCCTGTGCATCTCCCCATACACCCACCCGTTCTGAAAGATATCTTTCGGGTAACCTTATTCCTGTGGGCGGAGGCAAGGATTCCAACGTAACTATGGAGCTTTTAAAGGACTTCAAATCAGAAAACCGCCCCTACATTATCAATCCCCGCGGGGCAACAATTGACAGCGTACGTGTTGCAGGCTATGAAGATTCCGTATTAACTGCACGCCGCAGTTTAGATTCCGAAATGCTTCGCTTAAACCGCGAGGGTTATCTTAACGGTCATACACCGTTCAGTGCAATTGTTGCATTTTCGGGGCTCATTACAGCCTACGTAAACTCGCTCAAATACGTGGTTTTGTCAAATGAATCCTCCGCAAACGAGTCCACCGTTGCAGGCAGCACTGTTAATCATCAGTATTCAAAAAGCTTTGAATTTGAGAAGGACTTCAACAATTACGAACGTGAATTTATAAAGAGCGGAGTTTATTATTTCAGTCTTCTCCGTCCACTCTCTGAATATCAGATTGCATCGTATTTTTCTCGCCTCAAGCCTTATCACGAGGTGTTCCGCAGTTGTAACAAGGGTAGTCACACAAACATATGGTGTGCAGATTGTCCAAAGTGTCTTTTTGTATACCTCATCCTCTCACCGTTCCTTTCTATAGATGAGCTCACAGCCATTTTCGGTCGTAATATGGGTGACGACGAAAACCTCATCCCCACGCTCAATCAGCTCATCGGTCACAAAAATAACGAAAAGCCCTTTGAATGTGTCGGCAGTCGTGACGAGGTAAACTTTGCAATATGCGAAGCTATCAAAAAGAACGAAAACCTCCCCAAGCTTTTTGAGCATTATAAATCAACACCCCTTTACAAGGAGTATTCATCAAGAGAGAACCCCTATCCCCGCTTTTATGACCGCGAAAACCTTATCCCCAAGGGCTACCTTGACATTTTAGAAAGAGAGCTTGACTTATGCTGATTTCTTATATTAAAAACCTCATAAAAGACAAATCTGTTTGTATTTTAGGCTTCGGCAGAGAAGGCAAAAGCACTCTTAACACCTTTCTCACCGCAGGTGGATTTAAATCAATCACAATCTGTGACAAAAATCCTGTTTCTTGCCGCGAAGCAAACATTGTTACAGGCGACGACTATCAAAAAAGCCTTGACCGCTTTGACATAGTCATGAAAAGCCCGGGTATTGTTCTTGAAGATAATGCCCTTTGCGATTTTTCCCGTCTTTATTCCCAGACTGAGATTTTCCTCTCCGTTTATCGTAACAGGACAATTGCCATAACCGGCACCAAGGGTAAAAGCACCACCTCAAGCCTTATATACCACGTATTTCGCGAATGTGGCAAAAACGCAGTACTTCTCGGCAATATCGGTATTCCTCCCTTCGACGGTATAATAAAAGATAACGATACAATCGTTCTGGAGCTTTCAAGCCACCAGCTGGAATACACCAACGTTTCTCCCCACACGGCGGTATTTCTCAATATTTTTCCCGAGCATCTTGACCATTACGGCACATTTGAAAAATACTACGATGCGAAGAAAAACATCTACCGCTACCAAAAAGAGGACGACAGGCTTATTGCACATACCATGGTTGATACAAAAGGTGCTGCTTCTCACATAACAACCTTTGGTGAAGACGGCAATATCACGATAAACCCCTCATCATTTATCTGTGACGGCGAGGTTATTACCCTCGATTCTTCGTGCCCTCTTTTAGGCAGTCATAACGTAAATAATATCGCTGTTGCATATTGGGCAACAAAGCCCTACGGCATTACAAAAGACGAATTTTCAAAAGCACTTTCCACATTCCGACCGCTTCCTCACAGGCTCGAAAAGATTGGTGAAAAGGACTCTGTCATTTATTATGACGATTCCATATCAACCTGCTGTGAGACCACAATCCAGGCGCTCAATTCTCTCACAAACGTGGGTACGCTTCTCGTAGGCGGTATGGATCGTGGCATTGACTATACTCTTTTGGAGGATTTTCTTCTCACATACGATATCCCCAACGTAATTTTCATGTACGACACGGGCAAACGTATAATGGAAGAGCTTTCGGGCAAAGAGCATTTATTTACAGCACACTTTGCAGCCAACCTGCAAGAGGCTGTAGCTGTTGCAAAAAACGTAACCCCGAAAGGTTCAATATGCCTCCTGTCTCCCGCAGCGGCAAGCTACGGCTTTTTCAAAAATTTTGAGGACCGCGGCGAACAGTTCAAAAACTTTGCATTAGGTTAATAAAAAATAGTCCGGACCGCAAAAAGAGGGTGTAAAAAAACAATGAGTTTTTTTACACCCTCTTTTATGTATTTTATAAGATATTCGTGCATAAAATTTATCCTGCCCGGAAATAATGAAAATATACTCAATATATTTTTTCCAAATGCTCTTGATTTTTCCTCGTGCTTATTGTATAATTTAGTCTCAAGGTTTTTTGACAAAAAACGACCTTGTGAGCAAATTTTTTTATTGGAGATGTCCCTTATGAACAAGAATTATGAACGTTGGCTCAACTCTGAGCACATTGATGAATCTACTCGCGCCGAACTTCTCGCCATGAGCGAAGAAGAAATTCACGACGCGTTTTATAAAGATATGGAATTTGGTACTGCAGGTCTCCGCGGCATCATCGGTGCAGGCACCAACAGAATTAACGTTTACACAGTGAGAAAAGCAACACAGGGCTATGCCGAATACCTCATGGATCACGAATTCCGTGAAGTTAGACGTGGTGTTGTTATTGCATATGACAACCGCCGTATGAGCTATGAGTTCGCTGTAGCGACAGCAGGCGTATTTGCGGCAAACGGCATCAAGAGCTATCTTTTTGAATCTCTTCGTCCCACTCCCGAATTAAGCTTTGCAGTTCGTCACCTTGACTGCTTTGCAGGTGTTGTTATCACAGCAAGTCACAATCCTCCCGAATACAACGGTTACAAGATTTATGATTCCCACGGCTGTCAGCTCACACCCGAATATTCCGATAAGGTTACAATCTGCGTAAACCGCGTTGAGGATGAATTATCCGTTCCCTGCCTTTCTCTTGAGGAAGCAGGCAGCCTTATCCAGATTATCGGCAAGGAAGTTGACGAAGCTTACTACGAAGCTGTCAAGACAATTCAGGTCAACCCTGACGTTGACAAGACAGATTTAAAGGTCGTTTACTCTCCTCAGCACGGTACAGGCAACGTTCCCGTAAGACGTGTACTTTCTGACCTCGGCTACAACGTTATCCCCGTACTTGAACAGTGCGACCCCGACACAGAATTTTCCAATACAAAGAGCCCCAACCCCGAAGTTCCCGAAGCTTACGAACTTGCTATCGAAAAAGCTAAGGAAACCGAGGCTGACATCATCATCACAACTGACCCCGACTGTGACCGTTTAGGCGTAGCAGTACGCCAAAATGGCGAATACATCCTCATGACAGGCAACCAAGGCGGCGCAGTTCTCCTCAAGTACATTTTGAGCCAACTTGATGAAAAGGGCGCTCTTCCTAAAAATGGTCTTATTTTCAACACTGTTGTTACAAGTGACCTTGGCGACCGCGTAGCTGAAAAGTACGGTGTAGGCGTTGAAAAAACTCTCACAGGCTTCAAGTTTATCGGTGACAAGATTCATACACACAAGCATTCCGACGGCAAGCCCTTCCTCTTCGGTTACGAGGAAAGCTACGGTTACCTCATTGCACCCTTTGTACGCGATAAGGACGCTGTCCAGTCTTCTCTCATGCTCTGCGAAGCAGCTGCATTCTACAAGGCTCAGGGCAAAACTCTTTACGATGTACTCATGGACATTTACAAGGAATTCGGTTATTACAAGGATTTCCTCAAGAGTGTAACTATCCCCGGTGCTGACGGCGCTGAAAAGATTAAGCGTATTCTCTCTTCCCTCCGTGCAAACCCCAAGAGCGAGGTTTACGGTATCAAGGTAGCTGAAATTCAGGACTTCACAACAGCCGAAATGATTGTTAAGGGCTTCCCCAGAAGCAACGTTTTGAAGTATATTCTTGAAGACGGCACATGGGTTGCTATCCGCCCCTCCGGTACAGAACCCAAGTGTAAGTTCTACTATTCAATCGTTGCAAAGGATGAATCTCTCATCCCCGAAAAGCTCGAGGCTATTCGTAAGGAGTTCGAACCTGAAGTATAATATAACAAACAAAAGAAAATCCCAACCTGCGGTTGGGATTTTTTTTGCATTATAATTTACACCAATATTCTTCAAGCTCAAATATCATCTTTAGATTATAAACCTTTCTTATATCAGTTTGGGGGATTTCGTACACATAATATGCTTTAACCGTACTTTTTGCAGGGATTAAGCAATCCTCAGAAAACGCCTCTCCTGTGGGCTTTTCACACACCCACATTCCGCCCGGAAGCGCCTCTGTATTACAGAAAACGTCAAGCTTTGCAAAATCATACGCATTCATATAGGTGTCAGTGCTGTTCGTCAAAACAGTTTCTACTATCATGTAGGTGCTGTTTGCATTCTTTGACTTATAGTATGTATAGGTTTTCTGCCCCGGCTGTGACGGATGCAGTTCGTTTTCAAACCTTACTCCCGTAACAAACATTTTTTTGTCGCCTGATGCGATTTCCTCTCCCTTGTAAATCCACACCGTGCTCTTAATTTCCTCCCCGAGTATATAGTCATACAAAAGTTGGGCGTTATTAAATCTCACATTGAGAGTAACATTTTTCTCATTTTGAGGAACATACACAACTGCATGAAAAAGCGTTTTTTCCTTGCCCTTTAGGGTTGTGTGCTCGGCTAAGCTTGTATAATTATCATATTCAAGGAAAAACTTTGATTCATTATAAATCAAGCCGTCACTGTTTTTTGCCTCAATAACGGCTATGCTCTGTCCTTTGATTTCGCTCTCGCCCACGTTTTCCACTTCAAAAACCACATCTACAAAAACCATGTCTTCCTTGTCATTTTCGTAAGAGTAGTCCGCATACATCATAGGTTCAATCACATCTGTCGTCTTAATGCTTTTAAGCGTTACATCAAGACTGTTCGTTACCACGTAATTTTTGCCTATCTCCATATATTCAGCACCCTCAAAAACATCCCTTGTTTCCTCTTGCGGCTTTACCATAACAGGGTTTGTGGGAATATTTTCTTCTTTTGCACATGCACCAAACCCAAGGCAAATTGCCCCAATTATCAAAAGGCTTAAAACTTTTTTCACACAAACCCCTCACTTTCTTATTCTCTGCATAAAACTATTATTAGGCACGCATTTTTCGTTCTGCGTTCTGCACTTATTACACGTCACGCATACTAAGAGATATTCTCTTCTTTTCTATATCTACGCCGATAACCTTTACCTTTACAACGTCACCAACGCTCAAAACCTCTGTCGGATGCTTGATAAACTTGTCACAAATCTTGGAAATGTGCACCAAACCGTCCTGATGCACGCCGATATCCACAAAGGCACCAAAGTCAATAACATTTCGTACTGTGCCTTCAATAACCATACCTTCTTTAAGGCTTTCGATACTGATTGCACCGGTTCTGAGAAGAGGCTTAGGAAGTTCGTCACGGACGTCTCTGCCGGGCTTAAGAAGGGTGTCTGCAATATCTGTAACAGTCACCATACCAATATTATACTTCTCAAGTATATCCTTCAAATCAACCTTAGAAAGCTTATCCTTAAAGCCACCAAGGTTGCCGCATTTTACATCTTCCTTTGTAAATCCACAAAGAGCGAGCATATCTTTTGCCGCATCATAGCTTTCGGGATGCACGCTAGTGTTGTCAAACACCTCGTCACCGTCCGAAATTCGCATAAAGCCTGCACACTGCAAGAAAGTCTTTTCCCCAAGCTTTGCTACTTTCAAAAGCTCGCGACGCTTTTTGAATGCACCGTTTTCCTCGCGGTATTTAACAATATTCTTCGCAATTGTACCACTGACGCCTGAAATATGGCTAAGGAGCGACGGAGACGCTGTGTTAAGGTCAACACCTACTGTATTTACGCAATCTTCTACAACACCGTCAAGTGCTCCTGCAAGCTTCTTTTGGTTGCAGTCATGCTGATACTGACCAACACCAATACTTTTGGGGTCGATTTTTACAAGCTCAGCAAGGGGGTCCTGCAATCTTCTCGCAATCGATACAGCACTACGAAGTGCAACGTCAAACTCTGGGAATTCTTCTGCTGCCAATTTCGATGCACTGTAAACAGAAGCACCTGCCTCACTTACTACCATATACTTAACGCTTCCACCGAATTCGCCTATAACCTCACTGACAAACTCTTCACTTTCGCCCGTTGCAGTACCGTTACCGATAGAAACAACGTCTACGCCCCATTTTTTAATCATGCGCGTAATTTGTGCTCTTGCCTTGTCTTTGTCATGATTTGGGAGTGTGAAATAGCCCACGCCTGTCTCAAGCACCTTGCCTGTGGAATCAACAACCGCCAGCTTACAGCCTGTTCTGTAACCGGGGTCAACACCGAGTACAGTTCTGCCCTTAATGGGAGGCGACATCAAAAGGTTTTTAAGATTTACACTGAAAAGGTCAATAGCTGCTTCCTGTGCTCTTTCGGTGAGTAAATTTCTGATTTCTGTATCAATAGAAGGTGCAATAAGTCTCTTATAGCTGTCTTCTACGGCTTCTTTTACCAAAACCGCACTATCACCGCCGTCACTGTTTATAACTCTTGTTGACAAAAGCTCCACCATAACATTTTCGTCAGCGTTAATTTTTACCGTAAGTACGCCTTCTTTTTCGCCACGGTCGAGAGCCAGTATTCTGTGATTTGCGACGCGGTTTACACTCTCAGCAAATTCATAATACATTTCATATGTTTTGTTTTCTTCCTTCTTTGTGCTCTCGATAAGAGCTGTAACATATGTTTTTGCTCTTACTGCTTTTCTGTTTTCGGCATCATCGGATACGTTTTCGGCAATAATGTCCTTTGCGCCGTTTAAGGCATCTTCAACCGACAACACTCCCTTTTCCTCGTCTATGTATTTTTCCGCTTCTTTATAAGGGTCAAAGGTATTAAGCTGCAAAAAGATTGCGTCTGCCAAAGGCTCTAAGCCCTTATCCTTTGCAACTGTTGCTCTTGTTTTTCTCTTGGGACGGAACGGACGGTAAATATCGTCAACCTCGGTTACGGTTTTTGCATTTTCAACAGCTGCCTTTATTTCGTCCGTGAGTTTGCCCTGCTCATCAATAAGGCGTATAACGTCAGCCTTTCTCTCTTCAAGCGCTCTGAGAGCCTCCAACTTATCAGCAAATTTACGAAGTAGCTGGTCATCCATTGCACCTGTAAGCTCTTTACGGTAACGAGCAATAAAGGGTATCGTATTGCCCTCATCAAGTAGCTTTACCACGTTTTCGCCGTGCTCCTCTTTTATATTAAATTCCACACATAAGCTTTTTGTAATAGCATCCATAGGTTTTCCTCCAAACAAATAATTATATTATGTTTATTATACCACATTTTCATAAAAAAGTAAAGTCGGGTGTTACCCGACTTTACTTTTTTACTTGTGCATATGAACCTCTCTTGTATCGGTCTTGTCCTTAAAGAGAAGCGTAATTGCCCAAAGACCTGCCAAGCCAACAACCGTAAATATAATACGACTGATAAGCGATCCCTGTCCGCCAAAAATAAGACCCACAAGGTCAACCCCGAAAAGTCCTATTGCGCCCCAGTTAATTGCACCGATTATAACCAGTATCAATGCTGTTGTATCCATGTACCTAACTTCCTTTCAATCTCTTTTTTTGGCTCTGTACATAGTATACCCAAACAAAAATGCACTTATTCACAGGAATAAGTGCATTTTAAAATTACTTTGTTGTCTTTTTTGCAGATGCCTTCTTAGCAGGAGCCTTCTTTTCAGGAGCTGCCTTTACTTCCTTTTCACCTTCATACTTGTTAAGGTGCCAGATCTTATCGTTGTATTCTTCGATAGTTCTGTCAGAGGAGAAGAAGCCGCTCTTAGCTACGTTCAAAATAGCCTTCTTTGTCCATGTCTTCTGATCACGGTATTCTGCGTCAATTCTCTTCTGTGCTTCAACATAGCTTTCAAAGTCACGGATAACCATGTACTTGTCTGTTACGTGCTTGTCACCGAATACGAGAGACTGATAAATATCATAATAGTAGTTTTCACTATTGAATGTGCCGTTGATAAGAAGGTCCAATACTCGTCTGATTCTGGGGTTAGAAGCGTAGATTTCCTGGCTTGTAGCACTTTCAAATCTCTTAGCCTTTTCAACCTCATCACTGCTCATACCAAAGATGAACATATTTTCAGTACCTACGCACTGGCTCATTTCAACGTTTGCACCGTCCATTGTACCGCAAGTAAGTGCACCGTTAGCCATGAACTTCATGTTACCTGTACCGGAAGCTTCCAAACCTGCTGTAGAAATCTGTTCACTTACTTCTGCTGCAGGGATAATCATCTGAGCCAAGGAAACACCGTAGTTTTCTACGAATACAACCTTAATCTTGCCCTTAATGTCGGGGTCGTTGTTAACAACCTTAGCAACATCGTTAATGAGCTTGATGATTAATTTAGCTCTTGTATAAGCTCTTGCAGCCTTAGCACCGAAAATGAATGTGTGAGGAACAATATCCATATCGGGGTTCTTCTTAACCTGATCATAAAGGTAAATTACATGCAAAATATTAAGAAGCTGTCTCTTATATTCATGAAGTCTCTTTACGTGAACGTCAAAGATAGAGTTGGGGTCAATATCAATACCGTTGTGTTCCTTGATATATGCAGCAAGTTCCTTCTTCTTTTCAAGCTTAACAGCCTGGAACTTCTTCTGGAATGCTTCGTCTTCAGCATAGGGAACAAGCTTCTCAAGAAGCATAGGATCCTTTTCCCAGCCTTCGCCGATTGTATCAGTGATAAGCTTAGAAAGCTGAGGGTTAGCAAGACGAAGCCAACGACGGTATGTGATACCGTTTGTAATAGCTGTGAACTTTTCAGGTTCAAGGTTATAGTAATCGTTGAAGATATCCTTCTTGAGGATTTCTGTGTGGAGTTCACTTACGCCGTTAACCTTATGACAGCAGCAAAGGCAAAGGTTTGCCATTGATACATAACCGTGAGCGATAACTGCCATGTAGTTAATCTTGCCCCAGTCATAGCCATAAGTTACGATAAGCTTTTCCTGTAATCTTCTGTTGATTTCTTCCAAAATCATCCAGATACGGGGAAGCATTCTCTGAATGAGTTCCATGGGCCACTTTTCCAATGCTTCGGAAAGTACTGTATGGTTAGTATAAGCAAATACCTTTGTACAGATTTCCCAAGCCTGATCCCAGCTCATGCCTTCCTGGTCCATGAGAAGTCTCATAAGTTCGGGAATAGCAATTGCAGGATGTGTATCGTTAATGTGAACTGCTACAAAATCAGCGAGCTTGGAAAGGTCATTGCCGTGGTGACGCTTAAATCTTGCAAGAATCCACTGGAGTGTACAGGATACAAAGAAATACTGCTGACGAAGTCTGAGTTCCTTACCCTGTTCATTGTTATCTTCGGGATAAAGCACCTTACTGATAGCTTCTGCCATAGCCTTTTCTTCTACAGCCTTTACATGGTAACCGGAGGAGAATGTGTCAAATTCAGCCTGAATATCGCTCTTAGCCTTTGCAGACCAGAGACGGAGTGTGTTTACGAGCTTTGCATCATAACCAGAGATAGGCATATCATAAGGAATACCGATAACATCTGTTGTGCCTGTGTATTCAGGAACCATTTTACCGTCGGGAGTACCAACCATGTTTACACTACCGCCGAATTTAACAATCTGCTGTTCTTCAGGACGAGCAATTTCCCACATATCACCGTCAACAAGCCAGTCATCGTACATTTCAACCTGTTCACCGTCAACGATTCTCTGCTTAAAGAGACCGTATTCATAACGGATAGAACAACCGAAAGCAGGAAGATTGAGTGTTGTCAAGGAATCGATAAAGCAAGCTGCAAGACGACCGAGACCACCGTTACCAAGACCTGCGTCTCTTTCCTGAGCGGAGATTTCCTTAAGGGAAAGACCCATAGATTCCAAAACTGCTTCGTAATCTTCCGTAACACCAATGTTGAGAAGGTTGTTGCCGAGAGCTCTACCCATGAGGAATTCAAAAGAGAGATAGAAGATTTCCTTGTTCTGAAGCTTTCTCTGCTTTCTTCTGTATTCTGTCCACTTTGTTACAATTCTGTCGCGCACTGTAAGTGCTGCTGCCTTATAGATGTGTGCAGGAGTGGCATCTTCAAGCGTTCTGCCGAAATTACGGCTGAGTTTGCCGAGAATTTCTTCTCTGAGAGCCTGCTGCGCTGCAGTAAGTTCTTTCTTACTCATTTCTAAAAACCCCTTTTTTAGTACTATATTGTACCGAAATATATTTTTACATACATTCGACCATCGAAGTAAACTTCGGTGGTCGAACTATTTTTTACCATGCCTTCAATATTCTACACTAAATCAGGGCATAAGTCAACTATTCTTTTATACCAAATTATTATACAATTCAATGTACTCTTTTGCACTATTTTGCCAAGAGAAATCAGCCTGCATTGCTCTCTTACAAATACCGTTCCACTCTTTTCTGCGGTTATAGTAAATGTCGTGAGCATAACGGATAATACCAAGCATTTCGTGTGCATTATAGTTTTTAAAGCTAAATCCTGTACCTGTATTTTCGTACTCATTGTAAGCTTCAACAGTGTCACGAAGACCGCCTGTTTCTCTTACAATCGGCACTGCACCGTAGCGCATTGCGATAAGCTGGTTAAGTCCGCAGGGTTCAAAGAGCGAAGGCATGAGTACTGCATCACTTGCCGCATAAATCTTGTGCGCCAATGTGTTGTCAAACTTAATCTGAGCCGATACTCTGCCGTGATACTTCCAGTCAAAATAACGGAGCGAATCTTCAAATTCCTTATCGCCTGTACCAAGTACAACAACCTGAATATTCTGGTCAAAGCACAAATCGTCCATAATGCAGTTGAGAAGGTCCATACCCTTCTGACCTGTAAGGCGGGTAACAAGGCTGATGATAAACTTTTCGTCATCCTCAACAAGTCCGAGTTCCTTCTGGAGTGCAAGCTTGTTAGCCTTTTTCTTACTGATAAAGTTATTTGCGCCGTACTTTTCATAAATCATTTCATCTGTTCTGGGATTGTAACCCACATAGTCAAGACCGTTTACGATACCACGGAGGCAATTACTTCTTGCTCGAAGAAGACCGTCAAGCTTTTCGCCGTAAAACTCTGTCTTGATTTCCTCAGCATAGCTGGGAGATACAGTTGTGATATAGTCCGAGTACGTAAGAGCACCCTTCATGAAGCTTGCATCCTTGTAAAACTCAAGCTTGTCTGCTGTAAAGTAGAAATCCTCAAGCTCACAAACATCTGCAATAACCTTCTTGTCATAAATACCCTGGAACTTGAGGTTATGGATTGTGAACATTGTCTTTATGCGGGAATAACGTGAGTCAAAGCCGTAATGAGCACGTAAAAGCACGCTTACCATACCTGTCTGCCAGTCATTTGCATGAATAACATCGGGCCAGTAGTCCACAACCTGCATAAGAGCAAGTACAGCCTTGTCAAAGAAAGCAAATCTTTCTACGTCTGTTGCGATATCACCGTAGATATAGTTTGCGCCAAAGTAATACTCATTATCCACAAAATAATAAGTAACATTGTTCATCTGAAGCTCAAATACGCCGCAATACTGGCTTCTCCAACCCATTTTTACGTAGATATGGTCAATATAACGCATCTGAGAAGTATACTTTTCAGCAATTGCACGGTATTTGGGAAGAATAACTCTTGTTTCAACGCCCTGTGCGATAAGCTCCTGAGGAAGTGAGCCCGCAACATCGCCAAGACCGCCGGTTTTAACAAAAGGAGTACATTCACTTGTAACAAATAAAACCTTCATATATGTCATTCCTTTCTGAATTATATCAAATCGAATTTTGCTCTGCAAAATCCTTACCTTAATTCTGCATTTTGCACTCTGCACTTTGCATTCATATAATACCCCAAAAGGCATCTCCTGTCAACGCGTAATTTTGCGTATGCCGTTTTAATCGGTACAAGGCGGTTACGAAACCGCAACCGCCTTTTAATATTTTAGATTAATGTTCTCTTGGGCAGGATGAAGGGATATGTGGGCTGGCCAACAAGTCTCTTTCCTGTTCTGAGTGTACATTCCTTATCGATTACAACGTTTTCAAGGTCGCATCTTTCGGAGATAACAGTGTTCTGCATTACGATACAGTTCTTAACAACTGCCCCCTTTGCAATATGAACACCGCGGAAAATAATACTGTTTTCAACTTCACCGTCGATAATACAACCGTCAGCAACAAGTGAGTTCTTAACCTTTGCGCCTTCAAGATACTTTGTGGGCACCTGGTCCTTAACCTTTGTATAAACAGGATTCTTACCTGCAAAAAGTTCTTTTCTTACTTCGGGACAAAGCATCTTCATGTTGTTATCATAATAAGATACAACGCTGTCAATTCTACCAACAAAGCCGTCGTACTTATATGCGCAGATATTAAGATGATTCATGCTTGTTCTTAAGATATCGTTTATGAAAGAATGGCTGCCCTTTGCATAAGCGTCTTCAATAAGAGCCTGGAGCTTTGTTCTTTCGATAATATACATATCCATGCCTGCATTGCCGCTTACGGGCTCGGAAAGGTTGTAGTGAATTTCAGTAACCTTGCCGTTTGCATCCACATCATATGTTGTGCACTGCTTAAGCTGAGGATCGGAAAGTTCCATTTCGTTATAGATAACTGTGATATCAGCACCCTTTTCTTCGTGGAACTTTATAGCCTCGTTATATGTCATGTTACAAACAACGTTTGCGCCTGTAAGTACAACATACTTCTGCTTACTTCTGTGCAAATATGTGAGCACGTTATGGAGTAAGTCAACGTCGCCTGCAGCACCCAAGGATGCACCTCTTACCTGAGGAGGCAACATAAAGAGACCGTAATTCTTACGGTTGAGGTCCCAAGGCTTACCGCTTCCCACATGGTCCATAAGAGAAGAATAATTTACATGTGTAGCAATACCAACGTTGATAATGCCACTATTTACCATATTTGAAAGAACAAAGTCCACAAGACGATATCTGCCTGCAAAAGGAAGAGCAGCAAGATCACGAACCTGAGTAAGCTCGTTCATTTTTGCGTCCTGATTTCTTGTCAAAATAATACCCATTACATCTTTCATTGCTATTTCCTCCTTCCTTACGCTTCAATAGATTTTGTAATCATTGCATTAACACCAATCTTTGTGTTATCTGCAATAGTGATATTGCCGCCGATAAGTGTAATATCAGCAGAGCAGTACTTGCTTTCGAATTCCTTCGAATCAACGCTCTTGTCGCCAACTACAACATTGTTGCCAAGCACTGTGTCGGAGCCGATAATAACCTTCTTAACAACTGCATTGTCACCGATAGTTACGCCGGGGAACAAAATGGAATCTTCAACCACGCTTCCCTTGCCTACAGTAACACCCTCGGAAAGGATACAGTTCTTAACATCACCGTAAATGTTACAGCCTTCTGTTATACAGCTGTTTGCAACGGATGCACCGTCAGCCACATAGTGCGGAGGCTTAACAGGGTTACGGGAGAAAATTCTCCAGTCAGTATCGTACATATCCAATACCGGCGGATCGGAAAGAAGGTCCATGTTAGCTTCCCAAAGAGACTGTACTGTACCTACATCCTTCCAGTAGCCTTCAAAGCCGTAAGCGCAAAGCTTCTGACCGTCATCAAGCATAGCGGGGATAATATTCTTACCGAAGTCGTTTTCACTTCCGGGAGTTTTTTCGTCACGGATAAGGTATTCCTTAAGTGCAGACCACTTGAACACGTATACACCCATACTAGCAAGATTGCTCTTGGGTTCCTTCGGCTTTTCTGCAAAGCGTGTGATTGTGCCTTCGCCGTCTGTTTCCATAATACCGAATCTACTTGCTTCTTCCCAAGGAACGGGGATAACCGCAATTGTTGCTGCAGCGCCCTTTTCCTCATGATATTCCATCATTTTATTGTAATCCATTTTGTAGATATGGTCACCGGAAAGAATTACAACATGATCGGGATTGTACTGGTCTACAAATTCAATATTCTGATAAATAGCATTTGCAGTACCCTTGTACCATTCGCCTGTTTCTTCCTTCTGATAAGGGGGTAATACAAATACACCGCCGTCGTTACGGTCAAGGTCCCAAGTACTACCGTTACCAATATAAGTATTAAGTTCAAGGGGCTTGTACTGAGTGAGAACACCTATAGTATTGATACCCGAATGAACACAGTTACTGAGCGCAAAGTCAATAATTCTGTACTTGCCGCCGAATGTTACAGCGGGCTTTGCAACCTTACTTGTCAGAATACCAAGTCTGCTGCCCTGTCCTCCGGCAAGAATCATTGCTACACATTTTGTTGCCTTCATGTTTCTTCCTCCTATATTTTACTTTTTAGTTGTGTTACGCTTAGCTGGTTTGCGTTTAAAATACATTGTTGTCATGGGCGGCACACAAATTGTAAGTGTATAGGGTCTGCCGTCGCAATCATACTTATATTTTTTAGCTTTTACAGGTACGGGATTGCCCGAGCCTGTTCCGCCGTAAACGTCTTTATTTGAGCTGAATACTTCTTCGTATTCGCCCGCCTTTGATACGCCGATTGAATACTCCTTGTATTCCACGGGAGTAAAGTTACTTACAACAATAATTTCACTGCCCTTAGTCTTACCCTTTCGAATGAAGGATACAATACTCTTTTCGTTATCGTTTGCATTAATCCATTCAAAGCCGTCCCAGCTGTCCTCAATTTCCCAGAAAGGCTTGTTGTCTTTATAGAAATGGTTAAGATTTTTAACATATTCGTGGAATCTTGAATGGTGATAATCCTCCAAAAGATGCCATTCCAATCCTTCATAGAATCTCCATTCCAAGAACTGAGCTATTTCGCCGCCCATGAACATCAGCTTTTTGCCGGGATGAGCCATGTAATAGCCCAAAAATGCTCTGAACGAATCGAACTTACCGTCATAAAGTGCACTCATCTTACCTATAAGAGATGCCTTGCCATGAACAACCTCGTCGTGGCTGAGAGGCAAAATATAGTTTTCGCTGAATGCGTACATCATCGAGAAGGTAAGAAGCGAGTGGTTGCCGCTTCTGAAATACGGATCCATGGACATATAGCGGAGATTGTCGTTCATCCAGCCCATATTCCACTTATAGTTAAAGCCTAATCCGCCAACATCGCGGGGCTTTGTAACCATAGGCCATGCCGTACTTTCCTCCGCAATCATCAGGAAATTGGGGAACTCTTTGAACATTGCCTCGTTAAGTCTTCTCAAAAATTCAATAGCTTCTAAGTTTTCGTTGCCGCCGTTCTTATTCTGGATAAATTCCTGTCTCGCATAGTCAAGATAAAGCATACTCGACACAGCGTCAACCCTCAGTCCGTCAATATGGTACACATCTGCCCAGAACATTGCTGACGAAATAAGGAAAGATACAACCTCTGTCTTTGAATAGTCAAAAACAAGTGTACCCCATTCTTTATGCTCGCCTACTCTCGTATCTGCATATTCAAACGTAGGTGTACCGTCAAATGCGGCAAGACCAAACGCATCCTTGGGGAAATGCGCAGGTACCCAGTCCATAATAACCTGTATACCTGCCTTATGGCACGCGTCAATAAAATACATAAGATCATGCGGTGTGCCGTAACGGCTTGTTGCCGCAAAATAGCCTGTTACCTGATAACCCCAGCTACCGTCAAAGGGATATTCCATAATAGGCATAATTTCAAGATGAGTGTAGCCCATATCCTTAAGATAAGGTACAAGCTCCTTTGCCATTTCACGGTAATTATAGAAACTTCCGTCCTCGTGCATTTTCCAGCTGCCGAGATGACACTCGTAAATATTCATCGGTTTTGAATAAGGCGCCGATGCTGCACGCTTTTCCATGTATTTACCGTCAGTCCAGTTAAACCCTTCAAGGTCATATGTAACAGACGCATTGTCGGGTCTTACCTGTGCGCACACAGCGTAAGGGTCACTTTTGTAAAATCCCTCGCCTGTCTCTGGTGTTACAAAATACTTATAAACAGCACCGTCCTTGATATCAGGAATAAAGACTTGCCAGATACCTGTTTCGCCAAGTCTTGTCATAGGATTCTGCCATTTTTCCCAACCGTTGAAATCGCCCGTAACATGTACGGCTCTTGCCTTGGGCGCCCACACCGCAAAACGGTAACCCTTTTTACCGTTCAGTGTGCATTTATGTGCGCCGAGGGTTTCATAGCTTTTAAAGTTATTGCCCTCGTTGAATAAATATACGGCAAAGTCATCATTAAAAGGGTTTTCTCGGTAAGAAACGTCTCCGAAAAATTCCTTCTGCATATTTTTTCACCACTTTCCAAACTAATATTAAGTACATTTTACCAAATTTTTCGCTCTTAGTCAATCGATTTTTGTCACTTATGCGTTATAATCTTCAACTTTTTCTCTCTTTTTTTGTGTTTTCTATTCCCAAAAGCGATTTTTTGATGTATAATACCCTCAGAGGTGACAAATATGTATACTTTTCAACCCGAAAACTGTGATGCTCCCGATACAGACGAGGCTTCAAAGACATCTCCGTGCCCTGTCAAAAGCCCAAAGTTTTACTCGCTTTCGGCAATTATCACATTTTTTCTGCTTCCCCCATTGTGGGCACTTTCAATCCCTGCAATAGTATTTTCAAAAGAAGCCAAAACAATGTACGAAAATGGCAATATTGACCTGTACGAAAGATTTTCCCTGTGTGCAAAAAGGTTTGTTGTATCTGCATGGGCAATTTTCCTTATATTGGCAATTACTATAGCGGTGCTTCTCGTTACTATACACTTGTCCTTAATATAAATATGTGAAAGGAGTACACAAAATGACAAAAGGTGAAATCGCATTAAAAAATTTTGAATCAGGCATGAATTGTGCTCAGGCAGTTCTGCTCGCATTTGAAGAGGAAACAGGTCTCGACCGCGAAACTCTCTTAAAGCTATCTCTTCCCTTTGGCGGTGGCATGGGCAGACTTCGTCTCACATGTGGCGCAGTAACAGGCATGGTTATGGCATATGGTCTTATAAAAGGTATAGGCACTACTCCCACCCATGACGAAAAAATGGAAAACTACAAAGGTGTTGTATACCTCACCGACGAATTCAAAAAGCTTAACCGCGGCACCGTAATATGCGCTGAACTTTTAGGCTTAAAAGAACCCGAAGGCACTTACGTCCCCGAGGAACGCACTGAGGAATATTACAAAAAACGCCCCTGTGGCGAGCTGTGCTCTATCGCAGCCAACCTTTTAGATGAATATTTAAAAAACAACTGTTAAATTCCGTTTTTGCAGATATAAGAAAGGATATGAACAGCATGAGAAAGGTTTCTATTATTTCAGACAGTACATGTGACTTGTCTAAGGAGTTGTTGGAAAAGTACAATATTTCAACATTCCCGTTACATATTCACCTTGGCGAAGAGCAATACTCTGACGGTGTAGACATTACACCCGAGGAAATATATGCGTGGTCCGACAAAAACAACGCTACACCAAAAACATCAACCCTGTCTCCTCTTGAAGCTGAGGAATTCCTCAATAAGCATCTTGAAGGCGGCAACGAAGTTATTTGTTTTTGTATATCGGAAACCATGTCATCCTGCGCAAACGTTATGCGTATGGCGGCAATGGTTTTAGAAAAAGAGGACAAGGTTTTTGTAGTAGATTCTGCTAATTTGTCAACAGGCATAGGCCTTCAGCTGATTGATGCCGCAATTATGGCGGATAGTGGCATGGAGGCTGCCGAAATCGTAGAAAAAATCAAAGCATTACAGCCCAAGGTACGTTCAAGCTTTGTTGTTGACACTCTTACATATCTTCACAGAGGCGGTCGTTGCAGCGGTTTGGCTGCAATGGTAGGCGGTACGTTGGGTCTTCATCCTTGCATCAGTGTAGTTGACGGCAAAATGCAGGCGGGTAAAAAATACCGTGGCAGAATGGCAAAGATTATGAAACACTACATTGATGACTTGCGTCCCGAGCTTGAAGATGCCAAACGTGACAGAGTATTCATCACCCATTCAGGCTGTGATGAGGAAATTATCAATCTGGTAAAAGCACAGCTTGAGGAATTAAACCGTTTTGACGAAATCCTAATCACAAGAGCAGGCAGTGTTGTTACAAGCCATTGTGGACCAGGAACACTTGGTGTACTCTACATAGCAGGTTAATACTTGACAGCAAAAAAGCGGGTGTTTTTTACACCCGCTTTTTTATCTAAGCGTTAATACCTTGCTTTTTGTTGAACGATGTCCGCAATCAATGTTGAATTCTTTCAGTATTTTTATAAGCTCAATTATCAGTTGATCATCATAATAGGGGTTTCTGACAATTCTGCGTATCTTATCAACAAGCTCCGCAGCCTCCCGTCCTATGTATGTGTTTGCATCAATACTAAAAAGTATTTTCTTTATTTTTAACTATGCAGTTATAAAACAATTCGCATTTTGTTTCATCATTAATCATAAAATCACCCCTTGTGTATATCTTATCACGCTTGCAAAACAAATACAACAGAAATTTCTAATGTATTTTCAAAATATATTTTAACATAGAATATACTTAGAAATTATTTAATGGGGTGATTATTTTGGCATTTACTCCCAAGCCTACAAAACAGAAAGTTCAGGCAGGCTATAAAACATTATACATAAAAGATGAGCTTGCCCAAAAAATAGAAAACCTTGCCAAAGAGCACAACACCAGCTTCAACAACATCGTTATAAGTATCCTTGAAGATTTCTTCACCAAGCAATAAACCTCCGCATAAGCGGAGGTTTTTCCTTAACTCGTTCGATAAAACGAATTCCACTTTGTACGCAGTACAAAATTTCACCGAACAAATAAAGGACGCTTTTGCGTCCTTTATTTGTTCTTCACGGTATCCAGTTCAAACGTAAATCTTGTCCATTTGCCCTCTTCACTTTCGGCATAGATTTCGTTTTCATGGGATTTCATAATGTTTTTCACAATGTAAAGTCCCAATCCCGCACCTTTTTTCGATGCACGTGATTTATCCGTCTGATAGAATCTGTCCCATATATGATTGAGTTCTTTTTCACTAAGTCCGTTACCTGTGTTCTCAACAGACACCTTTGTCTTACTGCCTGCCCATTTTGCCTTGATAGTGATTTTTCCGCCTTCGGGCGTAAATTTAACTGCATTATCCATTAGGTTTGCAATAACACGGTATATGGAATCACTGTTACCCATAACAGCCATTGTATCGTTTTCAAAATCCACTTCCACATCAATGTGCTTTTCGTCAATACCCTGTTCAAAGGATACAACCGCTTTTCGGATATTTTCTGTCACATCAAAGGGCACCATTTTATACTCAATCTTGCCGCTGTTAAGTCTGCTCATTTCCAAAAGGTCATTTACAAGGCGGTTAAGACGCTTGATTTCGCTTAATACAATACCCAGATATTTTCGGTGCTCCTCTTCCGGAATAGTGCCGTCCAGCACGCCGTCAACAAATCCCGATATAATCGTCATAGGAGTTCTCAGTTCATGGCTTACGTCACTTATAAACGATGACTGCACCTCATCCATTTCACCAAGTGCCACCGTCATCTGATTAAAGCTTGCGGCAAGTACGCCTAATTCGCCCTTCGCATCCTTCGATACTCGCTGTGAGAAGTCACCTGCAGCGATACGCTTGGCAACATTGGTCATTTCCTTAACAGGTTTTGCGATTTTCCTCGACAATACCGCCGACACAAGCAGCGATAATATCAACACAAACAGCACTGCCCACAAAAACATACGCATAACACCAAACTGCATGTTCTGAATATATGGTATCGTGCTGCACACTATAACAGTACCGCTGACCCCGCTATGGGTGAAAATAGGCTTTGCTACATACAACAGCTTGTCACGGAAAACGCCGCCAAGTCTTCCCTCTTCCGCAATAGTTTCGCCCTTGAGTGGGCGCGAAATATCATCTTTGTCAAGATTTTCAGAATTAATCTGTACAGCCTCAAAGCCCGCATGCACAATAACATTACCGCGATTGTCTGTTATGATGTACGCTTGTCCTTCATCATGACCAAGCTGCTGCATAATATCACGCATAACGTACAGACTGCCGGGTTCATCGTTTTTTTCGACAAAATATGAGCTCATATTTGCCACCTGTTCTGCTCTCGAATCAAGCGCTTTATAAACCGACACCTTAAAATAATTACCCAACTGCGTAAAAAGAATAACCGACGTAAGTATCATCGCTAGTATTACTATTACAATGTTATATATAAACAGTTCACGGAAAAGTGTTTTTTTCACTTTCCTCACACAGCCTTTCTGCCCCAAAATAAGTAAACTTATAAACTTAATTCTTCACAATAGCAAGGGCGCGGGGAGTAAGGCTCCCCGAATAAAATAGGCGGGACAATCGGATTGTTCCGCCGAAAGTAACGATTTTAGGGGACTTTCAAGCCCCTTGCACGAGAAATCGTCACTTTGTTCTTTGAAAGCATTGGCAAAAAACATTGCAAAATGCAAGATTTTTTGACGCGTGTCTCTAAGACACGTTATTTCACCTCAAATTTATAACCTACACCCCATACAGTTTTGAGCTGCCAATCACTCTCAAAGCCCTCAAGCTTTTCACGAAGCCTCTTAACATGTACGTCAACGGTACGGCTGTCTCCGTAATAATCAAAGCCCCAAACATCCTCCAATAGCTGTTCACGTGTGAACACACGGTTAGGATGCGACGCCAAAAAGTACAAAAGCTCCAGCTCCTTGGGCGGTGTTTCCATAACATTGCCACCTACAACAAGCTCATAGTTTGAAAGATTAATCGAAAGATTATTAAATTCAATAATCTTTGCTTCTTCCTCTTCTTTAAGGTAGCGGCGCAACACTGCCTTTACTCTTGCCACAAGCTCTTTACCCTCAAAGGGCTTTACGATATAGTCGTCCGCACCCAGCTCCAAGCCGAGTACCTTGTCAAAGGTTTCACCCTTTGCCGTAAGCATAATAACAGGCATATCGCTTGTTTTTCGGATTTCACGGCATACGGTTATACCGTCAACCTTGGGCATCATAATATCAAGCACGGCAAGGTCTGCACGGTTTTTTTCAAATTCTTCCAAAGCCTTTTCGCCGTCAAGGCAAATAACCGTCTCGTAGCCTTCTTTTTCAAGATACAGCCTTACAAGCTCGCAAATATTTGCATCATCATCAACAATCATAATCTTAGGCACTTTAGACATAGCATTTCCTCCTTAGTTATACATCCCTTTATTTTCATTATATCATAAAAAAAGTATTGTTAAATCTTTTTTTTATGATATAATACTAATATATTTTTGATATGTACTTTTTATTAACAAAAAGTGAATTTTGAATTTTTTTCCATTGTAGGAGCGACCATTGGTTGCCCGATTAAAACGATTTCACAAAAGAAAGGTTGAATATTATGAAACTCGGTATCGTAGGTTTGCCCAACGTAGGCAAATCCACACTTTTTAATGCTATCACACAGGCAGGGGCAGAAAGTGCGAACTACCCCTTCTGTACAATTGAACCCAACGTAGGTGTTGTTACAGTTCCCGACGAGCGTCTTGACAAGCTCCGCGAAATGTATAACCCCGTTAAATTCACACCTGCAATTATTGAATTCGTTGACATTGCAGGTCTTGTTAAGGGTGCAAGCCGCGGCGAAGGCCTTGGCAACAAGTTCCTTGCAAACATCCGCGAAGTTGACGCAATCGTTCACGTGGTACGCTGCTTTGAAGACAGTAACATTATCCACGTTGAAGGTAGTGTTGATCCTGCCCGTGATATAGAAACTATCGACCTTGAATTAATCTTTGCCGACCTTGAGAGCGTAGAAAAGCGTATTGACCGCGTTACAAAGGCTCTCCGTGGCGACAAGAAATACCAGGCAGAGCTTGACATGTGGGTTAAAATCAAGGAAGCGTTAGAGAGCGGCAAGAGCGCAAGAAGCGTTGACCTTTCCGATGAAGAAAAGGAAATGGCAAAGGATTTATCCCTTCTCACAATGAAGCCTATTATCTATGCGGCAAACGTTGCAGAAGAAGATTTTGCTAATGGTATCGAGTCTAATCCCTACATCAAAGCGGTTGAAGAAATCGCAGCCCGTGACAACGCTGAAGTTCTCCCTATTTCCGCACGCATCGAGGAAGAAATCAGCCAGCTCGAAGAAGACGAAAAGGGTATGTTCTTAGAAGAAATGGGTCTTACCGAATCCGGTCTTGACCGCCTTATCAAAAAAAGCTACAAGCTCTTAGGTCTTATCAGCTATCTTACAGCTGGCACCCCCGAAGTAAGAGCGTGGACAATCACAGAAGGCACAAAGGCACCTCAGGCGGCAGGCAAAATACATACCGACTTTGAGCGTGGTTTTATCCGTGCGGAGGTAGTTTCATTTGACAACCTCATGGCATGCGGCACAATGGCAGCAGCTAAGGAAAAAGGCCTTGTTAAGAGCGAAGGCAAGGAATACGTAATGCAGGACGGCGATATCGTACATTTCCTGTTTAATGTTTAACAGCCTTCCCCTCGATGGGAAGTGAGACAGCGTAAGCGGTGGATGAGATGTTAAAGAGAGCAATCAAACAATTGCTCTCTTTTTGTATTTTGTAAAACATTCGTAGGGACCGGCGTCCCTGGCGGTCCCTTTTATATAAAAAGAACTCCGCTTGGCGGAGTTCTTTTTATACTTATTACTTATTCACTAAATAACTTAACTTGCCCGTAAGGGCAAACTTAGTTGGAATTGTTTGATTTTATCAAACAATTCCCTGTGCCTTCATAGCTTCTGCAACCTTGATAAAGCCTGCAATGTTTGCACCTGCAACAAGGTCATCACCAAGACCGTATTCGTTAGCAGCCTTAACAGAGTTGTCAAAAATGTTCTTCATAATTGTCTTAAGCTTAGCGTCAACTTCTTCTTCGCTCCAGGAGTAACGCATGGAGTTCTGGCTCATTTCCAAGCCGGATACGGATACGCCGCCTGCGTTAACAGCCTTAGAAGGAGCAACGATAATGCCTGCATTCTTCAAAAGTGCGATAGCTTCGTTTGTTGTGGGCATGTTGGAAACTTCAACATAGTACTTAACGTTGTTAGCTATAATTTCTTCTGCTTCCTTAACATCAACTTCATTCTGTGTAGCACAGGGCATAAGGATGTCAGCCTTAACATTCCAAGGCTTCTGACCTGCAAAGAAAGGTACACCGAACTTATCAGCATAATCCTGAACCTTGTTTCTGCCGCTTGCTCTCATTTCGAGCATGAAGTTAATCTTTTCTTCTGTGCTTACGCCTGCTTCATCATAGATGTAGCCGTCGGGACCGGAAATAACAACAACCTTAGCACCAAGCTCTGTTGCCTTCTTAACAGTACCCCAAGCAACGTTACCGAAACCGGATACAACAACAGTCTTGCCTTCGATTGTGTCGTTAAAGTGCTTAAGCATTTCAACTGCGTAGTAAACAGCGCCGTAGCCTGTAGCTTCGGGACGGATTAAGCTGCCGCCGAAGGAAAGACCCTTACCTGTAAATACGCCTGTAAATTCATTCTTTAATCTCTTGTACTGACCAAACATATAGCCAACTTCTCTTGCGCCAACACCGAGGTCACCTGCGGGAACGTCAAGATTGGGGCCGATATGACGGTAGAGTTCGTTCATAAAGCTCTGGCAGAAACGCATAACTTCGCCGTCACTCTTACCATTGGGGTCAAAGTCAGCACCACCCTTACCGCCACCCATGGGGAGAGATGTAAGAGAGTTCTTAAATGTCTGTTCAAAGCCGAGGAACTTCATTGTACCTATGTATACGTTGGGAGCAAATCTGATACCGCCCTTGTAAGGACCGATAGCAGAGTTGAACTGTACTCTGTAACCGCGGTTAACCTGTACCTTGCCGTTGTCATCAACCCAAGGAACGCGGAACATAATCTGTCTTTCGGGTTCAACCATTCTTTCAACAACGCCTGCTTCAACTAAGTCAGGACGCTGATCAATAACGGGTTCAATACTTTCGAGAACTTCTGTAACTGTCTGTAAAAATTCAGGCTCGTTTGCATTTCTCTTCTTCACGTTCTCAAGAACGTCAATTAAATACTGATTTTTCACTACTAAAACCTCCAGTTTTAAAGGCATACTCATATGTATTGCGCATGTCTTTTTCATATGATACCTAATTATAATTACTTGCAAAAAAAATGTCAATAGTTTTCATCAAAAAAATACAAAAAAACGCTTTTTTGTTCACCGCTCACGGACATTTGTCTTTTTCTCCATACAAAAATCAAGTAAATAAGTACAAAAAATCATTTAAATTGCAGCTGATATATGGTACAATAAATTCAAACACTACATAAAGGAGACATGAGAATGAAAAAAATCCTTTCTATACTGTTAACATGTATGTTGATTGCAACCCTTATATCTGTTCCGCACACAACCGTTCAAGCGGCATTTGTGCCTACCATTACGGTTGATATGAGCAGTAAAACAGGTGCAATGCGTCACGGCTCCAGCGGCTTTTTGTATGGTTTGGGCAGTGACGGTACACCCTCCGTTAACACATTAACTCCCTTGAAGCCCTCTACCGCAGTGCAGAAAGCCCCCGACGGCTTACAGCACCCCACGGGAGACGTTTTAGACGTTGCGGGTACATTCATCTCGTCCGGCGGCGAACAAGTGCAGATTTATCTGCAGGACATCTATGCCCTTTGGCCCTACGAGCAGACAAGCTTTGAGGAATATCTTTCTCACATTGAAGAAATGATACCCAAAATCGTCGCACTGCGCGACTCCAACCCCGATTATGCCGGCAAATTGGTTTACGTTCCCTTTAATGAGCCCGACGGCATCTGGTACGGTAACATCGGTTGGGATGCTTCTGTTCAGTCACGTTTTAACCAAAACTGGCTTAGTGCATATCAGCTCATAACTGAGCTTGACCCCGATGCCCTAATCGCAGGCACAAGCTGTGCAAACTATCAGTCAGGTCATATGGACTCATGGCTTAACTTCTGCGTGCAGAACAACTGCGAGCCCGATTACATAACCTGGCACGAATTACAGGACTACGACTTATCCTCATTTGCGTCAAACCTTGCTAATTACAGAAGCATCGAAGCCAAATATGGTTTAACCGAGCGCGAAATCATCATCAATGAATATGCACCGCAGGACCATTGCTCAAATCCCGGAAAACTCGTCAACTGGATTGCACTTTTTGAAGAAAACAAGGTTTCCGGATGTCTCCCCTACTGGCACAACGCAGGCAATCTCAACGACATCGCCGCAGATAATAACGAGCCTAACGGCGCATGGTGGCTTTATAAATGGTACGGCGATATGAGCGGCGAAACACTTTCTCTTACAACCAACACCGCCCGTACAGAGCTTTACGGCTTGGCATCTATTGACGACAACAAAAAGAGCGCAAGCGTCATCCTAGGCGGCAGTGAAGGCACAGGACAGGTTGTTCTCGAAAACATTACCGATACAATCCCCTTTGATGGTGCCCCCTTTGTGGATATCGAGGTCAAAGCAACCTACTGGACAGCTTTCCACGGTGTAGCCGAAGAGCCCCCCACTATTATAAAAGGTACTTATCCCGTAGTTGACAATACTGTAACTGTCACCATTTCCAACATGGAGGAAAACGCCGCATATCTCGTGACGGTATCCCCCTCACAAGAGAGCGAAAGCATCATCTATTACGGTGCTGAACGCAAATTATATGAAGCTGAAAACGCATCCTTCGTAGGCGCAGTTTACGCAAACAATGTCCGCTGGACGTATGCTTACTCAGGTGGTTACCGCCTTTCCGGTATACAGACTGAATCTGACGGTTTTAATCTTCCTATCGAAGTAGACCACACAGGTTATTACCGTATGGATATGACATACGCAAACGGCTACGGCACAAATCCGGCAGACCCAAGTACAAACAATCCCCAGTCACTTTCAGCCACTATTCGCTTTGATAAGGACACAGGCAAAACAATCAACCTTGAAAACACCCTCCGCGACGAAATGGCAGGCATGTATACAGACTACGTATATCTTTCCCGTGGCAACCACACAATGCAGCTAAGAGGTGTTGAATCAAACGGCGGTGCATTCTCTGCCGACAGTATCGCATTTACATATGTAGGCGGTACAGTGCCGGAATTCGACTCGGTTTACGAGGCAGAATTAGGCGATTTTAACCTGCTTTGCGGCAACACTGATACAACCGTTACAACCGAAAGCACCATTACAGGCTACTCGGGTTCAGGCTACATTACAGGTCTTGACGAAAGAAGTGTTGATATGGGCGGCGGCGTACGTTTCACAGTTGTTGTACCCGACAATGCACTTTATACAATTGCTCTCCGCTATGCTTCTCATTCTGCTACTACAGCCAACATTTACCTTGACAACACAGCTTTAGACCTCGACAATGTATTAACGCCCATTTCACTCCCCGCATCGGACAATTTTACAACTGAATACATCACAGCCTTTTTGCAGAAGGGTATTAATATAATAGACATTGACACATCATCTCCCGTAGCACTTGACTATATGCGTGTCAAAAAAGCTGACGGTAGCCCCATATCAGTAGAGGCAGAAAACGGTACGTTCTCAGGCAAAGCCGAAATACGTGAAAACCCCTTCGCGAGCCGCACACAGTATGTTGCCAACATCGAAGGCGGCACAGATGATGCACTTACGCTGAATGTTACAGCCCCCAAAGATGGTACGTACAAAATGGTTATTCACCACTCCTCGGGCGAGCTTTTCGGCGGTCACACCTACAATGCACAGCTCGTTGACCGCTACGCTTCATTTAAGGTCAATGACTCCGATGCAAAGCGTCTTTACTTTAAAAACACATACTCCGACTCCAACTGGCGTACAACAGTGCTCCCGGTTGAGCTCAACGAAGGTGATAACACCGTAACGGTTTTCAACGACAACTGGCGATTAGTTCAGAACGGCACAGGCACAACAGGCAATATTACATATGCTACGCTTGTAAACTACACTCCAAACTTTGACACCTTTGAGTTCTATAGTGCTGTTACCGACAATTCATCCCTTACAGAAAACTTTAAGATGAGCGTAATGGCTACAGACCACGGCACTGTTGAGCTTGACAAAACAAGTGTTGCTCCCGGAGAAGACGTTACCCTCACTTTTTTCCCCGAGTACAACGAGGGCACGGTAGAAGTCTTTGCAAACGGCGAGGATGTTTCAGATTTAGTAACAGACAACACTCTCACCTATACCCCCGAAACTGATACGGAATTTGCAGTCAAATTCATCATCCCCGAAAACCTTGACAATTATATTGTAAACTCCTCCTTCGGCACAGGAGATTTCACAGGTTGGTTAATAGTATCCGGCAGACCACCTTATATAGCTGAAGAAAACGGTAATCACTACGCCTACACAACTTCCGACCGTCATCTTGGACAAACTATAACCTGCCCCGAAGGCTATTATGATATTACTTTCAAGGCAAAGGCTGCCACAGAAGATGTTGAAGGCGAAGTGAGAATATTAGATGCAAATGATACGCTTAGTTTTATAGACCTCTCAAACTCTTGGGAAACTTATAAAATCAGAGCTTATTCCAATGGTGAAATTTCATTATTTATTACTTTAGACAGAGCTTGTATCGACGATTTCTCTATGAATATCGGCACAGTTGACCCCGACCTACTCTACTTTGTTGACTGCGGCGACATCGACCCCACTACCATAAATCCAAATGATAAATACGGTCTCTATAACTCCGTAACAGAGCAGTTCTATCAGGAAGACCCTGTCACAGGCTACGCATGGGGCGTTGTTGATACATATGTTGCAAATGACACCTACCCTCACCTTTTGACAGGTGCCGAAACATGGCCTTATGAATACGACCTTACAGACGGTGAGGACAAAATCATCACCTACCGCTACGCCAAGGACCAGGACGACAGAACAGGCAATGGCATTACCTACAAGTTCGCCCTTCCCGATGACGGCGACTATGCCTTTGAGGTTGCATTCTACGCTCCCTCTCACTGGCAGACAAGCGTCAACCGTAAAGCAAGCCTTACCATGAACGGCGAAGTTTTAGCCTCAGGCATTATCCCCTCCACAGATGCTTCTAACCCCAACATTATAAAGAAAGTGGCATCTGTTACAGGTGGCGATGCTGAATTGAACCTTAAACTTGACAGCGACGGCTACGGCGGACCTATGATGAGTTATATCAAGATAAGCAAAGCTCCCGATGTTTCTCATATTGAAAAAATTGATACTACGAACTTAACAATCACAGGTTCAGACACATGGAACTCCGACCCCAACACCCAGGCAAAATATGCTTTTGACGGAGACCTCTCAACTTTTTTCGACGGTATCTCGGGTGGCTACTTAATGATAGATTTAGGTGAACCCACATCTATCGGTGCAATAGGCTATTACCCCCGTTCAAACTGGGCAGGCAGAATGGTCTCCACATCATTTTATGGCTCAGTTGACGGCGCAAATTGGGAGCAGCTTTTTGTCATAACCACTACTCCCCCCTATGGCGTGGAAACTCTTGTCTCATACGCCGAATTTTTAAACACGGACGAATACCGCTACATCAAATATCAAAACCCCTCCGACTACTGTAATGTAGCCGAAATCAATATTTACACCCTTTCCGATTCTATCCCCTTTGTAAATTATGATACAGCTGTTTGTAACATGACCTTCATTTCAATCGAAGATAATAATTACTACTTTGAATATGAGGAAGGAAGCACGGGCACAATTATTCAGGTTGTGCGTGACGGCGATATGGTAACAAAGGTTAAGAGAACACCTCTTACACAAGAACCCGTACCCCAGCTTTCCGAGAATGAAGAAATTTATATTTGGGATATGAACACAATCAAACCACTGGTTAAAATTAATAAGTAACACAAAAACAGCGTTGCAAATGCAACGCTGTTTTCTATATTAATAAACATCCTTTACAATAGTAACAGTACGCGTATAATTATCCCAAGATACCTCTGCTCCCAAAGCCTCTGCAACAAATCTTACAGGCAGATATGTTCTGCCATTTTCAATAAACGCCACGCTGTCAAGCGGAGGTAAACTTTGCTTTCTAGGGTCAAAATCCCAAGCTCCCGGAGAATTCCATACCCATATATTCGGATTTCCTATAGTTATCATAAAGGTGTGTCCGCCACCTACAGTTTCAATAGAAACAGTCTTTGTCTCATCATCCCAGTCCACTGTTGCTCCCAGTGCTTCGGCAACAGTTCGTATCGGAAGCATTGTTCTGTCATTTCTGATTATAGGTACCGCATCAATCCAAATGTACTCATCGTTTATATACGCAACATTTGACCCTATTGTAAGCTTTATTACAACCTGTTTTGTCTCTTCGTAGTACTCTTCTTCCTCGTAGTATTCCTCTTCCTCATACCACTCGTCATCCTCGTAATATTCGTCTTCATAGTACTCATCCTCGTAATACTCATTCACTATTTCTTCCACTATTTCATAGCAGTTAGGGCAAAGTCCGTATCCGTCTTCGTCATACTCAATAGCATCGTATGTATACCGTTCCATGCAATAAGGGCATTCCTCGCTGTATTCAATACTATTCTTAGGTTCGAGCCACTCGTTTACAATCTCGCTTTTCTCGTCTCCAAAATATGCTATAGCTCTTACAATAGGGGCTTTTCCTATAACATAAAATGGTTCACTGTATTTTTTTGAGCGTCTGTTAGGCGTATTTGTGTTTACGTTGTAATATATTTCTGCACCATATTCCGACGCTTCCATGTATACAAGATATTCCTTGGTTTCATAATCATATTCATACCATATAAATACCGTCAGTTCTTCTTTTTCATATCCGGGCAAAATTTCGTCACAATAAGGACATAAGCCATTTCCCTCATAGTACCATATTTCGCTTTCTTCAAAGCCTTCCCCACAATACTCGCATACTACTTCAAAATATTCCTCTTCATCTTCGTAATCATAAAAATATTCTTCTGCACACTCATAGCAGTATATATATCCGTCCTCGTCTATAAAACAGTCCTCGCCGGCAAAATCACCACACATATAACATTCAACATCTTGAGCAACCGCAGAAGCCGAAAACATCATCAAAAAAACCAAACCTAAACATAATATCCTTTTCATAAACTCACTCCTTCGTAAAACTAAAGGGGAAGACAGCGCTTCCCCTTTTTTGTCATCAAAATTAATTATTATCCTTTCATTGCAACTTCAATAAGCTTAAATCTTTGTGCGTCTGTGTTATTGATTTTATATAACTGTATGTTTGTTCCACTTGCAACTTTACCGCCAGCCACATCCATACACATATTTCTCTTAGAACTTGGTACCAGTATAATGTAGCCTTCATTATCTTCTGCAACAGCCCAAACATAATCAGCACTCCATTGAACAACATTGTTATCTTTCCATACAACTTCATCATTAGAATTATAATTTGTTATACGATAGTATGTTGTGCCAAATGTAGCATTAGATATAGACTTATTAAATTTGAAAACCTGTGCAGATGTACCATTCCATTTGTACAATTGGATATTAGCACCGTTATCTTTTGAACCCCCGGCTACATCAAGAACATAATTAGTGTTCAACTTTGATGCAATTTTATATGTTTTCAGTTCTGATATATTTGGAGTTTTTCTAACGTCAGCTTTTTTCACCCACACCAAGTATTTCTTCCCTTTAATGGTTGCGATAACATGCATCATATTTGATGTACTCTTTTGATCAACAACTATGACTTTTGCCCCGCTTTCAATCGTTGTAATTTTTTTACAAGACTTATCTTGATATGCAGAAACAGTAAATCCATCGGCTACAGTCCATGATGTTGAATTGTATTTTTTACACACATCACTTCTCTTTATATAGCCTGTACCTGTGCCACCTTTGTTAGAACCTCGTGTAATAGGATATGTGACTTTAAACCTATCACTGGATTCGTGATAACTGTCAATAGTTACCTTATCCCCACTGTCAATTGTGCCGGACGAAGTTGTAGTTTTTGTGTTTTTATATACTTTTATTGATTTTGATGCCCAAAAACTAACATTCTTCCACTCGTCAGTTCCTGCTGAAACGCTAATTGTATTCAGTGGCATAATGCTTATCAGCATAATAAGCACTAAAATTATACCTAAAATTCTCTTTTTCATTTCATACACTCCTTATTATTTTCTTATCCATGCTAATTTGTATCCCTTTGATACCGGGTATATTACCTGTTGCCATTTTCCTGCTGTCTGCACGACTATAACTTCATCACCCTTTGAAATATAGCCATAAGTTGCTCCGCCTTTTTTGTTATACGTTGTAATCTTTTTGGTTGCCTTATATCTGTCTTCGACATGTCCAACTAAAATTTCACAGATAGAACTAGACCTTTTTGACGCTATATAACATGCATCAATCCAACCAACTTTTTCACCTTTTGCGGTGGGGTATGCCACTTTAATCCTCCATGGGTCACTCGTTATATCAAGTATTTTTAATTCATCTGACTTTCCATACACCGTGCCATAATCCCCATTTTCCGAATCCTTTGTTTTGTACACCGGTATATTAGAGTTGGTGTTTGCATAACACTTAATCGGTTTTTTCTTTGATACCGACGGCCATTCGCCATAGTCATTAAGGTCTATGACTATATCCCCCGCTGCATTTACCGTCACGTTAAGGCTTGCAACAAGTGACAAGCACATAACAAGTGTTAAAATAACACTTAAAATTTTTTTACTCATAAAAATCATCCTTTCGTGTACTATAATAGTTTTTTATCGCTTTTTCGATGACTATAGTATATCATTTTCTTTTTTTAATGTCAATAGTCATTAGATTTTTATGTTATAGCGTTTATAATAAAGATAGGGTGATTAATATGAATACTATTCACATTGAAATTGGAAACCGAATCCGACAATTAAGGGTAAAAAAAGGGCTCAGCCAAGAAAAGCTTGCCGAGCTTTCCGAACTGAACACTTCATATATCGGTCAGGTTGAACGTGGTGAAAAGAATCCGTCTGTAGACACCGTATATAGAATAGCATCAGCCCTCCAGGTTGACCTTCCGGACTTATTCAAAAACCTTGCTTCTGGCTCTGATAATTCCTATGCACACAAGGTTTATTCCCTCATGCTTACAATGGATGAAAAACGCTCTAAATATCTTTTTGATTTAGCCACTCTTTTTTCTGAAAAATAAAAAATCCCGTTTGGAATAAATTCCAAACGGGATTTTTATTTTAATTCTTTGTGCCTTTAGCACCATTTTTAAGGCTTCTTGAACCAAATTCACTAAGTAAATTTGTATCGTAAGAGAAATTTATCTTTTCTCTTTCACGGCTTCTCTTCTGCGCATAGTAAACAATTTTATCCATTAGCTTATCAAATCCTAATCCTGCCGCTTCCCACAAATAGAAAGATAACGAGCCGGGAATAGTATTGATTTCGTTTACAAAAATTTCGCCGATTGCTTCGTCAATCATAACGTCAATACGGGCAACGCCGTTACAGTTAAGTGCCTTAAAGGTTGTGAGGCACATTTCCTTAATTTTTGCTTCCTGCTCTGCTGTAACCTCTGCAGGCACCTTACGGCTTGAGCCGCTCATCCCCTTGCTGCCACCGTCACCGTGCTTGCTACCGCCTTGGTACTTATCCTTAAAGTCTAATATATCGCCGCCGGAGGAAATAGGTTCTTCAAGTACACTTGCCTCGCACTCCTCGTAGTCACCCAAGACTGAGCAGTTAACCTCACGGAGCTTTTCAATAGCTCTTTCAACCAAAACCTTCTGACTAAAGGTTGCCGCGTCTTCGATAGCTTCCATAAGTCCGTCACGGTCCTTTGCCACCTTAATGCCAACAGACGAGCCAAGGTTGACAGGCTTTACAATAACAGGATAGCTGAGCTTTTCTTCAATTTTTTCAACAACTGCATCACTATTTTTAAAATACTCTCTCGAATAAAAACACACAGCGTCAAGCACATTTACGCCTGCGTCACGGAGCACGCATTTCATGGCATATTTATCCATGCCGAGAGCAGATGCCGTTACGTCACAGCCGGCATAAGGCACACCGAGCATTTCCAAAAATCCCTGCAGAGTACCATCTTCAACATTTGTACCGTGCACAACAGGAATAAACATATCGCATACTGTAACAATCTTTTTGCCGAAAAGAGGTGCCTTAACCTTTACAAGTTCTGCGCAATTTGCACCCTTTTTGAGGATAACCTCTTCACATTCGTTAAGCAGTGCGGGGATATCCTTATACTTTGCAATATCCAAAAGTGCCTCACCTGTATAAAATTTACAATCCTTTGTTATGTAAATAGGCACAACGTTATATTTTTCTTTATTTAATGCGTGCATTGCCTGAGAAGCGGAAATAACGCTAACCTCATGTTCAACACTGTTACCGCCAAAAAGCACACCGACTGATACTTTCATAATATACATTCCTTTCTGTATTTGAATTTTCTATGGGAAATAATGATATACGCTTTGCGCATGATATTACTGCATAATGATATGAACCTACGGTTCATTAAGGAGAAAAAATCAAAAATTTTTCACTTTATTGATGATTTTGCCGTTTTAATCGATGTTATAAGGATTTTTCTGGTTCTGCCATTTTTGGTTTTCAAATCAGTATACTTTTCTTCGTTGACAACACCGGTTTCCTTAAAAATGTCCAACCAATAATCAGTTTCGTAGCCTTCTTTTAACGCTATCTGAAATTTGTTAATAAAATCTGCCTTGCTCGCTGCATAATTCCCTTCATGAATATTAGCCCCTATACTTGTTCCGCTTCGCAATAACTGACTAGTCAAAATTGCAACTTTTTCATTTCTCTTGAGTTCGCTACAAAGATTAATAATTTCAATTGCAAAGCCTTTTGACAAATCAACTAATACATTTTCTTTCAAACGTATCTTCCTTAATACCCATGGGCATATCATGCAAGCAAAGCTTGCATATCATCCTTACAGATAATTGTCAGGCAAATCGTTTTCCAAAAGCACAATCTTATTCTCTGCCTGTATACCTCTCATCATACTAAATGCTTCGTAAATATCCTTTGCGCACATAATCTTTTCATCGTCGGGACGAACAGTGTCAGCACCCTTTTTAAGTATAGGATACTGCTTTTCACCCACAAAAATCGCATAATCTGCACATTCTGCACAGATTGCGCCCAATTTTTCGTTTTCTTCTTCTTCACGGCTACCCAATTCAACCATACCGGGCGTAATAACTATCCTTGTACCCTCAAATTCACGGAGGGTTTCAAGTGCACCCTTTGCGCCCTCGGGATTTGAATTATACGCATCGTCAATAATAGTACAATCGGGTTGCTTTTTTAACTGGAGACGATGTTCAACACTTTCAATTCTGCGCATTGCAATCTTTATAGAATCAATATCCACACCATACTCCATGGCAACAGCACAGCTGCCCACAAGGTTAATAACGTTGTGTCTGCCTAAAAGCTTTGTCTTAAGCTCAGCTTCACCATTAGGCGTTACAAGCGTAAACGTACTGCCTTTTTCACTAACCTTGATATCCTTTGCCCAATAATCGCATTCATCACTTGTGCCGTATGTTATTGTGTTTTCTTTTCTTTCGCACTTACGGATAATTTCGTTATCATAGTTTACAAACTTTTTGCCGTCCCCTACACTGTCCATAAGCTCATATTTTGTCTTTGTTATGTTTTCTTGAGTTTTGAATGTTTCAAGGTGCTGCGGTCCAACACTTGTAAGTATACCTGCCTTTGGTTTAACAAGGTCGCAAATTTCCTTTATGTCACCTATGTTTCTTGCACCCATTTCAACCACAAAAACCTCGTGCAAAGGCGTAAGATTTTCATTGACAGTCCTCACTACACCGAGCGTTGTGTTGTATGAATGGGGCGTCATAAGCACGTTGTATTTTTCACTAAGAAGAGTGCTCACAAAATTCTTTACACTCGTTTTGCCGTAGCTGCCTGTAATACCGATAATTTTCAAATCACTCATTGCCTCAAGCTTTTTCTTGGCACTGTCAACAAACTTTTGTCTTATAAATCCCTCTATAGGAGCATTGATAAGATTTGCCGCCATTACAAGGAAAGGTGCAACAAAAGCTACCACGAAAAGAAGTACGGGCACCCAAACGGCATCTACAAAAAATCCCGCCGCCAAAATCAAAGCGCACACAATACCCTCTGTCACAAAAAGTCTTTTTACTCTGTCTGTGATGACAAGAGGTTTTTTCTCTTCTTTTTTAGGTTTTAAAATATCAAGCACCACATATATAAGAGCATATGCACTGATTACCGGCACATCGCCAAAAATCAAAAAACCATACCCACAAAAAGCAAAAATCGCCTTAAAATCCACCATTTTAAGTTTGTTTTTCCAAAGGTAGGAGGCATATCTTTTATTAAAATACGAATTAAGCTGCAACATATGGTTAGCATGCTTTACTCCGCTTGTCATCACAACCCACAAATGTATAACAGCAACAACCGTATACATCAGTTTATACAAAACTTCGCCTGTCAAATCTATCACCACTTATTTTACAAAATATTCGAGTGCCGCAAAAAACTTGCCCGGTCTGTCAAGATACGAAAAATGCCCTGCACCCTCCAAAACCACAATTCCGCTGTCGGGAAGTAAACTATCCATTATATGAGCATCGCCTATAGGTGTTGCAGTGTCTTTATCTCCCCATATAAGAAGCGTAGGCACCCCTATATCCGGCAAATAGCCTTTCAAATCCTCATTTACAACCCTACTCATAGTAGCACGCATATTTTCACTAAGTGACTTATAGTCACTGCTGCCTGCATTTTTAACCAGTTTTTCGTAAAGACCTGTCTTGTTTATAAGAGGAAACTTCAACACTTTTTTGCCCAGCTTGTAGGAATATACCTTCACATAGTAATCTAAGCCGCGCTTGGGCTTAATGCCTGCAGCATCCACAAGCACAATTTTACAGGGCTTTACTTCCATTTTACTAAAAAGCTTTATTATAACTCTTCCTCCAAAGGAATGTCCAAGCCATATTGCCCCCTCGCACTCTGCCGCTTTTATAAACTTTTTCATAAATTCAGCATAGGCGTCCACATCCCAGATTTCACAGGGTTCATCGCTCTTACCAAACCCGGGAAAATCAAGTGCCACCACACGCATATACGTGCCCAGCTTTTTTATAATCGGCGTAAAAGCTTCTTTGTTTGCACCCCAGCCGTGAAAAAGCACAATAGTTTTGCCTTTGCCTTCATCTATATAATTTATGTTTAATCCATCAATTGTAATATTTTTTTCCACAGGCACACATCCTTGCCATAATTATCTACAATATAGTATAGCACAAATCCAAAAATAATCAACAATAATTCTTGACAAAGCTTGGTTTAACATTTAAAATATATTCGTTAAATATTTTATGCCGGCGTAGCACAGTTGGTAGTGCAGCTCATTCGTAATGAGCAGGTCGCGTGTTCGAGTCACGTCACCGGCTCCACAAAAAGGAATCATACCCAAAGGGTGTGGTTCCTTTTTCTTTCGACGTGACTCGAACACCGAGGGTGCCGTGAGCACATCCTGTGGTGGATAAAGTCCTCGGCATCCTCCACACTAAAACGATTCTAATCTATTGATTTTTTTGCAATAATGTGATATATTATTTGTGCTACACATTTTAATATTACCTAATTAGAGGGAATACTATCGGCAAAAATGTATTCTCTCCCCTTTGATTAGGTAAAATGTGTAGCAACATCGAGGGAAGCATTTTTCGGTGCGTCTCTTGATGGGACGCACTTTTTTATTATAGGAGGATGTAAAAATGGCAAAAACACCTTGTGCCGTATGCGGCAAAGAGTTAGGACTATTATCTGGAAAGGCAAAGATTTCTGATGGTGCGGTTTGTACTAATTGTTTGAGTGGTGCTGGCATTTCAACGTTAAGCAATGCTCTCTCTTATAATCAGCAATCAATTAAAGAATTGGTTAATGTTCGCAAAGCACTTGTTAATAACTTCAGCAAAACAAAATCTGTTGGAACATACATAGCAATTGATGAAAACAACAAGGCGTTCAAAATTGGGAGAGATATTTTTTCTTACGATAACCTTTTGAGCTTTGAGTTGTTAGAAGATGGTCAAAGCATTACAAAAGGTGGTTTGGGTCGTGCTGTTGCCGGCGGTTTGTTGTTCGGCGGTGTCGGTGCCATAGTTGGTGGTGTTACTGGTGGAAAAAAATCAAAAGGTATTTGTAATTCAATGAAACTGAGAGTTTCTTTGAAAAATGCTCACACTGATGTTCTTTATATAAACTTCATTGCCACAGAAACTAAAACAAGCAGTTTTATATATAAAACCGCCCAAGATAGTGCTCAAAAATGTATCACTGCTTTGGAAACAATAAACAATATTAACCAAAGCAACCATGTTGAGTACGCAAATGGTGAAGTTCATAACAATTCTGCGGCTGACGAAATTATGAAATTCAAAAAATTGCTCGACCAAGGAATCCTTACCCAAGAAGAGTTTGATGCGAAGAAAAAAGAACTTTTAGGTCTGTAATACGTAGGCAAAAAATCAAAGGACAACCTTCTTCAAAAAGGTTGTCCTTAATTTTATGATACCGCTTGAATTATTAATCTTTCTACGTTATAACATGAAACGTGATCAATAGCACCTAATGGCAATATTTATGTTCAACAATTACCGATTCGGTCAATGTTTACCGAAAAAACGTTATGAAGGTAAAAAAACAGAGTGTCAAAAAAAGGGGGTATTTAGACCTGTTCATTCGTAATGAGCAGGTCGCATGCATCCTCCACTTGTTTCTTCCAAAATCCTCTTGTTGACAAAATCTCCCACATATTTTACAATATTAGTATTAACTATCACAGGAGGAAACGTCATGCTTTGTCCAAGATGCGGCAACCGTCTGCCCGATGACAGCAAATTTTGTTCGGGTTGCGGCAACCGATTAGATACATCTCCCCTTATAACGCCCGTGGCACCCGTTGATGCCAAACCGAATCCCCAAAACTCCCTTGCTCCCCCGCCTGCTCCCCCCAAAAAAGGGGAGCCTAAGGCAAAAAGCCGTGCATGGGTTTATGGTCTTATATCATTTGTATCGGTGCTTATAATAGCCGTAGCTGTTAGTATTATAGTTATGTCACTTTCATCGTCCGATTCCTCTTCCAAGAAAGAGGAAGAACCCACAGAAACAGTTGACACAAGCTACAAATCCGATTATTTCCCAACGGTTGATACCTCTCTTATAGTTGCACCGCCCTCCCACTCATCGTATACGCTCGTTATCTCAGACGCAACATGGACGCATGCGGCAACAGATGCCCGCGACCGCGGTCAGACGCTTGTATGTATTGAAAATCAGGACGAATTTGACACCGTTTGTTCATATGCGGAAGCCGAGGGCATAAGCGTTTTTTGGATAGGCGCAGAGCTTGGCAATAACACAAGCTGGGATTCTGTTCGCTGGATGAACGGCGACGATATGACTTTTGCCCCATGGCTTGACGGTGAACCGTCCTATATTTCTGAAACAGGCAATAGTGAAGAATATCTTTTAGTATTCAAGGTTAATAACAAGTGGTATTTTAACGATGCCGAAAACGATATATCGGAGCATTATGCAGGCAAAATGGGTTACTTTATCGAAACTGCAACAACCTCGCACGATTATTTCACCGCTCTTTCGGATTCTGAAAAATACAATCTTAACTGCTATCTTTCAACCCTTTCCGAAGCTTTTTTCACACATCCCGACAAAACAGATAATCTGTATTACGAGCTTATAACATTTGCGGCAACTCATCTGCACCTTTACCGCCCCGATGAAATCACCATTGAAGGTGACGACATGACAGTTAGTCGCGACGCTGTAAATCGTGTACTTAGTGATATGTTTGGCCTCTCCGTTCCCGAGCAAACTATCGAATCTTCGCTTTCGGGCAATGAGTGGGTTTATAACGAGGGTACTTTCACCCGTTACGGTCAATGCAGTGAATCACACGCATATTTTTCCGTTGCTGATGACGCATACAAAAACAATGACGGCTCGATAACCGTGAGCTTTACAGTTTACTATGACCGCGACAACCATAATAGCTATCCCCAGACAGGTTGGTACACCCTGTCACCTGTTGACGCAAAAACAAACTATTCCTATCAGTACAAAGGCTATGCCGTTTTAAAGCCCAGAGTAATAAACGGCAATAGTACATATGAGCTTTTGGAATATACGACAAAAAAATAATTAGACCAAAACGGCGTTGCATAATGCAACGCCGTTTTATTATTTATTCACTATATTATTAAATACCTCAACGTACTCTTCTTTTGTAAATCTTGTGCCGAATCTGATCCTATGTTTATGCTTTTTTGCCATTTCCTCGGGATAATCCTCCAAAAGATAAGCCGAGTAGTAGTCGGGCTGCATATGTGTTACAACAGGCTCAATCACATAATTTGCGCACCTTACCCCGTTTTTGTCCTTTATTATGTCAAAATCCGCCATTGCGCACAGTGCGTTCTGATAATCATTCTGATTTGATATAAAATTACCCAGGGAATAATACACCGGCACTACCCGTCCGTCTGATGCAGTCACGGTCTCAAGTGGCTGTACTACATGAGGATGCGCCCCCACGATTACCGTTGCACCGTTGTCTGCAAAAAGCTGTGCCCAATTTCTTTGACTTTGGGCAGGGGTATTCTGATACTCGTTGCCCCAATGTGCAAAAACAACTATAGCATCACTCATGCCTTTCGCCTTTGCCATGTCGGATATGATTTTTTCCTCATCAAGCAAATCAACCATGTATTCCCCACCCTTGGGAAGCTGATATCCGTTTAAAGAATATGTATAGTTCAAAAGCGCTATTTTCAGTCCGTTTTTCTCAATAACGCTTATCTCGTCTGCATCCTGTTCAGACTGATGTATGCCGAGCATTTCAATTTCGGGATAATTTTCCCAAAAAGCTGTTGTATACATGATTCCGCCTGTGCCTCGGTCAAAAGCATGGTTTGTGGCATGGGTTACAACGTCAAACCCTGCCAAAGCCTCTGCCACACCAAACTCCTCAGGACTGCCAAAGGACGGATACCCCGAAAAATTATTCTCCACAAAAACGGTCTCCTGGTTTACGCAGGCAACGTCCGCTTCTTCAATATACTTTTTCACGTTTTCAAAATTTTGGGTAAAATCATAGCCGTCATTGGTCTGTGCCGCACGGAGTACGGGCGAATGCCCTATCGTATCACCAAACGCTACAAAGCTCACGCTTAAAGTGCCCATATCAAAGCTCACACGCTTTGATGCGTCACAGCACCGCTGGACAACAATTGCCATTTCGGCTCTTGTCATGCTTTCAAAGGGACGGAAGGTGTTACTTGTCTTATCACCTGAAAATATACCTTTTCTGTACAGGCTGTATATCTCGCTTTCCGAGTACACGCCCTTAATATCACTTACAGCACCCTCTATGACCTCGTTTATATCTCCGCCTTTTACAACACGTGCAATCATGTATGCCACGTCACACCGTGCCGCAGGGGCGTCCCATTCGCCAAAGTCTTTGGGTGCAATATTGTTTTCTATTACATATTCTATCGAATTGTCTATATCTGCACCTGTTATTTTTACGATAATATCCGCACATTCGCTAAGAGAGACAGGCTCGTCCACACGGAAAGCATTGCCCTCAAAGGTCATGTACCCTTCATTTACGCACAGTGCTACCGCACTTTCGTAAAAATCCCAATCGCGAACATCTGTAAACATGCCGCTTTGGTATGTAATTTTTTTGTTACATCCGCAACCTGCAAGTAATATTACAGATAAAATAACACCTAAAAATCTTCTCATATTCTCACCTAATTAAAATGGGGCATTGCTTATGCAATACCCCACTTTTTTTCAAAGCATTTTAGTTTAAAGCGTTTTTAATTCTTCTCAAGGTCTCTTCTTCGCCTAATACCTGCTGAATTTCCCAAATGTCGGGAGCGTTCATTCTGCCTGTTAAAGCAACTCTCACAACTGCACCCACGTCACCTACGTGGCCCTTGTACATTTCGGGATTCTTTTTGTAAAGCTGAGGCTTGGGTACATAGCCCATTTCCTCACCCATTGCTCGAAGTGCAGGGAACCATTCGTCCTTAACGGCACTGTGGTCATAGGTTTCAATGTACTTTGTAAGGATAGCTCTTCTATCTTCTTCACTAACATTTTCGGGGAAGCTGTCTTCCATTTTAAATGTTTCGGGGAACATAAAGGAGAAAAATTCCTTACTCTGTTTCCAGCAGGAAATGTCCTTTCTGGGCTTTTCGCCACCACGGCCGATATTTATCATATTAAGTGTAAACTCGGGATTCTTTGTGAGAAGATTATAATACTCTTCGTCACATTCCTTTGCCCATGCTACAAGTTCGTCATAAACGAGCTTGCCCGGGAGCTTTGCAATATAGTTTTTCGACACATCGGCAAGCTTGTCCGTGTCAAAAAGTGCACCGGAAACGCTCATCTTCTGTGTTGTAAACTTAAAGTCATGCACATCGGCATCGGGGTTTTCTCTTCTCCAGTCTTCAAAGTTGGAGTTTAAAACAGTCAACAAATATTCCCATACAGCCTCAGGAAGGTAGCCCTCGCTCTTATAAAAGTCAAGGCTGAATTCGGGGTCCTTACGCTTGGAAAGCTTTCTCTTCACGCCTGTTTCAGCATCAATCTTCATTAATACTGCTGTGTGGCAGTACACGGGGATTTTAAAGCCAAAGGCTTCAAAAAGCTGATGATGATAAGGAAGCGTTGCAAGCCATTCCTCACCACGTACAACATGAGTTGTGCCCATAAGGTAATCGTCCACAAGGTGCGCAAAGTGATATGTGGGGATACCGTCGCTCTTTAAAACGACAAAGTTCATTTCGTTTTCGGGCATTTTTAATGTACCGCGGATTTCATCTTCAACCTCGATAATACGGTGTGTGTTTTCGGGTGCACGGAAACGCATTACATAGCTTTCGCCTGCATTAACCCTCTTTTCAACCTCTTCATAGGAGAGGTTTCTACAAGTTGCCCACTCGCCGTAGTATCCGGGGTTTGCCTTGATAGCCTCCTGCTGTGTGCGTCGTTGTTCGTTTTCTTCTTCACTACAGAAGCAAGGGTAGCATAATCCCTTCTTTGTAAGATGCTTTGCAAAGCATCTGTAAATTTCTCTTCTCTGTCTCTGACGGTAAGGTCCGTAAATACCCTTTTCGCCGTCCTTTGTTGCACCCTCGTCAAAGTTTACGTTAAAGTACTTAAGAGAGTTGATAATAATATCAACTGCACCTTCAACCTCACGCTTGTTGTCGGTGTCTTCAATACGAAGGAAGAAAACACCGCCCGACTGATGTGCAAGTCTTTCATCAACCAGTGCACCGTACAAATTACCCAAATGGATAAAGCCTGTGGGGCTTGGTCCGAGACGAGTTACTCTTGCACCCTCGGGGAGTTCACGCTTGGGGTACTTTGTTTCATAAAAATCAATATCGCAATCAATATCGGGGAATAATAATTCTGCTAATTTATTATAATCCATTTTTCATTCCTCATTTCTCATCTACTCCGCCTTAAAATACGAAAAAGGTTTAGTCAGATTGTGGTTTTGTGTAAGCGACGTGTACTAGTACATAAGCGAGCACAAAACCGCAAGATGGCATAAGATTTTTCGTATTTTTATTTTGCGGGTTTAAACCCTGTCTTAAGTGCCACAGTTCTGTTGAATACGCCCTCACACTTGCTGTCAAGCGTAAAGTAGCCCATTCTCACAAACTGGAATCTTTCGCCAATCTTTGCCTCGGCAAGACTTTCTTCCACCTTTGCAGAAGGATAAATTTCCAAACTATCGGGGTTTAAGAACTCTTCAAAGTTTTCATCCTCAAGAAGTGTTGCAACGTTTTCCTTGTTGAAAATATTGTTATAAATTCTTACTTCTCTATCAAGAGCGTGTTCGCAACTGAGCCAGTGGATAGTACCCTTAACCTTAGGGCCTTCCTCTCTCTTGCCGTTACCTGTTACTAAATCTGCAGAGCAGAGAAGCTTTACAACGTTACCCTCACTGTCCTTTACAACCTCATCACACTTAATGATATATGCGCCCATAAGTCGCACTTCGCCTTCGGGTTTAAGTCGCTGGAAGCCCGGAACAGGTTCTTCCATAAAGTCGCTTCTTTCAATGTAAACATTTCTTGTAAAGGGAAGCTTTCTTGTGCCGAGTTCCGGCTTTTTGGGGTGGTTTGAAAGCTCAAAATATTCGCATTTATCCTCGGGGTAGTTTGTGATTTCAACCTCAAGAGGGTCAATAACGCACACTCTTCTTTCGGCACTCTCGTTGAGTTCTTCGCAGATGCAGTACTCGAGAAGGTTCAAATCTGCCATAGCCTCACTTCTTGCAACACCGCTTCTTTCGATAAAGTCAAATATTGCACTGGGTGTATAGCCGCGTCTTCTGAGACCCGAGAGTGTAGGCATTCTGGGGTCATCCCAACCGTCAACTGTTTTTGTTTCAACCAATTTTCTGAGATAACGCTTACTCATAACTGTATATGTCATGTTAAGACGGGCAAACTCATACTGATGAGGGTCATGGTCAAAGCCCACATTCTGAATAACCCAATCGTAAAGGGGTCTGTGGTTTGCAAATTCAATGGAGCAAAGTGAATGTGTGATGCCCTCTAGAGCGTCCTGAATGGGATGGGCAAAGTCATACATGGGGTAAATACACCATTTGTTGCCCTGTCTGTGATGTTCCGCGTGCTTAATTCTGTAAATAACGGGGTCACGCATGTTCATGTTGGGGCTTGCCATATCAATCTTAGCACGAAGAGTTCTCTCTCCGTCCTTGAATTCGCCATTTTTCATTCTTTCAAACAAATCAAGGTTTTCTTCCACGCTTCTATTCTTGTAGGGGCTTTCCTTACCGGGACTAGTAGGCACACCACGGTACTCGCTCATTTCCTCGGGTGTAAGGTCGCATACAAAAGCCTTGCCCTCTTTTATGAGCTTTACTGCGAATTCGTAGCACTTATCAAAGTAGTCAGAGCCATAGAAAATACCGCCTGTAGGCACTGCACCGAGCCACATAAGGTCTTCTTCAATAGCTCTTACGTACTCGTCGTCCTCTCTTACGGGGTTGGTATCATCGTAACGGAGATTGAATTTACCGCCGTATTTTTTTGCAGCAGTGTGGTTGATGTAAATAGCCTTTGCACTACCTATATGAAGATAACCGTTAGGCTCGGGAGGAAAACGTGTATGAACCTCGTTTTCACGTCCTTCTGCCAGGTCGGCATCGATAATGTCATGAATAAAGTTGGATGATTTTTTCTCTTCCATATTATTACCGTTCCTTTCTTTTGGATAACATACATATTATATGATATTATTACCAAAAATGCAACAAAAACATTATTTGTATAAAAATCAAAATTTTGCTTGCATAAATTCCGATTTTATAGTATTATTAAAAGGCAATAATTTGTTAATTTATTTTACGGAGGTTTATCATATGAGTGAAATCAAAAAAGTTGCCATTCTCACAGGCGGCGGCGACTGCCCCGGCCTCAACGCGGTTATCCGTGCCGTTGTTAAGACAGCTATCGTTAAGTACGGTCTTGAAGTTGTAGGTATCAGACGTGGTTACCACGGTCTTTACCACAAGGACTTTATTCCGCTTACACTTGACAACGTTCAGGAAATCCTTTCTGAGGGCGGCACAATCCTTAAGTCCTCTAACAAGGACAACCTTTTCATTTACCCCATCCGTGACGAAAACGATAACATCGTTCGTGACGAAAATGGTAAGATTATGTATCACGACGTTTCTGACGTTGCAGTTGAAAACCTTAAGGAAGCAGGCATCGATGCTCTCTTCATCTTAGGCGGCGACGGTACACTCACATCCGGTCGTGACTTTGCAAGAAAGGGCGTTAATGTTATTGGTATTCCCAAGACTATCGACAACGACCTTGCTGAAACAGACTACACATTCGGTTTCGATACAGCTATCAGCGTTGTAACAGAATCCTTTGACCGTATCCGTACAACAGCTAAGTCTCACGGCAGAATTATGTGTGTTGAAATCATGGGTCGTGGTGCCGGCTGGCTCACACTTCACGGCGGTATCGCAGGTGCAGCTGACGCTATCCTCATTCCCGAAATCCCCTATGACATCAACAAGGTTGCTGAAAAGATTAAGGCTGACATGGCTAATGGCAAGGACTTTGCAATCGTTGCAGTTGCAGAAGGTGCTAAGCCTCTTGGCGGCGACATTGTTATTTCCAAGATTCGCGAAGATTCTCCCGATGCTATCCGTCTTGGCGGTGTAAGTGCAATTGTTGCTGATCAGCTTGAAGCTCTTTGCGGCACAGAAGCTCGTTCCACAATTCTCGGACACACACAGCGTGGTGGTAACACATCCGGTCATGACAGAGTTCTTTCTTCTCGTTACGGCTATGCAGCTGTTGAATTGGCTATGGAAGGTAAGTTCGGTAACATCGTAGCTCTTCATGGCGACGAAATGACATACGCTTCCTTGGAAGACGTTATCGGTCAGAAGACTAAGAACGTTGACCCCAACGGTGAACTTGTGCAGATGGCGAAAGCTATCGGCGTTTGCTTCGGCGACTAAAATGACAATATAAAATGGCAAAAATCGTCCAAACTCACCCACGGCATACGCTCGTATAGCCGTAGGCTCCTTTGAACAATTTCATCTCATTTTCTATTCGTTATTTTCAACATCAGCGCAAATTGCGCAGACCGTGTTAATTAAATTTCGAAGTTCAAATCCCTTTCTTTGACAGAAAGGGATTTGTTTTATTTTGCCCATTAACACTATCGTCCAAAATAATAACAGGCATACTTTTGTATAGCCTGTTTTTGTTTTGAACGATTCTGCATTCTTTTCTCTTTGTAATTGGGTTTCAATAAACCGTAGGTTCCTTTGAACAATTTCATCTCATTTTCAATATCAATGCAAATTGCGTAGAGCACATTAATTAAATTTTGAAGTTCAAAATAAATTTACAACACAATCACAAATAATTTTCCGGCATTCCGGAAAACATTCCGAAATACCGGAAAATAAGGGTTTTATGTGGCACGCATCATAGTATTTTTATCAAATCTTTGGTAAAGTTTTGACAAACCTTGTCGAAGGAGAAATGATACTATGAGAAAAATTTATTCAAACAAACTTAAAGAGTTTTTTTGTAAGGAGCTAATTAAAACAAGGGCAAATTTAGGATTAACCCAATTTGAAATTTCCGAACGCCTTGCCTTATCCCCTCGCCCGTATATTGAATTAGAACATGGTCGCAGTTTATGCAGTGCTCTCACATTAGTACTATATTTGATATATTTATGTCCTGATGTAGAAAAGTTTTTAAACCAAGTGCGCATAATTTTTGAGTCGGATAAAGACGATGTTGCGTAAGGATAATTTTATATTAAGTTTCATACTGGCATTATCTTATCGCACCGCCCTACCCGTCACCGAAACAAAACTATACGAATGGTCTACCTTTCCCATCTGCCCAAGGTGCAGAATAACATTAGAGCGAGAATATCAATCATTTTGCGACAGATGCGGGCAAAAGTTGAGTTGGGATAACTATAAATAAAAAAGCACTTTCAATGCTTCAACCCCCTCATTCCCCCAATCTTTTGAGGACAAGAAGGTTCCCCAAATAAAATCGACGGGGTTAATCGCATTCACCCCGTCGAAAGTGCCGATTTTAGGGCTCCAGTAGGGAGTCTTACACGAGAAAGCGGCACTTTGTTCATTATAAAAAAACATTGCCAAAAAATCTTGCCACGGGCAATCTTTTTTGGCGCGTATCGAAAAATTCGACACGCTGAGACGCTACCAATAGGTAGCGTCTTATTTTTACCCCTATCTTCTCACATAAATAAAGGATTTTTCCAACTTTTCCCGAATAAATAATTAAATAAAAGATTTTTACTTGCGAAAATACTATATAACTCTGCGTTCTGTACTTGAAAGGTTGATAGCCATGACAATCCGCGAACAAATCGAAGAAACTGAATATCTTACCCTCTCGCCTTTTGCTACAAAAGCGCGTGAAACCCGCGGCAGGCAAATACCCAAGCCACTCTGCGATATGCGTACCGAATTTCAGCGTGACCGCGACAAGATTATTCACTCAAAATCTTTCCGTCGTTTAAAGCACAAAACCCAGGTTTTCATATCTCCCGAGGGTGACCACTATCGCACCCGTCTTACCCACACGCTCGAGGTGTCGCAAATAGGGCGCACAATTGCTCGTGCACTAAGGTTAAATGAGGATTTGGTAGAGGCAATCAGCCTTGGTCACGATTTAGGACACACACCATTTGGTCATGCAGGTGAAGCTGCGCTTAACTCCATATCCCCCAACGGTTTCAGGCACAACGAGCAGAGCGTCCGCGTTGCCGATTTTATTGACAAGCTTAATCTTACATATGAGGTTCGTGACGGTATTCTTAACCACACTGGTAGCAACGTTGCATCTACTCCCGAAGGCAAAATTATCAAGTTTGCCGACCGTATTGCATACATCAACCACGACATTGACGACGCTATCCGTGCAGGCGTGCTTTCACCCGACGCTATCCCAAATGAGCTTATTGCCATACTTGGCGACACCCATTCCAAGCGCATAGGCACCATGATACGTAACTGTATTGATTCAAGTCGTGACAGCGACCGCATTTTGATGACAGGCGACGTATGCACCGCAATGGAAGAGCTTCGTTCATTTATGTTTGAAAATGTGTACATAGGCTCCGATGCCAAAATCGAAGAAGGCAAAGTCCGCAGTATTATAAACGGTTTATATGATTACTATATCAATAACCCCCACACCCTTCCCGATGTGGATATTTCGGCAATGAATGACTATGACATTGACCGCAGTGTATGTGACTATATAGCAGGCATGAGCGACCGTTATGCGGTCTATATGTTCGAAAAGATCTATGTTCCATCCTCCTGGGGCAGGAACTGATGACATTTACGGGCAGTTATTGTATATTTTTATACAATTTGGTTATAACTTCCAAAAGAGAGTGTCCTTTTTTAGCTAATTTTTTTGTTTTTAAAAAAAGGATTTTTGCCTCACTTGTCGAATAATTACAATAAGTACTATTTATGAATACTATATATGAAAGGGAGCGAGCTTGTGGCAAATTTTTATCCGGATGAAATCATTTCGGAAATAGTTAGCGCAAACGATATCGTCTCCCTTGTATCGTCCTATGTTCATTTGAAAAAAAGCGGCAGCGGCTATATGGGTTGCTGCCCATTTCATCGTGAAAAGACGCCTTCATTTCACGTGAGCGGCGACAAGCAGCTTTACCACTGCTTTGGGTGCGGCGTCGGCGGCAGTGTTATTCAGTTTGTTATGGCAGCTGAAAACCTTGATTTTCCCGATGCACTCAGATTTCTTGCAGACCGTGCAGGCATCAATCTTCCTGAAATGGGTCGTGTTGATGATCAGACCGACGCATATTACAAGCGCAAACGTAAAATCTATGACATGAACCGCGATGCGGCAAGGTTTTTCCGCGAGGTGCTGTTATCTCAAGAAGGCAAAAGCGCTCTTGATTACCTCACAAACCGCGGTTTATCTATGAAAACTATCACGTCCTTTGGTTTGGGTGCTTCTCCGGACGGCTGGGATGCTTTATTAAAAAAGCTTCTCTCCTTAGGCTATGACCGTGACCTTATGGTTGAAGCCGGGCTTTGCATCCGTAATGAAAAAAATCACGTCTATGACCGCTACCGTAACCGCGTCATGTTCCCTATCATTGACACCCGCGGCAACGTGGTCGGTTTTGGTGGACGTAAGCTTACAGGCGACGGCGCAAAATACATCAACTCGCCTGAAAGCATTGTTTACAACAAAGGCAAAATCCTTTATGCTCTCAATTTTGCAAAAAAACAGGAGCATAACAACCTCATATTAACCGAAGGCTATATGGACGTTATCAGCCTTCATCAGGCAGGATTTACGGGTGCAGTGGCAGGTTGTGGCACGGCACTTACGAGTGAGCAAGCAAGGCTTGCGGCAAAGTACTCCAAAAACATTTTTCTTTGTTATGACTCTGACGAAGCGGGTCAAAAAGCCGCCAAAAGGGCGATTGAGCTGTTTTCGGGGTTGGAATGTAACGTAAAGGTTTTAAAAGTCCCCGACGGTAAAGACCCTGATGATTTTATTCGTAAACATGGCGCGGCGGCATTTGAAAAGCTCCTTACATCAGCAAGGGCAACCACCCGCTATGAGATAGATTCTATTATGCAAAAATACGACCTTGACGACATCAGTCAAAAGGTTGAATTCTCACGTGAGATTGCGCAGCTTTTATCCCGTCTTAAAAGTGCAGTCGAGCAGGACGAGTATCTCAAATACGTAAGTCGCAAGGCTAACATATCGGAAGACGCTCTTTTAACCGAGATAAAAAAGCTCAGACGGCGTGAGGGCGTAAAATCGGTCACCACAGAGATGAAAAAAGCATCCGGCGTTCAGCACACCCCCGGTCAAACGAAAACCACCTCTGCCCGTATTATCAAAGCAGAGCGAGGCTTACTGTGTGCACTTTTGTCCTCGCGTAACGATTTTGAAAAACTAAAGGGCAAAGTGACGGACGAGCTTTTTACATATGACTTTCACAGGCAGGTTTTCGCAGAGGCGAATCTTCTGTATGAAAAAGGCGGCAGTTTCGGCATAGCCGAGCTTTCAAGTGCATTTTTAGGCAAAGAAAGCGAGTTTTCACAGGTATTTATGCAAACAGGCGAAATCTCTGACAGCAAGCAGGCTGCAGTTGATTTTATAAATGTAATTGAGGAAGAAACCCTCAAAATTCAGATTGCAGAGGCAACGCGCGCCAACGACATAGAAAAACTTTCTATTCTTCTAAAAAAACAAAAATCATTGAAAGGATGATATCAATGAGCGAAAATGCAGCAAACAATAAAAAAGCAGCAATTAAAGATCTTCTCGAAAAAGGCAAGCAGAAAGGTGTTTTGACCGAAAAGGAAATCGAAGATGCCCTTTCCGAATATGAGCTTGACGCCGAGCAGATTGAAAAAATCCACGAAACATTGGATTCATTAGGCGTTGACGTTATCGGCGATATGGACACAGAGCTTGCAAAAATCGACGAAACCGAAACTCCCGAAGACCCTGACGACCTTTCTGTTCCCGAAGGCGTTTCTATCGATGACCACGTAAGAATGTACCTTAAGGAAATCGGTAAGGTTCCGCTTCTTTCTCCCGCCGAAGAGCACGAGTATGCAAAGCGTATGGCTGAGGGTGATGACGAAGCAAGACAAAAGCTCACTGAAGCGAACCTCCGTCTCGTTGTAAGTATTGCAAAGCGTTACGTAGGCCGCGGCATGCTTTTCCTCGACCTTATTCAGGAGGGTAACTTAGGTCTTATCAAGGCTGTTGAAAAGTTTGACTATACAAAGGGTTACAAGTTCTCCACATATGCAACATGGTGGATAAGACAGGCTATCACACGTGCCATTGCCGACCAGGCGAGAACTATCCGTATCCCCGTTCACATGGTTGAAACCATTAACAAGCTCATTCATGTATCCCGTCAGTTACTTCAGGAATTAGGTCGTGAACCTACTCCCGAAGAAATCGCAAAGGAAATGAACATGAGCCTTGAAAAGGTTCGTGAAATCATGAAGATTGCACAGGAACCTGTAAGTTTGGAAACACCTATCGGCGAAGAAGAAGACAGCCATTTGGGCGACTTTATCCCCGACGATGATGCTCCGGCTCCCAGTGAGGCTGCATCCTTTATGCTTCTTAAAGAACAGCTTATGGAAGTACTCGGCACACTTACCCCTCGTGAAGAAATGGTTCTTCGTCTCCGCTTTGGTCTTGTTGACGGCAGAGCAAGAACGCTTGAGGAAGTTGGCGGCGTGTTCAACGTAACAAGAGAACGTATCCGCCAGATTGAAGCCAAGGCACTCCGCAAGCTTCGTCACCCCTCCAGAAGCAAAAAGCTTAAAGATTTCTTGGAATAAGGAGAGGATATTTTGCGTAACAATCAGTCACTTGAGGACTACCTCGAAGCCATACTTATGCTCAAAAACGAAAACGGCAGTGTGCGCAGTATTGATATTGCCCACGCACTCAACTTTTCCAAGCCCTCTGTCTCTGTTGCTATGAAATCACTTCGTGAGAAAGGCTTGGTCACCGTTGATGACTTGGGTCATATATCTTTGACCGATACAGGTCTTTCTATTGCAAACAAGGTTTATGAACGCCACGAAATTTTAACCCGTCTTCTTATTCACATAGGCGTTGACGAAGAAACAGCCATGGAAGACAGCTGTAAAATTGAGCACGATTTAAGCGAAATAACCTTTGAAAAGCTTAAAGAATTCTTAAAAAATTCAAAACTTATATAAAGAAAAGCACACCATGAGGTGTGCTTTTCTTACTATTCTCTATTCACTATTACTTCACAGGCTTGCTCATAAAAAGAAAAAAAGACGCCGCATGGCGTCTTTTTTTCTTTTTATGAGCAAGCCTGTAAGCCGAGTTCTGTCATTTAAAACGGTCATCTATCTACGCCGTACATTTCTGCACGGCTCCAGCCATCTTTCGGATATAGGTCGGACCAACCCTCCTTACGGAATCCTTTCGATGTTGCACCGAGTGGGGTTTACAGAGCCTCGGAAGTCTCCTCCCGAGCGGTGGTCTCTTACACCGCCTTTCCACCCTTACCGTAAAAATACGGCGGTTTATTTCTGTTGCACTTTCCTTAAAGTCGCCTTCACCGGGAGTTACCCGGCACCCTGTCCTGTGGAGCTCGGACTTTCCTCATTGACGCATAGCGCCCCCGCGACCGCTCAGCTTGCTCAAAGTGCATTATACATAAACATCACACAAAAGTCAAAGGATTTTTGTTTTCATTTGATACAAAAACTTCAAGTTCAGCAAATTTTTCACTAAGCTTATTACGCAAAAGCTCAGCTGCAATTTTTTCACTGTCATAATGACTGATTTCAATATACGTACAATCGTTTTCCAAAACGGCAAGTATGTCATGATGCCCCATATCGCCTGTAATGTAGCAATCTGCCTTTTCGCAAGCTTCATTTACAAGGCTCTTACCGCTTCCGGTGCACAACGCTCCCACTATACTCTCATGATTTATATCGCCTGCGACCCTTAAGTACGGCACACAAAATGTCTTTTTTATTTTTTCGCAAAGCTCTTTTACTGTTATACCGCCTGTTTCAAAAACTCTGCCTTCGTTTTCTACGATTGTATCACAGGCACTATATCCAAGCTTTTCAAGGAAATAATCGTTAAGACCACCTTTGGCAAAATCAAGATTTGTATGTGCAGTAAAAATCGCAATATTGTTTTCTATTGCGTAAAGGAGCATTTCGCCTGACTTTGTTTCGTCGGTAATCCTTTTAACGCCGCTAAAAATCGCAGGATGATGACAAATAATAACCTCGCAGCCCTTTTCCTTGGCTTCTCTCACTACATCAAGTGTGCAGTCAAGAGCGGTCAAAACCCTTGTTACATCCTTTTCACCTCTGCCTACCAAAAGTCCCACATTGTCGTATTCCATTGCACCCGTCTTTGGGGCAAGTTCTTCCATGAAATCAATTATTTTCTCCAGATTCATAAAATCCCACCTTTTAACATGTAGGGACCGGCGTCCTCGACGGTCCGTCAACCCTCAAAAATCTCCAACAGCTTTTTAAGTTCATCATATCTCTCGCCTGTTGCCCCTGCTTTTTCCATGCTGTTTAATGCTTTTTCAACTTCTGCTTTTCTGTAGACTACGTATTCCTTATACAGATTTGCATCTTCAACAAGCTCACTTTTACCAAGTAACGCTTCTTTTTCGCTAATTGTATAAGCCTTACCTGTATACTCGGCATAAAAAGCACAGTACATCTTGTCATTTTCTTTTGCTACGGCTTCTTTTTTTATTTCAAAACCGTTTTCGGCAAGATAATAACGGAGCGCGTCCATACTTCTCTGGGGTTGAAGCACAAAACGGGTCATATTATCCTTTCGGTGTGAAAGAATATTACAAATCAATTCCCCGCCCATGCCGCAGATTGTAACACAGTCGGCATTTTCAACATTCTTTAGTCCGTCAGAGAGCACTGTTTCAATTTTGTCCTTTACACGTGTAAGAGCAATGTTTTTTCTTGCCGCAGAAAGAGGCCCCTCGTTCACATCAGCTGCAATTGCCCTCTCACAAATCCCACGGTTTACCAGAAAAATTGGCAAATATCCATGGTCGGTACCTATATCTGCAACTACAGTACAATCGGGCACTAAATCTGCCACCATTTTAAGTCTGGGCGTAATTTTTGTATCAATGTTCATTAAACCAATTCCCCCGTGTAGGGACCGGCGTCCCCGACGGTCCGTTTATTTTACCATAAAGTCAACCAGAGCCTTAACATCCTCAGCCTGGCTGTCCTTGAGTGTGGACTTAATGGAAAGCGTCTTATCGTAAAGGTCAATTTCCTTAAAGGATTCAAAATATTCGCGCATAAGCTTACCTGCCATAGGTGCCCAGCTTCCGTTTTCAACTAAAGCAACCTTTCTCTTCTGGTAGCTCTTTTTCTTAAGTGTTGACAAGAACTTTTCCATGGGCGGGAACATAAATCCGTCATATGTGGCAGAGGCGCAAATAAGGCGGTCATAACGGAACGCATCCTCAACAGCTTCTGCCCAGTCGTCACGAGCAAGGTCAAACACGCTTACCTTTGTACCTGTCTTTTCGATTTCGGAAGCAATTTTTCTTGCCGCTTCGCCAGTATTACCGTGGATAGAAGCGTAAGCTACCACAACACCTTCGTTTTCAGGGCGGTAGGAAGACCAGATATCGTATTTTTCAATATAATGACCAAGGTTTTCTGTAAGCACAGGACCATGCAAGGGACAGATAATTTCAATATCAAGTGTAGCAGCTTTCTTCAAAAGTGCCTGTACCTGCATACCGTACTTACCTACAATATTGATATAATATCTTCTTGCTTCGCAGTCCCAATCTTCGTCACAAGAAAGTGCACCGAACTTGCCAAAACCGTCAGCAGAGAAAAGTACCTTCTCGCTCTTTTCGTATTCCACCATAACCTCGGGCCAGTGAACCATGGGTGCCATGTAGAAGCTAAGAGTATGACTACCCAAACAAAGCTCGTCCCCTTCCTTCACAACAAGGCTCTTTGCCTCAAAATCACAGTTAAAGAACTGGGGAAGCATCTTCAAAATTTTGTCGTTTACAACAAGTGTAGTGTTGGGATATTTTTCACAAAAAGCACCTATACTGCCTGCATGGTCGGGTTCAAGGTGGCTGATTACAAGATAATCGGGCACTTTTCCGTCCAATTCTCGCTCCAAGTTTTCAAACCACTCATTCTTTTTTCTTTTGTCGCATGTGTCCATAACTGCGATTTTTTCATCAAGAATAACATACGAGTTGTAGCTTATACCGTTAGGCACTATATACTGGCTTTCAAAAAGGTCGATATCAGTATCGTCCACGCCGATGTACTTAATTGTTTCTGTAATTTTCATAATTTTATCTCCTTTATATTATATTAAAATGTTTTAAAGCAAACTCAATGCCGTCATCGAGTATATCCTTTGTGACAAAGCTTACATACTCATGCACAGCCTTGCCGTTACCCATGCCTATTGAGTTTGGTGTAGCATTGAACATTTCCAAGTCATTTAAGCTGTCGCCTATTGCGTAACTTTGCTCAATGGGTAAATTATAATACTCGCAAACCTTTTTTATGGCATTACCCTTTGAATAACCCTTGGGCACAAGCTCAATAAAGGTTTCGTCACGGATTATAATTGAAAAATACTCCTCCATAATTTTCAAGAACTCTGTTATATCGTTTTTTTCGTCATGGAAAGCACAAAACTTGTCAAAGGTGAAGCTTTCGTCAATTTTTCTCAGAACTATACTCCCCTGCTTTGTAATCTCGCCGGCAAACTCCTCAAGCCAAGGCACATTGTATCCGTTTTCGATATAGTATGTTCTGTCCCTACCCTCAAAGAAGGCTGTTATATTATATTTTTCACATAACTCGTAACAAAGCTTAGCTACATTTTTTTGGACTTCAACATGGAAAATATCCTCGTCCCCAACGTGAATATTCGTCCCGCAGCCTGAAACAACTCCGTCAAAGCCAATATCAAGAATATATTTTTCCACATTACCGTAGGGTCTGCCTGAGTTGACAAAGCACAAATTTCCCATTTCTCGGGCCTTTCTGATAGCTCTTTTGCAGCTTTCGGGGATTATTTTCCCCTCACCTACGCTAACGTCCGTAACTATTGTTCCGTCCACGTCAAAAAACACAATTTTTTTCATCTGTTACACCTATTTTCTTTTTGTGTCTGTACCTAATTATCATATCACAAAGCACGCCTCTTTTCAACTGTTTTCACCAAGGAAAAAACATGCACAATTTTTTCTTTCCGTAATTGTAGAAACTAACAAAACAACCTCTTTTTTAAGCTCTTTTTTTATGCAACTTGTTGACACTTTGGTCACAATATAGTAGAATATTCTTATATTATTTTAGGAGGTATTTTTATGAAACTTAAACGTTTTATTGCGCTGATTGTTTCTGCAGTAATGGTTCTTGCAATCGTTCCTGCACTGACAGTTAACGCCTCCCAAACTACTACCGTAACCGACATGCTCGGTGGCGAAGTAGTATGGTCCGCTCCAAATGTGGGCAACCTTTTTGATGCCGCTGTTTCAGACCATTGGGACGGCTGGACATCAAGCGGCAATTATGCCAACATCAGAACTTATGACGGTTATGACGTGCTTCAGTTCTACGCTGCTGACCAGACAGACTGTACAGGTCTTGTAACAGCATCTCAGGCTGTTCAGTCTGCGTCGCAGGACGGCGACATGCTTATCATTGAATGGAAGCACAAATGGCAGGAGGGAGCTGACAACTGTTATTACGACTTTTATTTTAAAGACGTTAATGACACCGAGATTGCATTTTTAAAGCTCGACAAAAATGCCCAAACTCCCGGTGCTTCTCATCCTGATGCAAATAATAACGAAATTTACGCAATGGGCTTTCCTGCTAACTACACCCCCATGGCTCTTGTTGTATACAATAACGGCGATGGTGCAACCCACACAGTTGACTACTACGTAAATGGTGAGAAGGTTTATACTCAGTCCGACCTTGCAGGCACAATCTCGGGTTTCAAGTCGATTCAGGGTCATAACGGCTGGTGGTCAAACTGGTCTCACATTGGTTTTGCAGACCTTACAATCGCAACTGTAAAGAACAGCGAAACAACAGTTGAAGTTACAGCAAACTACACAATTGGTGACAGAGTTATCAAAACCGAAACAAAGCGTTATGATTCCGCTGAAGAAGAAGGCGTTACTTTCCCTGCATTCTATTATTCAGCTAACGGCGAAAACGCACTTTATTTAGCAGAAGAAACAACTCTTTCCCAGTCAGGTGAAATCGAGCTTTCCACTGTTGCCAACACAGGCGAGTATAAAGAGGGTAATATTGTAGCTTATGACGGTGTTCAGTACCGAGTTACAAGCGACAACCTTATCCCCAACTCTGACTTTACATACGGTTTAGCTGGTTGGTACAATGGTACAGGCAGTGCTGCTGACAGTAGCACTTTCAAGGCTGAGGACAATACTCTCACAATCACAGGTAACGGCGGCACTAATTCCGCGTCATGTCTTTCTCGTGCGTGGGACGTCGAAGTAGGCAAAACATATTTTATGACCTTCACTCTCGACGAAGCAATCCAGTGGGCACGTGTAACAGAAGGTAGTGACAATACAAACTCCAACACCTCTTCCACGCTTATCGACAAGGACGGCTCCGTAAAGGGCAAGAACAATCTTGTTTTCACCGCAAGTGACGAATTCGTCCGTATAAGCCTTGCATGGGCAGAGGGCAGACAGGTTTCTTCTTTCGGTCTTTACGAAATTGAAGAGGCTGACGAAGTTCTTACAGAAGAAATTAAAACTGTTTATCCCATAGATGATATTGTAACACTTGCTGATTACGAACCCGCCCTTCCCGAAACAGTAAAGGTTGAAGGCACATTGGGTTCTATAGTTGAAGGCACAATCACATGGGATGAACCTGCATCCTACCCACTCAATGAAACAGTATTAGTTTCAGGTACTGTTTCCGCTACATTTGCAGAGGGTACTGACGCTCTTACACAGGCTGTCAGTGTCAATGTAACAGTATTCGATTATGACCATACTGTTGAAACCTTCTGGCATGCAGGCGACGACTCCAACAGTCCTTCCTTTAGTCTTTATAACTACATAAACAACTATAACGGCGGCGTTATAATTGCCGAAACAGCATTTACAACAGCTTCCGGTACAAACAAGCTTATCATGTACGGTAACGCTTCTACAGGCAACTTCTCCGGTGCTGGTGCACTTCTTCGTTACATGAACACACAGGTAAACGGCGAGTATGTGTTTGAATACCATGACGGCGACTGGAAGCAGTCCTCCATTATCTGTGACTATAACGCGTCCTATGTACTCCGCACAACAATTGACATTACAAACAAAAAATACACAATGGCAATTAGCGCAAACGGCGGTGAATTTGTTAATATTACTCCCGCTCCTGCAGCATTCCGTAACAGTGGCCTTACTTCTATCGACAGAATGATTTCCACAGGTTCTGTTACATTCACAAGCCACAAAACAGCATGGGTTGACGGTTTCAGCTATCTTAATGTTGAATATGTTGATGAAAACGGTGCTTCTCTCCGTGACGGATACAGAGTAAAGGCTGCAACAGGTGTTGAATATACAGACTTGAACGCACCCAAAATGATTGAAGACGGCGATACATTCTATCTTCTCCCCGATGTTAACACATCTCCCTCATTGGTTGTAGCAGAAGGTGAAGATACACTTTCTGTTACATATCACCAGGTTACTATGACAGAGTTTGAATCCCCCTATGTTAATCATGTTCGCGGAGATGCGGCAATCAATCTTCCTAATCAGGTTAAGATGGTCTTCTCCGACGGTCAGAAAATTCTCTACAACGTAACATGGAACACAGATGATGTTGACACAGAAAACATCGGCGAATATGAGGCAGTTGGTACAATTGACGGTCTCGAAATTCAGGCAACTGCTACAGTTAACGTTCGCGACCTCGAAATCCTCGACAAGACAACAGAAAACACAGTTGTAACAAACAATGGCGGCTGGAACTGGTATGTTGAACCCTCCGGTACTCATATCCAGCCCGGTGACGCTCTCGCAACACGTTATGAGTCTGGCCAGTATTCCTCCAACAACGGCTACGTTTTCAAGCACGACAAAACATACATGGGTTGGGTTGAAGACGAAGGTACTATCGTAGTTGGCGAATATGACCACGACACAGATACCTACAAGAGAGTTGTTGTTCACGAATTCTTAGAAGCCGATGACCACAACAACCCCGCAGTTGTAGTGCTTCCCGACGGCAGAATTATGATTTTCTACTCCAAGCACACAACCGAAGACAGAATGTACTACTGCGTATCCAAGAATCCCGAGGATATTTCTGAATGGAACGACTGGCAGTACTACCACTGCTACACAGCAGTTGAAAATTCCACATACAACGCAACATACCCCTCTGTATTTATGGTACATGACGATGAAGGCATCGAAGGTAACGACGTTATCTACGTAGGTTGGAGAGGTGTTCACTGGAAACCCACTCTTGCAAAGTTCTCAATGCCCGACGAAAACGGTATTATTGAAACAGTTATGGGTCAGACACAGTTTGCAAACACATCCTACTGGTCTTACGATGATGGCGGTCGCTCAGACGGCGGCAGACGTCCTTACACAAAGTATGATTACGACTTTGACCGTAACAAGATTTACATAACATTTACAGCAAACCACCCCGACAACGATGTAAACAACCATATCTACTATGTAACACTTGACATTACTGACCAGAATCTTTACACAGCAAAGGGCACTCTCTTACAGCCGCTTCCCTTTGAAAACAAGGCAGAATATGTTTCTCAGGGTGCTAACGGAACAAACGGTCAGTGGGGTATTATCACCAACCAGTTAGTTGGTACATATCCAGAGCTTTTAGTTTTTGATGCTAATGCACAGATAACAAATGGTGGTGAACGCCGTGGTTGGACATGGGACATCAAGGTTAACGAAAATGGCGAACCCTGTATCGTATACGTTGACGTAACAGCAACAGCACCCGGCGAAGACGGCTCTCTTCCCACATGGTATGGTCCTAACGTAAACGATTCTCACCGTTCTCACCACTATTACTGGTACGCACGTTGGGATACAGATACCCAGACTTGGGTTAAGACATTCTTAACATACGGCGGTAAGTGGTGGCATGAAAATGCAACACAGGAGCGTTGCTACTCCGGCGGTCTTACATTTGACCATAATGCTACTGATGCTAACGTAATTTACCTTTCTATCCCCACAATGGGCGAGCACGGTAACATTTTTGAAATCTACCGTTGGGAATCCGATGACCACGGTGCAACATGGACAATACGTGAGCCTATCACAGAAAACAGTACAATCAACAACGTTCGTCCCAACGCAATCTACAACTACAAGGTTGACGAGGACGGTAATCATCAGGGTCCCAGACTTCTCTGGAAGAGCGGCGAATACCGCTACTGGATGAACTATGAATACAAGACAGGCGTATGGACAGACTTTGCAGCTGACGGCTTTGTTACACAGGACGACCCCGAAATGTTTGCAGACGCTTCCCTCTACATTGATGGTGAAAAGGCTGTCAAGCTTCCCACAGGCGAAGCTACAGTTACAGGTAAGTTCAATATCACAAATATCTCCATTGGTGACGGCGAGGTTTACCTTGCACTTGCTCACTACAATGCAGACGGCACACTTGTAAATGTAACAACAAGTGAAGCGGTTATCCCCGCTCGTAGCGTACCTCAGATTGGTATGGTAGGTGCACCAAAGACAGCGGACGGCGGTCTCTCCCCCATGGGCAATGCTGAAATCGTAGAAGAAATCGAATACACAGCTACATTTAACGAAGGCGATACAGTTAAACTCTTTGCATGGAACAAGGGTATCGAACATCCCATGAGCGACATTACAAGTGTTGTATTTGAAATGAGCACAGAAGGCAACAAGTTTGACTTTGTAGAAACCTTCACATATGATGGCACAGAAAAGCTTATCCTTGACGAAAACGGCGAAAACTTCAACGGCTGGATTGGTAAAGCATACGGCGACGGTGCTGCATTCGGTACACACAGCTATGCGGCAATCACAAAGGCACCTTTCGGCAATACAGGATTGCATCTTTACCATGTTGGTTCCGGCGGTGAAACAGGCAGCGGTGCAGTTATGGCATCTCATGCACTTCCCGACAGTGAAGGCAAGGATTATCAGATTAAGTTTAGTATGCGTTACATCGACGAAATGAGCTGGAATAACACAACAAACTCAGGCTTTACGCTTTCTCACGGTGTTCCCGTATATAACGATGGTAATGCAACACCCTGTGCTATTCAGTTCAGACATTCCTCCGGTTGGAAGCATTACAACGGACGCGGTACAGAAGGTTGGCTCCGCAGAACACGTTGGTTTGACGGCGGCGGCATGGATTGGATTTTCGGCAGCGGTATCTATTCCGAATACGGACGAGGTAACGAATACGATGCTCTTATGACAGGCAGCAACTACGAAGTAACAATCGACGTTTCCCCCAGTAATAAGACAATCAGTTTCTCTATCTTTGACGGTCACAGAACTGTTTATCACACAGAAAACTATGTAGATGCAAATAACTTCGATTGGGATAACAATCCTATCGACACACTTACATTCAGCGTTGGTAATGATAAGTGGGGCGAAATCTACGTAGATGATGTAACAGTTGAAATCATGGACGCACAATAAAATGGTCACACCGTGCAAAACAATTTCTAATTCTCTATAACCAATAAAGTTAAAAGGGCTGTTGCTTAACGCGACAGCCCTTTTTCTTGATTATGTGTTTTGCACTACCGCCCGAACAAACCTCTTGGAGTACCCTCGTACGCCTTCGGGTTTGTTCGGACAGTTCTGCCCTATTTTCTTGCACGCCCAAGAATTCACCTTCGTAGAAATCATGGATGCACAATAAAATGGTCACACCGTGTAAAAAAATCATTGATTAAGTCCTAAAACAAGGCGGTTTTTACCGCCTTGTTTTTTGCTTCCCATTGACTTTAGAAGCCCAAAGGTATATAATATAGTTAACTAATTTTACAAGGAGGAAAACCATGAAAAAAGTTTTATCAATGGTTGTAGTTCTTTCGATGGTCTTAAGTGTTTTTCTCGCTTTTCCTGCCGCAGTAGCACAGGCAGCAGAAGTTACACTTACAGCATCAATAAGCTACACCCATGCATCAAGCAAAAACGGTGCGGTTACAATGCACGGCTACCCTAACCGCCCCTATGCCCTTTCTTGGGCATCAAGTTCTGACGGTTACAGAACAGGTTACATTGCTTTCCCCTTTGGTGATGTTGACCTTAAAGGTCAGCATATCTCCAAGGCAACACTTAACCTGACTGTTTCCAAAACACAGAACATGAACGAGAGTAACTCGGGTGTAAATATCTACGCAGTAGATTACTCCAAAGTGGATGGCACACAGGCCCCCACGAGTGACATTCTGCTCACAACATTTACTCCTCCCAGTGCCGTTCAGTCTCAGGGCGATTATACATACCCCGTATCAATCGACATTGACCTTACAGAATACTTAGAAGCTTATCCCGACGCTGAAGGCGTGGGTATCATGATTACAAACCGTGACGATGAGTTTAATATGCGCGGTATGATTGGCTTCTACGGCGTCTCTGACGGTGCCAACGCACCCACTCTCACTCTTGAGTACGGCGCAGAGGCAAGTGTAAGTGTTACTTCAAAATATTCTGACAGTGACAATTATATAAATCAGCAGGATTATACAGGTCTCCATGCAGGCGACACCTTTGCTGTAACAGAAGACATTGCTCCCAAGGTTATAAACCGTGGCAAAGCAACAAATCCTGAATATTACGTAAGAGAAGATATCTCTCCCGTCGTATTAGATGCAGGCAACAATGTAATCCCCATTATTTACTATCCTGTTTCCATTGCATCTGCCGATACAGATTTCGAAGTTCTTCCTGTGATTGAAGGCAGCACACCTGCACTTCCCACCATTGTCAGTGCAACAACAACTGACGGGGAGGTTATAAATATTCCCGTACAGTGGAAGCAGTCCACATTCACAGCATCAGGCGGCACTTCAGTCAAGGGAAGCTATGAGGAAAAATATTCCGCCAACTTAGGCGATATTTCCATTACAAAAACTGTAACTGTTGTGTCCTGTGACAGTAGCCTTTCCGCCTTTAATTCCTCAGGCGATTCCTCCGACGGAGCATCTTTCTCTTCTTACAACGATTTAGAGCTTTCCGTTGGTGGCGGCACAGCAATTTTTGACGTTGCTTTCACAACAACTGACGGTACAAACAAGCTTATTATGTACGGTGATTCCTCCACCACAGCATTCGGAGGCGCCGCAGCCCTTACAAGAATGTTTGTAACAGAAGTTAACGGCGAATATGTTTTTGAATATTACAATAACGGCTGGGTACAGTCATCTGTTCCTGTAAAATACGGCGTTGATTACGTTGTTCGTACCGAAATCGATATGACAAACAAAACATATAATGTTTATGTTTCTGCCGATACAGACAGTTTCGTAAAGCTCAACAGCACTCCTGCTGCTTTCAGAAGCTCTGCAGTTTCCGTTATCGACAGAATGTTCTACTCCGGTACAATGGAAATGACAAATCATCTTGTTCATTGGAGCGATGGCTTCAACTACCTTACTGTTAGTTCCGTAGATGAAAACGGCGAAAAAATCAGTAAAGATTATAAGTTAAAGTGTACAACAGGCTCTGTATACACAGCTTCTTATCTTCCATTATTGCTCGAAAATGACGGTTATACATATATTATGGAAGACGTAACATATGAGCCCAGTATTCTTGTATCTACCGACTGCACGCTTGCAGTAACCTACAAGCAGGTTGAAATAAAGTCATACAATGAAATTGTTACTGTAGTTGTTCAGGGCGATTCAACAATCAATCTTCCTGCCAATGTTAAAATCACATTCTCTGACGACCAGACTGTGAATGCTGCTATCGAGTGGGACACACGAAGTGTAAATGTTAACTCCGTAGGTGAATATGTGGTTGAAGGTACGGTTGAAGACCTTTACTACACAACTATTGAAGCTCTCGTAAAGGTTCGTGAAGTTACAACACTTCCCAAAACAAGCGAAAACACAGTTGTTACAAACAACGGTGGCTGGAACTGGTATGTTGAACCCTCAGGTACTCACATTCAGCCCGGCGATGAGCTTGCAACCAGATTTGAATCAGGTCAGTACACATCAAATAACGGCTATGTATTCCAGCACGACAAGACCTATATGGGTTGGGTTGAAGACGGCGGTGACATCGTTATCGGCGAATACAACCACATTACTGACGAGTACAAGAGAGTTGTTATTCACGAAAAGTTAGAAAGTGACGACCACAACAACCCCGCGGTAGTAATTCTTCCCGACGGCAGAATTATGGCAGTTTACACAATGCATACAAACGAAGCTTATGTGTACTATCGCGTTACAAAGAACCCCGAGGACATTTCCGAATGGAATGACGAACAGTTCTATCTTTGTCAGAGCGTAACACCCGATGACACAAACGTGTACTATGCAACATACCCCTCCGTATTTATGGTGCACGACGATGAAGGCATCATCGGCAACGATGTTATCTATATGGGTTGGAGAGGTGTTCACTGGAAGCCCACATTTGCAAAGTTCTCCATGCCTGATGAAAACGGCAAGTGTGAAACAATTATGAATCAGACACAGTTTGCAAATACAACCTACGGCTACTCCACATATGACGGTAACGACGCTCCCAACGCAAAAACAGACGGCGGTAAGACAGACAGCGGCCGTCGTCCCTACACAAAGTACGACTATGACTTTGACCGCAACAAGATTTACATTACATTTACGGCAAACCACCCCGACAACGATAAGAGAAACCATATTTACTACATTTATCTTGACATCGAGGACCAGAACCTTTACACAGCAAAGGATAGACTCCTGCAGCCCCTTCCCTTTGAAAACCAGCAAACCTACCGCACACAGGGTGCAGCAGGCACAAACGGTCAGTGGGGTATTATAACAGTTGACTTGGTTGACGAATATCCCGAGCTTTTGGTATTTAACGCAAGTGAACAGACAGGTCAGTCCTTTAACCCCAGATCCGGTAATGCAGAACGCCGCGGCTGGACATGGGATATTTCCCACAACGAAAAGGGCGAGCCCTGTATCGTTTACGTTGACGTAACTGCAACACCTCCGGGAGAAGACGGTTCTCTTCCCACTTGGTACGTTGGCGAGGTTGACGGCAACTCCCGTAGCCATCACTACTACTGGTACGCAAGATGGGATTCCGATACACAAGAATGGGTAAAGACTTTCCTCACATACGGTGGTAAATGGTGGCATGAAAATGCAACACAGGAACGTTGCTACAGTGGCGGTTTAACACTTGACCACAACGCAAAGGATGCAAACGTTATCTACCTTTCCATACCCACAATGGGCGAATACGGCAATATGTTTGAAATTTACCGTTGGGAAAGTGAGGACCACGGTGCAACATGGACAATCCGTGAACCCTTAACAGAAAACTCCAAGGCTTGTAACGCTCGTCCCAATGCCATCTACAACTACAAAATGGATGAAGACGGCTCAAATCTTGGCCCCAGACTTTTGTGGATGCAGGGCGAATACCGTTACTGGATGAACTATGAATACAAGACAGGTGTTATGACAGACTTTGCAGCCGGTGGCTTCATCACACAGGATGACCCCGAAATGTTTGCCGATGCAGCTCTTTACATGGACGGCGAAAAGATTGATGCTCTTCCCACAGGCGAGGCAACAATTACAGCAAAGTTCAATATTACAAACATCTCCATAGGTGACGGCGTTGTTACTGCAGGTCTTGCTCACTACGACAAAGACAACACCCTTATAGACGTATATCTTGAACGCGACATCTCGGTTCCCGCCCGCAGCGTGCCTCAGACAGGTATTATTGGTGCTCCCAAGCGCGAGGACGGTTCACTCTCAAGAATGGGCGACGACGAAATTAAGCCCGAAATTGAGTATACAGCTACATTCTCCGAAGGTGATAAGGTAAAGCTTCTTTGCTGGAACATGGGCATTGAGCATCCCTACAGCTCCATTATGGCTACACCCTTTGTGATGAGCACAGATGGCGACGGTTACCTTTTCAAGGAAAACTTCACCTATGAAGGCGACGATGTGCTCATACTTGACAGTGATGAATCTACCTTTAACGGTTGGGTCGGCAACCGCTACTACGACGGCAGTGCCGAAGAATTTACAGATGACTGTTATGCAGGCATCATTAAGGCTCCCTTTGGAAATACAGCTCTGCACCTTTATCACAAGGCAGACGGTGGCGTAATGGCATCTCACGCTCTTCCCGACACAAACGGCAAGGATTTTGAGCTCAAGTTCACAATCCGCTACATCAACGAACTCAGTTGGAACAATACTCAAAACGCCGGTTTCTCACTTTCCAACAACATCCCCGGCTATGCAAATAACATTTCGGATTCCTCCTGCGCATTCCAGTTCAGACACAATGTTGTGTGGCAGGACGAAAACGGCCGTGGTACAAACGGATATGTAAGAAGAACACGTTGGTTCGACGGCAATGTTCTCTCTCACATTTTCCATGGCGGTATTCCGAGAGATATGGAAATCGACGGTCTTGAACGCGCCGACTACCACAAAGGCGTTGGCTACTTTGACCCCGAAAAGGGCTTCTATATCCATGACTATAATGATGCTCTTATGGCAGGCTCTCTTTACTACTTCACAGTTAAGGTAAGCCCCTCCGAAAAGACAATCACTATGTCTATCCATGATGGCTATAGAGAAATCATTCACACAGAAGACTATGTTGATAAGGACTCCTTCGATTGGGATAATAATCCTATCAATGCAATCACTTTCAACATCGGTAATGAAAAGTATGGCGAAATGTATGTGGATGATATTACAATGACAGTTTTAGATGCTGAGTAAACCACATAAAACAATTAAAAAAATAGGGGCGGATTTTATATCCGCCCTTATTGTTAATTTTTTTCAAAAAAAGTGTTGACAAGTGCACGTGTTGGTGCTATAATACCATTTGTACGCGGGAGTGGCTCAGTGGTAGAGCGTCACCTTGCCAAGGTGAACGTCGCGAGTTCGAATCTCGTCTTCCGCTCCAAAAAAGCACTTGCATAAGCAAGTGCTTTTTCTTTTATGTAAACAAAAAAATAAAATCGGAGGCGTGAATCGCATTCATGCCTCCGAAAGTGCCGATTTAAGGGCTCCCACAGGGAGTCTTGCACGAAAAATCGGCACTTTTTTCATTGCAAAAAAGTAGACCTCAAAGCGCTGAAGGTCGAAAGACCGCCTTTGAGGTCAAGTGTCTCAACGAGACACGTTTTTAAAGCCCTGTATCACTATAATGTGTATCCGGGTCAAGCTTTGGCTTTTCTGTAGTCTTCTCAGTAGGTGCCTCGGTTTTCTTTTCCTCTGGCTCTTTTACCTCTTCCTTCTTTTCTGTTGCCTTTTCAGTAGCCTTTTGTGTTGCTTTTTCCGTAGCCTTCTCTGTTACCTTTTCTGTCACTTTTTCAGTAGTTTTTTCGGTAGGCTTCTCAGTTTTTTTCTCAGTAGCCTTTTCTGTTGCCTTTTCCGATTTCTTTTCTGTCGGCTCTTCGGCTGCTTTTTTCTTTTCAGTGGTTTTCTCTGTTGCCTTTTCAGTGGGCTTTTCAGTAGCCTTTTCTTCCTTTTTTACTTCAGGCTCCTCTTTATCGGGCTCTGTTTGGTCCATATATGACACATCTGCCACATTATGCTCCTCGTCACCGTGAGTTACAATAGCATCGCCGGGATTTATGCCCGGAGTAACCTTTGTTATACCGCCTTCTGGCAATACGGGCGTATTTACATCCTGTACAGGTGTATCAGCTATATTTGAATCATCGGTAGCATCCTCTTCACCGCCTATTGCCTCAAAGGCAATAACGCCCGAAATCGTAAACACAAGAATAAACCCTATTATAAACAATAAAATAACTGTTGATTTTCTCATCTTTAAAGTTATCCCTTCATATGTTTTCTGTTTTGATTATACACTAATCCAAAACGAATTTCAAGCTATATTACCTCAACGCAGTCTCCCTTATGGAACAAATACAGACATTTTTCGTCACAGCCCTTTAAAAACCGCTTAAAAACAGCTACCTCGTACAATTCCAGCTGTTTTTTATACCTATTGGCAATAGTCTCAGGCTCTTCATAAAAGTCAGTCTTATAGTCAAGCATTACAAGCTTACCGTCACTGTCTTCAAAGAGACAGTCTATTGTTCCCTGCACGCAGATTTTTTCATTTTCACCATTGTCAAACACATCCCGCGCATCTATGGTAACAGTAAAGGACGCTTCTCGCCAAACTTTTTTTGCATTACGCAATCTTTCGGCAACAGAAGATTTTAAAAACTTTTCTATCTTTTTTGCATCGATGCTGTCCGCCTGCTGTTTTGTCATAAAGCCCTCATTTATAAAGCGTTCAATTGCACCTTTGACATCTGTCTCGTTAAAATCAATAAGCTCCATAACCCTGTGGTAAGCCGTACCTCGCAAAGCACCCGTGAGCGTTTCACTCTCACGCATGAACGAAGGTATACGTTTGCCCTTTTCTTTTTTGAAAAAGTCCGCACAATCCTCGCTTTCCATGCTCATTTTCTTTATCTGGCTTACGCTCATTTTTGAGGGGATATTCCTTATGCCGTCAAAAGGATATAAATACGAAAGATGCCTTATAACCGTTTCATCCTTTTCATATACCGCATCGGTCTTCTCGCCCTCTTCATTTTTCGGCACTATGTCCGGAAGCTCTTCAATAATTTTAACATCCCAAAAATCAGGGTCAATGCTGCTCATAACATAGTCAAGATAATTTGTTATCCCTCTTATGTGGTAATCGCTCATACTCTTGCCGTTAGCATACATATCCCACGTTACGCTCTTCTTTTGATAGTCTGCTACTGACCCTACCATGATAAGTTTTTCCTTTGCTCTTGTCATGGCAACATACAAAAGCCTCATTCTCTCCGCATGGCTTTCGCGCAAAATCTGCATAGATATAGCTTTGTATTCGGCAGTTTTATACTTAATGCGTCTCTCTGCCTCTCGCTCTACAAGTCCTATTCCACCCTTGGGGTTAACTATCATCGTACCGGAGGTGTCGCGGTCATTGAATTTTACGCCGCAGCCTATAACAAAAACAACCGGGAACTCTAACCCCTTTGAACGGTGAATGGTTGTCAAAAGCACTGCCTCGCCGCTTTGCTCGGCACTTGTTTCAATCCGCCCGCCGGTTTCAATTGTTTTGTCAATATATTTCAAAAAGTTATACAGTCCCTTGTACTGGGTTTTTTCGTATCTGTTTGCAAGGAGGAAAAAGCTCCGTATATTCTCCTGTCTAACTCTTCCTCCCGGGAGTGCCCCTACAAAGGAATAGTATCCGCTTTCGTCCAAAGCACTCGTTACAAACTGCTCCACGCTCTTTATATATGCCTCTTCTCGCCAACGGGCAAGGGTTTGCACAAAGCTCTTGCACTTTTCGGAAAGATGAGTTTCCTTTTCGCTCTCACGCGTCACATTTTCATAAAAAGGCTTGTCCCTGCCGTTAAGCCTTATTTCCATAAGCTCGTTTTCCGTAAAAGAGAAAATCGGAGAGCGCATAACGCTTGCCAATGGTATATCGCACAACGGGTTGTCAACAGCCTTAAGTAGTGCAATAACCGTGCGGATTTCAAGGGTATCAAAAAAGCTTTTTGCCTCACCCGAGCTGACGGGTATATCCATCAGTGCAAACACACCCGTTATCATTTCGGACTTATTTTTGAGTGCAGGTGACAAAACGGCAATGTCAGAATATTTAATCTGCCTCATTGTACCCTCGTCCGACACCAAAAATCCCTCGTCAACCATTTCGCGTATTTTCTGTGCAACGACGAGGCTTTCTCTCTGCTCACGTTCAAGCTCGCTTTTTTCATCGTCTTCGGAGGCGTAATCACCGCTCAAAATATAAATCTCGCTTTTGTTTTTGTTGTATTCTACAAACTTTGCACCGCATTTTAAAACGTGCTCCTCGTTATAGTCTACTTGAGCCGTACCCTCACGCATAATGCGTTCAAACACATTGTTAACGCTGTCAAGGACCTCGCTTCTCGATCTAAAATTTTTAGTAAGCAGCATCTTACGGCTTTTGTCATCTTTACCAAAGCTTTTTGTTTTTTCGCAAAAAAGCATCGGGTCGGAATGGCGGAAACGGTAAATGCTCTGCTTAATATCGCCCACAATAAAAGTATTCGGCTCGCCTCTGTCCTTTCTTGACACTAAATTAAACAATGCGTCCTGCAACGGATTTGTATCCTGATATTCGTCTATATAAATCTCGTCGTATTTGTCTCTTAATTCGTCACAGGCTTCCTTTGATACAGCAAGCGCCTTAAGTGCTAGATATTCACAGTCGGAAAACTCCAGCTCTTTTCTCAAAAGCTTTTCTTCCATATACTTTTCACCGAAAAGCTTAACGCATCTTATCAGTGCTTCAATTTTAGGATAGCTTATCCCTCTCGGGCTTTTATAAAGCTCGTAAAGCTCATATATTTTTTCAAAAAACGCCTTTGCATCGTTGTGTATACCCTGCAGGTATACCTTTGCATCCAAAAGTGATTCATCAACCTTTTTTCCTGCAAAGCTGCCAAACGAAAAATTATTAAATCCGTCTTTTATACTCTCAATATCCTTATCCAGATACTCCTTAAAGCTTTCATATTCGTTTTCAAAAACCGACGCATAGGAAAATAATCCTACTTCCTCGGCAAAGCTTTTTCCGCTTTGCAGGAGTGCTTTCAAATCGCTAAGCTGGTCTTTGATTTCGCTACTTATGATTTTAAAAAGCGCGTCGCTTTCCTCTGTGCCCTCTTTGTGTGCATTAAGTGCACCGTCAAGCCAGGCATCGGGGTCTGCAAAAGCACGGGTAAAAGCATATACCTTCAAGATCATTTCCTTAAGAGGGTTGTCGTTTTTACCGTTGCCGCAACTATTTGCAAGCTTAAGGAAATTTTCGTCACCTTGTTCGTACATCTCGTCCAAAACCTCAAGGATGATTTCCTCTCTGAGAATTGCCATTTCGTTTTCCTCGGCAACTGTAAAATCCGGCGGAACATCCAAAAGAAAGAAATTGCGCTTCACCAAATCAATACAAAAGGAGTCAATCGTACAGATATCTGCACCCGGTACAAGCGACATTTGACGTTTCAGCTGTTCGCTTTTATTATTTGTGTATTCCTTACGAAGTGCTTTTGAAATTCTCTCGCGCATCTGCTGTGCCGCAGCACGTGTAAAAGTCACAATAAGTAAGCGGTCGATAGAGGTATCGCCGCTTTTAAGTCTTTCTACTATTCTTTCACTTAAAACCTTTGTTTTACCGCTTCCTGCCGCAGCCGAAACAAGGTTTTCACCAACAGGGGCAAAAACCGCATCGTACTGCTCCTCGGTTAGCTGTACTTCCATATTTTCCCCTCAAATCAGCCTGTTTTCTTTTGTTTTGTCTCCTTTGCCATTTTGAGCAGTTCTCTGTACTGTCCCTCTGCCGCCTTAAGACGGTAAAGATACATTTCCATAACGCTCTCATCATGGGCAGAATCAATCCCTGCTCTGATTTCTCTGATTTCATTTTTTGCATTTTCAAGAAGCACCGCAACAGAGTCCTTCTCGCATCTTTCGGCAGACAATAACTCCGAAAACATCTCAAAAATTTTTCTGACAGAACCTTTCATAATATCACAGCCTCTTTCTATTGGTATATGACATTATATACAGTTCCTGATAAAAATAGACCTATATTTCCCGTCTTCCTTCGATTGCACGAGCCAAAGTTATCTCATCGGCAAACTCAATATCCCCTCCTACGGGGATACCGTGTGCAATACGGGTTGTTTTAATGCCCATAGGCTTTACGAGACGTGCAATATACATAGCCGTTGCCTCACCCTCAACGGTAAGGTTTGTTGCCAGTATCAATTCTTCTGCCTCGCCTGTAAGACGGCTCATGAGCTCACGGAGCTTGATATCCTCAGGACCAATATTATCCATAGGTGAAATCACCCCATGCAAGCAGTGATAAAGTCCGTTATATTCATGGGTTTTTTCCATGGCAATAATATCCTTTGGGGCTTCCACCACACAAATAATCTTTTTATCCCTCTTAGGTGATTTACAAATCGGGCAAAGCTCGTTATCGGTAAGATTTTGGCACACAGGGCAAAGATGCACCTTGTCCTTTGCGTCAAGTATCGCCTTTGAAAACCGCTCTGCCTTGCTCTTATCCATATTCATTACATGAAAAGCAAGCCTGACCGCACTTTTTTTACCAATGCCGGGCAGACGTTCAAACTCTTCTATCAATAATTTTAAAGCCTCGGGATACATAAAAACCCCTCCGGTGTTTTAAAGTAATAGGTAATAGTGAAAAGTGAATAAGTCAGGTAGAATTCAGTAGGAATTCTTTCATTAACTCTGCACTTTTCATTTACAAAATTTTAAAGTAATCAACAGCAAACCGTTTTAATGATGAAAAATCGTTCAGATTGGTGCTTTGTGACACAAGAGCTGTGCTATTTGCGCCGCCTTGTGGCTCAAAGTGCTGAGATGGACGTTTTACACATTAAAACAAGCCAGGTATGTTCATGCCGCCGGTAATCTTACTCATACTGCTTGCTGCCATATCGTCAGCCTTTCTCATTGCTTCGTTAACAGCACTAACGATAAGGTCCTGGAGCATTTCTACATCATCGGGATCTACTGCTTCGGGCTTGATTTTGATTTCCACAATTTCCTTTTTACCGTTGGCAACAACAGTTACAACACCGCCGCCTACGCTTGCTTCAACAGTCTTTTCACCAAGTTCCTCCTGCGCCTTCATCATTTCTTCCTGCATTTTCTGAGCCTGACGAATCATGTTATTCATATTACCGCCCATACCCATACCTCTGGGGAATCCGCCTCTTGCCATAATCTATACATCCTTTCTTTATGTGTTAATATTGTAGGGACCGGCGTCCTCGACGGTCCGATTTTAATTTTCAACCCACGGAAGTGAGGCTATCTCATCAAACGGATCTACCTCTGCCGCTTTATTATCATTTGTTTCAAAATCACTTTCCAGCTTAACCGTAAGCTGAACATCAAGTCCTGTCTCTGTGTGGATAATCTCAGTTATTTCACCAAGACCCGACTCAATCATATCCCTAAGAGTTGCGCCGCCGTTGTCGGCAAACACAATCGCCACCTTGTCTTGGTAAGTTCTCAGACTGCAGTTTTCAACCGCCATATACAAATTAAGACTTCCGCCCGACGCTATACGCGATAAAATCTCGGGCCATTTGTCCTTAATTTTCTGTATATCCTCGCTCTCAGCTGCCTTTGGCTGTTTAGCAGCAGCTTTTCGGGGAGCAGGCTTTACAGCCTCGTCCGTTTTAGGAGCATTTTCCGCTTTTTCGGTTGCAACAATGCTCACGCCTCTTGCAATTTTGTTCTCAAGTTCGCCTATTCTTGCAACAAGTGAGTCAACATCAGTCTCATCACGCAAGTTGCAAAGCTTCAAAAGTGCCGCTTCAATCAAAAACCTCGGAAGCGTCATATATTTACTTTTCGCATAAGCATCGGAAAGCACGTTCACAGCCAATATAGCCTTGTCAACGCCCATATTGTCTGCCGCAGGAAGCATTGCCTCCCAGTCCTCGTCACTTTCCTCTACAGGTTTTTTGCGTGTAATTGCATAAATCATTATATTACGGAAACCCTTTATAACAGCCTCCACAAAAGGCGAAAGGTTTCTGCCGGAGCTGGATACAGAATCAATAATCTCTATAACCTTCTCACCGTCATTTTCACTTACGGCAAGACAAAGGTCGCTCACGGTCTTTTTTTCACCAAAGCC
>JAFUJZ010000013.1 GCA_017467965.1 Clostridia bacterium
CGCATGCGCCACAGCTGATGCAATCGTCAGTAATGATGTATGCCATAATGTAGCACCTCTTTCCTATAATTCTACCTACATTGTACCATAAAAATAATAAATTTCAATACCCATTTTGCAAAATGACATTGTTTTTTTGTGCATTTGCAGATATAATTATACTGAAAAAGAGAGGAAATACTATGGAGTTTACATTTGGAAAGATAAAACTTAAAAATAATGTGTTCCTTGCGCCAATGGCAGGGGTGACTGATTTGGCGTTCAGGCGGGTGTGCCATAAGCATGGCTGTGCGCTTTCCTATACCGAAATGGTCAGCGCAAAGGCACTTAGCTTTGACAGTCGTAAAACCGAAGATATGCTTGAGACTGAAAGTTTACCCTCAGCGGTGCAGATTTTTGGGCACGAACCAAAAACAATGGCATCTATTGCCAAGCGTGCTTCACAAGATGCCCTGTTTTTAGACATCAACATGGGCTGTCCCGCACCTAAAATTGTCAACAACTCTGACGGCAGTGCACTTATGAAAAATCTGCCTCTCGCACGTGAAATCGTCCGCGAGGTGGTAAATGCGTCACCAAAACCAGTCAGTGTCAAGATGCGTCTTGGATGGGATAGGGAGAGCATAAACGTTATTGACCTTGCACGCATTTGTGAAGAGGAGGGGGCTTTTGCAATAACAGTTCATGGCAGAACGCGTGAGCAGTTTTATTCGGGCAACGCCGATTGGGAGCAAATCGCCCGCGTAAAAGAAGCTGTTACTATTCCCGTTGTGGGTAATGGCGATATTTTCTCTCCCGAAGATGCGCTTAAAATGATTAATGAAACAAAGGTTGACGCTGTTATGATTGGGCGCGGTGCACAGGGCAACCCCTGGATTTTTGAAGAGATTGAAGCTCTTTTAAAAGGCGAAGAGCCACACATTCCCTCGGCTGAAGAAAAAATGCAGGTTGCAGTAGAGCATATAACAGAGCTTTGTAATCTTAAGGGCGAATACATCGGTATACGCGAGGCACGAAAGCACGCAGGCTGGTATATTAAGGGAATACCCGGTGCGGCAATGGCTCGCGAGAGCGTCAATCGCTGTGAAACCTTGGAAGATATGAAAAATGTTTTGTTATCTTTAGCAAAATGCGGTTGACGGAAGTTGCAAAAGTTGATATAATAATTAAAATAACATTTTACGTAAAGAAAGGGGTATAAAAATGGACAAGATTCTTTATGAAGGCCTTACCTTTGATGACGTGCTTCTGATTCCTCAGAAAAGTGATGTTTATCAGGTTGGTATTGATCTTTCCACAAGACTGACAAACAAGATCAAGCTCAATATTCCTCTTATGAGCTCTGCTATGGATACTGTTACAGAGTCCGCACTTGCAATTGCTATTGCACGTGAAGGCGGTATCGGTATTATCCATAAGAACATGAGCATTGAGGCACAGGCGATTGAAGTTGATAAGGTTAAGAGAAGTGAACACGGTGTTATTGTTGATCCGTTCTCTCTTGCTCCTGATAACACTCTTCGTGATGCCGACATGCTTATGGGTAAATATAAAATTTCAGGTGTGCCGATTACTGTTGACGGCAAGCTTGTAGGTATCCTTACAAACCGTGACTTAAGATTTGAAACTGACTTCAACCGTCCTATCGGCGAAGTTATGACAAAGGAAAACCTTATTACTGCTCCCGAAGGCACAACTCTTGACGAAGCTCAGGAAATCCTTCGTAAGCATAAGATTGAAAAGCTTCCCATTGTTGATAAGGACTATATGCTTAAGGGTCTTATCACAATTAAGGATATTGAAAAGGTTATTCAGTATCCCAACTCTGCACGTGACGCTTCCGGCAGACTTTTGGCAGGTGCGGCTATCGGTATTACTAACGACGTACTCGACCGTGTAAAGGCACTTGTTGATTCTAACGTTGACGTTGTTGTTCTTGACTCGGCTCATGGCCACTCAAAGAACATTATGACATGTATTGATAAGATTAAATCTGCATACCCCGACTTGCAGCTTGTTGCAGGTAATATTGCAACATACGGTGGATGTGAAGATTTGATCAAGGCAGGTGCTGACGCTGTTAAGGTTGGTATCGGTCCCGGTTCTATCTGTACAACCAGAGTTGTTGCAGGTATCGGTGTGCCTCAGCTTACAGCAGTTATGCAGGCAGCAGAAGCAGCAGCTAAGTACAATATTCCCATTATCGCTGACGGCGGTATCAAGTACTCCGGCGATTTGCCCAAGGCTATCGCGGCAGGCGCTGATGTTATCATGATTGGTTCACTCTTTGCAGGCTGTGACGAATCTCCCGGAGACACAGAAATCTACCAGGGCAGAAAGTTCAAGGTTTACCGTGGTATGGGCTCTCTTGCAGCTATGGAAAAGGGTAGTAAGGACCGTTACTTCCAGTCCGGCTCTAAAAAGCTTGTTCCCGAAGGTGTTGAAGGTCGTGTTCCTTATAAGGGACCCTTGTCCGAAACTATCTTCCAGCTTCTTGGTGGCTTAAGAGCAGGTATGGGTTACTGCGGTGCAGCTTCCATTCCTACACTCAAAGAAAAAGGTCAGTTCGTAAAGATTTCTTCTGCAGGTCTTCGCGAAAGCCATCCTCATGATATCAATATCACAAAGGAAGCGCCTAATTACTCTGTTAACATTTAACTTTAACGCGGGCGGATATAAAAGCCGCCCCTACATAAAAAATGAAAGGCGGATGAAAATGGATAAGGAAATCGTAATTACCAGACTTACCGATGCAGGTGTTGTAGCTGTTGTTCGTGCTGAAAACGGCGAAAAGGCAAAGAGAATTGCTGACGCTTGTATGGAAGGCGGCGTGCCCGCTATTGAGCTTACATTCACAGTTCCCATGGCACACCATGTTATCGAAGATTTGGCTAAGGAATATTCCGACGGCAGCATGATTCTTGGTGCAGGTACAGTTCTTGACAGTGAAACTGCAAGAATCGCTATCTTAAGCGGTGCTCAGTACATTGTAAGCCCCTGTTTTGATTTGGAAACAGTAAAGCTTTGTAACCGTTATCGCATCCCCTGCATGCCCGGTGCTATGACAATCAAAGAGGTTGTTACAGCTATGGAAGCAGGCGCTGATATCGTAAAGGTATTCCCCGGTGAAGCTTTCGGTCCTAAGATTTTGAAGGCTATCAAGGGTCCCCTTCCTCAGGCAAAGATGATGCCCACAGGTGGTGTTGATGTATCTAACGTTGGCGAATGGATTAAGGCAGGCGCTTGTGCAGTAGGTGCAGGCGGTGCTCTTACAGGCGGTGCGGCAACAGGCGACTACAAGGCTATTACCGAAAAGGCAAAGGCTTTTGTACAGGCTGTTCGTGAAGCAAGAGGATTATAATAATAAAAAGCCGCCTATATGGCGGCTTTTATATTAACAAGGAGAAAAAATATGGATTTTGAAACATTATTAACCCAGCTTATTACATTTTTGGCAGGTCTTGGCGGTAAGATTTTTGCAACAGCTCTTGTGCTTCTTATCGGATTGAAGATTTCAAGCGTTGTTGTCAAGATTATGACAAGGTCTCATGTATTTCAGGCAATAGATGCTACCGTGCAGACGTTTTTGAAGAGTGCGGTATCTATTATTCTTAAGGCAATAGTATTTATTACTGCTATCGGTGTATTGGGCGTTCCGCTCACAAGCGTAATTACTGTTATCGCATCCTGCGGTGTTGCTGTAGGTCTTGCGCTGCAGGGTGGTCTTTCCAACATTGCAGGCGGTATTATTATTCTTATATTCAAGCCCTTTAAGGTTGGCGACTACATAGACGACAAGAGCGTAAACGGCACGGTTGAAGCTATAGGTATTTTCTACACCACTCTTATAACTCCCGACAATAAGAGAGTTATAATCCCCAATGGCGGTCTTATGAACTCTACCGTTATTGCAGCAAATCAGCTCGACACAAGAAGAGTTGATTTGGAGTTTGCAGTTTCCTATGCAGCTGACATTGACAAGGTAAAACAGATTATTACCGATACAGTTAAAAAGAATCAGAGCATTATCGCAGACAAGGGTGTTGACGTTGTGGTTAACAAGCTTGACGAAAGTGCAACGGGATTTGCTGTTCGTGTATGGACAAAAACAGACGACTACTGGACAGTATTTTTTGCACTTAATGAAAACGTAAAGAAAGCTCTCGGTGAAAACGGCATCGAAAGCCCCTTTAAACAGGTTGATGTTCACGTAAAACAAAAATAAACAAAAGTGCGGCAAAGCCGCACTTTTTTCGTTGCTTATTCCTTTACGAATATTGCTATGGCAATATTCGTACCACCGTGCCCGTATTTGTAATATCGAACAATTCTTCAATATCGGAGTTGAACATTCGTATACAACCGTTTGATGCCGCAGTGCCGATAGATTCGGGGGCATTTGTGCCGTGTATTCCGTAGCCTTTTTTACTAAGCCCCAGCCAGCGTGTACCGTAAGGACCTCCGGGATCCAGCTGTTTATTTATAACTGTGAAAACTCCCTGCGGCGTGGGGGTTGAAGGCTTACCGATAGCAATCGGGTATTCCTTTATGAGAACACCGTCGCGGTAAACCGACAAGCTTTTTGCGGAAAGATTTACTCTGAATTCTAATTTTATGGGATTTTGCGGTATACACAGAACCTGACCTATAAAAAGGTTTTCGGTAAGACGGGGATTTGCCGCAAAAATATCCGCAGGTGTAATTTCAAAGCCTTGGGCAATGGAGTATACACTATCGCCCTGACGCACAACGTAGTAGTTTCCGCTTTCGCAGGGGATAGTAGGACGGTTTACACTGCCAAGACAAATTATCTGTCCCACACGTAAATCCTCGGGATTTATAAAGGGGTTTAAAAGAAAAATATCGCCAAGTGGAATTCCGAAACGGGCTGATATAGAATTGAGTGTATCACCGGGGCGGATTTCGTAGGAGGAAGACCCAATCGGACAGCTCATCTGTTTTCCACCTCCAGTATTGTGCCCACAGGGCAGGCATTGAAAATCTCTAGCATGGATTTGTTGTCAGTTTCAACAAACAGCCCTGTTGAATCACGCATAATAGTCTCTCCCCGGATGCCGAACTCAAAGGGCGAAAACAAAACCTCCTTCGCACCTTCCACATCGCCTGATTCAAGTCGCTTTTTTGTAAGGATAAGCCGCCCCGGAACTAGATTCGAATTAGCGGAAAGAGTACTTTTGTAGCTTTTTTCAGTGCCTGTAATTTTATTTATAAGCGTAATAGTAGTGCCGTCGCGGGACAGAGACAAGCACACAGGCGACGGAGCAACGGGTATACAAAGTATAATTCCCGTATAGATGTTTTCGGGCCTTACGCCCATATTGGCGTTTATGATTTCTTCTGTATCAACACCAAATTTTCTGCCGATAGAAAAAAAGGTGTCACCCTCTTGTGCGATGTAATAGTTTGTTGTTCTGCATGAGGGATATTCCTCATTTGGGAGGGGAATACATATTGTCTGACCTATGTTCAGGTTGTAGGGGTTCAAGTTTACGTTTGCCTTTAATATTGCATCGACGCTTGTGGTATACGCAAGTGCAATTTTATTAAGAGTATCGCCCTCGCGTACAATATAGGGAAGAGAGCCTGTGGGGCACTCCTTTGTTTTTGGACAAGGCATAGTATCATTCCTTTCCCTACATAATATGAAAAGGACTGCAGCTTAGTGCAGTCCTTTAAAATATTCAAAAGTGTTTTCTGTATCTTTTTTTATTTGTTCTTTAAGTGCATCAATTGAGTTGAAATCAGTTTCTTTTCTCAAAAATTTATAAAATTTTACACTTATATTTTTATGGTAAATATCTCCGTCAAAATCTGCAATAAAGGTCTCAACTCTCAGATTGCCGTCCTTGACGGTGGGGTTAACCCCGATATTTGTAACAGATATATATTCCTTTTTGTCAACAATGGTTTTAGTTGCGTACACTCCATAAGGGAGATTGGGAAGGCTGTCGGGATAAATATTTGCTGTAGGAAACCCCAGCTCACGCCCAAGCTTTTTGCCCTCACAAACTTCTCCTCGCACCTCAAAGGGACGTGTCAGAAGACGGTTTGCAAGCTCAATATCGCCCTTTGAAAGAGCCGAGCGGATTTCACTTGAGGATACTGCCACGCCGCAATCTGTCATACAAGGCATAACAAAAACATCCATATTACGCTCCTTACAAAGGCGTGACAAAACCACTGTATTGCCCTGTGCGTTTTTCCCGAAGGTGTAATTAAATCCGCAGAAAAGAGCAGTAGCGTTAAGAGTGCCCATAAGGATTTGGTCAACAAATTCCTCAGGGGACAGCGAAAGCGTTTTCTTATCACAGGGGAGCACTACAACCTCATCAATCCCTAAGGAAAGCATAAGCTCCTTTTTGTGGGACAAAGAGGTAAGATATTGAATTTTTTTGCCGAAATATTCTGCAGGGGATTTTTCAAAGGTAAGAGCAACGCTTTTGTAGCCATGCTCTTTTGCATAACGCACACATTCGGACAAAATCTGAGTGTGTGCATCGTGCACGCCGTCAAAAAAACCCAGTGCACAAACTGTTTTATTCATTAATAAAACCCCTTAATCATTTTAAGGCACAACCTGCCGTCTATTTTCTCTGCTTTGGAAAGAGCAATAAAATCCCCCTCGTTGTCATATACGCGGTAGGTTTGTCCCTCTTTAGCATTTATGTATATAGGCACGCCGTTTTTAACCATTTTAGACTTCTTTTCATCAAGTGTGATTTTGTCATACTCTAGAAAGCAGGTGTCAAGAGGGAGCAAACAACCCTCGGGATTGGCTGTAATCTCCTCAGGAGTATGAGCAACTGACAAATCAAACAGGCCTGTTTTGCTGCGTCTAAGCGTTTTGACAGCTGCAAGTGTACCAAGTTTTTCACCAATATCGTCAGCAAGCGTTCTTATATATGTACCCTTGGAGCAGCTCACGCGTAAGGTTACAAAGGGCAGTGAAATATCCATAATTTCAATTTCGTGGATTGTAACTGGTCTACTTTGACGCTCAATTTCAATACCTTGTCTTGCAAGAGAATGAAGCCTTACGCCGTCAACGCTGATTGCGGAGTACATGGGCGGTATCTGCTCAATATCACCCACGAAAGAAGCAACCGTTTCTCTTATTTTATCACAAGAGACATTAACCTCTCTCTCCTCAAGCACATTCCCTGACATATCCAAAGTGTCGGTTCTTACGCCGAGAAGAATTGTTGTCACGTATTCTTTATCAGTCGATACAATAAGCTCTGCCGCTCTTGTTGCATTGCCAACTAAGATAGGGAGTATCCCTGTTGCATCGGGGTCAAGTGTACCTGTGTGACCAACCCTTTTGGTGCCGTATGCCTTTTTTATAAGCCCCAGCGCCTTGAAGCTTGTAACGCCCTCGGGCTTGTCCATTATTACGATGCCTTTCATTCCTCCACCGCCTTTATAAGGTGGGGAAGGATTAAGTCGCGTACCTCTTGTACACTACCCTTTATTGTTGCACCTGCGGCTTTTTCGTGACCGCCGCCACCAAAGATTGCGGCAATCTTTTCCACGTTGTAACTACCCTTACTGCGGAAGCTGACCTTGGAAAAGCCTTCGTCCTCTTCTTTGATAACAGCAGAAACGCATACTGTACCCACGCTTCTGGGTACGTCGGCAAGAGCCCCTGCTTCGTTCCTTGTTGCCCCTGTTTTGTCCATCATTGCCTTTGTGATGAACGCGGTACCTACCTTGCCCGAGGCAAAAAGCTCGATAGTGCCGATTGTTTCACCGCGAAGCTTTACGAGAGAATACGTGCTGTTAAAGAAAAGCTCATTTGAAAGTGCGGAAATGTCAGCACCTGCCTTGATAATTTCGCCTAAAAGCTCAGCCGAGAAGGGTGTGGTATTCTGGTAACGGAAACTGCCTGTGTCTGATGCAAGTGCAAGGTATAAATATTCTGCCACCTTTTTTGAAAGGGGAATATTATCCTCTTTCATCATTTGGTATATAACCTCCGCCGTTGCAGCCTTATCTGACTCAACACGGCTTATGGGTGCGTAAACCTTATCTGATATATGGTGGTCAATCCATACCTTGTCCTCCGAAGCATCAAAAAGAGGCTGATTTACGCCAAGGCGTTCAACCGTACTTACGTCAACACCGCAGACTGTCTCATAATCATAGGTGTCGTTTTCGTTATAGGAGAGCACATCTGTTTCCATAAACGACAGGTGGGGACTAAGCGCATCGGGCATGATAATGTCGCATTTGATGCCCTTGTCGCGGAGCAGAGCGCGGATAGCCATACAGGAGCCCAGCGCATCCCAGTCTGTGGATATATGTGGCAGAAGTGCTACGGATTTTCGTGTTAATAAATAGGATAATGGTGTCATAGTTTCACAACCTTTAAAAAGGGGCTTGGGGATAAACCCAAGCCCCTTTCAGTTTTTTAGTCTTCTGTTTCTTCAGAAGGAGTGTTTTTTATAACGGACTGTAAAAGCTCGTTGATATGAGCACCGTGTTCGATAGAGTTATCCAATTCAAAATGGAACTCGGGCAGTGCTCGGAGTAGTACTCTTGAGCCTATTTCCTTGCGGATAAAGCCTGCGGCACTCTTTAAACCCTTTATTGCTTCCTTTTTTGTTTCGTCGTCGCCCATAACGCTTACATAGACCTTTGCAAACTTCAAATCCTTTGTAACCGATACCGAGACAACGCTTGTCATCAGGGGAATTCTGGGGTCTTTTAATTCACGTATAATATCCGAAAGATGCTTTTTTACTTCTTCGGATATTCTGTCGGTTCTTTGATAATTAGCCATAATATCAATCCTTTATGCCTGCTTAATTTCTTCCATTACGAAGCATTCAACGTTGTCGCCAACCTTGATATCGTTGTAGTTTTCAAAGCCCATACCACATTCGTAACCGGAGTTAACTTCCTTTGCGTCGTCCTTAAATCTCTTAAGAGAGGAGAGCATACCTTCGTGGATAACGATACCGTCACGAACAATACGAACCTGACAGTGACGTACAATTTTACCGTCAGTTACATATGCACCTGCGATTGTACCTACGCCGGAAACCTTGAATGTATCACGGATATCTGCATGACCGATAACAGCTTCGCGGAATTTGGGAGCGAGCATACCCTTCATAGCAGCTTCGATTTCTTCGATAGCTTCGTAAATGATACGGTATGTGCGGATATCAACATCGTTTGTTTCGCTTGCGCTTCTTGCACCTGCGTCGGGACGAACGTTGAAACCTACGATAATAGCGCTGGAAGCGGCTGCAAGTGTAACGTCGCTTTCTGTGATAGCACCTACTGCACCGTGGATAACTCTTACCTTAACTTCCTCGTTACTTATCTTTTCCAAGGACTGCTTAACAGCTTCAACGCTACCCTGAACGTCAGCCTTAACGATAATATTAAGTGTCTTCATTGCGCCTTCATTCAATACATCAAAGAGGTTGTCAAGACTTACCTTTGTAGCAGCCTTAACCTTTTCGTCCTTAATCTTCTGCTTTCTTGCTTCTACAACGTTTCTTGCAGCTCTTTCGTCGTCTACAACGTAGAAAGTATCGCCGCCTTCGGGTGTTTCGGAAAGCCCGATGATTTCAACAGGTGTGGAGGGACCAGCTTCTTTAATCTTCTTACCCTTGTGGTCTGTCATTGCTCTAACTCTGCCGACAGCTGTACCTGCAACGATAATATCACCGGATTTAAGTGTACCGTTCTGAACGAGTACTGTAGCAACAGGACCGCGACCCTTGTCAAGCTTGGATTCAACAACTGTACCCTTTGCCTGACGGTTGGGGTTAGCCTTTAATTCCTTAAGCTCAGCTGTAAGAGTGAGCATTTCAAGAAGGTTGTCAATACCGATATTCTGCTTTGCACTAACTTCAACGCAGACAACATCGCCGCCCCATTCTTCGGGAACAAGACCATGCTCTGTGAGTTCCTGCTTAACTCTGTCGGGGTTAGCGCCTTCGCGGTCAATCTTGTTGATTGCAACGATGATACTTACCTCTGCAGCCTTTGCGTGGTTGATAGCTTCGATTGTCTGAGGCATGATACCGTCATCTGCCGCAACAACAATAATTGCAATATCTGTAACCATTGCACCACGAAGTCTCATAGCTGTGAAAGCTTCGTGACCGGGTGTATCAAGGAAAGTAATCTTCTTGCCGTCAACTGTTACTGTGTACGCACCGATATGCTGTGTGATACCGCCTGCTTCTGTTGCTGTAACGTTGGCGTTTCTGATGCAGTCAAGAAGACTTGTTTTACCGTGGTCAACGTGACCCATTACAACAACAACAGGAGGACGGGGGAGAAGATCCTTTTCCTCATCGGGAGTATCGTTGAAGAGCTTTTCTTCAGCTGTAACGATAATCTCTCTTTCAACCTCAGCACCCATATCCTCAGCAATCATGCTTGCTTCATCAAAGCCGATTGTCTGGTTAACTGTTGCCATAATGCCAAGTGTCATAAGACGCTTGATGATTTCAACGGGACTGCACTTTAATTCCTTTGCCAAATCGCCCACTGTGATTTCATCAGGAATAAGAATATGGAGCTTTTCCTGCTTCTTTTCTTTCTGCTTCTTTTCAACCATTTCCTCAGAGGGCTGGTTCTTCTTGGACTGGTTCTGGTTTTTGTTTTTATTCTTCTTTATCTTCTGCTTGTTTGTTTCTGTATCCTTAATATGAACATTAACAAGACTTTCAGCTTTTTCTGTCTTAAGCTGCTGGTCAAGGTCAACTGCGTTGGTACGTGTATCAACGTAGCGAACTTCCTTTTTGATAGTAATCTTATCTTCGATAGGCTCTTCCTTGGCACTTTCGTTCTTATCAGCCTTTTTCCCGGACTTCTCTTCACCGTTCTTGGGTGCTTCTGTCTGGAAGCCTGCACGCAAAACTGCCTCCAAATCTTCGCCCTTGTCGTTTTTCTGTGTATAGTATTCGAGGATAATGTCCATTTCCTCAGCTTCCAAAGAGCTCATGTAGCTCTTTCCGGTTACGTGGTACTTTTCCAAAACTTCTAATATTTCCTTATTGGGAACACCGAACTGCTTTGAAATTTCGTGTATTTTAGGTTTAGCCATTTACGCCACCTCCGTATAATTTTAGAATAGCCGATGCAAAGTTTTCATCACAGATTGCAACCGCCGTAACATCCTTTTTGCCTACTGCATGGCTAAGGGCTTGCTTATCTGCAACCGTGATAACCTTTACATTGGTATTTTTACATTTTGCTTCAATACTGCGACGGTTACTCTGCCCTAAATCGGAGGGCAGGATAACAAGTTTTGCTTTGCCTTCATCGCAGGCGGCAAGCGTTAAAAACGCGCCGAACTTTACCTTGCCGGCTCTCACGGCAAGTCCTGTCATAGATAATATTTTAGTATGCAATTAAATCATTCCCCAATTTTTTCATTTACTGCGCTGAAAACCTCCAAAGGAATCTGACATTTAAAAGCTCTTTCAAAACCCTTTGTTTTGGAAAGCTTTTCAAAACATTCGCGGCTTTTGCATATATATGCGCCTCTTCCGGGCATTTTGCCTGTAGCGTCATACATTATTTCACCGTCTTTGTTTTTTACTACCCTTATAAGAGATTTTTTATCCTGCATTTTTCGGCAGACAACGCACATTCTTTCGGGCAAACTCATACCTGACTGTCTCCCTTAATGTCAATCTTCCAGCCTGTAAGACGTGCTGCAAGACGTGCATTCTGACCTTCCTTGCCGATAGCAAGTGAAAGCTGGAAATCGGGAACTGTTACAAATGCGCTCTTTGCTTCTTCATCAACAGTTACTGTAGAAACTGTTGCAGGGTTAAGTGCTGCGCTGATGTATTTTGCAATATCTTCGTCGTAAAGGATGATGTCAACCTTTTCGCCGCCGAGTGCATCACATACAGCTGCAACTCTTGCGCCCTTGGGGCCTACGCAGCTGCCTACGGGATCAACGTTTTCATTTTCGGAGTAAACAGCAATCTTTGTACGGCTGCCGGCTTCACGAGCGATAGACTTGATAACAACTGTACCATCCTGGATTTCGGGAACTTCCTGACTGAAAAATCTCTTTACCATGCCGGGGTGAGTTCTGGAAACAAGGAGCTGGAGAGACTTTGTAGATTTCTTAACCTCTAAGATATAAACCTTTACCATGTCGCCAACTGCGAGCTCTTCGCCGGGAATCTGTTCGCTGGGTGCAAGGAGTGCTTCGGCATTGCCCATGTCAAGGAAAATACCGCGCTTTTCGATTTTAACAACCTTACCTGTCAAAATGTCGTTTTCCTTATCGGAGAACTGCATGAACACGTTGCCACGTTCAGCTTCGCGGATTTTCTGAACAACCATTTGCTTGGCTGTCTGAGCGGCAATTCTGCCGAATGTTGCGGGGTCAGCAGGGAACTCAACCTTGTCGCCAATCTGATAACGAACAGAGATTTCTCTTGCTTCTTCCAATGTGATGTCTGTAGAATCGTCAATAACCTCTTCTACAACTGTTTTTTCTGCCCAAACCTTCATTGCACCACTCTTGCGGTCAACTGTCGCATAGCAGATAAAGTTAGGACCATAGTTTTTCTTGTACGCTGTGATAAGTGCTGTTTCCAAGGCTTCGCACATAACTTCCTTGGAAATGTTTTTCTCTTTCTCGAGAGCTTCGAGAGCTTCGATAAGTTCTTTGTTTGCTTTCATGATGCTGTGATTAGCCCCTTTCTTTCTGTGTATTAAAAAGTAATGGCAAGTCTTATTGATGATGTCTTGCCTTTTTCAATTCTTACTGTTCTTTCTCCGATTTTGAGAGTTAAAAGCGAGTGGTCATAGCCTGTGAGAGTGCCTGTAAGAGTTTTGCTGCCTTCAAAGGGAGCAAAAAGCTTGAGGTCAACATCTTTGCCAAGTGCTTTTTCAAAATGCCAGTCGCGTGTCAATTTGCGGTCCATACCGGGGGAGGATACCTCAAAAATGTATGCCTCCTTTATGGGGTCAAGCTCGTCAAGCTTTTCGTTAACCTTTCGACTTACATTTTCGCAATCCTCAATGGATACGCCGCCGTCCTTGTCAATGAAAAGTCTGAGATAGTAGTCGCCGCCTTCTTTTTTGTATTCGCATTCGTAAACATATACGCCGCATTCTTCACAAATGGGAGTAGCGATTTCTTCAAGAAGAGCTTCGTTTTTTGCCATAAAGTCCACCTCCAACAATACAAAAGAGTGGACCTTCTGCCCACTCTTACCTGAATACAGCTTGATTATACCATTGTTTGCCTGTAAATGCAAGAGTTTTTTCTATATAAATAAGAAAAAACTTGAAGATTTGGTACAATAATAGTATAATGAGTGAGTAATTGCAACATGGGCGACCGCAGGTAGCCCCTACAATGGGAGATTAGAAATGGAAACTTTAATGATAATTGACGGTAACAGTATAATAAACCGTGCCTACTACGGAATAAGACCTCTTTCAACAAAGGAGGGTATTCCCACTAACGGTATTTTCGGGTTTATGAATATTCTCCTAAAGCATCTTGAGGATGTTAAGCCCGAGTATCTTTTGGTGGCTTTTGACCTTAAAGCTCCCACCTTCCGACATAAGGAGTATTCCGAATACAAGGCGCAAAGAAAAGGTATGCCCGACGACTTGGCGGCACAGCTGCCTCATCTTAAGGAGCTTCTTGGAGCAATGAATGTAAAAATGCTGTCTCAGGAAGGCTTTGAAGCGGACGACATCATCGGTACGGTTGCCACAATGTGCGAAAAGGAAAACATAAAGTGTGTGATAGTAACAGGCGATAAGGACGATTTGCAGCTTGCAAGCGACAAAACGCACATCCTTCTCACCACAACCAGAATGGGACAGACAACGGTTGAGGATTTTGACAAGGATGCCTTTTGTGAAAAATACCACATAACACCCGAGGAATTTATCGATGTAAAGGCACTTATGGGTGACAGTTCCGACAATATCCCCGGCGTACCCGGAATAGGCGAAAAAACAGCCTTTACATTGATTGAAAATTTCCATTCTCTTGAGGGTATTTACGAAAATATTGATTCGGATATTATAAAAAAAGCTCAAAGGCAAAAGCTTACCGACGGCAAAGACAGCGCATATATGAGCCGACACTTGGCAACTATTGTACGGGATATGCCCCTTGAATTGGATTTTGAAGAGGCAAGACGCGGCACATTTGACAATGAAAAGCTTGTAAAAAAGCTTGCCGAGCTTGAAATGAAAAAGCTTGCTGACCGCTTGGGCGTTGAAAGCACAGCCGAGAAAGTCCAAACAGTTGAGGTTAAAGATGCAACGGAGAATGTTATTTCCGCCCTTTCCGAAAAGGACAAATTTTTCTTCACCTTAACCGACGACGCGGTTATGTTTTGCACAGATGCGGCATATACTGCAAATGCACAAAGCTTAAAGCATATATTTGAAAACGAAAAAATCGAAAAATATACTATCGACCACAAAAAAGTAAAGCACCAGCTTAAGGATTCGGGCATTAACTTAAAGGGCAAGTACTATGACTTTGCACTGGCACAGTATGTTATTAATCCCTCGGAAAAAAACTATGATTTAGCCGCTTTATGTGCTGATTTTTCATTGCCCGAAAATGTGACAAGCCTTCCATTGCTTTGTGATAAGCAGCTTAAGGTGATAAGTGAACGCGGTCAGGAAAAGCTTCTTTTTGAAATCGAGCTTCCTCTTTCCGATGTGTTATATTCCATGGAAAATGAGGGCTTTCTCGTAAATCGCGACGCTCTCAGTGATTTTGGCACAATGCTCGGCGAAAGACTTAATGCACTTGAAGATGCAATTTATTTTATGGCGGGACGTGAGTTTAACATTAACTCCACAAAACAGCTGGGCGTGATTTTGTTTGAAGAAATGGGCTTGCCCGTTGTAAAAAAGACAAAAACGGGTTATTCTACCGACAGCGAGGTTTTGGAAAAGCTTTCGGGCAAGCACGAGATTGTTGACCTTATACAGGAATACCGTGTGCTTATGAAGTTAAAGTCCACCTATGCGGACGGACTCTTGACGGTTATCGCACCCGACGGCAGGATTCATTCGACACTCAATCAGACCATTACCCAAACGGGCAGATTAAGTTCCACCGAGCCCAATTTGCAGAATATTCCCACACGCACAAGCCTTGGCCGCGAAATCAGAAAAATGTTTGTGGCAAAGGACGGCTATAGTCTTGTAGGTGCGGACTATTCGCAGATTGAGCTGAGAGTTCTGGCGCATATATCCGAGGATAAGAACATGACGGATGCCTTTTTGCATGATATTGATATCCACCGTATGACGGCATCACAGGTGTTCAATGTTCCTGATTTCCTCGTGACAGACGAGATGCGTTCTGCGGCAAAGACCGTTAATTTCGGTATTATTTATGGACAGGGTGATTTCGGCTTAAGTAAAGAACTCAAAATTTCCGTAAAAAACGCAAGGGCATACATCGAAAGCTATTTTACAAAGTACGAAGGCGTAAGAAAATACATGAACGAAACCATTGAAAAAGCAAAGGAAGACGGTTTTGTAACAACGATTTTTTCAAGGCGCAGATATATTGATGAATTAAAAGCAAAAAACCGTAACCTTGTTGCCTTTGGCGAACGCTGTGCCATGAATACACCAATTCAGGGCAGTGCGGCTGATATAATCAAGATTGCCATGGTAAAGGTATACGACGCCTTAAAGGAAAAGTGCCCACAGAGCCATCTTGTAATGCAGGTGCACGATGAACTCATCGTAGAGGCACACGAAACAGAAAAAGAACTTGTTTCCAAAATCCTCAAGGAGGAAATGGAAAATGCAGTGAAATTAAACGTACCTCTTATTGCAGAGGTGAAATCGGGAAAAAGCTGGTACGAAACAAAATAAAATATTAAGATTTTATTTTGTAGTGAAGAGTGAATTTGTATGGTAAGAATTTTGCTTTGCAAAATTCTTTTGATTGGAGAGATAACATGAAAGGCAGATTGGTATTAGGCATCACAGGCGGTTCTGGAAGCGGTAAAAGCCAGGTGTGCAAGCTCCTTGCGTCCATGGGTGCTCATATTATAGATGCGGACGAAATCGGTCACAGCGTGACTGCCCGCAAGGATGTTTTGAAAGAAATTGAGGTTGCTTTTGGCAAGGAATATATAAAAGAGGACGGCACACTTGACCGTAAAATGCTCGGTCAGCTGGTGTTTTCATCTCCCGAAGCACTCGAAACCCTTAACGTGATAACCCACAAAAAAATATTTGACGAAATCGAAAAGATACTCAAAAAATCCTACAGCGAAATCATTGCGATAGACGCGGCTGTTTTAAAACAGACGAGGCTCAAAAACCTTTGCGATTTTGTTGTTGCGGTTGTAGCACCCCAGGACCAGAGAGTAAAGCGTATCATGCAGCGAGATTTTCTTACTGAGGAAATGGCTTTTAAGCGTATCAACTCTCAACCCTCCGATGCACAGTATGCCCACGGCGTTGATTTTGTCATCCTTAACAACGGCAATGTGGAAAATCTCAACCGCAGAGTTATAGAAATTTTCCAAACCATACGAGACGAATAAGCTGATAAAATACTCATATCACTACTTTATTATGGCGGCGCACATAGTACAGCACCACAACAAAACGGCAATCTGAGGGTTTTTCTCTCGCATTAGAAAAACTAACATTATTCCTTGAAAGGAATGAAAAAATGAAAATTCTCAAAAAAACTGTTGCCATGCTTTTACTTGTGGCAGTGCTTTTTACGGCAATAGGTGTCATATATTATCTTTATCCGTTAAAATACACCTCCGATATACGAGATTGCAGTGAAGAAATGGGCGTTGACCCGCATCTTGTAGCGGCACTTGTTAAAGCTGAAAGCAACTTCGACCGTGACGCACAATCCGGTGCCGGGGCAAAGGGCGTTATGCAGCTTACTGATGAAACAGCGAAGTTTTGTGCCGACAAGCTGGGGATAGAGCTTAAGGACGGCGACATATACAACCCCGATATAAATATCCGCTTGGGGGTTTATTACCTTAAACGCACGCTTGAGCTTTTTGACGGTGACGTAACCCTTGCCGTTGCGGCATATAATGCAGGAGAGGGTAGGGTGCGCGAGTGGCTTAATGACAAGCGATACTCCTCCGACGGAAAGACTCTTCATACAATACCCTATGAGGAGACCAAAAATCATATAGAGAAAATACAGACCTATCAAAAAGTGTACAAAATACTGTACCCAAATCTGTAATAAAAGAGCACTGCGTATGCTGAAGTAGTCAATACTTTGTAGACACAAAAAAGAATATTTTAAACTGCCTGTTCAAGTCTGTATTGAACAGGCGGTTTTCTTTTTAACTTTCTGATAGGTTTTACATAATTAAAATAGTATACAGCGTCATCAATAACTTCCGGCAGATTATCACACTTCCAATATCTGAAGTGTGAACGCAAAACATCTTTAAACCTTCCAAAGAATGATTCAATTACTGCGTTATCTCTTGGATTTCCTGCTCTTGACATACTTTGAATTACATTGTATGATTTAAGTAGGTTACAATAACCGGCTGATGAGTACTGAACACCCTGGTCGCTGTGGAAAAGGATTTGGGTTTCGGTGCTCTTTGCTTTTTCGAGGATTCTTTTTGCCGGCTTCATAACAAGAAAATTATCAAAAGTATCACTTAATTCATAGTCAAGTATTTCGTTGTTGAATAAATCCAAATAACAAGCAAAGTAATACCATTTGCTCTTGTATTTTATGTATGTAACATCTGTTACAATTTTCTGCATGGGCTTTTCTGAATAAAAGTTTCTGTTTAATATGTTTGAAAATCTGTCGTGTTCCAAGCCACCGCTTTTGGGACTTTTTTGTTTTCTCACATATCCGTGAATACCTAAACGTTTCATGGATTTCCATACCGATATATCGGAAACAATCCAACCGTACATGTTGAGCAAAGTGTCTGCAATTGTCCTGTACCCTTGTGTGGGATAATGTGAATGTATGTCAGCAACATAGTAATCCAATTCCTGTTGTTGCAGCTCGTAACGGTTTAAGCTTCCTTTTCGTTTAAGCCATTTGTAGTACCCGCTACGTGAAACCTCATATACTTCGCAAAGTTCTTTTATTGAATGATTGCAACTTTCTTTTTCAATGCAGGCATAAATCTGTTGTATTACTTTCTTTTTGCATCGCCCCTTTCGAGTTCTATGGATTTTTTTAATCGTGTTACCTCTGCATCTTTCTTCAACAATTCTCGTTCAAGAAGAGCAACCTTGTATTCAAGCTGTTCCATAGGAGTAAGTTCTTTCTTACGGTTGTATTTTGAAAGTGGATTTCCTGGTTTGCGTTTGTTTATCAAAGCATCTTCTCCGCTCTCCAAATACTGTCTTGTCCATTTGCAAATTTGAGAATTAGATATACCTGTTTCTCTTGATAATGAGCGTGTAGTTTCTCCCTCTAAATTTCTTAATACTAAAGCAAGTTTTTCTTCTTTGCTGTGATGAATATTTGTGCCACCTTTAGGTCTTCCCATATTTATCAACTCCTTATTTTAATTTTATCATACAAAAAGATGGTAGACACTGTTTTTTTAGTGTCTACCATCTTTATATCACTTCATCATTGTGAGTCGATTTTTTTGTTACTCTTTATTTAATCCTGCATTATATAGCTCTGTATAGAAACCGTTTTTCGCCATAAGAGTTTCGTGATTGCCTTTTTCAATAATTTTACCGTCACGCATAACAAGTATAACATCTGCTTCACGTATTGTGGACAGCCTGTGTGCAACAATAAAGCTTGTTCTGCCCTCCATAAGAGTTGCAAAAGCCTTCTGTATACGCATTTCGGTCCTTGTATCAATACTGCTTGTTGCTTCGTCAAGAATGAGCATAGGCGGGTCAATAAGCATCAATCTTGCAATACACAAAAGCTGTTTTTGTCCCTGGCTTAATCCGCTGTTGTCATTTATAACTGTGTCATAGCCTTCGGGCAACCTTTTTATAAAGCTGTGCGCATGAGCTTTTTTCGCCGCTTCGATAATTTCCTCATCAGTTGCGTCAGGACGTGCAAAAGCAATGTTTTCTTTAACAGTGCCGCCACGAAGCCATGTTTCCTGTAATACCATGCCGTAGCCTTCGCGAAGATTGTGTCTGGGCATGTTTTTAACATCTACACCCTCCACCTTAATTTGTCCACTGTCAACGTCATAAAAACGCATCAGAAGATTGATAAGCGTTGTCTTACCGCAGCCTGTTGGGCCAACAATAGCAACCCTCTGTCCCTTTTTAACCTCAAGGTTCAAGTTTTCGATAAGCTTTTTATCTTCGCTGTAAGAAAAACTCACATTATCCATAGTTACCATGCCGCGTTCAGCGGGGATGCTCATTTCATTTTCACAACTTGATACTTCTTCCTCTTCTTCGATAACTTCAAGTATTCTGCCTGCACATACGATAGCATTCTGCAATTCTGTTACAACGCCCGATATTTCATTGAAAGGCTTTGTATACTGATTTGCATAACTAAGGAAGCTACTGAGTGCACCAACAGTCATGCCACCTCCCGACACAACGCTTATAGCTCCGGAGAGACCTACAAGCGCATATACAAGACTGTTTACGAACCTTGTCGCAGGGTTTGTAATTGATGAATAAAACACCGCGTCAAGAGTTGCCGCGTTAAGTCTTTCGTTGATTTCTTCAAACTTTTTATTAACATCATCCTCTTTTGCAAATGCAGCCACAACGCCTTTGCCTGCAATCATTTCATCAATATATGCCGTTGCCTCGCCTTGAGTTTCGCTGCGAAGACGAAACATAGAATACGTTTTCTTCGCTATAAACGATGCCACCACAAAGCTCAAAGGCGTTACCAAAAGCACCACAAGTGTGATTTTCCAATCAATATACACCATAAAAGCCAAAGTGCCCACAATTGTCAGCGCCGATGAAAAAACCTGCGTAAGCCCCATGAGAAGCCCCTCTGCAAACTGGTCAACGTCACTTATAAGCCTGTTTACAATATCACCCGAAGAATGTGAATCAAGATACGCTATTGGCAAAGCATGTATTTTTTCAAAGGCTTCGTTCCTGACCTTACGGACAATAGTGTATGTAACGCGGTTGTTGATAACATTCATTATCCACTGTGCAATAGCCGTGATAAATGTTGCAACAGCAATTATCACAATAATACGTATAACAGCGGGCATATCCACGTTGTTTTTCTCTACGATGTTATCTACCGCAAAACCTGTAAGGATAGGTATCAAAAGCGTCAGCGCAGTAATAATACCCGACAAAATCAGCGAAATTGCAAGATAACGTCTGCTGCCCTTTAAGTATTTAAGGAGTTTTCTGATAATTTCACCGTTTTTCATCAGGCTTCACTCCTTTCATACTGGGAATAGTATATTTCCTCATATACCTTGCATGTCTTGAGCAGTTCGTCATGTGTACCAATCCCCACAACAAGACCGTCTTCCATTGTTATGATAGTGTCACAGTTCATAACGCTTGATGCTCTTTGCGATACTATAAACACCGTCATATCATCAAGCTGTGATATGCTCTTTCTGAGATTGTAGTCTGTTTTGTAGTCAAGTGCGGACGCGCTGTCGTCCAGTATAAGCACCTTTGCACCCTTGAGCACGGCTCTTGCTATTGTAAGACGCTGCTTTTGTCCGCCGGAAAGGTTTCTGCCCATTTGAGTAACTTCACCGTCAAGACCTCCCTTAGCTTTTACAACATCCTCTGCCTGCGCAATACGGATTGCATCCATTATTTCATCATCTGTTGCATTTTTCACTCCAAAAGCCACATTTGAACGTATCGTGCCTTTAAAAAGCTGTGCCTTTTGCGGAACAACCGCAACCATATTTCTCAAATCTTCAACGCTATAGCTCTTTACGTTTTTGCCGTCAACAAAAACCTTGCCCTCTGTTGCATCATAAAACCTTGGTATAAGGTTTACAAGGCTTGATTTGCCTGCGCCGGTTACACCGATTACGCCAACGCTCTGCCCTCTTTTTACACCAAAGGATACATCCGTAAGTGAGTTTTCACCGCCTGCATAACAAAGTCCTACCTTGTCAAACACTACCATTTCATCGCGGTTATCCTCATCGGTTTCAACCTCCATGCCGCCAGGTACACTCAAAACATCAGCAACACGGTTGCCGCAAGCAACGGCTTTTGTCACCGTTATGATAAGGTTTGCAAGTTTTACAAGCTCAATCAAAATCTGGCTCATATAGTTTACGAGTGCAACAACCTCACCCTGTGTGAGATTGCCTGCATTAACCTCTATACCGCCCTGATAAAGGATATATACAATCGAAAGGTTAACAATTATGTAAGTCAGAGGATTCATAAGTGCCGATACACCGCCTGCTTTAAGCTGGCTTTGCATCAGTTCACCATTGCCTGTATAAAACCTTTCCTTTTCAGCATCCTCTGCACGGAAAGCACGGATTACCCTTACGCCCGTAAGGTTTTCGCGTGTGATTTTTAAAATATTGTCAAGCTTTGACTGCACCTTTTTATAAATGGGCGAACCGCCTAATATTATTGCAAAAACAACAATACTCAAAAGCGGTATAGTAAGGAGGAAAACAAGTGACGACTTCACGTCAACGGTAAAAGCCATAATCGCTGCACCAAATACGATAAAGGGCGAACGTAAAAACAGTCTCAAAACCAGATTAACGCCGTTTTGCAGCTGATTTATATCACTTGTCATTCGTGTTATCAATGTCGCCTGACCTATCTTGTCCGTATTTTTAAAGCTGAGCGACTGTATGTGCGAAAACAGCTTGCTCCTGACTTTTCCGGAAAAGCCCACTGCGGCAACTGCACAAAAATATTGCGCTGTAATACTGCACACAAGACCGATTACGCCCAAAAGTATCATTACGCCTATCATTGACCATATGTGACCTATATCTTTGCCGTTTACGCCTTTGTCAATAATTGACGCCATAACAAGCGGCACAAAAAGTTCAAAGAGTGCCTCTAAAAGTTTGAACGCAGGGCCTAATACACATTCCTTTTTATAATTTTTCAAATATACAAAAAGTTTTTTCATTTCTTCATCTCAATTCTCTATTTGTTTCCCATTTCCAATTAAATATTATATAATAATTTCACCTCGAGGTCAACAAACTATTGACAAAATGCGCCAACAGTGCTATATTCGACTTAGCAAAGTAGAGCATATAGCGTTAAGTGGGATAAGGACGGGAAGTTGCCTTATCCACGAAGGGTTCTCCCGCGGTTATGTGTTCGCATTCCGTTGCTGCAAAAATCATACGCGCATCTTTTTTGTAGCAATATACTATGAAAGAGGTGTTTTTTTATGCAAAAAATAGCAAAATGGCTCGGGCTCAGAAAGCTCAGCGCAAAATCCGTTGCACTCCTTGGCATTTTTGTGGCACTTACCTTTGTGTTCACAATGTTTGCAACAGTCCGCATCGGCAACCAGCTGGAAATCTCGCTCAAATTTATCCCCGTATTTGTAATGGGTGCACTTTTCGGGCCTGTATTTGCAGGTATTACATGCTTTTTAGGCGATGTGCTCTCGGTTATTCTTTTCCCTGTAGGTGCTCCCATTATCGGCATGTTTTTAACAGAGTTTCTTTCGGGCTTTTTCTACGGGGCGTTTTTCTACCGCAAACATGAGATGAACGCATCCTATATTATCCGCATGGTGCTTTGTGTAATAATTCAGTTTGCTTTAAGCCTTATACTTAACTCATACTTCTTATACTCAGCAGGCTATTTTTCATCTATGGAGGTTGCTATCGGCATCCGTTTTACCGCCTCCTTTGCAAAAATGATTGCACAGGCAGTGGTTATTGTTTTTGCACCTTACTATCTCAAGGTTTTTTCAAAAATTACAAAACAGTTATAATCTATAAAAAAACACTGAAGCTTATTCTTCAGTGTTTTTTTCGTCACGGTAATATTTAAAGCACATTTCCAGATATGCCTTGTGTGCAATTGTTATTATAAGATTACGAAGCATCACCTTTGCTTCGTGATTGTTTTTGCCGATTGTTTCCATTTGATCCTTAAGTCCGAACACATATCCCAATACGTTTTCAAACTCCTCCGCAAGATATGTATATGCAACCTCAGGTTCGTATGTTTTTTGCTGTATTTCAATAAGGAGCTTTATATCCTCCATACTGAGTACACTCTTTGCCATTGTAATAAATATCAAATACGCAATCTGCTCTCGCGAATACTGCTTCTTAACAGGATTTGAAATAAGCCCCTTTTTAACGTAGTTACTTATCATCGAGCCTGTTACCTGTATCTGTCCTACGTGTCCTATATCGGATATATATTTTGCGGTCTGTTCAAGATACAAACCAACATTTGGTATTTCGTTATATTTCGGCAATCTGAAATTCATCACAGTGTCTTTCAGTGCCTGCTTGAATTTTTCAGGCATTCATATCACCCTTTCGGGCTTATTTTACTACAATATTTTTACAAAGTCAACCAATATATGCTTGACAATCCCTATAATCTGTATTAAAATATCTTTTGACAGGTTTTTCAAAAACCGATGTTGGGTTATGGAGGTAATTACAATGACATATAAAATCGTATCGGATTCTTCGTCCAATATTTTCACATGGGATAAAATTCCCTACGCGACAGTACCGCTTAAGATTTTGTCTTCCGAAAAAGAGTATGTTGATAACTCTTCTCTTGATGTTGCCGGAATGGTTGAGGATTTAAAGACTGTTAAAGGTGCCACAAAAACCGCTTGTCCCTCAACAGGAGAATGGCTCGATGCTTTTGAAGGTGCTGATTGTATTTTCGCCATAACTCTTACCAGCAATCTTTCAGGCTGCTACAATTCTGCATGTATTGCAAGAGACCAGTATATTGAAGAGCATCCCGCCTCTAAGGTTCATGTTGTAGACTCTCTGTCCACAGGCGGTGAAATGCACCTCATCATAGAAAAGATAACCGAGCTTATCGAAATGGGCAAAGAATTTGAAGAAATCGTCAAGGAGATTGAAGAGTATAAGGACACAACACGCCTCATCTTCTCCTTGCAGTCTCTCACAAACCTTGCTCGTAACGGCAGAGTAAGCCCTGCTGTTGCAGCAATTGCAGGTGTTTTGGGTATAAGAGTTGTCGGTTCTGCAACAGATGGCAGACTCGACCCCACAGACAAGGTTCGCGGAGAAAAGAAAGCTCTTTCCACAATCTATGCAAACATGAAAAAATGCGGTTATAAAGGCGGTAAGGTTCGTATCAATCATTGCCTTAACCCAGAATCTGCCGAAACACTTAAAGAAAAAATCTTATCTGAATATCCTAATGCCGATGTTTCAATCGTTTCCTGCACTGCCCTTTGTAGCTTTTATGCTGAGGCAGGTGGGCTTATAATCGGATACGAAGGTGCTAATAAACATTAACAAAAAAGTGCGATAACTCGCACTTTTTTTATGTTGTCCAGGTTTTCAGAATTTTCATATACATTTTCCCGAAAGTAATTTTATCAACATTATTTTCTGCGACAATATTCTTTTTCACAACGTTACCGTCATTTGTTTTAATGACTATCTCGCCTAATTTGTCGCCCTTTTTCACTGGTGCATTCACGCTCTCGTACATATTGATTTCCTTTGTTATACTGTCAGCCTCGCTTTTTTTTGTAACGGTTACACAATCCGATTCTAAGACGCCTCTTACTTTTCCCGACTGTCCTTTTTTTATCAAAACCTCGCCCATTATTTCACCGCCCTCGGTGCCTTTAACAGCAAAGTTTGCAAACCCGTAATTTAACAGGGTGCTTGCAGCATTAAACCTCAACTGTGATGTGTCGCTGCCCAGTACTACCGCACAAAGCTGCATGCCGTCCCTTTTTGCCGTTGCCGAAATACAGTTTTTCGCCTTACTTGTTGAGCCTGTTTTAAGCCCGTTTGCACCGGAGTAATACCTTATCAGCTTATTTGTATTTGCAAGTTGGAACCTACCTCCTCTTAATGAATCCATCCATATTGTCGTATAGCGGAAAATATCCTCGTGCTTTAAAAGTTCTCGGCTCATAATGGCAATATCCCTTGCTGAGGAATAATGGTTGTCATCATCCAAGCCATTACATGTAACAAAATTTGTATTGACCATGCCAAGCTCTTTTGCACGATTATTCATCACGGCAACAAACTGCTCAACTGACCCGGATAAATGCTCTGCAACGGCAACACAGGCATCGTTTCCCGATGCAACTGCAATACCTTTCAGCAAATCATCTATAGTCATCTCTTCTCCCGTATCAAGAAAAATCGTACTGCCGCCAATGCTTTTTGCCCTCTCTGACGCTGTCACCACGGTATCGTATGTAATTTCGCCACGGTCTATCGCTTCCATCACAAGCAGCATAGTCATAACCTTTGTAACAGATGCGGGCGCAAGCCGCTCGTCGGCATTTTGCTCATACAATACCTTCCCTGTCGTACATTCAATCAGAATAAAGCTTTTTCCGTTAAGCTCCAAGCCCTCTGCGTTTGCCTCGATTACCGAAAAAATAAGCATCACTGCTAAGAGTGATGCTAAAATTTTACGCATACACCTACCCCCTTGTGGTATATGCTTATTATCATATTTAAAAATTATTCCTCTTTATCGGTCCTTGTTGGTATTTTATCCACCATGCCTTTTATTGAATATGCTTTTATATCAACAGGCATATTCTTTTTCTTGAGCTTTGCATCGCAGGCGTGATTTACAATACCAAATATCGTTGCAAACACAGGAACGCCGATAAACATACCGAAAATACCGAAAAATCCGCCGAATACAAGGATTGCAAATACGATTGCAAAACTGTCAAGTCCTGTTGTATCGCCGAGTATCTTGGGTCCTATAACATTACCGTCAAGCTGCTGTATCGCAAAGATAAGTATCGCAAATACCAACGCCTTTACGGGGTTCACGAGCAGAATAAGCACGCCGCAGGGTATTGCACCCAAAAACGGACCAAAAAACGGAATAACGTTTGTTACGCCGACGATTACGCTTACCAAAAGTGTGTACGGAATATCAAAAATAGTAAATACAACAAAGCTGAGTATACCGATAATTGCACTGTCAAGGATTTTGCCCACAATAAACTTACCGAAATGGTTATCTGTGTATTTTGCAATAGAAATAATATTGTATGCAGTCTTGCGCTCAAACAAAGCATAAAGATACTTTTTTACACCTGCAGAGTATTTTTCTTTTGAACCGAGAAGATATATTGCAATAATCATACCAACAACAACATCAAGCAATGCCTTGAATGTGCCGTAAATACCAAGTGAAATATTTGTTATAAGCTGACTTGCATTGGGGAGCAGTGTTTTTGTTGCCCAGTTATTTATATAATCAAGAATCAACTGCGGATATTGCATCAAGGTGTCTGCAATTTCCGGATACTCTTCAGAAAACTCGGTAAGATATTCCACCGCATTATTTACATAAGCAGGGAAACTCCATATCATGTCCTGAATGTTTTTATACAACTCAGGTATAATCAACACCAGCAAGCCTGCAATAACAGCTAGCGCTGTCGCAAAAGTAAAAATTATCGATATAGCACGTTTAAATTTGTGCGCTACTTTTTCGTTCTTTTTAAATATTTTACTAAAAAGCTTTCCGAAAATATATTTTTCATACATTTTCAGCAATGGGTTAAGAAGATATGCAAACGCTGCACCCAACAAAATAGGTCTTAATATTTTGACAACTACATTTGTAACAGATTGTATGTATTTCCATTCGGCAAGCACATGATTTAATAAAATCGCCACTGCAATTACAACAAAAGCCGTCAAGCCCCATTTGGCGTACGTCTTTTCCTTAAAAAACTTTTTCACCTGACTAATCCTCCTTCTTTTTTCTTATCATTGAGTCCGGAGGTGTCGGCTCCGAAAGCTTTATATAAATTGTTGCCGCCGCATGGTTTGCAACGTCGATATCGTTTTTGTCCTCGTCCTGAAGTATTTCAACCTTTTGAGTATATGACGGCTGCATCGGGCGCATGATTTCTATTTCATCACCCTTAAAAAAGCGGTTTCGCTGCAACACCTTTGCAATGCCTGTCTCTTCGTCATACTCAGTTACCAATCCCACAATGTCCCAGTCACGGATATATGAGTTAGAACCAAAAACCTGTGCGCCCTCCTTAGGCATACCGAAGAAAAATCCCGTATAGTAGTCACGGTGGCTGACCTTGCATATTTCTTCAAAGTGCTCGGGGTTGTAGTCACGCCCTGCATAATAATCATCAATAGCACGGCGATACGCACCGATAATTGTTGCAACGTAATATTCGCTCTTTACTCTGCCTTCAATTTTGAAGGAGTAAACTCCAGCCTCACAAAGCTCCTTTATGTGGTTAATCATGCACAAATCCTTAGAATTCATGATGAAAGTGCCACGCTCGTTTTCATACACAGGGAAATACTCACCCTGTCTTTTTTCTTCCATAAGCGCATAATTCCACCTGCAGGGATGTGCACATGCACCGCGGTTGGAATCGCGGTTTGTCATGTAGTTACTTAAGAGGCATCTGCCCGAGTATGAGATACACATAGCGCCGTGAACAAAGGCCTCCAGTTCACAGTCTTCGGGGATATTTTCGCGGATTTCACGAACCTCTTTAATGCTCATTTCACGTGCAAGTACAACTCTCTTCGCTCCTAAATTGTACCAAGCCTTTACGGTTTCATAGTTTGTATTATTTGCCTGTGTGCTCACATGGATTTCAAGATTTGGTGCAACCTCTCTGCAAATCATAAAAGCACCAAGGTCAGAAATGATAACAGCATCGGCACCCATTTCATATATTTCTTTAAAATATTCACGCATCTGGGGCAAATCGTAATTACGTGCAATGATATTTGCCGTAATATATACCTTACAGCCATGTGCATGGGCATATTCAATACCCTCAACCATTTCTTCCTTTGTAAAGTTATCTGCCGCAACTCGAAGTGAAAACGCTTCTCCACCTATGTATACTGCATCGGCACCATACTTTACCGCAATTTTCAATTTATATAAATTCCCCGCCGGGGCAAGTAATTCGCACTTTTTCATAAAATCATTCCTTTCCAATCAGCCTTCTCCTTGAGGAGAAGGTGTCGCCAAAGGCGACGGATGAGGTGTGAAATATCACACTCACTTCTTATAGCTCACAGCTATTCCCTCGCCTGCCTGTATAACCGTAGTTTCAAGCTGGGGATGATTACAGATAACCTCAAGATAACTTCTCAGTCTCTGTACAATTGTATATTTTCTGTGGCGTGTAGTTGCATTTTCTTCAATATTGGGCTCGTTATACAAAACATCGTCAGTAATAAGTACTCCGCCTTGTTTCAAAAGCTCTAAAACACGCGGTAAAAATTCAATATACTGCCCCTTTGCACCGTCCATAAATACCATATCAAAGCCTTCGTCAAGCCAGTTTATAATATCGCATGCCTCGCCCTTTACAACCCGTATCTTTTTTTCAAAGCCAGCTTCAAAAATATTGTTTATGGCAATATCTGCAACCTTTTCATATCGTTCAATCGTTATGATTTCGGTATCATCTGGTGTGTTCTTTGCCATAAGTATTGCCGAATAGCCTATCGCAGTACCTATCTCCAAAATCCTCTTGGGCTTTATTATATGAACGAGCGTTTTAAGTAGCTGTGCCGTATCCGGCGGCACAATAGGAGCATATGTTTCCGTATTGGATGCAACAGTGCGCATCCGTTTAAGCGGCTCTTCCTCTTCACGTATTAAGCTTATAAGGTATTCACGTTGCTCCATATCGCACTCTCCGTAACAATCATATCCATTTTAACATCATGCTCTTCAACAGGCAGTTTATCTGTCAATTGAAAAGCATGACAAACACCAATCTTAAAAGAAGTCATATTCTTTAAAAATCGGTCATAATAGCCTTTGCCGTAGCCCATACGGTTGCCCTCTTTATCAAAAGCAACACCCGGCACAAGCACAAGGTCAATCTTTGTTTTATCAAAAACGGTTTTGTCCTTCGGCTCGGGCACTCCGAATGCCCCTTTTTCTGTTTTGCCCAAAATGGCAGCGTATATATCGTCACCTTTAGTTACAGGGGTCAAAAACACCTTTTCATCCCCTAAAAGTCCAGTTACATCCGCTTCGCCTTTAATCGGCATATAAAGCATAACAGTCCTCGCGTTTTTGTAACAGTCAAGTTCTTTTATAATTTTTGAAAACATTTCACCGTTTTTCAAATCAAGGTTTTTCCTTTTTTCAATCATCGCACGGCGAAGAAGTGCCTTACAGTTCATACTGCATGCTCTTTCTTACTTCACTGCTCTTTTCCTTACTAAAGCAACCCAAAAGCGTAAATCCAAATTCCATTGCGCCGCCTGCACCGATTGCTGTTATAACATTGCCGTCACGTATTGCATGAGTGCGAACAAGCTCTGCACCCTCTAAATATTCTTCAAAGCCGGGGAAACATGTTGCTTTTTTGCCCTTTAAAATACCCAGCTTTCCCAGCACCATGGGAGCGGCACAAATAGCCCCTACGTACTTGCCTTTTTCGTATGCGTTCAATATTATTTCTCTTACTCTTTCACATTCGTCAAGATTGCTTGTTCCGGGCATGCCTCCGGGGAGAATAAACATCTCTCCCTTTTCCTCGTCCACTTCATCAAGTGTAATATCGCTTTTAACAGTCATACCGTGCGCACCCTTGACGTGTTCGCCCGTAACGCCTACACTTTTAACGTCCAAGCCGCCGCGAAGGAGTATATCCCAGGGAGCAATCATTTCTGTTTCTTCAAATCCATCTGCTAAAAAAATGTATACCATAACAATCTCCTTTATATCCTTTTCCCCTGATATTTAAGCGTTTTAAAAATAGGGCAATAGCTTTCCTTTGCTTTTTTTAATCCTTCAAGCCCCATATCCTCCTCACGGTTTACAAAGGTTGTACCCATCCATTCATTTTCAAGATACAGCTTGCAAATCATGGGATATGCACCTCTTATATCCTCTCGAGCCTTTTCAATCTGTACAAGCACAGTATCATCTGTAAGCCTTTCACCAAATGTCATTGCAACGATTTCGCCGTCAATGCGGATAACACCGCCCACAAGATTAAATCGCTCAAAATTATCAAAAACCTTTTCCATTGCATCATGCTCAATCGGATTAAGGTTTTTTGTTTTATCATCAACCCATTGAAGCAGTAGCGGTCGGCACTCATTCTGTGCTACCTCCGCCGTGACGGTTTCGTAGGTGTAGGAATATGTCTTTTCAAAAAAGTTTACATGGTTTTTCTTTCCGTGAAGCTTTTTTCCCGAAAAGGTCATAAGCCTTTGGGTTTCATATACATAGTCACACAAATCCTCACGGAGAGTAAAACAAAACTCACCAGGGAAATTTTCCTCAATAAAAAGCTTCTGCTCTTCTGTTACAAAACGGAGGTTGATTTTATCCTCCTCTTTTAAGAGCTTTTCAAATGCTTTTTTCACATCACCTTCACCCATTGGGAAAAGATATTGATTTTTCCCCTCTATTGTGAAACGTATGAACAAAAAACCGTCCTCTTCACAAAGATAGAGGTTATAATATTTATCCCACAGATATAACGTCACAAAGCTTGCTTCCGAATATCGGCTCTCTTTATTCTTATACCTGTCAAACAGTTCCTTATCGCAAGGAACCAACTTTCTAAAAACCATATATTACAAAATCTCCTTGACCTTTAAGAGTATCTCCTCACTAATACTTTCAATAGTTCTCAAATTATCACAGGGGGCGCAATCGATACGTGTCCAGTTCTGATGCTTTGCCACAAAATGAGCGTTGTCATAGCTTGCCTTAAGATAACCCAGGTCGCTTTCGTGAATATCCTTAGCATCCTGCCCTGTAATCTTGTTTTTTCTTGCCTCGTTAAGTCGTGCCGAAATAGCGGGAGGCATATCCAAAAACAGTACCATGTCGGGCTTGGGAAGCCCCATTTTTTCGTACTCAAAATCATACAGCCAGTTTATGTATGCTTCCTTTTCGGAATCAGTTGCCATTTTTGATGCCTGATGCACCATATTGCTGGTGACATATCTGTCAGCAATAACAATACCTTCATTTAAAAACTCGCCCCATTTTGTTTTATATGACGCAAAGCGGTCAACAGCAAAAAATGCCGATGCAGTATAGGGGTTAACATCATATGCGCTTTTACCAAAATCGCCCCTTAAATACATTTTAACCAAACTTGAAGACTCCGACTCATAATCCGGAAAAGAAATACGCAAAACCTTATATCCCGCATTTTTTAATCCGTTATACAAGTTTTCAGTCTGCGTTTCCTTACCGCTGCAATCAACGCCTTCTATAACAATAAGTGGCATACCAAACACCTCCGTTACATGTTGAGATACAATTCTCTCTTTTCCTTTGCTTTGCCGCAGCTCATTTTGCCCTCGGGGCATCCGCCTGCAACACAGGGAGGACCTGCCTTCTTGAAAAGATTTGGAGCAACCTTTTTCACAAGGCGGAGCATTTCATCACTGAGTGCTCTTATTTCCCACTGAGCTCTTTCGCACGAGCGGTGGTTAAAGAAGTTTTTAAGGCTTCTAACGTTCATTGTAACAACCATTTTTGTTTCACAGGCATTGGGCAACACAAAGCGTGCATCTTCGATTGCCTTTTTCTTTGATGCTGTCTTTGCAGCCTTTTCGTCCATACCCGATGCAACCATTTCATCATAATGCTTTTTACTCAAAATATCAGTAAGACGGTTGTAATCCTCCATATCCTTTTCCATTGCTTTCACAAAAATCTCCTTTGCCTCGGGCACGGCTTCGATTTCGGGAGGCAGTATGTATTCAAACATACTTTCGGACACATATCTCTGGCTCTTTACGGAGTAGCTTGCAATTCTGTGTCTTGTTATCTGAGCGAGCAAAGAACGGCTCACACCTTCAATCGCAAAGGTGAAAGTCACATGCTCTGTAGGGCTGTCATGACCCAAGCCTGCGAGCATATCAAGAAAGCTTTCAATTTTCTCTTCTGTAAGATTATCCATAATCTCGGTTGCAGGCGATGCCGAATAGCATAATTTTGCTGCAGCGGCAATCACTCTTTCGGGATCGGGTGTATGTGCAATAAGTTCTACTTTCATAATCTAATCTCCTTTTCTATTTGCCTTCCCCTTGAGGGAAAGGTGTCGCCAAAGGCTACGGATAGGTGTTTCACCTTATTTGTCCTGCTTGTACTTCCAGCCTTTAAATAATACCTTTAATGCAAACACAGGCAAAGCCGTCATTCGCTTAAATCTCCAAGGCTCCTTTTTAAGGCGGTAAAACCACTCCAAGCCATGCTTGCAGTAAAACTCAGGTGCTCTTTCAACAGTGCCCGAAAACACATCCAAGCATCCGCCTGCACCAATCATCGCCTTAACATCCAGCTTTTCACGGTTGTCATAAATCCAGTTTTCCTGCTTTGGAAAGCCAAGACAAACCAGTAACAAATCAGGTTTTTTAGAGTTGATATCGTTTATGACTTCGCTATCATCCTTAAAATATCCGTCATGGGTGCCTGCGATTTTTATGCCGGGATAATCCTTCAAAAGATTTTCACCTGCTTTTTCACTAACACCGGGCTTTGACCCCAAAAGATAAAGGCTCAAACCTTTTTGTGCCATAAAGGGGAAAATCGTCTTCAACAAATCAAAGCCCGCAACTCTTTCGGGAAGAGAGTTTCTCAATATTTTCGCTCCGTATACAACACCGATACCGTCAGCAATTATCAGATCTGCACTATTGAGTTTATCCATAAACTCACTGTTTCTCGACGCGTATAAAATTATCTCTGAATTAGGCGTATAAATAACCTTTTTGCCCTCTGTTTCAAAAAAGCTCATGGCAATGTCCTTTGCCTCATCCATTGTTATGCGGTCTATTTTTGCGCCCAATATATTAACTTTTTTCGTCATTTGCACCAGCTCCTTGTGCATATAAAACTTCACTATAAATCATACCACTTTTTTCAACCTTTCGCAACATAAAGTTGAAATTTATTTGCTGTTATGATAGAATTATCTCGTTAATTGTTTCAAGGAGGTGTATACTCATGAAAAAACTTGTTATCGGCATTCTCGCTCATGTTGACAGCGGTAAAACAACCTTGTCCGAAGCCGTGCTTCATCATACAGGTGCAATAAGACGTCTTGGCAGAGTTGACCATAAGGACACATTTTTAGATAACAATGACCTCGAGCGCGAACGCGGCATTACGATTTTTTCAAAAGAGGCACGTTTTGAAACGGCTCAGACCTCCTTTACTCTTCTTGATACTCCCGGACATGTGGATTTTTCAGCGGAAGCCGAGCGTACACTTTCAGTACTCGACTATGCAGTGCTTGTTGTGTCAGGCTCCGAAAAAGTACAAAGCCACACAGTAACGTTGTGGAAGCTTCTGAAAAAATATAATATCCCCACCTTTGTTTTTGTCAACAAAATGGACATAACACACTACTCCAAGGACGAAATATTGGAATCTGTTCAATCTGAGCTTGACATGGGCTGTGTTGATTTTACTTCTCTTGATTTTGAAGATATCGGCTCATGTGACGAAATTCTTCTCAACCTTTATCTTGAAGAAGGCGAAATTGATACAAAAGACATTTCCTACGCTATAAAAAGGCGCAGTGTTTTCCCTGTAATCTTCGGCTCAGCATTAAAGGAAGAGGGCGTTGACACTCTTTTGGATATACTTGACACATACACCTTTATGCCCTACTCTTCCCCCGCTTTTGGCGCAAAGGTTTTCAAAATAACAGAGGATGAGCGTGGCAACCGACTTACCCATATGAAAATAACAGGGGGTACACTTTCTGCCCGTGACGAAATCGAAAAGGACGGCATGTGCGAAAAGGTTAACGAAATACGTATTTATTCAGGTGCAAAATATCGCAGCTCAGGCACTGTATCACAGGGTGATGTGTGTGCCGTAACAGGTCTTACAAAAACCTTTCCCGGGCAAGGCTTAGGTATTGAACATAGTTCAGAGGCTCTTACCCAGACGCCACTGTTTTCGTACTCGGTTATTCTTCCCGAGGGGGTTGACCCACTTAGTGCAATGAACACCCTCAAAAAGCTTGAAGAGGAAGAAACACAGCTTAACATAACATGGAACGAACAAACACACGAGATTTCCCTCAGCCTTATGGGCGAGGTTCAGCTCGAGGTTTTAAAAAACATCATAAAATCACGCTTTGACCTTGATGTAGAATTTGCACAAGGCAAAATCATATATAAAGAAACTATCCAAAATACCGTTGAAGGCATCGGTCACTATGAGCCGCTTCGCCATTATGCAGAGGTGCACTTAAGGTTAGAGCCGGGCAAAAAAGGCACCGGACTTGTCTTTGATACAGACTGCAGCGAAGAACTCCTCGCCAAAAACTGGCAGAATTTAGTTCTCACTCATCTTAGAGAAAAACGCCACAAGGGCGTTCTCACAGGTTCACCTATAACAGATATGAAAATCACCTTAGTCTCCGGCAAAGCACATTTAAAGCACACCGAAGGCGGCGACTTCCGTCAAGCTACCTACCGTGCGGTAAGGCAAGGCTTAATGCAGGCTGAAAGCGTACTTTTAGAGCCTTGGTATGACTTTTCGGTAACGCTTCCCTCTGAAAACGTGGGCAGACTTATGACCGATATCACCCGCATGGGCGGCCTTGTTTCATCCCCCGAACTTTTAAACGAAAAAACAAGCATGGTCCGTGGCTCTGCCCCCATATCTGGTATGCACGGTTATGATATGGAGCTGACAGCATACACAAAAGGCACAGGCAAACTGGAGTGCTCTTTCTCCGGCTACGGTAAAACACCAAATCAGGAGGAGGCGGTTTTGGCTATAGGCTACGACCCCGAAGCTGATTTATATAACTCACCCGATTCGGTATTCTGTTCCGGTGGCGCAGGCTTTACCGTGAAGTGGTACGACGTTGAAAAATACATGCACCTTGGCAAAGAAAAAACCGCCGAGCGTGTTTACAAAGCTACCACGGGCGGTGGAAAAACAGGCGTTATCGATGAGGACGAGCTTATCAAAATTTTTGAAGCCACCTACGGCAAGATTGAAAGAAAGCTCCCTCAACAGATGAAAACCGTTAAAAAAGAGTTGGGCGATTACGTAGAACGTAAAAAGAAACCCATGGGCTCTGATTATCTTTTAATCGACGGCTACAACATTATCTTTGCTGACGAAAACCTCAGGAAAGTCTCCCAAACATCGCTTTCTGATGCAAGAGGTCTTTTAATTGACATGGCATCCACCTACAACAGCTTAAAGCAAATTGAGGTAATAGTCGTCTTTGACGCTTACCGCGTAAAGGGCAATCAGGGCAGTGTTGAGAGCCACGGCAACATAAACGTTGTGTACACAAAAGAGGCGGAAACCGCCGATGCCTATATTGAAAAAGTTACGCATGAGCTGGTCAAAAACCACCGTGTCCGTGTTGCCACAAGTGACAACCTAGAGCAGGTCATCATACTGGGTAACAACGCTCTTCGTATGAGTGCACGCGAATTTTTTGCCGAAATAAAAGAAGCTCAAAGCGAAATCCGTTCAATAATAAGACAAAGTAACATCGAAAACAAAACTCTCGACAACACGGTACTGACAGAAGAAATTATCAAAAAGTTTCAAAGCTAAAGGCGTGTCTGTTGACACGCCTTTTACATTTTAAATTCCTCTATTAAGCAATCATTTATATGCGCTATAATTTCTATTGCTTTGGTCATATCAAAATTTCTGTATTTTGCGGCAGCGTGAAAGCAGCCATGTATCATTGTTGTAAGCACAATATCCTTTTCAATATCTTTTTCGTATTGGGGTCTGTACTGATATATCAGCTGCTTAATTTTTTCTTCAAGTCTGTACGCAAGCGTACCGTACCTATTGCCCGAAAACAGTGTAGTAAAAATATCCGCTTTTTCAAACATTATCAGTGCCATTCTTTTAGTTGCTTCCCCCGTGAGCCATTCCGAGGGCTCTATACTGTAAAGTACGGCGTCAATTGCCTCGTTTTCAAGCTGTTCCGACAAATCAAACACGCTGCTAAAGTGATTGTAAAATGTGGCTTTATTTATCATTGCACTGTCTGCAAGTTCTTTAACCGTTATCTTTTCCAAGTCCTTTTTCTTTCTTATTTCCATAAAAGCATCAACTATACATTTTCTTGTTCTCTGTATTCGCAAATCCATTTTATCACCTTTTTCAACACTTTTTTCTTTTCGTATAACAACGCAACTAATATTATTTATTGCTTATTGCGCCACTATATATTTCATACTATAATTATATCAAGATAATCAACTACAGTCAATTATTTTCACACTAATATAAAAGGAGTAAAATATGGATATACAAAATTTTTACAAAGGTTTTTCCTTTGATTGTTATGAATACTTAGGCTGTCATTTAGAAAACGGCGGTGCAGTTTTCCGTACCTTTGCACCGAATGCAAAGTCTATAAGCGTTATAGGCAGCTTCAACGGTTGGAACGAAACCCCCATGAAGAAAACTCTTGATGGCAACTTTTGGGAGGTGTTTGTACCTAACGCCCAAGACGGCGACATGTACAAATACCGCATTGACAAAGCAGACAACCGCACAATTGACCACGCTGACCCCTTTGGTTACGGCATGGAGTTGCGCCCTAAAAACGCCTCAATTATACGTGATATGTCCTCATATATCTTTCACGATGAATCATGGCTGAAAAACCGCTCTGCCATGCACAACAAGCCACTTAATATTTACGAAATACATGCGGGCAGTTGGAAAACAAATTCCCAAAACGAAAACGGTTGGTATAATTACTCACAGCTTGCCGATTTAATTATCCCCTACCTAAAAGAATTTGGCTATAACTACATAGAACTAATGCCTATTTGTGAGCACCCTTGTGACAATTCGTGGGGTTATCAGATAACAGGATTCTTTTCGCCCACATCACGTTACGGCAATGCAGATGATTTAAAAGCTTTTATTGACAAATGTCATCAAAACAATATCGGTGTTATACTTGACTTTGTTCCCGTGCACTTTGCAGTAGATGATTATGCACTTGAAAAATATGACGGAACTCCACTTTTTGAATACCCCCATCCCGACGTAGGCTACAGCGAATGGTCAAGCCACAATTTTAACCACGCACGCGGAGAGGTCAGAAGCTTTCTTAATTCTGCCGCAAATTACTGGATAAAGGAATATCACTTTGACGGATTACGTATGGATGCAATAAGCCGTATTATTTACTGGCAAGGCAATGAAGAGCGTGGAATTAACCTTGACGGCGTAAACTTCATAAAACAGCTTAATCACACGCTTAAATCAATGTATCCGTCAATTATTCTTGCCGCCGAGGATTCTTCAGCTTACCCTGACGTAACAAAAAGTGTTCTTCAAAGCGGACTCGGCTTTGACTATAAATGGGACATGGGCTGGATGAACGATACTTTAGAATATTTCAAGCTCGACCCATATTTCCGCTCAGGAGCATATCATAATCTCACATTTTCAATGATGTATTATTATTCCGATAATTTTATGCTTCCGCTTTCTCATGACGAAACCGTTCACGGCAAAGCTACGATTATACAAAAAATGAACGGTGACTATGAAAAAAAGTTCCCACAGACAAGAGCCCTGTACACGTACATGTACTCTCATCCGGGAAAAAAGCTCAATTTTATGGGCAACGAGATTGCCCAGTTCCGAGAGTGGGACGAAAACCGTGAGCAGGATTGGGATATGTTAAAATACCCACTTCATGATGCGTTTCATCGTTTTATGCACGATTTAAACCATGTGTATCTCTCACATAGTGCATTATGGGAAAAGGATTTTTCTCAAGGGGGCTTCGAATGGGTCAACTGTCATATGGAAAACCAATGCTCATACGCTTTTTTGCGCAAAAGTAATATTGAAACAATGCTTTGTGCTTTTAACTTTTCGGGTGTTGAACAAAAGATAAAGCTTAACTTAAACTGCAAAAGCTTAAAGTGCCTTATCGCATCTGACCGTGATATCTACGGCGGAGAAACTCACTACGATAAAGACACAATCCGTTTATATAAAAATCAGATCAATCTTACTCTCCCACCTTTTGCATCACATATTTATCTTGTAAAATAGCAAAAGCTCACGGATAATCCGTGAGCTTTTTTGATATCAATTTTCAAAACACAAGAGCTTATATGCCGATACATCAAGTGCTTTTGCAATCTTAAAGAGAGTATTATATCACCCAATCATTTAATTTCCTGTTCCAATTCAGAAAATTCGGGAGTATTGAAAAAGTCAATTAAAGTTATACCTAAACCGTCACACAACATTTTTATTGTTACAATTCCCGGATTTTGACTTTTTCCGTATAAAATACTTTTAATTGTAGATGGAGAAATGCCCGATTCTGTTGCCAAATGATTAATTGTTATTCTTTTCTCTTCACACAATGATAATATCCTATTTTTTACAACTGTATAGGTATTCACTTCCTCGCCTCCGTCAAAAATTATGGTCTAATTATAGACTTTTATTATTGACACTTTAGGCGATATATGATACTATTTAGTCTATATAACGACTATAACAGGAGTGATATCATGAATTTTATTGACATGTTATACTACGGGGATATTGCCCCACGCGAAACCCCTATTCCTCCAACTGAAGAATATTTGAGATATACTCAGGCGATTACCAAATGTGAAAAAAAGCTGTACGAACTGCTTTCCGATGAATCTCTGTCATTATTTCAAACCTTTTCTACGCTTTCCGACAACATAAATTATACGCTTAACAAAGAAAACTTCCGTATGGGTTTTCGTCTGGGTGCACAAATGATGATGGATGTCCTCAAATCAGATAACGAATAGCAAAAGCTCACGGATAATCCGTGAGCTTTTCTGTTTCAATCTTTCAACAAACTTATTTTTCAAGGTCAGCGAAGGGTATGGAAAAAAAGGTTTCCCATGTAAAATCGGCAGACTTAATTGCATTCAGTCTGCCGCAAGTGGCTTTTTAGGACCCAAAGAGTCTTGCACGAGAAAAGCCATTTTAAAACCATTTATTAATCGAAAACTTTTTCATTATAGGTATAATCATACATCCAACACCATTACCGAGTACAACCATTACAAAATAGAGGATTGCACTGTCAGCATTCTTAAATCCGCTCAGTGCAAAATAACCCATGTCTGCAATTGAATGGTTAAAGCCGCAGATGATAAATATCATAACAGGGATAAGCGTTGTAAAGAGTGCACCCACGTGGTCGTCTGCCTGTGTACACTTTTTGTCGCCTTCAACCGCGATGAATATAAGTATACCGCAGAACATACTAAGTAAAAACATACTTAAAGGGGTATCACCCATTTTAGCATCCATTATAGCAAGAGATTTTTGGCTTAAGCTATCACCAAAGCGTGTGATTGACAAAAGCCAGCCGCCCAAAAACGCACCTACGGCGTTACTTAAAAGTGTTATCGACACCTCGCCTGCATATTTGGGTCTTTTGACTACCAGATAACCAACCTTTCCTGTATACAACCCCAAGTGAAGCTCCATAATTGCAAAAAGTCCAAGACTAAAGAGGAACGCACCTGCAAAATTATTGCCCGCGCTCAGATTAACTGCACAGCATATACTCAAAAGAAGCCCTGCCATAAAACCGTCAACAGTAAATGATACTATTCGTTTGAACATAGGTGCACCTCTTACTTTTTCTTGTAGTTAACAACCAATATACCCAGTGCTACCAAAACAAGTGCTACAGCAATTTCAACTCCGATATTCTCCTCCAATATAATTGCGGAAAGGATAACACCCGAAATAGGATTAAAGGGGCCAAAAATAGAAACCTTGGACACGTCGTTATATTTCATAAGTAATCCCCAGATTGAATATGCAACAGCACTGATACACGCCATATAGAAAAGAAGTGCACCTGCAGTGAGAGCACCATCGGGCTGGATATTGAACTTACCACCCATAGGGATTGCAAAGAGGGTCATTATAATACCGCCGATAAAGAACTGCCAGCCGGAAAGTGTAACGGGGTTTTCATGCTTTGAATACATCTTAATCATAACAGAGCTAAAAGCGTATGCGAGTGCCGCCATAAGGATAAAGCCTGCACCCATTACAGTAAAGCCCATGTCACCCTTTGCCATACTTACAACGATAACGCCGCCAAAGCCCAACACACAGCCAATCGCTTTTTTAACGGTCATTTTTTCTGTTCTGAAAACAAATGCCGCAACAAGTATTGCGATAAATACGTTACTGCCGTTTACAATCGCCGCTGTAACACCACTTGCATACGCATGACCTATGTAAAAGAATACATACTGGATAACCGTTTGAACCAAACTAAGTGCCAGTACGTATTTGATAGTGCTCTTTTTTGGAAAAAGCGGCTTTTTTGCAAGTAAACTGCCGATTAAAACAGTCAATACGCCTGCTAAAATAAAGCGGACACCGGCAAAAAGAATTTGCGACATATAATCCTTTTCTCCAATACCAAACATGGTATATCCACTTTTAATACAAGGTGTTGCACTGCCCCAAAGCACACAGCATAAAAGAGCTAAAAGTGCCACAACCCATGTTTTTTGTAAAAAATGTTTGTTTTGCATAAAAAATAATCCTTTCCGTAATTTATGGAAAGGATTATATCACAATTTGCAGTATTAATCAACAGTTATTCTTCTATTAATCGACGTCAATTCTCTTTTCTTCAAGTTCAATATTTTCGAAAAGTCCGCTTCCGAAAACCGCATCTATCGCCTTTTCGGGGTATTTCACATTTATTCCGTCATGGTAAATGCTCTCTTTTTTAAGCATTCTGTTTTCCATGTAGGAAACCTCATCATTTGATATCACAAAATAATTTATCCCATTTTGCACCGCAAAATTTGTCCCATTACGATACACGGGAAAACCCATTTCCTCAGCTGACAACTCTAGTTCATCAAAAAGCTTGCTTCTTGGAATGGTGTCTTCTTTTTCTTTGGGCTCCCTTGTATCCTTAAAGGGAACACCTATTGCCACAGCATAAGCTTCAACCTCGTCATTACTGCCGTATATAATCATGTTTGGTGGCATTTTACCATACTGCGCCGTTGCATTAGGCACCATAGGCATATGAACTATCCCGGGAGGGTTTTCATCCTCAATATTGCAGCTGAAATCCCACTTATTAAAATTCTTGGGTACATTATCGATTACAGCAGTTTCAATATTCGGGCATTCAGATATTAAAATATTTTGATAACCCTCGCCTGTTTCAGGGTAATTTATCCTTACGGTTTTTAGGTTGTAGCATCGGTTTATGGGTGCCGCACACACAAGCTCATACGCATAATGCACACCATGGTGCCAACGCCCCCACACACCTATGGTTCCGTTACTATCTATATCCTCGTACTTAACTCCGTCCCACTCCTTGATGCTCGGCATATTTATACTTTCAATACCGCATTCGTAAAATACGTTTGAGCCTAAATACTCAACGTTTTCAAGGTTAGCCTCTTTAAGATACTGACATTCTCTGAATGCAGAGCTACGGATTAATTTTACATTTTCAAGATTAATCTTTGTAATATCCGACCATTTAAAAGCAAATGCACCTATTTCTTCAACAGTATCGGGAAGTATTACCTCAAATTTGCCTTCAATCTGTTGCATAAATTCAGGGGGCAATACTTTCAGCCCATGTTGTATGATGATTTTTGTTCCGTCGGGAACAACACTTCCTGCAATAAAGCTATCGGTTTCTTTCAAAGTTGAGGGGAATGTAATCTTTTTTGCGTTTTTACAATTCAAGGCATAAGCTTCAATTGTGGTAATACCATTTGAGATAAAAATTTCCTCTGTTTTATCATTATCACAAAATGCATCTTCACATATTGTTGTTACCTTGTATCCGTCAATCTCGCTTGGCACTATTGCACATTTTTCATTACCAAAATATTTTGTGATATGTGCTTCTCCGTTTACGATTTCGTATTCAAAATTTTGCGAGACAATATTATTGTCAGTTGCCATAGCAGACACTGCCGATAACAGCATAAGCATTACCAAAACTAAACTAAATACTTTTTTCATGGTTTCACTCCTTTCTTTTTATTGGTTAATATGTGAAAATCAACGATAGTTTACCAATATGGAATTAAGCTCTTCACAATATTCAACATCTGCATTTGCCAAAACTTTAATAATATCTGTCGGCAAGTTGTCCTTGTTAAAGCTATGGGTATATTTAGCATAATTATTGATTACTATTGCGTTTTCATTTTCAATAAAAATCTGCCTGTTTTCGCCCATTGCAAGAAGTATCTGCTGATCCTTGTCAAAATAATTAACCTGCATGCCCATTTCTTCGCAAAGAGCTTTGATAACTTCGATGTTTTCTTTTCCGTCAAGGTTGATTTCGTTGTAATATTCGTATTTGATATTATGCTTTTTTGCATACTCTTCTGCAAAGCTACCCTTCTCAACGTGCAAGGTAAGCCCTTCTCCTCGTGTGCTCGGGCCTATCACAATACCGCCCTTATATCCAAACCACCAACCGTTAAATTCATTATCATGGATAAATTCAACGGTTTTCGGTATGTAAACATGCTGTACCCAGGAGGAGCTATCAAATGTAATACTATTGTTTTCGCCTATGCTCTTAAGATTACCGCGCCCGATTATAATGCGTGACAAATTATCACAGCTTGTAAAAGCCATGCTGCCAATGCTTTCAACGCTACCCGGGATAACAATCCTTGTTATATCGGAGCCATAAAACGCATGAGAGACTATTTTTTTCAATTCATTGGGCAACGTTACTTTTTTTGCACTGCCGAGATTGCCTAAATAATCTCCACTAAAACCGTCCTCGTACCCTACTTCCAAAAGATTACGGCACGAACTGAATGCACCGTGCTGTATTTCTACAGGCTTTGAGTTATAGTAGGCAGGCACAAAAATCACTCTTACACCAAGAGGGTTTAAAGCACCTGTTACAACAGCCTTATCCCCCATTTCGTATATTATAAGATTTGCAGCAGCATTCTCTGCGATAAAGCTTTCCAAATAATATTTAAAATAGTCTCCGTAGGCAAGATAGCATTTGTCACTTACCATATTGCCGTTTATGTCATACCATGTTTTTCGTATCCAATTGTTCTTAATTGTCAGAACTGTTTTGTGACCTCTTGTAATACTGTCGGTTTGTTTTCCCATGAGGGTGATTTTGATTTCATCGCCCACAAGAGGCTCATCGCTCTCTTCTGCACTATAGCAAAGCTGTCCGTCAATAAAGCCTGTAAGTGCCAAAATACTAAAGCTGTCATTGATATCCTTTTCAAATGTGCCGTTTCTTTCAATTGTTATTTTTTCGGTTAAGGTATCAAATACACTTAAATCACAGTAGCGTAATTCGTCACCATAGGTGCAGAAAACCGAGTCAAACTCAACTGCAACGCTGGAGTTTTCAGGTCCGTATACCTTTTCAAGGTTACACCCCACAAACGCAGGATACTGCACTCTGTTGGGGCCTAACTGCATGCCTGTGTTTGTTTTTGCCCCTGCAATGGTAACCTCCATTCGATTAAAATACAGCACCTTTAAGTCAAGACAATATGCAAATGCACTATGCCCTATGTATTCGATTGTGGGTGGGAAAGTTACGCTTTCAATGCTTTGTCCTGCAAAGGCAAAGTCGCCTATTTTTCTTACATATTCTTTATCTATTATCATGGGGATTTCAACATTTTTGTCATCGCCTATATATTTTGTGATGATAAGTCCGTTAGTGCCTTTTTCATATTCCCAGTCTCCGCTCACATTATCTGCCAATACAGGAATACAGCCAAGTGCCAAAAAAATCGTTAAAACCAAACTCAAAACCTTTTTCATATACTCTCTCCTTCCTAATTAGTAATAACCCTCGCTTCGGTTACACTCACCCAATATCTGTTATACGTATTGGAATATCCATACACCCTCACATATCTTGCTTTTTTGTTTATGTCAAAATACTGGAACTCGTTTGTATCACCATCTGAGCCACGCTTTTCGATAACGGTTTCATAGTTTATGCCGTCTTCGCTCACCCGAACGTCAAAATATGTAGTCCTGGTCTTTGCATCACGGAACGCAAGGCCAAGTTTTTCAATATTCTTTATTTCTCCCAAGTCAAATTCCATATACTCAGGTCTAGTTTCGTCCTTTACATAAAGTACGCAGTAGCTTATATAATCGTCATCAAACATATTATCGGGACCATTCTGAGGCTCGGAAAGGATTGATACACTTACCTTCATGCCGTCTTGATCAATGGTTTTTGCAGGCTTTGTTTCTAAAGGTTCTTCAATGGGTTTTTCTTGTGGTTCATCAACATTTTCATCTTTTAAAGGCTTAATCACACGTTTAACATCGCCTGTTTCAAGATTCGCTGTTATTACATATGTACCTTCGTCCCACAAAACAGTCTTGTCTGAGCCATATGTATAATAATATTCAATTATCTTTTTGTTTTGTGGGTAAGTTATCGTGAGCAGCTTTCCGTCTTGGCTTAACTCTATCTTTTCCCATCTTGCAGGTGACCAAGGGTTTTTATATGGAGCTTTTGCTGAAACACGTATATCTTCGCCGTCCCATTTTATAAAATGAAGAGAATTTGTAAAGCCGTGCATTATACCATTCGTATGAACTACGGCAAGTGTTCCGTATGCTGTTTCAATAGTTCCTTCAATGCGGTATATCTCACTGTTATGTTTTCTGAAAAACTCCTTGTATTTTTCGCTTTTTCGGCTATCTTCACCTAAAACGCTTTCAAGTGCCTTTTCGGGAATTTTCACATAGTAAGCGTTTTCAAAAATGCTTTCCGTTACCATTTTGCCGTTTTCCATGTAGTACGCAGTGTCGCATACAATTGCCATGCTTTTGCCGTCCTTTTGCACAGCTATATTATCCCCCGAAACAGTCACCGTACAGCCCATGCTTTCGGCAATTTTTGTTATGCGGTCTGCAAGATACGCTCTGTCTATAATACCGCCGTGAATACCTTGAATTTTCGGTTCCACCACAATGGAGGTATCTTTTTCACATTCTTCAAGAGGAACAAATTTAATATTCATTTCCTTTGCGTATTTTTGAGCCAAACTTTCCGAAGGAGCAAACATCTCAACTATATATGTGCGGTAAAAGCTCGGGAAACGGTAGTACCACTTCAAAACACCCTTACTGTAAAACTCTACTCTTTCCAAAGATTGAAATTTGGTGTTTTCACTCAAAACAACGAGTGTTTCAATCCTACAGTCCAAAAAGGTTTCTGCTTCGATATCAGCTACGCCTTCGCCAATTATAACCTTTTTAAGATTTCTGCACTCTACAAATGTGTTTCCATATAAACTTGAAACTGACGAGGGAATTACAATCTCTTCAAGGCTTGTGCATTTAAAAAATGCTCTACTTCCCAGATATGTAACTGTATCAGGGATAGTTACCTTTGTAATATCATCACGGTTTGCAAAAGCAGTTTCTACTATTCCCACTACAGTATATCCGTCAATTTCAGAAGGAATAGAAACTTCGCTACTGTCCGCCGTATAGCCTGTAACATAAGCTTTCCCATTCTCTATTATATAGGCAAAATCAGCTGTTTCATTTTTCGCCAAAGCAGGAACACAACCTAAAACTATTAAAACAGTCAACACTAAACTTATAACCTTTTTCATTTTCTTCACTCCTTTATCCTTTCTACTTATATAGACACAAAAAACGTGAAAAAGTTGCACGTTTTTAAAAAAATTACCAATGAGGACAAACCTCATTGGTAATTTTTTATTGTTCGCTATTTATCATTTCAAATTTTACGCCAATTTTTTCGGCATATTCTTTTACTGCATCACTATTGCCGTAAATAACCATTTCGTCACTCGGCTTTACCAAATCAACATACGGTTCAACTGCTTTGATTCTTCTCGACGGGTCAATCGAGCAGAATTCTGCCAAAGACGGGCTTACAGTAAAGTTTTCAAACCGAGCGTTTTTAACTTCACATCTTAAAAACAGTGCAGGGAAAGTCTGCGCCCCTTTGTCAAAATTTTCTTCGGGCCATTTTATTCTCAGATTTTCAATTTTTGCATCGTAAAAGATTGTATATATCGAAAACGGGTCATAGCCTATCATGTGCTGATAAGGTATAAGGCGGAATGTCATGCGGTTGGTGTCAAGCCTTGTTTCACTTATACCGTCCCATGATTTTATGTTTAAAAGATTGATATCCTTAAGGCTCTCGCAGTATTGGAAAGCGCCCTCGCTGATGTGCTCAATATTATCAAGATTGATGTTTTCCAACTTTGTACAGTTATAAAAAGCCTCATAGGGTATTGTTTTGATTTTTTCGTCAAGCGCAACTGATACAAGTTCTGTATTTGCAAAAGCTCTTGAGCCTATTTCCACCGTTTTACCGTTGATTTCTCCCGGGATTGAAATATGCTGTGCACTCTTATCTATCAAGCCGGTAACGTATACCCTATCCTCTTCCTCGCGGTACTTGAGGTTTTCGTATATATTCATTTTATTACCGTCGTTAAAATGAACAACCGCATTTACGATTACGTTATTGTACTCGTCAATGGCTATTTTGTCCCATTCCTCACGTGTTCCCATGTAATAAATATCACTAAGGCTTTGACAATTGTTATAGCTACCGATTATGTTTACCGAGGGTGGAATAGTAATATACCTAAACTTGCCGTTTTTGATTGCTCTTTCTTCAATAACCTTTACGCCCTCGGGCACAACGTAGTGTTCAAGAGGCTTATTATGCGGATAATATATAAGCTTTTGTCCGTTTTTATCAAACACAACACCATCCTTTGAAGTAAAGAATGGATTATCCTTTGATATTTCCACCTCAGATAGGGAGTCGCAGTTCATAAACACGCCTTCATTCATCACATAAACAAGGCTGCCTATATTGATTTTTTGAAGGTTACGGCATTTGTAAAAAGCATAATCTCCAATTTTCCATACGCTGTCGGGTATTGTAATGCTTGTCAGTGCACTGCAGTTTTCAAAAGCGTATTTTCCGATGTTACCTGTTTTTGCACCAAGGGTAACATCTTTAAGACTTGCACAGTTTTCAAAAGCACTTTCGCCTATATCAACAACATTATCGGGGATTACAATGCTTTCTATATCTGAACCCTTGAAAGCCTCGCCACCTATTGTTGTAAGACTCTGCGGCAAATCCACACTTATTATATCACTATTGTAAAATGCTCTGTGTCCGAGGATTTTCAACCCTTCTTCAAAGTGCACGCGTCTTATACTCTTGTTCCCTTCAAAAGCCTTGTCGCCAATGCTTTTTACGCTTCCGGGTATTGTGATTTCCTCGCTTGTTATATCAGAGGCAAAGCATCCTGCAATGGATACTGTATCGGGCTTAATGGTAGCACCGTCCTTTATAACAAGCAGGTGCTTATTGATATAAAGTCCGTAATCATCCCAGTTTTGGGCGTTGTTGTAAAAAGCTGTGTTGTAAAAAGGATTGTTCTGCAAATATACATACGGCGGCATCTTTATGTAGCTGAGGTTTTCACAGTTTTCAAAAGCGTTTTCGCCTATATAGTCCACACCGTCGGGAAGCTCTATCCCCTCAAGGCTTGTACAGCCTTTGAAGGTCTTTGGCTTAATTGTTTTGAGCGTGGACGGGAAATTAATCTTTTTAAGTGTGGTTTGGTTTTCAAAGGAGCTTTCCGCTATTTCCTTTGTTCCTTCGGGGATTGTGTACTCAGTATCCTGTCTGCCTATACCATACATTAAAAGTATTTCGCCTTTGCCGTCAAAAAGCACACCGTCAACGGTTTTAAAGTTGGGGTTTTCTTTGCTTATGATTATTCTTTCAATACCCGTGCAGCCAAGGAAAGCATCTTCATCAAGCTTTTCAAGGTTTTTCGGCAAAACTATTTCCTTAAGATTAACACAGCCTTCAAACACCCTTTCACCGATTATTTCAACATTATCGGGAAAAATAATTCTTTTTATCTCTGTATTATCTTTCCAAGGGCCGTAATAACCCCAGGAGGAGTTGATGTGATAGTTAACAGGGCCTTCATCTATAAAAAGTGTGCCCTCATCGTCAATGTACCATTTGACGCCTTTAAAAACAAGTATTTCGTCGGGGACTTGTGCTGCAAATGTACAAACTGTGCCCAGCGCCATAACAAGCACCAAAAGAAAACATATTACTTTTTTCACGCGTCTCCCTCCTTATCTGTTAAGATATACTTCCGCTTCCGTAATACTCACCCACCTGTAGTTATAGGTGTTGGAATATCCGTAAATTCGGATGTATCTCGCATTGCGGTTTATGTTAAAGTTTTCGTATGTAGCTACTCGCCTGTCGGACCCTTGCTTTGGCACAATAGTTTCAAAGTTTTCGCCGTCCTCACTTACACGGATATCAAAATATGTTGTTCTCTGAGTGGAAAAGCGGAACGCCAAAGCGAGACGCGAAACGTCACAAACCTTGCCTAAATCAATCTGTATAAACTGGGGGTCATTTTCGTCCTGTACATAGAGTACACAGTATGTGGAAAAGCTTCCGTCGTAGAGGTTACTGGGGCCGTTCATAGGCTCCGATACAATAGATGCCGTCACGTTCACGTTTTTAAGATTAACCTTACCGTTTGCATCCACATCTACATCGTATTCAGGCACATAGGGTACAATCACAGGGCCCTCAACTTTTGTGTAAATCTCAACCTCTGTGGGAGAGAACCAGTTTTTGATATTGTCATAGGGGCTGGAGTTTCCGTAGCCGGACAGTCTCACGTATCTTGCACTTACACCTCCGAGGCTGTAGTATTCAACCATTTCGGATTTGCCGGGAGAGTTGCGTCTTGCTATGGCTGTAGTATATTCCAATCCGTCAAGACTCACCTCAACCGAAAACTCGGTTGTTCTTATAAGCTCACGGTAGAAGGATATACCAATCTTATCAAGCTCATGAACCTCTCCAAGGTCAAATATTGCCCAGCAGGGGTCATTCTTGTCGGTAACCTCTGCCGACCAGCGTGTTTGAGTAAGACCGTCAATCATATTAAATGCTCCGTTTTCTAACTCGGGAACTTGAGAAACAGTAATATCATTAAGCGTTACTCGTATAACTCCGTTTGCTGCCTGTGTTAATTCATTACCCTGCGGGGTTTGTATCTCTCCGATTTCGGTTATTTCTATATTTTCGATGTCTAATTCTATAAGCGCGTCAGCAGGCACCATGAAAAGTCCGTTTATCCATTTGGCAGGGTTGGTGACTTCTTGACCACCCTTAGCTGTGGCAACGGTTTTATCCTCGTTTGTAAAAATCATCCACTTACCGTCGCCTGTACACACTGCAATTTTTCTTGTATCGTCACAATCAACACTCATATTGAGAGCCTCAAAAGCCGCCTTGCCCGAAACATATACAACTCCGTTTTCTTCATACACATTGCCACCTACAAGATAGCTGTCGGCAATCTTTACGCTAAGAGGTGTTCTGAACTTGACAGAATTCTCCTGTGCCCATTTTTCAACCAAGTCACCTGCTGTTGAAACAAGTGTTATGTCCTGCGGCTTGCTGTTTGCACCAAACTGGTCTCCACCTGTGCTGTAAATATGGGTAAATGCAAAGCGGTCAATTCGCTTTACTGTATTGGGCAGATAAACCACCGCACCGTCTGCGATATCAAAGGCACCGCGATGAATTTCGACCTCACATTCAGAGAGCACCTTGACGTTCTTAAGATTATAGCAACCTGCAAATGCCATAACGCCGATGCTTTCTACTTTTTTAGGTATAATCACGCTTTCAAGCGCTATACAATTGTAAAAGCTTAAATCGTGGATGCCTTTAAGCGACTGAGGTAAAGTAACCTTTTTGAGGTTTACGTGATTTTTGAAAACACCATATATGTTTTCAATGCCCTCGCCTATCACGATTTCGGTAATTTCATCAATTTTCCACGGTACGCCCACATATTTGCCGTTAACGGTTGTCTGCAAACTGCCTGTGCCCGTAAGGGTGAGAACTCCGTTTTCCGCTTTCCACGCTATATTGTTGTATACGCCCTCTACAAGGTTTACGTTGTTCACGTCTTGGGGCACCTCATCAATACTCTTATATATTACCGTTTTATCGGGAACAACATTGTCCGTATGGATGTTTACAAGGGTCTGGGGCATATAAAGCTCCTTTAACGTGTAGTTGTAAAGGGCCTTTTCGCCTATCTCAAAAACATTTTCAGGTATTACGTATGAACTGTAACGCCTGCCATTAGGGAAGCTTACAAGCTTTTTCATGTCCTTTGAATAGAGCACCCCGTCAAGAGATGTGTAATTTGCACTTTCCTCTGACACGTTAATCGTATTTAACATAGGACAGTCAAAGAACGTAGAGGAAAAAATTTTTTCTACGCCTTTGCCTATTGTAACCGTCGAAAGCTTATCACAGTCATAGAAGGGTGACAGCTTGCTTTCGCATCTTATGCCGCCGAAATATCCGCTCGGGTACAAGCTTTCATCAGTACCTAACACCTTTACATTGTCGGGTATTTCAATTTTTTCAAGGCTGTCACAGTCCCAGAAAGCGCCGTCGCCGATAAAGGTTACACCCTTTCCTATACTGATGCTTTCCAATCCGCAGCCACGGAATGCCATGTCATTTATTGTAGTTACGCTATCGGGTATTTTGATAGTTTTAAGCTCTCTGCAGTATTCAAACGCCTGCTCACCGATTGCCTCTATGCCACTATTAAGTTCCACCTCTCTAAGGCTGTTACAGTTTCGGAAAGCACCCTTACCGATGCTTTTCATTGTAGTGGGCATAACTACTCTGGTGATTTCGCCGCAATCGTAAAATCCGGGTTCTGAAATTCCCGTCACGGGATAACCAAATATTTTGTCGGGGATGATAACATCGCCTGCAAGATTTTTGTCACAGCCTGTTATCCACACCTCGCTACCCTTAAGGGTATATGTAATACCACCGACTGTTACCTCACCGTTTACAAAACCTATTTCGGAATCTGTATAGCTTACAGCACCTGTTACATTTTTGCAACCTTCAAATGCACGCGCACCTATAGTGCGTGCACCGACAACGTTCATTTTAAGATTTGTACAGCCGGAGAAAGCTTCCGTACCAATTGTTTCGGCGTAAAGATTTCCGCCCTCTTTAAGATTTATGCAATCCTTGAAGGCACAGTCACCGATTTTCCGCACAGATTGGGGAATTCTGACCCTTTCAAGCATTGTACTGTTACGGCACAAATCCTTAGGCAGTTCATAAATACCGTCATTGAATACTATTGACTTTACAGGTATACCTGCTAAAGAGCCCTCACCAAACAATATGCTTTTGCCGTTGTAGGTTGAGGGGATATTCAAAGTGTCATAATAGCGGGAAATTGAGTACCCGTCTACAACATAACAATCTCCCTCTTCATGGCAGGCAAGCAGGTTTGTTATATACACATGTGTAACGCCGTCAATATTAACGGTTGCAGTTACCGTAACATGCTCTGATGCAAAAACTGTCGGGCAAATGCTCATCGATATCATAAATACTAATAATAAACATATAAACTTTTTCATATATAACCCTCCTTTTATTAGGGAACCATAAGATACGTACCCGTATCACCGATTTCGTCATATCTTATGCCTAAAAGATAGTTGAGGAAGTCACTGCCTATCCACAAATTGCCGTCCTCATCCGCATAAGGTGCAAGGTAGAGTGTGTACTCTGTAGCACCGTTTATAATAACTGTCAGATTATCGGACTCTACAAGATAAGTTTTGCCGCCGTATGTGAATTCTGCAAGGTCTGCCTCTTCACGTATTATGCTGATGCACGGGTCAAGCTGACCTACTGTACAGGTATAATAAAATTCGTCACTTCGTTTGCCCTCGCCTGCAACAACAAAGGGCTTAAGATTTTCGGCAATATCGGTATGGCTGTAGCTTGCAGGGTCATCAACAGGGTATTCAATGCCCTTTACAATAATACTTTGGAGACTTTCGGTATTAAGCACAGTTTTTGTATTTGCCGTAAACTTATACAGCTTATCGTCTCCGCCAAGGTAAGTAAAATTACCGTCAAAGCCTACAATCTGATTCATCGTTTTTATACTGCCGTCCTTGAACTTAAAGAACGTATTGAGGTTTCTGGCATCGGGAGCATACTGTGCCGTAGGTTCCTTTGGTGCAGTAAGCTCTATGCTCATAGGGGTAATGTATATATATCCGCCTGCAAATTCCTGCCCGAAAAGGTCAAATTCTATTACGCCCTCCTGCTTTGCAGTTTCAAAGTAAATATACTTTTCTTCCATGTCGGGGGGGAACTCTGTGCATGTAATTCGCATTTTTTCGTAACCACTCTTAAGGTGGTCATCGCCGAAAATGTGCATTTTATAAGTTCTGGAGCTTTCTCGTCTTACGCTTTCGGATTCCTCAGTTTCAAAGCCTACTCCTACCCAGCCTCTTTCCTCGTCGTATGCCTCTACTTCAAACCAGTCGTAGCCTTGTTCATCAAGAAGTGCTCTTGCGTCACGATCGTTTGCTTGGATTGTTACTGTAAGGTGCAGATTTTTGTTGTCACCTGTTACCTCGTTAAGGATAAGAGTATAGTCTTCGCCCTCACAGCTTGCGTATATATCCTGCAAAGGCTCTTCCTCTTTTTCGGGTTCTTCCTTGTGGTATTTTTCATAAAGAGGTGCTTCGTATTTTGGAGTGATAACGTCTGTTTCCTCTTCGGTGGGAATTTCTGTTTTCTTTTTGTTGTAGTTTCGTCTGTCTTCAACTGCATACAAATCATAAGTGTCGGTGCTTTCTTCAACCAGCGGGAAAATCTTTTTCCAGAAACCGCCACCGCTGTTGAAAGCTACTGTTGTAATAGCCATAAGGAGCAGTACTCCCAACGCACAAACCATTGGCAAAAGCTTTGCTGTTTGTCTGAAAGAAATAACCTTGCCTTTATCTTCTCTGTCTATTTTTTCAGATACAGAAGCAAGTATTTTTTGGCTGTCAACTGTAAAAACTTCGTTTTTATCAATATTAAGCTCATTCAAAAGCTCTTCCATTCGCTTATTCATCACATCAATTCCCTCCTTTCCGAAAGTCTTTCGCTCAGCTTTTCTTTTCCTCGCTTGAGCTTGCTTTTTATTGTTGATATGTTAAGCCCCGTTTCATCTGCAATGTCCCGAAGCCTTTCGTTGTTGTAATAGTACCTGAAAAAAATCTCGCAGTCGGGTTCGCCGAGTGCTGTTATCTCCTCGTAAAGAATACGCGTCATCTCTTTACGCTCAAACTCACTGTGCGGATTTTGTCTTATATCGGGAGTATTTTCCTCAAGCTCTGCTTCATATTTTAAGCCTCTGAGCTTGTTTATGGCAGTATTCCTCGCCGCAGTACCTATGTAGGATTTAAGATTATTTACGCTCTCTATGTTATTCCATACAGAAATAAACACATCCTGAACTACTTCCTCCATATCTTCTCTGGAAGCATAAGATCCTATAGCGTTATATACAACAGTACTCACGTATGCACTGTATCGGTTCACAAGCGTTTCTATTGAATTTTTACTTCGCTTTTTTAGCTGCTCCAAAAGCAATCTGTCATTCATTGTTGTCACTCCAAATAAATTTTGTAGCTTTCTGTATATATAGACACAAAAAAATCAAAAAAGTTGCATATTTTTCAAAAAAAATGTCCTTTACTTCTACTATTTAACATTATATAATATTTACATAAAAATCACAAGGGAGGAAAATCATGTTTAAAGCACAACTTAACACAAACACTTTAAAAAACAAGGTTGACAAAAATATATATGGTCATTTTTCTGAACATTTGGGCAGATGTATTTACGGCGGTCTTTACGTTGGTAATGATAGTGATATCCCCAACGTTGAAGGTATGCGTAAAGACGTTCTCGAAGCTTTAAAGGGCATCAAAATCCCCGTTTTACGTTGGCCCGGCGGTTGCTTTGCCGATGAATATCACTGGAAAGACGGTATCGGTCCCAAAGAGGAAAGACCCACAATGATAAACACCCACTGGGGTGGTGTAACAGAAGACAACAGCTTCGGTACACATGAGTTTTTACGTCTTTGCGAGCTCCTCGGCTGTGAGCCCTACATAAACGGTAACTTAGGCTCAGGCACAGTTCAGGAAATGAGCCAGTGGGTTGAATATCTTAATTCTGACAATATCTCCCCCATGACCGATATGCGTAAAGCTAACGGCAGAGAAAATAGCTGGGGCGTTAAGTATTTTGCAGTAGGTAACGAAAACTGGGGTTGCGGTGGTAATATGTATCCCGACTACTATGCAAACGAATACCGCCGTTATGCTGTATACTGCCGTAACTACGGCGAAAACAAGCTCTTCAAGGTTGCCTGTGGTCCCAACAATGACGACTACCGCTGGACAGAAACCCTTATGCGTATGGCAGGACGCGACATGGATGCTTTGAGCCTTCATAACTACGTATGGCGTTGGAGTGACCACGCAACAGGCTTTGATGCTACAGGTTATTTTGACGTTGTGCGTGATGCTCTTGACATGGAAAACCTTGTTACAAAGCACTCTACAATTATGGACAAGTACGACCCCGGCAAGCGTGTTGCCCTCTTTGTTGACGAATGGGGCACTTGGTACAAGGTTGAAGAGGGTACAAATCCCGGATTTTTGTATCAGCAGAATACTATGCGTGACGCTGTGGTTGCCGCTTCCCTCTTAAACATTTTCAACAATCATTCCGACCGTGTTCGTATGACAAACATTGCCCAGACGGTTAACGTTCTCCAGTCTGTTATTTTGACAGAGGGCGACAAAATTGTTAAAACCCCCACATACCACATCTACGATTTGTACACACCTCACCACGATGCAACATTAATCGGCTGTGATGTAATAGAAAACGAAAAATACACTGTTGAAAAGCTCCCCGAAAAGAATGACCGTCGCATGCCCGATGTGCTCGATAGTGTGAACATTTCTGCAACAAAGGCTTCTGACGGCTCAGTTACTGCAACGGTCTGCAACATTGCTCATGACAAACAGGTTGAATGTGAGCTTGATTTAATCGGCAACAGCTACAGCGTAGCTACTGCACGTATATTGACAAGCGGTAAGTTTGACGACATGAACACCTTTGACAATCCAGATAACGTTGTCATTAAAAATATTAACGTTGAGCTTAAAGACGGTAAGGTTAAGTTTACTCTTCCTGCATTTAGTACAATTGCAGTTACTGTAAAGTAATGAAGGTAGTTTGTAAGGCTTGTCAATATACAAGCGCGATCCATAAAGAAACTATCGAAAAAGAGCTCTTACGCCTTAAAGCATCACAAATGCCCATGGCTGATGACTCTCTTTACGAAACAAGGCTTAAGGTGTGCTCTGACTGTAATCATCTTGATATATCGGGCACATGTATGATGTGCGGCTGCTATGTAATGCTCCGCTCGGCTTTAAAAGATAATAAATGCCCCAAAAAATACTGGTAACAAAAATGACTTGCGTTTTTTCGCAAGTCATTTTTTTATCTTACATGATTACAATGGGGACATTTGGGATAGTCAAAATCATGTTCCTTTCCGCAATTGGGGCAGGTTACCTGAGGCAAATGTTCACCACATTCATCAGAAAAGAACTCAAGCTTTCCGCACTCGGGGCATCTGTAAACCGATACCGTAAGCGCTCCCGCCAAAAGATTTGGCCAATCTCCGAATATAAAGCTTTGTTTCCCCAGCTGAATATCCTCGGTCATTATGTAGTCCATTTTCTTGTCACAACGTAAACAATTGATTGATTTCATCATTTTACTCCTTTAATTACACTCTTTTCTTTATAGCTTGAGCCACAATATATGCCATATAAAGCTTTATCACATCAAATACGACAAAGGGCAAAACACAAACTGTCAGCGCAGTAACTATCCCAGCCTTTGTCACAAGCATATACCAACATGCACCACACACATAGCAAATCGCAAGTGCCACTGCGCACAAAAATACAATCCTGCTTTTCTTTTTCGTTTTTGCCGCTTTTCCCAATATTGCCGCCACAAAAACATATGACAGTATAAATCCTCCCGTAGGGCTCACAGCAGCGCTTACTCCACCTTGAAATCCTGAAAACACAGGCAAGCCTGAAAGTCCTACAGCAATATATATAGCTGTGGAAATCACAGCGTTTTTACTACCCGAAAAAAACGCCGTTAATGCAATGGAAAACAAAGCCAATGTAACAGGCACTGTGCCTACAGGTATGCACAAAGGTGCACTTATTGCAATAATCGCCGCAAACAGTGCGCATATAATAAGTCCTTTAGTCTTCATACAAATCACCCTGATATGCACCAAGTACTGCAAAATGCTTGTCAATACCGCCCAGAACCGATATTTTGTCCATGCTCCACAAAGGTGCGACAAGGCTTTCCTTTTTGCCGTCACCGGTTACACGTTCAATAACACACTCTTCTTTAAAACATCTTATCTGGTTTACGGTGATGTCAATATATTCATCTTTTTCTAACGGTACAATCAATCCTGTGTTGTATTCATATTCACACCTTGTACCCGTAAGAATATGCAAAAGATGTATTTTTATCCCGTCAGGCTCCATTTTAGAGAGAGTGCGTGCAGTAGCGAGCATATCATCTTTTGTTTCACCTATAAGACCGTTAATGATATGCACAACAGTGCGTATGCCTCGTTTTTTTAATTCGTAAAAGCTTTTTTCAAAAACCTCAAAATTATAACCTCGGTTAATCCTTTCAGCGGTTTTGTCGTGCACGCTTTGAAGTCCCAGCTCAACTGTCAGATAAGTCCTTTTATTAAGCTCTTCAAGATAATTAAGCACATCATCAGGCAGGCAGTCGGCACGGGTTGCAATACTAAGCCCCACAACTGAAGGATGTCCAAGAGCCTCCTCGTATTTTTCTCTGAGCACATCTATTGGTGCAAAGGTGTTGGTATTTGCTTGAAAATACGCAATCAGCTTTTTGTCGCCCCATTTATTTTTGATGCGTTCTCTTTCCTTTTCAAGCTGCTCGGTTATACTACCGCATGGCGTAAATTCGCCACTGCCCATTTTGCAGTATGTGCACCCTCCGCTATTTTTGTTTGGGCACGAAAATCCCGCATCCAACGAAGCCTTAAAAACTCTGTCATTAAACAGAGTTTTTAAATGATAATTAAGTGTATGATAATGTTTGTTGTCTGTTGAATATTTAAACATAATTACTTTGTAGCAAGATGCTCCTTATATGTTTTTGTAAATATATGACTACCATCTTTTTTGTCATTATCTGTATGATAGAAAAGATAATCGTGGTTTTCGGGATTATACGCCGCATCAAGAGCCTTGAAGCTTACGTTACAAATCGGTCCCGGTGGCAATCCCGGTACTTTTCGTGTATTATACGGCGAATCAACGTCAACGTCCTTCCCTGTAATAACGTTAACATCATACATACCTTCTGTCACAATATACTGAGCACAGGCATCAATACCAAGTGTGGGGGTTTCTGCATTTTTATCAGGATCAAGTCTGTTATGGATAACGCCCGATATTTTTTTCAGTTCACTGTCAAGAAGACATTCTCTCTCAATCATAGATGCAATGATAACCATTTCATGAAGGTTTTTACTACCGTTTTGACTAAGAGCCGTCATTTCTTTTTCAAATTGTAAAAGCATTTTATCTATAATCTCATGCGCCGTTGCATCTTTATAGAACTCATATGTTTCAGGGTACAAATACCCTTGAAGTCGATATATCATGTCCGGATTTTTGGGTATTGCTCTCACAAAATCATAGTCATATTCGTCATCAAGAGCATTCAAAAACTCCTCTTTTGTACAAAAGCCCAGATTTTCGGCACGAGTAGCAATCTGTTCAACGCTGAATCCCTCCGGCACGCTAAACATAATTGTTTCTTCATAGGAAAAATTTTTTGCAAGTGCATCAATAATATCATCTATACACATGCCTTCATGGAGTACAAATGTGCCGTAGTTCATTTTTGAACCGTTTTCTGACTGTTTTGCTTTAAGCTTGAATACAAGTGTGCTTTCAATAAGCCCTTTTTCTTTTAATATTTCGGCTATATCTTCACTGGAGGCCCCCTCGGGTATCTGGACTATAACCTCTTTTCCGTCCTCCGATGTGGTGTCGATATATTCAATCACCAACGGTGCGGCGTACAAAGCTGCCACTATAATAAGTATTACAAATATAATAAACACCAAAAAACCTTTTTTCCTTTTTTTACGCACAAAATCCACTCCCTTCGACAATTTATTGTATCATATCATTATTAAAAAAACAATCATATTTCACATATCCATGAATAAACTGTACAAAACAAAACCTACGGGAGGAATTTTTTCATGAGCCTTGATTGTTTATATAAGGATATTGAATGGTGCAGTAACTCTTTTTATAAAAGTGATGACTGTTTATGTGATACAAGCATCATAGTACCCGATTCGATGAGTGATATCATAAAAATCATTTCTGTCAAAGCAACGCCGCTTATCACTGACACAAAATCGACTGTCGGCAGAATTGAAATCACAGGTCAGGTAAGATTTAACGTGCTGTATATATCAGAGGATGAGAAATCGCGTATTTGTACCCTTTGCAGTACTATTCCCTTTTCTCACGTGCTGACAAGTAACAGTATCACCCAAGACGATATTCCCCTTGTAAACTGTAATTCTGTAGCATCTTCTTTTACGCTCATAAACAGCCGCAAAATAAAAGTATCAGCTCTTTTAAAGTTTTCGGCAGATACATACACCATTAACCGCACAAAGGTATTGTCCGAAGCCCCCTCTGCCGAGACACGGTGCGAGACTGTTTCGGTTCCGTCTTACAAGGTTATATGTTCAAAAAACATTGTCGTAACATCAAATGCGGACCTTCCTGCAGGAAAAAGTGCAATCGGAAAAATTTTAAAACAAAGCGCACATATCATTGACAGCGACTTCAAGCTGCTTAATAATAAAGTGGTCGTAAAAGGCAATATTGCTTTGTGTCTGCTTTATGACGGCGACGGCATCAGCGATGCCACCGTCACAGTACCGTTTACCGAGGTTTGTGAAGCAGAAGGGCTTTCGCCCGCACTTGATGCACATGTGCACATAAGTATTGCCGATTGGGATATAAAACCCGATACGGATTTATCAGGCGATTATAAAATGCTTGACGCAACCACGGTTTTAAAGGTCAGCGTACTTGCTTATACGCCTCAATCTTTTCCTGTCATAAGCGACATTTTCCTTCCTCACCATAGCCTTAATACCGAAAAATCCACCGTTAAGGCACTTTCACGCGTTTGCGTATACAATGAGGAGGAATTTGTAAAGGATACCGTTACACTTCCGTCTCAATCTCCGTCACTTATAAGAGTTATTGATTTTGACGTCAGTCTCTGCGACACGGTTATATCAGATAACAGCTTATCGCTTACTGCGGAGGTATCAATTACGTATATTACCGATGACACCGCATCACCCATTGGCACCTACTGCGCAAAAATACCCGTAACACATCAGTTTGCATCATGTACTCCTCAGAGGGTTAATGCTACGGCAAAACACACAGGCTATGCAATCGTATCTGACAACAGCATCGACGTTAGATTAGGCATCAATTTTGAACTTTTCTGCTCTGAAATGGTTGAATTCACGCACTTTACCCACTGCGAAGCAACCGAATGCGAAAACAAAAAACGTGCTTCTGTTCTTGTATCGTTTGTTAATTCGGGCGACAGCTTGTGGGACATAGCAAAAAAATACAACATCCCCCTCTCGCTTCTTGCCTCTGCCAATGCGTTGGACGAAAACGCCGTTTTAACTGTCGGAGAAAAGCTTATAATCCCAAGATAAACAAAAAACCAATGGGGACTGTCCCCATTGGTTTTTTGTTTAGAAATCATGTCTCGGAGTAAATGTTATCTCATATTTATCAAATATTTTTACAATCTTTTCCATTGCATAAAAATCATCTAAGGTATCATCTCTCACAACCTCTTGGATTTGAGACAATATTTCTATAGCGCGGCTATCAGCAATTTTATCCGCATCAATCCCAAAATCTTTAATGTGAATATTTACAAAATCACTGACATATCCGCGTAATAATTCAAGCTTTATATCCATATAATAACCTCCACATTTATTTGAATGTCAATCAAATTTATTATACTGCGGATATGCTAAAATGTCAATACATCCATTTGGGCGTAATTTTGTTGAGGAGGTAGAATAATGGCTCAGTATCCAAGGCTTAAAGAATTGAGAGAAGACCATGATTTGACGCAATCTGCAATTGCAAAAATACTATTTACAACTCAACAACAGTATTCCCTATATGAAAACGGCTATAGAGAAATCCCTACAACCCTGCTCATAACTCTTGCAGATTTTTACAACACATCTGTTGATTATATCTTAGGAAGAACCAACAACCCCAATCCCATAAAAAAATAAAGGAGTGTCGTATGACACTCCTTATTTTTTATTCACAGTCTTCTGTGTTTTCGCAATCAAACTCAAGACCGATATGCTCATTACAGTTGGGGCAAACAACAAATTCTTCATCGCTGTCAAGCAAGCTCAAGTCAATATAAACTGTATCGCCACACTTGGGGCATTCAAAAGAATATGTTTCTTCCCATTCTTCGTCCTCTAAATCTTCATCGTCGAAATCCTCGTCGTCAAGATCATCAAGGTCGTCGAGATCGTCATCAATCTCGTAAAAATCTTCTTCAAGGTCAGCGAGAGCTTCATCAACTTCGTCGAGCTGCTCCTGCATGTCCTCCTGGATAATAACCATATCGTCAACTTCAATTGCCATTTCGTCAAAAGCTTCAACTAAAGCTAAAAGAAGCTTGCCTTCTTTTGAAGACTTGTCAATATCGAGACCTTCGGCAAGACCCTTGAGGTATGCCGCTTTTTCAGATAAATATCCCATATCAGTTATCCTTTCACAAAAAGAATCAGCCTTTAACTCTTTCCATGTATTCGCCTGTTCTTGTGTCGATTCTGATCTTTTCACCCTGGTTGATGAAAAGCGGAACCTTAACAGAAGCACCTGTTTCAACAACAGCGGGCTTTGTAGCACCCTGTGCTGTGTTACCTGCAAAGCCGGGTTCTGTTTCTGTTACTTCAAGTTCAACAAAGAGCGGGGGTTCGCAGCTGAATACCTTACCCTTGTAGGAAAGAATCATAACGTCTTCGTTTTCCTTAACAAACTTCATTGCATCTTCGATATCTGCAATAGCAATCTGATCCTGTTCGTATGTTTCGGGATCCATGAAATTGTAGAAATCGTCATCCTTGTAAAGGTACTGCTTGCTCTTTCTTTCGATTTTAGCTTCCTGTACTTTATCTGTGGGGTTGAAAGTTCTTTCAACTACACCACCGTTGATAACGTTACGAAGCTTTGTACGAACGAAAGCTGCACCCTTACCGGGCTTTACGTGTAAGAATTCCACAACCTGGAAAACGCTGTTATCATATTCAAAAGTTACGCCATTTCTGAAATCGCCTGCTGAAATCATTTTAACAAATCCTTTCTTCTCGGATTAAAAAATCCATAGTTTTTTTAATATTATACACTAATACAGAGTGAATATCAAGTATTTTTTCATATTATTGGCAAATCTCTCACCAATTTGATATGCCCTGCATTTTCTGCCGCGGCTATGCGTCTTTTGAGCTTACGCATATGGGTGTAAAAGTCGTCGTTTTCATCAAGCGGCACATACGCTACCGCGTACATAACCTCTTCACTTGAAAACTCAGACAAAAACTTCTCAAGCTTATACGCCAAGTTCTCCGCATCCTTTGAAAAAATCACAAAGTAGCCTTCTTTTGTCCTTGCAACCTCTTCCTCAGATATGGCTGCAACTATCTGCGCGGCTTCTTTTATGTACCTTACAGCCATATAGTACGGCATGTTTTCCGCATTTTCAACATGCACCATTACCGCACCGTAACCGTCCACGTGCTTTATCTTTTCAAAGGTTTTTATTGCATAATCCGTATTCATCTGCCCTGTTAAGGAATCACGATACATAAAATACGAGAGTATATCATTTTCCTTTGGGAGTGTGTTTTTCTTTTTCTTAAAAAGCATTATTTAACAACAATCTTCAAGAATGCTTTTTTACCCTTCTTTACTACAACCTTGCCATCAACAAACAAATCAGCTGTAAGCACTGATGCAAAATCAGTCATTTTTTCGCCGTTAATGGAGAGACCGCCCTGCTGAACAAGTCTTCTGCCTTCGCCCTTGGAGGGGATAAAGCCTGCACGAACAAGTACGTCCATAACCGTTTCACTGCCGTCTGCCTTTTCCACTTCAAAAGTGGGCATATTTTCGTCACTGCCTTGGCCGCCGAACACTGCTTCAGCTGCGCTCTTTGCCTTGTTTGCTTCTTCTTCGCCGTGAACAAGCTTTGTTACCTCGTATGCAAGGCGAGACTTAACCTGATTTAACTGGCTACCTTCGAGCTTTTCAAACTCTCTGATTTCGTCCATGGGAACAAAAGTGAGCATCTTCATAAATCTTACAACGTCAGCGTCGTCAACATTTCTCCAGTACTGGTAGAAATCATAGGGAGAGTACTTATTGGGGTCAAGCCATACAGCACCGGATGCTGTCTTACCCATTTTCTTACCTTCGCTGTTTGTAAGAAGAGTAAATGTCATACCGTAAACCTGCTTCTGGTCTTTTCTTCTGCAAAGGTCAATACCGCCGAGGATATTGCTCCACTGGTCGTCACCGCCAAGCTCCATTTTACAGTCAAACTGACGAGAAAGCATCAAGAAGTCATAGCTCTGCATAAGCATGTAGTTGAATTCAAGGAAAGAGAGACCCTTTTCCAATCTCTGCTTAAAGCATTCTGCTGTGAGCATCTTATTAACTGAGAAGCATGTACCAATATCACGAAGGAAATCAACATAATTAAGCTTCAAAAGCCAGTCAGCATTGTTAACCATAAGAGCCTTGCCGTCACTGAAATCAATAACAGAAGAAAGCTGCTTTTTAAAGCATTCGCAGTTATGCTCAATGATTTCGGGTGTCATCATCTGACGCATGTCAGTACGACCGGAAGGGTCACCTACCATACCTGTACCGCCGCCTACGAGTGCAATGGGACGGTGTCCGTAGTTCTGCATATGGCGCATAACAACCATCTGCAAGAAATGACCTACATGCAAGCTGTCTGCTGTGGGGTCAAAACCTATATAAAAAGTTACCTTTTCTTTTCCGAGAAGCTCTCTTATTTCTTCTTCATGAGTTGTCTGTGCAATAAGACCACGCTCACGAAGTTCATCAAATACGTTAGTATTCATTGTGTTTGCCACCTTTCGATAAACAGATTTATACCAATATAGTATACACCAGAACGACCTCTCATTGCAACCCTTTTTTCATTATATCTATTGATTTAAATTCCGTTTTGTTATAATATATTAATACATAACAATTTATACAAAGGAGGACGATTCATGCTCAAGCGTTTTTTCTCTCGCGAAGGTGCTGACATAAAGCTCCTTGCCGCAGTACTTATATCGGCAATTTTCGGTATAGTGATGATAAACAGTGCCACTACGAGCCTTGAAGGCAATTTTGTGCTTATTCAATCGCTTGCGCTTGTCATCGGACTTATCGCAGCTATTATAATAACCTTGATAGACTATTCTCTTCTCTACAAGCTCCGTTACGTAGCTATGGCTGTAGGTATTGCCCTATTGGTTTTGGTTCTCGTTTTGGGCTTTGGTCGAGAAGATACAGGTACACAGGGGTGGATTGACCTTGGTTTTGTCAATATTCAGCCTGCCGAAATCGCAAAGGTTTGTTTCCTTGTATCGTTTTCGGCCCATGTTTCCCGTATAAAGGAGGACATCAACGCAATATCAAACATCCTGCTTTTAATATTGCATCTGGCAGTACCTGTCGTTCTTATCCTTTTACAGCCCGATATGGGTACAGCATTGGTTTTTGTTTTTATGTTTATTGTAATGATGTTTTTTGCAGGCATCAGCTATAGATATATTGCCGTAGCCTCCGGTGCAGGCGTTGTCATTGCCCTTGCCGCATGGTTCGGTTTCTTGAACGATATTCAGAAAGCCCGCTTTTTCTCGTTCCTCAATCCCGAGGCTGATCCGTTGGGCACAGGATATCACATCATTCAGTCAAAAATCGCCGTTGGCTCGGGACAGCTTTTCGGTACAGGTTATGGCGAAGGCATACAGACGCAAATGGGCTATCTTCCCGAAAAACAAACAGACTTTATCTTCTCCGTTATATGTGAGGAATTAGGCTTTATGGGTGCAATATGCGTTATCGCATTATTGTTTTTCATTATTTTCCGCATTTTCATCAATGCACGCAGAGCCAAGGATACCTTTGGCGAAATGCTCTGTGCAGGTGCCGCCGCAATGCTTTTCTTCCATACGGTAGAAAACATCGGCATGTGCATCAATCTTTTGCCTATCACAGGTATTCCCCTTCCGTTTTTCAGCTACGGCGGCTCTAATATGATAACAAGCATGATAGCTATCGGCATTGTGCTTTCCGTCAGCTTCCACCGCAAAAATAATACGTTCCTTTAATTTAAGAAACCGTGTAGAGTGCTACACGGTTTTTATTTGCCTTGCTAAAAATATAACACACAACAAATTGGGTAGTGCCATAAGTGCACACGATATGTCACCTATACCCCACGCAAGCTCAAGGTGTATCACACTCCCAATAAAAACGGCTATGGCATATATCGCTTTGTATATTTCTTTTTTTCTTTCTCCAAATAAATATCCCGTACATTCTATACCAAAGTATGACCACCCCACCACAGTGGTAAATGCAAAAAAGGTTATTGCCATATCAAGTATTCCGCCGCCAACTACGCCCAGTGCACTGTAAAAAGCGGACTGCGTTGTCGACGCACCCGCAGACAAAATAGCTGTTGCCGTAAGTGTGCATATTACAATCGTATCAATAAAAATTGCAGTTGCACCAATTAGTCCCTGTGTATGGGGACTTTTTGCATTTGACCTGGACGATAATATAACCGTACTGCCGACCCCTGCTTCGCCGCTCATTACACCTCTTGCAATTCCGTTTGCCACAGCTCCGCCCGTAATCGCTCTTACAGAAAACGCCTCTTTAAAAATACTCATAAAGACATCCGGGATTTTTTCTACATTTATAAAAATAACTGCCAGTGCGGCAACAATGTAAAACACACTCATCACAGGTACAAAAAAATCCGTAAACTTTGTAATTCCTTTAAGTCCTCCACGTATAATTACAAAAGCCAAAGCCCCCAGTATCAGCCCCGTAACCCATTTTGGCACGCCAAAGCCTGCATAAAGTGCCCCTGCTGCAGAATTTGACTGTACCAGATTCCCTATACCCAAGCTTGTTAATATGCAAAAAAACGCAAACGCCTTTGACATGGCTTTGGGCATATAACCCACAGGCTGATTGTTTTCTCCGCGGTATTTTATCCCTAGTGCGTTTTCGCAATATGACACCGCCATTCCAAAAAAAGCCGCCACCCACATCCAGAAAACCGCACCCGGTCCTCCATGGAGTATTGCCAAGGAAACCCCTACAATATTGCCTGTACCTATTGTGGATGCAAGCGTCACAAAAAGCGTCTGCACAGGCGATACATCGCCTTTTCTTTCTCCGCTTTCGCCCCTATCGGCACCTTTTTTTGATATAATTACACATATACATATTGCACCTGCAACTATAAATAGCGGCACAAACATATAATTCCACAAAAAATTTTTCACAAAATCAAGCATATACTTCACTCCAAGGTTATACTATGGAAAAAGGACTTAAAATATAACTGAAAAGTTGACTTTCAGTGTTGATTTTGATATAATTACATGGAATATTTTTTCTTTTTTTCGGAGGCAACTATGAATCTTGAACACAATTCCAGAAAATCTTTTTACCGCTTCCCTAAAGGGGCAGTTAAAACTGATTCTACGGTCAGATTGCGTATCAGTGTAGCGTCTATGTTCATCCCTGAACGTGTTTCTCTTTACGTTAACACGGTTGAATATCAGATGCACTATATATTTTCTCTTGCAGGCTCAAGAGTGTACGAGTGCACAATCAAGACACCTTCTGAGGGTGGTCTTTTGTGGTACTCTTTCAAGGTAGACGCAGACGGCGAAACCAAATGGTATTCAAATAACGACCGTTTCTTGGGTGGTATAGGTCAGACCTACCGTGATAAGCCCGCCATTGCATATCAGATAACAGTATACGACAAGGACTATCATACTCCCGACTGGATTAAGAACGCTGTTGTATACCAGATTTTCCCCGACCGTTTTTACCGTGGTGATGATACTCCCATTCACGGTATCGCCCGTACATGGGGTGATGAGCCGTTTTATACGGCAGAGCAGTTTGGCGGAGATTATCTCTCCAATGACTTTTTCGGCGGTACGCTTTCGGGTGTGGAACAAAAGCTTCCCTATCTTCAGGAAATGGGCGTAACAGCTATTTATCTTAATCCTATTTTCAAAGCGTTTTCAAACCACCGCTACGACACAGGCGACTATGAAAATGTTGATGAAACATTAGGTACAAACGAAGACTTCAAGCGTCTTGCAAAAAAAGCAAAGGAAATGGGCATCCGCATCATATTGGATGGTGTTTTCAGTCACACAGGCTCCGACAGCCGTTATTTCAACAAATACGGTCACTATGACAGTGTTGGTGCATATCAGAGCGAGGATTCTCCCTTCTATAGCTGGTATCATTTCCACGGTGACCATGACCATTATGATTCCTGGTGGGGATTTGACACTCTTCCCAATACAGAAGAGCTTGACCCCGAATACGAAAAATACATTCTTAACAATCCCCACAGCATAGTTAAGCGTTGGATTGAAAACGGCGCATCAGGTTGGAGACTTGATGTTGCGGATGAACTCCCCGACAAATTTATCCTCGACCTTCGAAAAGCCGTTAAGGAAAAAGACCCCGACGCACTTGTTATAGGTGAAGTGTGGGAAGACACATCAAACAAAATCAGCTACGGCGAAAAACGTAAGTTCCTCTTGGGCAAATCTCTCGACGGTGTAATGAACTATGTTTTCCGTGGTGCCGTGCTTGATTATCTCACAGGGAAAGATGCACATCTTTTCTCTCAGCGTATTCTTTCCATGGTTGAAAACTATCCGGCGGAATCACTTTACGCGTCATTAAATCTTATTTCCACCCATGATGTACCCCGTGCATTGACAATACTTTCCGATGCCCCTTCTGTTACAGGTCTTGACCGCAACGCACAAAAAGCCGTTGTTGTATCGGACGAAAAACGCAAATTAGGCATCGAAAGATTAAAGCTTGCAATACTCATGCAGTTTACACTTCCGGGTGCACCCTGTGTGTATTACGGTGACGAAATCGGCATGTACGGCTACGCCGACCCATTTAACCGTCGCTGTTTTAACTGGGATAACATCGATTGTGAGCTTCGCGACCTCACAAAAAAATATGCGGAGCTTCACCACAAGTATCAGGTTTTAAGAACAGGCGAATTAAACATGGTTTACACTGTTAATTCCACCGTATGTTATCTTCGTTATAACAATGTTTTCGGAGCCGACAGAACCAAGTTCAAGGTGCTCACTTGTATTAATGCTTCTCAGACAGCTACTGAAAAGCTCCACCTTGAAATGGGCAGATTTAACTTTGATACAGCTATTGATTTTGAAACAGGAGAGGAAATCCCCTACGAAAATCACGCACTTGATATTGTTGTGCCTCCCCTTTCTGCAAAGATTTATATTTTGGAAAAGTGCACAGCCGAATGCTATGACACTGAATATATTTAATAACTAAGTTTGCTCTATCAAGCAAATTTAGTTGGTTCGTAGTGAAGTTGTTAGCGATGCTAACAACTTCACTTTATGCGTCAGCATAAAACTTCACATTAAAACCAATGGGGGCATTCCTATTGGTTTTAGATTATCCATGTTCTAAAGAGGTGTTAACTATGAACCTTAATATCTTTACATCCCCTATATACTCCGTCTCCGAAGATGGTAGCGGCGTTGCAAAATGTGACGGCTACACCGTTTTTGTCAAAGGTGCAGTTATAGGTGACGAGTGCAAGATTGAAATAACAAAGCGTAACAAAACATATGGCTTTGGCAAGCTTTTGGAGGTTGTCAAGCCCTCTGTGAGCCGTATTGAGCCAATTTGTCCACAGTTTGAAGAGTGCGGCGGTTGCACTCTCTTGCACACCGATTATGACACCCAGCTTAAAATCAAGCGTGAAACGGTTTTAAACGCTCTCACCCGTATTGGAGGCTTTGATAGTTTACTCGTGCATGAGACAACCCCCTCTGTGCCTAATCTCAACTATCGTAACAAAAGTCAGTATCCCGTAGGCGGCACAAAAGGTGATGTAAAAATCGGTTTTTATGCACCAAGAAGTCACAATGTTATTGACGCAAAAACCTGTGCTATTGAAAACCCCGATGCAAGGATTATTCTTGACGCTTTCCGTTTTTGGATGAAAAAATATAATATTGCCCCCTACTTTGAGGAAAAACATACAGGCACAATCCGCCATGTTTATTCCAGAGCAGGCGAAAGTATAATGATTGTTGTAGTATCTCGCACCCGTGAGATTGAACATCTTGATGCTTTAAAAGACATGCTTTTGTCATTAAAACTTTCAAAACCCATAGGCGGCATTGTTGTCAATATAAATTCACAGCGTACAAATACAATCCTCGGCAAATACGACTACACAATCTACGGCGAAAAACATATCCTCGCCAA
>JAFUJZ010000014.1 GCA_017467965.1 Clostridia bacterium
GGCAAAAAAGGTAATAAAAATTGCCGTTATTGAGTCAGTTGTGCTGACGGTGCTGCTTTTTGTGTGCAGATTGTGGATTTTTCCGCCCATGGCAAGGGTAAGCGAGCTTCATACACAGATTGCAATGGAATGTGTGGGCATTTCGCTTACGGCAACTCTTTTCTCGGCTTTTGCTATTACCTTTAGAAAAGTATGGAAAACTCACGGCATATATATAATTTTGCCTGTTATTTTCCTTGTATTTGCATCAATTTTGCTGATGCTTACCAACGAAATTAATTTTGCTTAATCTGTGAGGGATATATAATGATTTATCTGGACAACAGTGCCACGACGCGTATTGCACCCGAGGTTATCGACGAGATGACTGTGTGCATGGCACAAAATTGGGGCAACCCGTCAAGCACGCATCATATAGGTCGGGATGCAGGCAAAATGCTGAAAGATGCCCGCAAAACGATTGCAGTTTTTTTAGGTGTGAGCGAGAGCGAAATATATTTTACATCCGGTGGTACAGAAAGTGATAATATTGCCCTATTAGGTGCAGCAAACATCAAAAAAGGCAAGCGGATTGTTACCACCATGATTGAACACCATGCTGTTTTGAAAACCATGGAGCATCTTGAAACATTAGGCTTTGAAATTGTTAAAATAGCACCCGAAAGTGACGGCAGTATTGATGCCGATAAGGTTATTGATGCGGTTGACGACAAGACTTGTCTTGTTAGTGTTATGCACGTTAACAATGAAACGGGTGCAATTATAGATGTTGAACGCATTGCCAAGGGCGCAAAAATGAAGAACCCCCGTGTTATGGTGCATACCGATGCAGTACAGTCCTTTGGTCATATTGAGACAAAGCCTGTGAAAATGGGCATTGACCTTATGAGTATAAGCAGCCACAAAATACATGGGCCGAAGGGCTTGGGCGTGCTTTACATAAGACGTGGCATAAATGATTTGAAAAAGAGTGTTTTCGGCGGTGGACAGGAAAAGGATATAAGAAGCGGTACTGAAAACACATATGCAATAGCAGGCTTTAAAAAAGCAGTTGAACTGATTGATTTTGATGATACAAGCCGTGTTAAAGCTTTGCGTGAAAAAATGAAAAACGAGCTTTTAAGCCTTGGTCGTGTACACTACAACGGAGGAGAAAATGCCTCAGCATATATTTTAAACCTCTCTTTTGAGGGAGTACGCAGTGAAGTTATGCTTAACGCATTGGATTCGAAGGGTATATGTGTTTCCAGTGCATCGGCGTGTGCAGGCGGCAAGCACAAAAGCTATGTGCTCGAAGCAATGAAGGTAAAGCATGCAGACAATGCAATACGTTTCAGCCTCTCAAGGTATACAACCGAAGAGGATATTGATTATACAGTTGAAGCAGTAAAAGAAGTATTGAAACTGTTTAGAAGATAAGCAAAACTTAATAAAACCCACAACACGGGACACGCCCTACCCACAGCCAACCCACATTCACGATTTTTTACAAGGAAAAGTGAAAATGAACAGGAGTGTCGCTGTTCCTTTGAAAAATGTTGTAGTGATCCCAGATAAAAGTAAATTGGTATAATGAAAGGATAAATACACAATGAGAGAAATATTATTGGTTAAATACGGTGAAATTATACTCAAGGGATTGAACCGTAACAAATTTGAGGACATGTTAATAGGCAATATCCGCCGTGCGGCAGGAGACGAATGGATTTCAAGCGTAAAGAAAAGTCAGGCTATTATCTATATCACACCCTGTGAGGGCAGAGATATTGACGCATTGGCAACAAGGATTTCCAAGGTTTTCGGCATTGCTTCTATAACTCGTGCTGGTGTTTTTGAAAAGGACATGGACACAATCCTTGAAAAGGGCAGTGAATACGTTACATCCTTTATGGATAATGTGAAGACTTTTAAGGTTGAAGCAAAGCGAAGTGACAAAAAGTTCCCTTATAATTCGCCTGAAATATCACGTCTTATGGGTGGTGCAATCCTTTCTAAGTGCCATAGGTTAAAGGTTAATGTGCAAGAACCCGACGCTGTAGTAAGGGTTGAAATACGCGACAATGAGGCATATGTTTTCTCTGGCAGTGCTGTTATAAAGGGACATGGCGGCATGCCCGTGAGAAGTAACGGTAGAGCTACACTTTTAATCTCAGGCGGTATAGACTCACCTGTTGCAGGCTACATGATGGCAAAGCGTGGTGTTGAGCTTGAGGCTGTGCATTTTACATCGCCTCCTTATACAAGCGAGCTTGCAAAGGAAAAGGTTGTTTCTTTAGCAAAGATTATTGCTCAGTACACAGGCGGCTTTACGATGTACGTTGTGCCTTTTACCGAGCAACAGCTTGCAATTCGTGACAACTGTCCCGAAGAACATCTTACGATTATTATGCGCAGAATGATGATGAAAGTCACCGAAAAGATTGCAAAGCGCAACAAGAGCATGGCACTTATCACAGGCGAGAGCCTTGGTCAGGTTGCAAGCCAGACTATTGAGGCATTGTCTGTTACAAACGCTTCGACCGAGATGAATGTACTCCGTCCGCTTATCGGTATGGACAAAGAAGAGATTATACAGATTGCGCGCAAGATAGGTACCTTTGAAACATCTATTCTGCCCTATGAGGATTGCTGTACGGTATTTGTGCCCAAGCATCCCACAACAAGACCCAAGTTAGAAAATATCTTAAATAGTGAAGCAAAGCTTGATATGGACTATTGGGTAGAGAAGGCACTTAATGACACTGAATGGATTCGCATCGAAGCAGAGTAAAATTTATTAAAGTAGATTGAAAGAGAGTGTGTAGTATGCTCACGGCTGAAATTATTTGTGTAGGGACCGAGCTTTTAATGGGTCAGGTTTTGAATACAAACGAGCATTTTATTGCATCTCACCTCACAGAGGCGGGAATTGCGCTTAATCATTCATCAGTCGTAGGTGATAATCCCGAAAGATTAAAAGAGCTTTTAGCACTTGCAAAAAGCCGTGCCGATATAATTATTATGACAGGCGGATTAGGTCCTACGGATGATGATTTGACAAAAGAAACCGTGGCAGAAGCTTTTGGAAAAAGCTTGGTTTTTCATCCCGAGTGCATGGACAAGATGATTTCCTACCTTAAAGAGTCGGGCAGAAATCTTACCAAAAACAACGAAAAACAGGCGTATCTGCCCGAAGGGTGTATTGTTATAGAAAATAACAACGGTACTGCACCCGGCTGTATCATTGAGGATGAAAACAAGTCGGCTGTTATGCTTCCGGGCCCTCCGAGGGAAATGGTGCCCATGTTTATGGATACTGTACTCCCTTATCTTAAGGAAAAGTCAGGTGCGGTTTTATACAGCCGTGTGCTTAGGCTTTTTGGAATAGGTGAAAGCAGAGCCGCATCAATGTGTGATGACCTTATAAAAAATCAGACAAACCCCACAATTGCACCCTATGCAAAAGAGGGGGAGGTTACTTTCCGTGTGACAGCATCGGCAGATAGTGAAAGTGATGCAAAAGTAATGGTTGATGATACATGCAAGGCAATGTATGAAAGACTTGGTGAATATATTTACGGCGAAGGTGACAGTAACAGTCTTGCCACAATTTGTGTTAAAAAGCTTTGCGAAAAAGGCTTGACAGTCAGCACGGCAGAAAGCTGTACAGGCGGACTTATAGGCAAAATGATAACAGAGGTTAGTGGTGCAAGTAGTTGCTACGGATTTGGGTTTGTGACGTATGCAAACGAGGCGAAAATGCAGCTTTTGGGCGTAAAGAAGGAAACACTTGAAAAGTATGGTGCCGTAAGCGAGGAAACAGCAAAGGAAATGGCAGAGGGCGCAAAACGTGTTTCCGGTAGTGATATTGCAGTTAGCGTAACAGGTATCGCAGGCCCCACAGGCGGTACGGATGAAAAACCTGTTGGACTGGTGTATATAGGTGTAAGCGATAAAAACGGGACAGAGGTTTTTAGATTTGTACAGCACGGCGACAGAGAACGAGTGAGAAATAAAAGTGCACTTTGCGCATTGGATATAATATTGAAGAGGTTAAAACAGTACTGACTAACGACCACCATGGGGACATTGCCTACCCGCAGCAAACCTATTATCTCGATTTTTTACAAGCTAAATGAGAAATGAATGGCTGTGTCTCACTGTGGTTCGGTCACGTCTCGGCTCTGACAATCCACCGGATTGTCATTCACTACCTCGCCGCCGCTTCGCTACCCCTTACCTTTAAAAATGTTGTAATTACCTAATCAAAGAAAAATGATATAAATGAGGTGTAAGTATGCAAAAAATAGCATCTTTTACAGTAGACCATGATTTGCTCACAGAGGGAATGTATATATCACGTATAGACGATGATGTAACAACCTTTGATTTGAGATGCCGAAAGCCTAATATGGGTGATTATATAGATAATATTACATTGCACTCGGTAGAGCATATGTTTGCAACCCTTGTGCGAAACAGTGGTATAGGTGAAAACGTAATATACTTTGGACCTATGGGCTGTAGGACAGGGTTTTATCTTTTAACTCGCAATGTTGAACCCAACAAAGTATTTGAAGAGGTAAAAAAAGTGCTTGAAGGTATTCTCAAAGAGGAGAAAATGTACGGACAGAGTAGACGTGAGTGCGGAAATTACCTTGAGCTTGATTTGGAGAAGGCAAAGGTTGAGTGTGAAAGGTATTTGAATATTTTACTGTCAAAGGGCGAAAAGAACGATTTTACGTATAAGGGTGAAAAAATATGATAGGCATTATATGCGCAATGCAGATTGAAATTGATAAGATTAATGAGACTATTGAGAATAAGTCGACAGAGGTTGTAAGCGGTGTAACATTTACGCGCGGTACGCTTTACGGAAAAGATGTTGTGACAGCAGTATGTGGTGTGGGCAAGGTTTTTGCTGCAATATGTGCCGAGGCTATGATTATAAAATATAATCCCGAGGTTATTATAAACACAGGTGTGGCAGGTACACTTACTGACAAGCTTAATATATGCGATGTTGCAGTATCCACATCTGTTGTACAGCACGATATGGACACCTCACCTCTTGGTGACCCTGTGGGGCTTTTGTCAGGCATTAATATTGTCAATATTCCTGCCGATGTAAAACTTGGCAAAAAAATAGCCGCGTGTGTTGAAGCGGTTGGCGTAAAGTGTGTTATGGGCACAATTGCATCGGGCGACCAGTTTATAAACAGCAGCGAAAAGAAAGCTTACATAAGAGAAAACTTTGATGCAGTTTGTTGCGAAATGGAAGGCGGTAGCATTGGGCATGTTTGTTATGTGAACAATACTCCCTTTGCAGTGATAAGAGCAATAAGTGACGGAGCAGGTGACGACAGTCATATGGACTATCCCACATTTGCACGTATAGCAGCCCAAAAGAGTGCCGAGGCAGTTAAACTGTTTGTTAAGGAGAAATGATATGGATAACTATAAGCGAATCAAAGCCGCAAAAGGCGAAGAAAAATGCGACCTCGTCATCAAAAATGCCCGCATTTGTGACCTTTTTACCAAAAGCATAATCGAAAGTGATTTAGGTATTACAGACGGTGTTATCATTGGCTGGGGCAAATACGAGGGCGTAAATGAAATCGATGCAGAAGGTTCTTATGTAATGCCCTCTTTTGTGGAAAGTCATGTGCATATTGAATCGAGCATGCTTGCGCCCTTTGATTATGCAAAGCTTTGTGCGATAAAGGGTGTAACAGAGGTTGTCGCAGACCCTCACGAAATTGCGAACGTTGCAGGTGAAGAAGGGCTTAAGTTTATGCTTGAGTCCGCAAAAGGTTTGCCTGTAAACATACATTTTATGCTGCCGAGCTGTGTGCCTGCAACGCCCTTTGATTCATCGGGTGCGGTGATTGATTCAAACGTGCTTCACGCTCTTTTGGAAAAGTATGATTTTTACGGCTTGGGCGAAATGATGAACTATCCGGGACTTTTGGCTTGCGTTCCCGATGTTGTGGAAAAATTAAACACAGACAAAATAATTGACGGTCATGCTCCGCTTCTTACCGGTGGCGATCTTAACGCTTATATTGCATCGGGTATTAAGACCGACCATGAGTGTTCAAACGTAGACGAAGCACTGGAAAAAATAAGCCGTGGTATGTATGTGCTTATGCGTGAGGGTACACAGTCAAGAAATATCAAAGACCTTGCAGGTGCAGTTAACCCCAATACATTAAGAAGATTTTTGTTCTGTACCGATGACCGTTACCTTGGTGATGTGATTGAACACGGCTCAATATCAAACTGCATAAAGGTTGCAGTTGAAATGGGTATTGACCCTCTTGACGCATTAGTTGTTGCGTGCCTTAACCCAACAGAATGCTACAATTTAGGCAAACGCGGTGCGATTGCTCCGTCGTATAAGGCAGATATTGTTATAAGCCGTGACTTGAACGCAACCTTTATTACACACGTGTTCAAAGACGGTGTGCTTATTGCAAAGGACGGCAAGGCACTTTTTGAAGGCAAAAATGCTCCCGATGAAAATGTGCGTAACAGTGTACATATTAATCCTGTATGTGCCAAGGATTTTGAAATCGAATTCAAAAAGGGCATGGACGTTATCGAAGTTTTGCCTCATTCTCTTCTCACAAACGGCACAAAGGCATACTCAGAAGAGGGCTTAAATATGTGTGCTGTAGTAGAAAGACACAAAATGACAGGTAATATAGGCAAGTGTTTTCTTAAGGATTTCGGCTTAAAGGGAGGTGCTATTGCACAGAGCATAGGTCATGACTCACACAATATAACTGTTGTAGGTTCTGACACAAAATCCATGGCGGAGGCTGTAAATGCACTGGGCAAAACCGGCGGTATGAGCGTTGTTAAAAACGGAAAGCTTGTAGCTTTTATGCCGCTTGAAATTGCAGGTATTATGAGCGATAAGAGTGCAGAGGAAACCCTCAAAATGCACGAAAAAATCCTCGAAGCAGTAAAGGAAATTTCCTTTAACGATAACATTGACCCGTTTATGATGTTATCCTTCCTTTCGCTTTTGGTTATACCCAATGTTAAGATAAGCGACAAGGGGCTTTTTGACGTAAATAAGTTCGATTTTATCAGATAAAATCAGGGCGTAAATTCAAGTGAAAAACTTGAATTTACGCCTTTTTTGTAATTGACTTTAATAAGGAAAGGTGCTAACATACCAATTGAAAGAAGGTCGGTTATATGAAGACAGGAAAATGGCTTTTTAAATATATAAAACCGTATGTTTTTGGCATGGCGTTTGCTTTTCTTTTGACGATTTCAAACACTGTTCTCAGTAACATACGCCCCCTTATACAAGGCAAGATTGTGGACGAGGTTTTTGAGGGGAGAAATATTGACTTGTTAGGTCAGCTTGTGCTGGCACTTTTGTTGTCTATCCTCATAAAAGATGTGTTCAGAATTATTGACCATTACATATTGGAGGGAACAAGCCAGAAGGTTATCAAAAACATGAGGCTTGAACTTTATAATTCGCTCCAAAAACAGGATTTTAAGTTTTTTGATTCAAACCGTACAGGCGATATCATGAACCGTCTTACAGGTGATATCGATTCTATACGTCATTTTGTGGCATGGGTTATGAACGGAATGATTGAAAACCTGTTTTTGTTCGTAACGGCACTGGTTATTTTAGGCTCAATAAATCCTGTGCTGACGCTTGTTCTGGTAATGATAACACCTCTTATAGGCACAACAGGCTTCTTCTTCTCAAGAAAGGTAGGACCTGCGTTCCGAAATGCCCGTGCATGTCTCAGTCAGCTTAATACTGTTGCACAGGAAAATATTTCGGGCAACCGTGTTGTAAAGGCAATGGTAAGAGAGGAGTTTGAGCTTAGTAAGTTTGACGATGCAAACAATGCCTATAAGGATGCAAACATAAAATCAAACCGTATTGCACAAAAGTATTTGCCACTACTCAATTTTATGGCAAACACACTTAATGTGTTGGTGCTTGTTGTAGGCGGCTGGATGGTTATAGAAAACAAAATGAGTATAGGCGATTACGTAACCTTCAATTCTATGAGCTGGGCACTTAATGCGCCTATGCGTTCTTTAGGCTGGCTTATCAACGATACAAGCAATATGCTTGCCTCCGCTGAAAAGGTTAAGGAATTTTACCTTGCAAAGCCTGCAATCTATGGAAACAAGGATGATAAAAACCGTGATGAAAGACTTGAGGGTAATGTTACCTTTAAAAATGTTTCGTTTTCCTTTGACGGTAATCTCCCTGCAATAAACAACATCTCCTTTGAAGCCAAAAGAGGGCAGACGATAGCAATCATAGGCGAAACCGGTTCGGGTAAATCTACTGTTGCAAATCTGATGTTTCGTTTTTATGATGTCACAGAGGGCGAGGTGCTCTTGGACGGAGTAAATGTAAAGGACATGAGCCTAAAGCACGTAAGAAAGAGCATGGCAATGGCAATGCAGGATATTTTCCTTTTCTCGGACACTATCGAAGGTAACATTGCATACGGAAACCCCGATGCAACATTTGAAGAGGTTAAGGAAGCGGCAATCAAGGCTGATGCTCATAACTTTATTAAAAGAATGCCAGACGGCTACGATACAATCGTAGGTGAGCGCGGCGTAGGTCTTTCAGGTGGTCAGAAACAGAGGATTTCTTTAGCAAGAGCGCTTCTTAAAAACCCGTCGATACTTATTCTTGACGACACAACAAGTGCTGTTGACATGGAAACCGAAAAATACATACAGGAAATGCTCAACAGAGAATCCGGAAGCAGAACAATGTTTATTATTGCTCACCGTATAAGCTCTGTTAAAAATGCAGACCTCATCCTCGTTATGGAAAAGGGCAGTATTATTGAACGGGGTACACATAGTGAGCTTATTCGTCTGGGAGGAAAATACAAAGAGGTTTACGACACCCAGACAGGTAGCTTTAACACAAGGGAGGGAGAATAATGGCACGTAACAAATTTGACGTTGATGAAAAACTGGAAAGTCAGTTTAAATTTGAGTACATAGTGCGACTTGCAAAATATCTCATCCCGGTTAAAGGCTTGATGATTGTAACGCTATTATTTGTGGTTTTGACAAGTATTCTCAACATGCTCTCACCGATGATAACAAGGCATGCAATGGACGTAAGCCTGCCTCGCGGGGATTTTAAGACGATTATAATGCTGGGCGTGGGGCTTCTTAGTATTTATGTTTTCAATGGGATAATCGAAAGATTCAGACTTAAGGCCATGAATATTGCAGGTCAGAGCCTTGTTGCTTCTTTAAGACGCGACGTTTTCAAAAAACTACAAGAATTACCTTTTGACTTTTTTGACTCACGTCCTCACGGAAAAATATTGGTCAGAGTTATAAACTATGTCAACTCTATCTCCAATCTTATGACAGGCGGTCTTATAAACCTTATTACAGATACCTTTACTGTTGTTGTAACGTTTGTTATGATGCTTCTGCTAAGCGTAAAGCTGTCACTTATCATGCTTGTGGGCGTTGTAGTTTTCTCGGCTGTTATTTTCCTCATGAAAAACAAGCAGAGAAGAGTGTGGCAAAACTACAGTGCAAAGCAGAGTAATCTTAACGCATATATTCATGAGAGTATTTCGGGTATTAAGGTGACGCAGTCATTTAACCGCGAAACAAAAAACAAAGAAATCTTTGAGACTCAGTGCGAAAACGTACGCACAAGCTTTATGAAGGCGAAGATTATTGACATATGCAACTGGCCTATGGTCGAAACTATCTCCACCTTGACAACCTGTATGGTGTTTTTGGTGGGCGGCTATGACCTTGTAAACAATAACTCAGTAACAGCAGGTACGCTTATTGCGTTTGTCGGCTATGTATCGCTTTTCTGGACGCCTATATTAAATATTTGTAACTACTACAATCAGCTTGTTAATACGGCGGCATATCTGGAGCGTATTTATGAGGTTTTGGATACACCCGTACTTGTAAAGAATTTGCCCGGTGCTGTAGATATGCCGCATATTTCCGGTGATGTAGCATTTAATCATGTGGACTTTTCCTATGAAGAGGGCGTAAAGATACTTGATGATATGTCCTTTAGCGTAAAGAGTGGCGAAACAACAGCGATTGTAGGTCCCACGGGTGCAGGAAAGACAACAATCATCAATCTTTTAACAAGATTTTATGACATACAAAAGGGCGAAATCTTAATCGACGGTGAGGATATAAGAAAATACACGCTTTCATCGCTGCGTGAAAACGTGGGCGTAATGCTCCAGGACACATTTATTTTCTCGGGCAGTGTGTACGACAATATACGTTACGGAAAGCTTGATGCTACTGATAACGAGATAAGACGTGCCGCAAAAGCTGTTTGTGCAGACGACTTTATTATGGAGCTTGAAAACGGCTACGATACAGAGGTTAACGAGCGAGGAAGCCGTCTTAGTACAGGACAAAGGCAGCTTATAAGCTTTGCAAGAGTGCTTTTAAGTGACCCTAAGATACTTATACTTGACGAAGCAACATCAAGTATTGACACAAAGACAGAAAAAGCCCTCCAGGAAGGCATCAACCGCCTTTTAGAGGGAAGAACAGGCTTTGTTATTGCACACCGCCTCTCCACAATACGAAATGCAGACCGTATTATGTATATTGACAAAGGTCAGATTAAAGAATGCGGAACACATGAAGAGCTCATGGAAAAGAAGGGGCTTTATTACAAGCTTTATACAAGTCAATATATGGAATAAAGGAAAAAGGCAACCATTTGGTTGCCTTTTTCTTTTGGTAATTTTAAGCTGTTCTGTTACAGGTGTTATAACAAAACAGGATTTTTGTTAAGTCATATATGGGACGCTTTATGTTGAGCGGATGTACAAATCCCAAAGAATAGATAAAAGATATTACATCCTTGGTTTCTTTAGGATTCCATACGCGGTTTGAGGTAATATCGCCGTATTCACAGTGTTCGGAATCGGCAATATAGCGAAGGTGTTTGTTGATTTCTGAAATAACTGTATTATTATCGGGATTTTTTAGTGATATGATTACGATATTGCAGTGTTTATCGGTGTCTTTTATAGTGTTTATCAGTTCGCGATATGTATTGTCAAATTTTGCAGGGTTTTCTGAAAACAGGTTTATATCGCATTCACCTATGTGTAAAAGTATGCTTTCGGGATGAATTGGAGATATACAGCTAGTGTAAACACTTTCAGCGTCTGTTAGGGAAAGATTTTCAATACTTCTGTTGTAAAGATTGCTGTTTAATCCGAATGCTTGTTTTAATTCACATAAGGGGATTGCTTTGTCGGCGGTACCGCCAAAGATGACAATACCCTTTGGTTCTGCTATTTTGTTAAGTTCAGCGTATTGTGCAATTTCATTGTACATATGAATTCCTCCTTTTTATCAGCCGAGCTTTTTGTCTAATCTGACGTTTCTGAAATATACAATAACATTTATCAGTACTATGGCTAGATTAATAAGGTACACGACAAAAACGTAGTTAATCTGATGTGTAACAATTTTTGCAGCGATACCCGCCACATAGCCTGTTATAATGAGCACGATAAAGGGAAGA
>JAFUJZ010000015.1 GCA_017467965.1 Clostridia bacterium
AAGTTATTGATGACGCTGTATACTATTTTAATTATGTAAAACCTATCAGAAAGTTAAAAAGAAAACCGCCTGTTCAATACAGACTTGAACAGGCAGTTTAAAATATTCTTTTTTGTGTCTACAAAGTATTGACTACTTCATTATAAAACCGTCGATTTTTTGTTATTTTATTATTTCAAACAAGGTGTCAATTTTATTTACACTGCTGAAAACGTATGTTGTGCCCATGTTGGGTATTGTAACTTGACTACCTGCCGGGATAACATCAAAATACAATATATCTTCTTTTGAAAGATTTGATATATCGGAATCTTCTTTTATTGTAACAAGGGTTGCAAGCGAATCAAACTGCGGCAAAGCGTCTTTTGTCACTTTTACTGCCGCTTCTTTATCACCGCCAGTAAGAGTTGTAACAGCAAACGCTTTCACCTTGCCGTTTGCCCAATCAAAGCCTATCGGCACAGATATATCAACGCTCACTTCATTTTCACCTTCTGCGAGATTTTCGGCATAAATGGTTTTGTAGCCAATATTGATCATTGTACCGTCGTTTGCATAAAAAGCCACTACAAAGGTTACAACGTCCTTATAAGATGCAAAGTTTTTATTGACCTTTACGCGTGTTACCTTATCGCCTGTTTCATTCATACCAATACCATTGATAGTAAATACGTCTCCCGAAATAATTGTAACAGGCAAGCTTTCGCTTAAATCCGAAACCTTGCTCGTAACACGTACCGTCACCTTTTGTGCAGGAGTAAGAGGCTCCGTTTTGAACTCGCCGTCAGGGCTGATTGTGATGTTTGCATCTTCCAACACATACTGATTTGTTTCGTCATAGACTTCAAAATTAATTAATGAGGAGTTAATTCCATTCATTTCCAAATCGTTCCAGAAAGCCGCTACGCTAAACTTTATCGAGCCTCCCGCAACAATGCTTTCTCCGTCAGAGGTAAGGATAAGCTTTGTAGGTGACGGAGTGTAGGCCTTAAGATTATCAATATCGCATCCGAAAACATTTATATAGTGCGTTGCCGCATTGTTGCGGAGATTTACGTTATTGAAAACCTGCTTATTCACTCTTTCGCCGTTACTGTTATACTCCTCTAAGATAATATGTCCGTATGTAACAGGATTTGCGTCACGGTTAGTTCTGCCCAAAAAAGTCAGATGATACCACTTTCCAAAATCAACAGGGGTATATTTTGTAAAATTATTACCTCCTGTTTGCAGTGCAAAATTACCGTCCTTTACTCTTATGCAGCTGTTCCATTTGCCCTTTTTCATAAAGGAAAATCCCGCACCTTCGTTATTAAATCTTATATCCAGCTCATACAGATAATCGCTCGATGTTTCGTAAGGCAGATGCCCTATGTCAATTCCGCCCTCTACATGGTAATAACTGCTTTTGTCGGGTGCACCTTTCATAAGGGTCGCGTTTTCAATTTCAGTTTCGCAGTTATTCTCCATTATAATAACATCTTCTGCGCACACAGTGATACTTAAGGCAGAAAACATCATACAAAGTATAAATAATAAACCGTATTTTTTCATTATTCTGCCTCCTTATATGTAATTTCAAGTGTTTTTGTCTCTGTATTGAGGTTTGTTTCTACGCCTTCGATATATCCCAAAAGCGGTGCAATCTCACACGATATATGACCTTTTTCGTTGAGATATGTTTCGGCGTTCAAAAGATTTTTTTCACTGCCGTTATTAATAAACAGCGTTGTAGAGCCGTTTACCACTTCAACGTTTTCGTAATTTCCGATACCGCCTATGATTTTAACCTCCAACGTATGTCCGTCAACATATCCGGGTAGGTCATTTGTCCATATATACGGAATATGTGCGCCTTCACCAACCAAAGCGTCAAGCACCGGGATAACAGGACAAAGCACGCCTGTTGTATTGTCAGGACGATACGGTGTCGATGAGAATACAACCTCTTTTCCATTAACTGTAACCTTGTATTCATCAACACTTCTTTCTTCTTCCTTTGCTATGTAAATCATATCGTTTGTAATTACCGCACCTGACGACAAAGGCTTAAGAGCACTTATCGTTTCGGGCTCAATTACTACAACCTCGCCCTGCTTATAGCTTTGCTGTACATATTTGGCAAGACCGCCTTCTACCACAACGGGAACGCTCTTTATTGTTCTTGTAACAGGAAGCATGCCCTCTATTGATGCTGTAAGTGTTATTGTGCCTGCATTACGGGTGCTTCGCACAAAAATTCTGTTAACACCACATTCTGCATAAACAAAATCCTGACCGATTTCGTTCACATTGCTCCAGCCGTAGTTTTTAACCGCATCGCCTTCGCCGGAGTTGTATCCGCCTAAAAGAACACCCTCGCCGTTAACTTCAAGATTTATTTTGTCATAGCTCAAAGGGCATACATTGCCGTTTTTGTCAATTACCTCTAAATCAAAATAGCAAATATCACTGCCGTCAGCAAGAAGTCCCTCGGGACCCGTCACGGGAGTGAGGCGGATTGTTTCCTTTTCACCCGCTGTGACAATTTCGTCTTCTGCAATAACCTCGCCCTTGGCATTATATGCCTTTGCGCTTACTTTACCCCTCTCCGTCACGTCAACATTGTCAAAATAGTATATGAATTCACTTCTCGGCTCACTGCATACACCAACGCTTGCATCGTTAACAAAGAGTTCAACCGAAGATATCTTATCACTGCCTATAACGTAAACAGTCTTGTTTTTAGGGTCACGCTGAGCCTTTTCTCCTGTAGAGGTAAAACTGTCACCCACTTTTTCCTTTACGTCATACCAATAAGTTTCTTCAGTAAGCTCAGGATAGCTCCAATGACCAATGATGTTTATTACAGGTGTTTCTGCCTGCATTGCCTGATAAGCATAAAACGCCTGTTTTTTAATTCTTACCGGGTCAACCTTACCGCTGGTTCGGCAGTTTTCACTGCCCGAGTTACGTACATGCTGGTTTGAATCGCTCCATACAAGCGCCGCAGCCCCTGAGTAAAAATCATTGCCCGAATTACCGCCTATACGGTCACGGTAAAACTCTGTATAGCCGTATACGTTACTTATCGCAAAATCCTCACTTGTCAAATCGTGAACGTCAAAGCCGTCCTTTTTCTTTGCTCCTGCGCCGAGCCATTTATTATTGTAATCATAATCCGGAGGCGAAAAATCATCCCATACACGTCTGGGCGCTTCTTCTCGAGCATACTCTGTTTCAATAATAGGCACAAACTTATTTATTGCTGCCATTGAGCTCTTTGACCATGCTGCATGACGATTGAGCATTGTACCGACAAATTCAGCCTCAGTCACCTGCTCTTGTGAGTTAAGTGTTCTGCATCCGGAAAAACGGTCTGTATATGGGTCAAGCTTTGCTTCAAGCTCTCCCATTTCCTTTAAGTGCTCGGGGCTTATCTGATTATTGCCCGATTCCCAGAAAAGTATAGACGGAGAGTTACGGAAGTAAATCATAGCGTCGCGCATTGCTTCAACACGCATATCCCATGTTCTGCCAGATACATCGCCCTCTTTATCGCCTGCAGGACAAACCGATACAACACCATACTTATCACCCGAACGAATAGCGTTGGGCTTAGGTGCAACGTGCATCCAACGTATAAAATTAGCGTTTGATTCTTTTACAAGCTGCATATCAATATCGGTAAGCCAGTCATTTGCAACGCCTATTACAGCCCACTCGTTTGTTGAACGCTGTGCATATCCTGTGAGCCATACACTTCTGTCGTTTATTTTAAGCCCGCCGTCTTCAATATCGTATGTAACCTTTCGGAAACCTGTAGTAGTTTTAACAACATCGATAACCTTGCCGTTTTCAATAATCGATGTATACACATCATAAAGATGCGGTGCATCAGGGCTCCAGAAATTCAAGTTTTCAACTGTTGCACTTGCCGTTACATATGTAACATCAACTGTATCTGTAGGTGTGGGTGCGGGGTTTTCGTCATACGCATCATAGGGCACAACAGTTTTAAAGCTAACATCTTTGTCATTTGCTTTGGGTATTACCGCATCCTTTGAAAACGTTGCAATCAGCTCACCTTTAGAATTTACAACATCTGTCTTTAATACAATGCTTTTGTCGGCATCTGTTTCGTTGCGGATTTCTGCCTTTACATTCACTGTTGCCTTGTGATTGCGTATATCAAAATCCGTAGCATAAATATAATTACCTGTTGTTTTCATGTTGCTGTACAAAGGCAACGTCTGATAAAGCATAGGCTTCACGTAAAGGTTTACATTACCTGTAATACCGCCCTGCACCTCATTAAAATCCTTAGTATTCCACTGATAACCCCAGCCTGTATTACTGCCTGGTTCATCGCCGGGTTTTGTTTCGCTTACAACAAAGTTTGTACCTCGAGCGGCAGTATTATCTGTTGCAACGGCAATAAGGTTGTCACCTTCCTTGATATACTCCGTTATATCAAAGCCCATGGCTGTTACACCGGCTTCATAATAGCCTGCCATAGCACCGTTAACATAAAGATAAACAGTCTGTCTTACTGATTCAAATTCCAGTATAAACTTTTTGCCAACATGCTGTGCGGGGATTGTAATGTTTTTTCTGTAAAAGGAAAAACCGCGATACAATCCTGCCTCACCTGCATCAACACCCAATCCGTCAAAGGAATCCGTGGCGTTTATGGCATGAGGTACGCTGACAGTTTCCCAGTCAGAATCGTCATATCCCACCTCATAAAAGTTTTTGCCATCCTTTACCATAGATGCTGTTGCATCCTTTAACGGAACCGCAACATTAGGTCTTTTATATTTCCAGTCAATATTCATGTTATAAATAACATTTTCTCCCACAGGAGGAGTATACCACTGCTCCTCTTCCGCCATTACCGTAAAAGGCAATAATTGCATAATTAAAACTGCAATTACTATAAGGCTTATAGCTTTTTTCATATCCGTTCATCCTTTCAGATATTTATCTTACTTTATATTTTAACACATATACATTTTCATGAAAAGTGCAATAATTGTATTTAACATTGCAATTATTGCTAAATAAAAGGGATATCGCCCGAGGCAATATCCCTTTTATTTAGTATTAACACTGTCACACAGTGGTGCGCAACCTTCCCATATAAAGGCTTCATATCTGTCAGCCTTCGGCATTGCAATTGTATATTTCCCTCTGTCTACAGCTTTTATAGCAATGAGTGTATTATCCTTGTCATATGCCGCAACATATATACACCAGTTTTTATCATATCGATTATCGTACGTATAATCAAGATGTACCCATTCTTCATCGGCGTAAACATTATTAATTTTAAAATATGAAAGCGAAACCAAACTATCAAGCTGTAATGATTGCATTTCATCTGCCGCATAATAACCTGTTTGATAATACAAGGTGTGCTCATTTACACTGAGCGAATATACTTCATATGACTCGTCTTCAACAGTTGCAATCTTTCGCGGCTTTGCATAATCATTTAAATTAACAACATAAATTTCATTTTGCACATTGTAGATAAAACTTCCCGCATAAGGTGCAAAGCTCATATCATATTGGGGATACCAGCCGCTGTATCTTTGTGCATCGGGTGCAAATACCACCTCCGAGCCTCCGTATTTGAGGTGATTTATTTTATACAGCTTCCCGTTTTTCTGCACATACCATTCTCCGCCTTGGTATAAAAACGGACTTGTATAATCCGTAAAATAATAATTGTCGAACCATGCACTTGTTGCGTTATATTCACTGTCCCAACCGTAATGACCTAAATCGCTTTCAAATTTACTGTCGCTCTTTAGAAAATACCTGTATGAGCAATAGCCAACATCATCATTCGGGTCGTCCCATGTTGCATCCACGTGATACCAGCTGCTGTCAATTTTGACCATATTCCACACATGATTCATATCTCCGCTTCGTGCATAGCTGCATTCTACATCAGCTGCTCGCAATAAATATGTCATCGCTAAAGCATATGCCTGACAAACACCTGTCCGTTTTGTAAAAAAGTCATAAATATTATATATGGAATACGAATAATCATACGTGTGGTTTGTCACAACATAATTATGTATCAGCATAATTTTCTCAAGGTCTGTCATAGAGCTGTCTATCATACTGAGTACATGTTCTTTTTCATTTTCAATTACTTTGTTAAGCTCTTTTAATTGTGATTGAGGGTACATATACGTAAATTTAACCTTTGTTATATACGGAGTTGATGTTGTTGTATACCAATACTGATACCCGTCATGTACATAATAAAGCTCCGGATGCTCCATATATGCCGCACTTACAATATACCCTATTCTGTCCTTACTAACCCTTGCAAAGGATATATTTATCTCCTCCATATATGTTTGCATACCCCTGACAATTTCATCTCTTGCCTGCTTTTCACTGCTGCTTAACCCAAAAAGCTCCATTTCATCTTGTGCTGTTTCAACAACGGTGTAATCAAACAAATTTCCGTTTTCGCACAATTCCTCTGCTGATGCTCTTATGCCAAAGGCTATCACAAAAGCCGTAATCATAATCAAAACTTTTTTCATTTTTTCATCCCCTCTACATTTATAGACACAAAAAATTCCAAAAGGTTGCATAATTTGAAAATATTATCTCTATAAATATAAAATGCTACGTATCATATTTATGTAAAAAAAGTGAGAGTTGCCTCTCACTTTCCTACATAAAACTTATCATACAGCTTCTTTGCTGTTGTTTTGCCCAATACATCATCAAGCTCAAGTACACTGACAAAGCCACCGTGTGTTTCGCGATAATTAATAATCTGCCTTGCTCGGTCCTCACCGATGCCATCTACGAGTGTATAAAGCTCTTCTTCCGTTACGGTGTTAAGATTAAAGGCACCGTTTTCTACACTGCCCCTATACGGCACAACGATTTCTTCGCCGTCTTTTAAATATGCCGCAAGATTAACCCCGTCAACAAAAGCATTTTCGTCAAAACCGCCTGCAATATCGATTATTTCACGCACTCTTGTCCCGTATTTGACCTCATAATAACCGCTCTTTTTCACCGCACCTTTAACGTGTACGGCAATAATGTTTTTTTCGTCGGTATAATCGGTTTTCTTCGCTCCATTTGAAATAAAAGCTGTTATCATAAACACACAAATGAGCACCACCGCCACAACGGTTATGATTATTGTGCGTTTTTTTGTATTATCGTCCTTTAAATCGCCTAAGTTTGCCATAGTTACCTCTGTCAGATAGTGCTTTCATACACCTCGTCATGAATAAGGCTACCAGAATTATACGCCTCAACTGCCAGAGCATCGCAGCGTTCGTTATACTCATGCCCTGCATGACCCTTGAGCCATACAAGCTCAACCTCATGCACTTTGAGTTGGGTAAGTATCCTCTCCCATAAATCGGGGTTAAGTGCTTTTTTACCGTCGGATTTTTTCCAGCCTTTTTTCTTCCATGAATATACCCAACCGTTCTTTATCGCATCTACAAGATACTTTGAATCGCTGTACAACGTTACTTTGCAAGGCTCTTTCAACGCTTCCAATCCTACAATTGCAGCTAAAAGCTCCATACGGTTGTTTGTTGTAAGCACAAAGCCCTCACTCATAATTTTTTCATGACCGTTAAATGTAAGTATCGCACCGTAACCCCCTTTGCCGGGATTACCGCTGCAAGCACCGTCTGTATATAAATTTACTTCTCTCATTTAATCACTTCTGCCATTGCTTTTGCCAAAGATTTTTCGCAGTCACATGCAGGCTTTGCCGCCTTTGTAAGGCTCCAGCTTTCTGTATGTGTAACCGTTTCGCCCGCTTCAAGCAAAGCAAGAGGAGACAAGCATTCCATTTCTGTATAACCGTCACATGTGTAGCATTCGCAGTTACAGTTGTTATCAGGATACTTTGCGCCTCTTTCAAAGCCAAACTTTTTCACAAACGCAGAATCGTTTACAAAGTAAACCATATATCCATGCTCATTGGATACTCCAAGCTTTGCAGCTTTTTCCATATTCTTCTGGTCAATTGTAATAAACTTGTCACCGATGTAGAATCTTTCATCATTCATAGGTGTGTACTGCCAGAAACATACCCACTTGTTGGGGAAAAATCCTGTGTCAGTAACATTCTGAGGGATAACGCAAAGACCGCCTGTCTGGCAAACAGTAACAGTCCAAGGAGCAATCTCTGTACCCCATGCACCGCAGTTTTTAACAATGTGCTTGATTTCCACATCACCGTTTTCATCCATTGTAATACAAGTTGTCTGCTGCATATGTGTCCATTCCTGCTCAGGTGCTTCAAGCACTGCACCATTATCGGTAAGTGTGCACTTAACAGTATAATCATCGGGATAATATGTTCTGGGGTGACGTTCGGGACTAATCCAAAGACGGTGACCGCCAACAACACACCATGTATCGCCCTTAAAGGGAGATGCGGAAACATCGTTTGTGTATTTGTTTTCTTTATCTTCAAAGAACATATTTTCTTCGCCTACATATGCGTAACGCACAATGTAAGGACCTCTCTCGAGGGTCGCAATAAGTTCTTTTTCTCCGTTTGTAACCTTTAAACATTCGCCGTAATTACCATATGTAATACGCGAAACTTCAACCTTTGCCATGGTAAAATCCTCCTTAAAAATACTATAATCTAATTATAGCATAAAACGGAGGGATTTCAAGGTGTAATTGCAAAAAGAAAAGACGACAAATTTCAGCCTGTCGTCTTTTGGCGGAGTGGGTGGGATTCGAACCCACGTCCCTCAGGGGGCATCATGATTTCGAGTCATGTCCGTTATGACCACTTCGATACCACTCCGTATATATTAACTCAACCAAAGAGTTAACGCATTTATTAAAATTTTTCATAACGGACCGTCCGTTATGTCCTGACTGGGTGCCCAAAACTTTCTTGCATTTCACGCAAAAGTTTTGACCTCAGTCACTCCTTATTGCTCGCTATATCATCCGCAGGATGCGCTCGCAAACGTCCCCACTTCGATACCACTCCGTATATAATAAAACTATTCAGTTTTATTTTTTTGTCTTATTGACTTGAAAAAGTCATTTAAAAAGTCGGTGCATTCTTTTTCCATGATGCCCCCATAAACCTCGGTTTTACTGCCAAAGTAACAAGGTGCAAAAAGATCAATTTTTCCACCTGACCCACCATATTCGGGATCGTATGCACCAAAAAACACTCTGCGCATTCTTGCGTTTATAATCGCACCGGCACACATCGTGCAGGGTTCAAGCGTAACATAAATATCGCAGTCGTCAAGTCTCCAGTCACCTAACACCTTGCAAGCCGCTTGTATTGCTACTACTTCAGCATGCAATGTTGCATCTCTCATTGTCTGTCTGAGATTGTGTCCGCGCGCAATAATTTCGTTATCCTTAACTATTACTGCACCAATAGGAATTTCCCCTATTTCAAGTGCAATTTGAGCCTCTTTCATGGCTTCTGTCATAAAACGATTAGTCATACCAAGAACCCCTTACGAATAGTTAGCATACCACAAAAACACTATTTAGTCAATAACTATCTTTCTATATTATTTCAACTTCTTTCCGTCATTGAAAGCCTTACCCACAACCTCGCCCAAGGCGATATAGTTATGGTGAATAGGGTCGTATGTTATAGGTGTAAACTTGTTAAGGTCGACTTGTCCGTCATCTCCTAAAATACTCTCATCGGCACTAACATTTACAATCTCGCCTACCATACGGCAGGTTTCTTTGTCGTAACTTTTTAATTTACATTCAAGCGAGAGAGGCAATGCGTCAAACATAGGGGCATCTACAAATTCACTCTTAATAACAGTCCAGCCTGTTTTTGCAATCTTGTCTGCGCTGTCATTGCCCGAAACAATACCCACATAGTCACAGGCAACAACGTTTTTCTTATCTGCAACACTTACCGTAAAAGCACCGCGTTTTACAACATTTTCTGCTGTTTTGTGTCCGTCATCAACGCAAATCGAAATTTCGTTTGCTTCACTTATTCCGCCCCATGCGGCATTCATTGCATTTGCCCTGCCCTCTTCGTCATAAGTGCCTATAATCAGCACGGGCATGGGATAAAGTATAGTCTTTGCTCCAAAATTTTTTCTCATATTGTGTTCTCCTATATTTCATTCAAATAATACTACCTTCGTATTGCTTAATCTCTTTTTCAACTATACCATATAATACGGTTGAATTTCAATCACAAAAATGTTATAATCTAATCATCACATTTAAGGAGTAATTTTCCATGGAACAGAAAAAAATCAATCCTTTACATATCGAAAAACTTAAAGAGGTCGTCAACAAAAGTCCTTATTCTGAGCTTCTCGGCATGAAATTAGTAGATTTAGGCCCCGGTTTTTCAATCATTGAGATAGATGTTGAGTCAAAGCATTTAAATCCTTTTGGTTCGGTTCACGGTGGTTGCTATGCTTCTATAATTGACTCTGCCGCATACTGGGCTGCATACTGTAACAAAGACGAAGACAGTGGCTTTACCAGCCTTGATTTAGAGGTCACAAACCTTGCTATGGCATACTCGGGCAAATTGATTGCTACAGCGACAGCCATAAAAGAAGGTAAAAGCATTGTTCTTTGTGAAGTTACACTTACCAACGAAACAGGCAAAATTATTGCCTACGGCGTAAGCAAGCTTATGACGCTTCAAGGCAGACAGTCAGTATCTGATATTTTAAAAAGCATGGACTGCGATCCATTGCCTGTTAAATTTATATAGGAGGAAAAATCATGGGTAAAATTTTTGTTGGACAAAGCGTCGCCGCAAACTATTTCAAAGGGATTGAATACATAGGCGGAAAGCTGCAATTTCTCGAAAACGAAATGGTGTTTACAAGCCATGCACTTAATTTCCAGACGGGAAGCATTTCTATCCCTTATAATTATGTTTCACACGTTGAAAAGCGCAATACCTTATTTATAGTTCCAAACGGCATATCTGTTTTCACCCTTGACGGTGCAAAGCATAAATTTGTTGTATGGAATCGTGGCGAAATTATCTCGTTTATTCAGAGCAAAAAAAGTGTACAACACGAACAAAACAGCATGCTTAATAACTAATTCAAAAAACAAAAGAAAGTGCGATGTTTTCGCACTTTCTTTTGTTTTATACACGACCCGAAAAAGCCTGTACCTTTTCGTTCTTAAATTCTTTAAATGTACCATTGTCAAGATTGTCACGTATCTGCTGCATTAAATCATTATAAAAATGAAGGTTATGGAGTACGCAAAGTCTCATACCGAGCATTTCTTTAGCTTTAAAGAGATGACGAATATAGCTACGTGAATAGTTCTTACATGCAGGGCACTGGCAACCCTCCATGAGAGGCTTGTCGTCACGGGCAAATTTATTGTTATTAAGATTTAACACACCCTTATCTGTAAAAAGATTAGCGTGTCTCGCATTACGACTTGTTATTACACAGTCAAAAAAGTCAACACCTCTATCAACCGCTTCAAGTATATTAATAGGTGTACCAACACCCATGAGGTATCTGGGCTTATCTTTGGGCATATGGGGTTCAACCGCATCAATGATACGGTACATTTCCTCTGCACTCTCGCCCACTGCCAAGCCACCTATTGCATAACCGGGCAAATCAAGCTTTGCGATTTCCTTCATGTGCCATACTCTCAAATCCTCGTACGTACCGCCCTGATTAATACCCCACAGCATCTGGTGAGGGTTAACAGTATCGGGAAGTGAATTAAGTCTGTCTAATTCTTTTTTGCATCTTTCCAACCAGCGATATGTTCTCTCGCAGGAATCTTTAACATATTTATATGGTGAGGGGTTTTCAATACACTCATCAAATGCCATGGCAATTGTAGAGCCTAGGTTTGACTGTATCTGCATACTTTCCTCGGGACCCATGAAAATCCTCTTGCCATCCACATGAGACTGGAATTGCACGCCCTCCTCTGTTATTTTGCGGAGCTTGGAAAGGCTGAACACCTGAAAACCGCCGCTGTCTGTCAAAATTGGTCTGTCCCAGTTCATAAACTTATGAAGTCCGCCCATTTCCTTAATAAGGTCATCTCCGGGACGGATATGCTAATGGTATGTGTTAGACAATTCAACCTGACAGCCTACTTCTTTCAAGTCTAAACTTGATACAGCGCCCTTTATAGCCGCACTTGTACCAACGTTCATAAATACAGGTGTCTGCACAGTGCCGTGCACTGTTTCAAACTGTCCTCTTCTTGCTTTTCCTTCTTGTTTTAATAATGTATACATAGTTTTCTCCTAACTGATAATCATGCAATCTCCGAAACTAAAGAAACGGTATCTCTCGCGGACTGCAATATTATACGCATTAAGTATCTTTTCTTTGTCGCTAAGCGCGCTTACAAGCATAATAAGCGTTGACTTTGGCAAATGGAAGTTTGTTATAAGTGCCTGTGTAATTTTGAACTTATAACCGGGATAGATAAATATATCTGTCCAGCCACTCGAGGCTTTAAGTCTTCCGTTCTCTGCGGCGCTCTCCACAGTTCTGCAGCTTGTCGTGCCTATGCAGATTACTCTGCCGCCATTATCAATAGTTTCGTTAACGGTTTTTGCACATTCTTCTGTCACTACGTAATATTCTGAGTGCATCTTATGCTCTTCAACGTTATCAACCTTAACGGGGCGGAATGTTCCTAAGCCTACATGAAGCGTCAAAAACGCCAGTTTTACGCCCATATCTTCAATTTCTTTTAATAATTCGGGTGTAAAATGAAGCCCCGCTGTAGGTGCTGCCGCACTGCCCTCATGGACAGAATATACCGTCTGGTACATTTCATTGTCCTCAAGCTTTGCTGTAATATATGGCGGAAGAGGCATTTCGCCCAATTCCTCAAGTACATTTTCAAAAAGCCCTTCGTAGAAAAACTCAACAACTCTGTTTCCGTTATCTAAAACCTCTTTAATCTCGGCAACGAGCTTGCCTTCACCAAAAATTACTCTAACGCCTTCTTTTGCACGTCTGCCGGGCTTTAAGATAACTTCCCATACGTTTGTGCTTCTTCTTGTTAAAAGCAAAAATTCCATAGCCGCACCTGTGCCCTCTTTAACACCGTAAAGACGCGCAGGTATAACTCTTGTATCATTTAGCACAAGGCAATCACCCGGCTTGAGATAGTTTTTTACATTATAAAAATAATCGTGCCCTACCTCGCCTGTCTCTTTATTTATTGTCATAAACCTTGCCGCCGCACGGTCGGCTAACGGATGCTGTGCAATCAGCTCCTCGGGCAGGTAGTAGTCAAATTCTTCTGTATTCATATTCCTGTATCACTCCATTGTGTTTCTTCATATGTTGTATCTTGCCAAGGTTCTGTTTCAATGTTCTCTGGCTCCTCATATACTGGTACATCCACATCCTCATATACGGGAGGTTCTGTTTCCTCATAAATATCCAACGGTGCTTCCACTATAGCTATATCAGTAAAATAGAAATTAAGTATATCCTTGTACGTATACCCTTCAACAGCCATTGAAAATGCACCCCACTGGCTCATACCCACAAGGTGCCCCCAACCGTGACCGTTAAATGTGTATGAATCAAAATATTCAGATTCCTCCTGCACGGTAACGGTACCATAAGGGATTTGTTTAACACCTTCACCAGTCATTGCAAATCCCGGGTTTGTAACAGTTACAACACCGTCTGCTGTTAAAATATTCTGCGTTACTATTTCGGGTTCTTCACTTATTATCGGGGCATTGGTATTTTTCTCGATAGTATATGCCTGACTGTTAAGCGACAAAACTGTTCTTGTCTGTGTTTTGGTAACGGTTTTTTCGCCGAGCGTACCAACAAAGGTAAGCTTTATTACACCGTTATTATCGCTCATTTCGTCAATTCTTATGTCGCAAAGCTCGCCTACGCCCATATTCTTTGAATTAAGAATATTTTCAATCTCAGCTTTTGTATATGTTACGCTCCAGTTATATCTTGTTGCATATTCTTCTTTTTCGTGAATATCCTTTTTACCGCGAAGATACCCAAGCGCAGTTACCCAAACGTTTTCACTATCTTCGGTATAGCCGCCGTCACAGGAAAAATAGTAAAGAGGTACAATTTCGTCTTCATATGTTACTGTAACACCGCGGGTTTCTTCAACGGCAAGACGTGTGCTGTCAGCCTCGGATTTAACACCGCCGTACACCTGACAATGCTGTGTGTCACAAATATCAAACCCACTTGACGTATGCTTGCCTGCAATTGTCATTGCATAGTTTCGGGCACATACCGCCTGTGCCTTTAATGCTTCCAATGGCCAATTGGCACTCATTTCCTTACCAAGTAAGCTCGCAAGATAGTCATCGGTATTTACGATATTTATTACGGTTATTTTGTCACTGCTATTATGCAGTTCAAAGCTACCGCGATAGGCTGTGTCGTTAAAATTTATTACGCTTTCGCCGGAAAGTGTAATAGCTGACCCAACGGGTGAAAAATAATCACTTGCTATTGTGCCGCCGTCGGTGTAGATTTTGCACTTTGTATATGCCGGAAGTGTTGCAATATATGTACCGTAATAAGCGTCGGTCACGTAAATTTCACTTTCAGAATAAAACCATGCTTCGCCCTTTGCCTCCGAGCCATAGCTGATACCTACTCTGAGCAAATCAATATATTCGGCATCTTCTGCAACTGCACTCACAGAAAAGCAAAAAAACACCATTATTACTAAAAGAATCAGAGAAATTTTCTTCATTCTTTACATCCTTTCAATCATTTGGGGTTTTCGACATAACTCCCCTTGTATACTATAGCATATCTCATTCAAAATATCCACCCCTATTTTGAAAAATTATTTGACAATAAAAGGTTGGGGTGGTATTATAGATTAAAGGTTTTTAGGCTATAGCCTTTCCTTTACGCAAAAAATCAAATTTTAGTAAGGTCGTGTTAGTAATGAATAAGAAATTAACAGTAGCCGTTGTAGGCGCAACAGGCATGGTAGGCAGAACTTTCCTTAAGGTTCTCGAAGAAAAGAAACTCCCCGTTGACACATACTACCTCTTCGCATCCAAGAAGAGTGCAGGTAGCAAGGTTGAGTTTATGGGTAAAGAATACGTTATCGAAGAACTCACAGAAACATCCTTCGACCGCGGTATTGATATTGCTCTTTTCTCCGCAGGCGGTTCTACAAGCGAAAAGTTTGCTCCCATTGCTGCTTCCAAGGGCTGTGTAGTTATAGATAACTCCTCCGCATGGAGAATGGCCCCCGAAGTTCCCCTCGTAGTTCCTGAGGTTAACAGTGAGGATATCAAGTGGAACAAGGGTATTATCGCAAACCCCAACTGCTCCACAATTCAGGCTATGGTAGCACTTAAGCCTCTTGATGAAAAATATAAGATTAAGAGAGTTGTTTACTCCACATATCAGGCAGTTTCCGGTGCAGGCGTTGGCGGTTGGAACGATCTTGAAAAGGGCTTACAGGGCGAAAAACCCACAAAGTTCCCCCACCCCATTGCAGGCAACTGTATTCCTCATATTGACGTTTTCCTTCCCAACGGTTACACTAAGGAAGAAGAAAAGATGATCAAAGAAACAAGAAAAATCTTAGGTAATCCCGATATGAGAATTACAGCTACAACAGTTCGTGTTCCCGTATTTAACGGTCATAGCGAATCTATCAATGTTGAATTTGAAAATTCTTTTGACCTTGACGAGCTCCGTCAGGTACTTGCATCCGCTCCCGGTGTTGTTGTACAGGATGATACAGCAAACAATGTTTACCCCATGGCTATCAACGCAACAGGTACAGACGCAACCTACGTTGGTCGTATCCGTCGCGACGAAAGCGTTGAAAACGGCGTAAACCTTTGGGTTGTTGCTGACAACATCAGAAAAGGCGCAGCTGCAAATGCTGTTCAGATTGCTGAAAAGGTTATCGAATATATGAACTAATTTTTATAAGAAAGGGTCTTATTTTATGACTAACAATCCTATCTTTACAGGTTCGGGTGTAGCTCTTGTAACACCTTTCCACGATGATCGTTCTATTGATTTTGACACATTGGGTGCTTTAGTTGAATACCAGATTGAAAACGGCACTGACTGTATTATCGCTTGCGGTACTACAGGTGAATCCGCTACATTAAACGATAAGGAACACCTCAGTGTTGTTGAATACGTTGTAAAAAAGGTTAACGGCAGAATTCCCGTTGTTGCAGGTACAGGCAGCAATGACACACGTCACGGCGTTGAGCTTTGCAAGGAGGCTGCCAATCTTGGTGCTGACGGTCTTCTCACTGTTACTCCCTACTACAACAAAACAAGTCAGAAGGGTCTTATCAAGCACTTTGAAATGATGGCTGACGCATCTGACTGCCCCATGATTGTTTACAATGTTCCCGGTAGAACAGGTCTTAACGTTCTTCCCGAAACAATGGCTGAAATGGCTCAGCACAAGAACATTGTCGGCATTAAGGAAGCCTCCGGCAACCTTTCTCAGGTAGCAAAGCTTGCTTCTTTGGTTGGCGATAAAATTGATATCTATTCGGGTAACGACGACCAGAATGTTCCTATCCTCTCTCTTGGCGGTGTTGGTACAATTTCTGTTCTTGCAAACGTTGCTCCCCGCAAAACTCATGACATGATTGCATCTTTCCTTGCAGGCGATACAAAGACAGCTATGCGCCTTCAGCTTGAGGCTATTGAGCTTATCGATGCACTCTTTATCGAAACAAACCCCATTCCCGTAAAGAAAGCATGCGAGCTTATGGGTCTTTGTTCAGGTAACCTTCGCATGCCCTTGTATGAAATTTCCGACAAGAACCTCGCTGTTCTTAAATCGGCAATGACAAACTACGGTATTCTTTAACCAACAAAAGACAGACAGTTTTTCTGTCTGTCTTTTCTGATAGAAAGGAATGTTACAAATGACAAATATACTCCTCTCCGGTTGCTCGGGTAAAATGGGCAGAGTTATCGGTGCCCTCGTAAATGATGACCCCACATGTACAATAGTGGGCGGTATTGATCTTGTAGATGATGCTACTCTTTCTTTCCCTGTTTTCTCCGCTCCCGACAAAGTAACTGTCAAGGCTGATGTTATTATTGACTTTTCACATCCGTCATGCCTTGAACCCATAATGAATTATTCTGCCGAAAACAAAATCCCCGTTGTAGTATGTACGACAGGTCTTTCTCCAGAGCAGAAAGCATACATGGCATCAAAAGCCTCCGAAACTGCTGTATTTTTCTCCGCAAACATGAGCCTCGGTGTAAACGTGCTTATCGACCTTGCAAAAAAAGCAACAACAGTTTTAGAGGATAATTTTGATATTGAAATCGTAGAAGCACACCATAACCGTAAGCTTGATGCACCAAGCGGCACAGCACTTTATATTGCTGATGCTATCAACGAAGCATGCAAGGAAAGCAAAGAATATATCTACGACCGCCACTCTGTCCGCAAAAAACGCGAAAAGAGAGAAATGGGAATCCATGCAATCCGCGGTGGCACAATCGTTGGCGAGCATACTGTTATTTTTGCAGGCAATGATGAGATTATTGAACTTAAGCACACAGCTCTTTCCCGTGATGTGTTTGCAGAAGGTGCAATTGCTGCTGCAAAATTCATGACAGGCAAAGCTCCCGGTATGTATGACATGAACGACCTTATAGCTTCTAAGTGAGGTACAAACATGAAACAATGTGTTATTGACCCCGAAAAATTATGTGATGATTGCGGCGAATGCGATGTTTGCGACATGGACAAAAACAAAATCTGCGACAACTGCGGCAAATGTCTCGGACTTGATGCCGAAAGCCGTGCAGTTATTATCGACTCAATTGAAGAATAAAAACAACGACCTCCTAAAAATGAACTGCACCAATTTGTGCAGACAGTACAAAAAGAACCCCTATGGCAGTAAATATTAAATTTTAAGCAACAAACTGACTTCGTTTTTCAATCGGGGTCAGTTTTGTTTTAAGTTGGATGCGCTGATGATTATAGAAATAG
>JAFUJZ010000016.1 GCA_017467965.1 Clostridia bacterium
CAACTTAAGCTGACAGAGGAGAAAACACTTTGTTATGCCATGTGCGTTTTCCAAATTATACGAGGAAATTATCGCACGGCAATATAATAAAATTTATTTTTCACCTTATAGGAAATGCGAAATTTTCTATAAGGTGAAAAATCTCCGTATATAATTATACGGAGATTTTGTAAGCAAAATAACGAAAACTTAATAAAAGTTTTCATATAAACATCTTCTCACATCCGGACTTTTGCAAAATTGCTTCACCGTCGGTTGAGGAATTGCACCTCATCAGCCGCTTTCGCGGGTCGCAGACTGTCACTGCCGGTGGGGAATCACACCCCGCCCCGAAGAATATTCAATTAATTGTTAAGGTTAACCCCTCCGAGGAAGGATAACCCTTCCTCGGATATATGGGACTTAGATTTTTTCCTTAACCTTAGCAGCCTTACCAACTCTGTCTCTGAGGTAGTAGAGCTTAGCACGACGAACCTTACCGCTTCTAACCTTTTCGATTCTGTCGATAATGGGAGAGTTAACGGGGAAAGTTCTTTCCACACCTACACCGTAAGAAACTCTTCTTACTGTAAATGTTTCGGCAATACCGCCATGCTTCTTGGAGATGATTGTTCCTTCGAACATCTGGATTCTCTCCTTAGCACCTTCTTTTACCTTAACATAAAGCTTTACTGTGTCACCAATGTTAAGTTCGGGAAGGTCGGATCTGATCTGATCCTGTGTGATAGACTTTAAAATATCCATCTTTACACTTCCTTTCTTATTATAAGCGTTCGTACGAAGGTTCTGCAGAGGACCGCTTCTTTAATTTGCCATAACATATTAACACACTTTATTATCCATTGCAAGCCTTTTTTTAAATTTTTTCATTTTAATTTTATTCTTATTTCGCGGGCGGTTCCAATGATAACAAGAGGTGCCTCAGTTATATCGATTTTTACTGCCTTATATTTCGGATTATCGCTTTCGGGCGTAAGTGTAACAATGTTGCCTACTCTTGTGTACCTGCGTACCACCTCTTCGCCCGTAGGAAGCAGCGCAACAACTATATCGCCCGAGGATGCGTAGCTTTGTCTGCATACGATAAGCTTGTCTCCCGTGAAAATACGCACCCTTGACATTGAGTCATCCTTTATTTTGAGACCGTAATACTCCTTGCCATGCATATCGGCTTTATCCATATACATAGTGCCCAAAATATCGTCTTTTGTCATATTGTGCAAATGGTCAAGTACGTATATTTCCTTGACGGTGCTGTCCTCATTTACCTTCGGCACTTCGGAAAACATTGCAACATACTCAAGTGATACATTGAAAATTTCCGAAAGGCGTACGAGAGTTTTAACCGTGGGCGGATTATACTCCTCTTCAAGGCACTGTACTCCCATTTCGCTCATGCCCAAGAGCATTGCCAGGCTTTTTGTGGTCAGACCCACACTTTCTTTAAGTTTTATTAATCTTTGGCTGAAACTTTCCATAATTCTCTCCTCATTTTTTAAGGCAAAAGGCTGTTGCATTGCAACAGCCCCTTTGAGTCTTATTTCTGCTTTTTGTTATTTTTGTTGTTCTTGTTGTCCTTAATTTCGTCTTCAACTTCTTCGAACTCGTATTCGTATTCATCTTCTTCGTCATCATGAACTGTAAGAACAGTCTTTATAGCGCCCTTTTCAAAAGTAATCTTTGTCTTGTTTGCGCCTTTTTCGATAACAACACGGTCATCCTTAACATTAAGAATATTACCCATTACACCGCCTATTGTGATGACTTCATCACCGGGACGCAATGCATTAAGCATCATTCTTGTTTCTTTTTCTCTCTTTTTCTGGGGACGAATAAGAAGGAAATAGAATACTGCAATCATTACAACAAGATAAATAATTGTCATTGTACCGCCGTTTCCCATTTTTACAACCTCTTTTCTTAATTAATATATATTAAACTTACGTTTAATTAGCCAAAATATATTCTGCAATATTTGTTGCGGAAGTGTTCTGTTCTTGGACGCTGTTGTTCCAAAAGTTATCCATTTCGGTGATTTTGCGTATTGCAATATAAAGGTTTTCTTTTGGTTCGATACCAAGCTCGGCAACCTTTTTACTGCCCTTTACACTTATTGCAACAATCTGTCCGGAAGAGTTCTTTATCACACTGCGTTTGCCGTCGTAAAGCTCTGTTAAGTCACAAAACACATCAACGTCAAGGTTTTTTGTAACGTATTCCTCTTCAATGAAATACAGCCTTGCCGCGCCGTTACCTACAGCATTGGTCATTTTCTGATTTGAATTTGACTTATCCGAATGAGAAAGCTCATCACTATAGGATATTTCCATAATATCAATGCTTATGTCGCCGTCGCCGGTTATATCACTGCAAAGATTGTAAAGCTTTGTGACATTTTTGTCATAGCTTTCACGGTTGACAAAATCCTTGCCGATGTAAGCTATTGTCAAATCTGGACTTTTACGGTCAACACAGCTTTTTACACAAACAACAACACCCACTATCACAATGATTGCAATTGCAATTTTATGCCATGTTTTCATCACTTTTTATCAACAGGCTTCATTGTGGGGAACAAGATTACGTCACGGATAGAAGTATTGTCAGTGAGGAACATTACTAAGCGGTCAATACCAATACCTACACCGCCTGTGGGAGGCATACCGTAACGGAGTGCGTTGATGTAGTCTTCGTCCATCATGCCTGCTTCGTCGTCGCCTGCCTCAAGTGCCTTTACCTGTTCCTCAAATCTTTCCTTCTGGTCATAGGGGTCATTAAGCTCACTGAATGCGTTGCCCAATTCCTTACCCATTACGAACACTTCAAAACGTTCTGTAAACGCCTTATTATTGGGGCATCTCTTTGCTAAGGGAGAAATTTCAACAGGATATTCTGTAATAAACACAGGACCTGTAAGGTGTTCTTCTGCAGTTTCTTCAAATGCAAGAGCAATCATTTCACCGATACTCTTTTCGCCTTCAACCTCAATGCCGACAGCATTAAGTGCTGCCTTTGCTTCTTCAGGGGTTGTAATAGCATCAAAGTCAATGCCGGAATACTTCTTTACAGCTTCCTTCATTGTCATTCTCTGCCAGGGACCTGTAAGGTCAATTTCAGTACCGTTGAAAGTAAACTTCTTTTCGCCGTTTACCTTTTCGCATACATGTGTGACAAGTCCTTCCGTCAATTCCATCATACCTTCGTAGTCTGTATAAGCCTGATAGATTTCAATACTTGTGAACTCGGGGTTATGAGTAAGGTCCATACCTTCGTTACGGAACTGACGACCCATTTCATATACTCTCTCAAGACCACCTACGATAAGTCTCTTCAAATTGAGCTCGGTCGCAATACGAAGATACATATCAATATCGAGTGCATTGTGGTGAGTGATGAAGGGACGCGCTGTTGCACCGCCGGAGATAGAGTTAAGTACAGGTGTATCAACCTCTAAGAAGTCACGCGAGTCAAGATAATTCCTGATTTCGCGGATAATTGCACTTCTCTTTTTGAATGTTTCACGTACCTGAGGATTTGCAATAAGGTCCATGTATCTCTGTCTATAACGGATATCGTGGTCAGCAACCTCGTTCTTTACATACTCATTGCCCTTAACGGGGATAAAGAGGTTCTTCGCAAGAAGAACAAAGCTTGTTACGTTAATGGAGATTTCGCCTGCGGCTGTTCTGAAAACAACACCCTCTGCACCTATAACGTCCCAAACGTCAATTTCGAGCTTAAAGCGGTTGAATTCATCCTCGCCGATTTCGTCTCTCTTCAAGTAGAACTGGATTTTTTCATCACGGTCGAGCACGTCTGCAAACATAAGTCCGCCTGCACGACGCTTTGCCATAAGTCTGCCTGCCGCTCTTACGGTTTTACCTTCCAGCTCGTCAAAATGTTCTTTAATATATGTCATGGAATGAGTTACGTCATATTTTGTAACCTCATAGGGGTCTCTGCCTGCAGCACGGAGCTCAAGGAGCTTTTCTTCACGTGTCTTCTGCTGATTGGGGTTTTGATTATTCTGCTGTGCCATTTTATTCATCCTTTCAGTATATACTGCGATAAAGTATTATACATCAATTTTTCTCATTTTTCAAGCTATATTTTGTTTCGGGAGTCAACAATTATCGTAACGGGGCCGTCATTTACAAGCTCCACCTTCATATCGGCACCAAAAACACCTTTTTCAACCCTTTTTCCGATTTCTTCTTCGCATCTTTGGCAGAACTCTTCGTACATTTTTTCGGCATCAACGGGTGCCATTGCTCTCGAAAAGCCGGGGCGGTTGCCTTTTTTTATTTCTGCCAAAAGCGTAAACTGGCTTACGGCAAGTATAGAGCCGTCAATATCCTTTACGGAGAGGTTCATCTTGTCATTTTCATCTGAGAAAACTCTGAGGTTTACGCATTTTTTTACAACGTAATCCATGTCATCCTTTCCGTCGCCCTCTTCAGCTCCGAAAAGAATAAGAAACCCCTGTCCGATTTCGCCTGTTATATTACCGTCCACCGTAACGGACGCTCTTTTAACTCTTTGTATTACAGCTCTCATATGTCCTCTCCCGTGTCTGTTGGCGGTTCGTTCAAGCCGTGAGGGTCAAAGGTATACATATCAGCCTCGCTGTAATCACCTTCACGTGCAAGAACATAATATTTCTGACTTTCGGTCAAAATATTATTCACCTTAATTTTTATATCCATATTTGTACATTTTTTGGCGTATGCTTCAATTTTGTTGTAAAGCTGCGATGTGCGGTCAAGAGTATTTTTTTCATACTTCATCACATCGCATATTTTTTGGGCATACATGGGATAGAGATATTCCTTGTCATGCTTTAAGATTATTTCGTCCCATACCATAAGCGCGTCATTATAACGCTTTTCGTTTGTATATACATTTGCAATAAGTCTTTTATATTTATAGTTGGCTTTATTGTGTTTTGATGCGTTTGTAAGGCATTCCTCCTGTTTTAAAAGGTTATCCGTGCCGTTTTCGGTATAATCCTTATAAAGTGCGTTATATGCCTTTTGCCAGCCTTCGGAATTAAAAATTTCCATTCGCGCCGCTGTGGTATACCAGTCAGCTGCTTGAGCGTATTTGCCTCTGTCAAATGCGTCCTGTCCGAAAGCGTAAAAGCATCTTGCCGCAGTCAGCATCACAAAAAAGCTTATGGGCACCAAAGTAAGTGCACCAACCAAGGGGTGGGCTTTTACATATTCGCCGTCATCTTCAAAGCCGTAATACATTGCAAAAAGAGGCAACATAAATACAAGGGATTGAGAGGATGTAAACATAAGCACGCCTACAGCGATAAGTGCAAACATATTACGCATAGAATGATCTTTGTTTGCTTTTATAACAGCCTTAGTAATAACAATTATTGCCAGCAATATGCCAAACACACCGTAAACCTCGCCAAAAGTATCAATTACAAGCTGCACGCCCTTATATCCGCCGTCCACAACCGAAATAAAAGCCTCATAGCCACCCTTGCCCATACCTATCATTCCGGGAAGAGCACGCAGTGTTGCGTCAAAGGATACATTGCCTACAATAAAGGTGTACACTATGTATATGATGTTGGCTACCGCCAGTACGCCCGATGCAACCAGTGCACAAAAGGCTTCAACCCTTTTGTGGCGTATATTCATCGTGTATACAAAAATAAGTATTGCTCCGCACAAGAATGCACCCAGACTTTTCGTCATCACAAAAACATATGCCATGAGCACCAGTGCGGCAAAAAAGGCAGGGGTTTTTCTTTTTTCATGAAAAAGCCTCAACGCCGCAAATATGCCTGCCAGCATTATAAAAGCTGCCGCAGTGGGGGAATTGTTCCCCATATCCATATTACAGCCCCAAAACTTTGACTGGACAAAAATCTGGAAAAAAACCGCCGTCACGGCATAACAAAGAGCTGCAATATATACAAGCGTACAGCCGTAGCGATGTATTTCGTCACCCATAAACTCTCTAAACTGTCTTGCGACCATTGCCGCCACAGTACACGTGAGCATAAGAGTTGCAAATGCCGCTTGACTGCCTTTATCACTCACCCATATAAGCTGAAAATATGAATACGCCGTCACTATTGAAAAAAATGCCGCTGTTTTTGTGAAGGCAAAAAAGCCTGTTTTATACACGTTAAAGCCCCATGCCGCCGCTAAAACACAAAAAGAGGTATATATGACAGCTTTTTCGTCAAGTGTCGACCCTAAAATCGGCACAAGGCAAACGAAAAGCGTCAATATAACACGTGAAAAGTTATATTCTCTGCTTTTTGCCATCATAATACCTCCATAGTTTTATTCTTCTGTTTCTTCTTTAGG
>JAFUJZ010000017.1 GCA_017467965.1 Clostridia bacterium
GATTGTTCTTGTCTTCATGATGTGACCATCATAATGAGGAATGGGGAACTCTTCAGCACTTGTATATGTTGTTGTGTAAGTTTCATCTACAGAACCTGTTGCAACAAATGTAACAGTTGTAAACTGGTCTGCCTGGTCGGGAGCATAAACCTTCACGTTGGAAAGTGTACCAACACCGCCTTCGCCGTTAGAGGAGAAGAAGATAGAGTTAATCATATCACTACCGCTTCTGAAGCCGTAGCCTTCACATGTAAATACAACTTCCTTAGTTACTGTATCGTAAACTACAAGGTCGTATGTATCTGTGTCAACGTTACCATGTACTAAGAAACGGTATGTCTTGTTTGTTTCAAATACGATATCTGTCTGAGCTGCAGGCTGTGCACGGAAGTAGCCGTTGCCTGCGTTGTCCCAACCAAGACCAATCTGACCGGAGCCCCACTGAGCACCGTTAGCGGATGCATAAATCCAAAGGTTGTCAAGGTTAGAAGCGTTGAAGTCAAATTCAAGGTAGAAGTCGCCTGTTACGTCAACAGGGAAGTATGTCGTTGCGTTATCTGTGCTTGCGTTACCTGTTATATCTTCAAGCTCAAATGTCATGGGAAGAACAGTAACTTCAACTGTACCGCTTACTGCTGTACCGTCAATTGTAACTGTACCGTTAACTGTGTGTGTACCTGCACTAAGACCTGTATAGCCTGTGAATGTAGCACCACTTACTTCTGTTGTGGAACCTGCACCTGTAACAGCTGTAACTGTTGTGGGCATAACAGGGTCATTACCTGCAATTACTGTGATAGGATCAGCAGTAAACTTAACATAAGCGTCAGTTGTGTATGTAAGTGTAACTACATCTGTGTTACCTACAACTGTGTAGCTTGCGGGGTTTGTGCTGTCAAAAGAGTAGGGGTTGCCGTTGTATGTGATTGTGGAAGGTGCATAATCAGCGATTGTGATAACGTCGCCTACAACACCTGTCACTGTAACAGCAGTCTGAAGTTCAGTAGAAGTGTTGGAAGAGTCAACAAACTTGATTGTTGTGTTAGCAATCTTACTTGAGTCAACTTCTACTTCGTAAAGACCAAAGTTAGAAAGTGTAGCACCAGTCCAACGGAATGCGCTCTGAAGATATGCATAACCGTCTGTGTTTGTAAATACAAAATTGTTTGTACCTGCAGCATCAGATGCACCTAATGTACCTGTATATACGCTATTATTTGTTGTACCAACAAGTACGGGTGCACCTGTTGTGTTTTCATCGCTCTTTACAGCATTCTGCAAAGATGTAATGTGCCAGCCATTAGCACTTGTTGTATTGTATGTGTACAAGTATGTCTTGCCGCTTTCAATAGCCCAGCTCTGGTTAAGAGAAGCATTGTTGCCGCCACCTGCATTGCCTAAAGTTACAGCATTGCCACTAACGGAAGCACCTAACTGATTGCCGTCGCCGCCAAACCAGCCTGCTGTACCATACTCAAAGTTGTAGTTAGGAATAAGGTTTGCACTCTTTACAACATAAGGTGTGTTGTCAATTACGATTTCATCATTAACTGCATAGCTACCCTTGTTTTCAAGAGCTGTCATTTCGATTGTTGTGCTGTCTGTAAGTGTCTGTGCTGCAGCATAGTAAAGTGTGTTTTCACCATTTACGCTGTAGTAGTATTCATCAAAAGAAGCACTGTCTGTTAAAGATGTATCAATTGTCTTGGATACTGTCTTAACTGTTGCACCGCCTGCTGTGTATGTAGCAACAATTTCCTTACTTGTTTCGGGCATTTCGTAAGTAATCTTCAAGCCCTGCATACCTGCAGCTGCCCACTGAGCGTTCCATTCAGGCATTTCAGACTGAATAGAGCCGAAACCGTTGATGGAAGTTACAGTATCTGTGTTAAGAAGTGTTGTGCCGCGATAGTATTCAACTGTCCAGTTAGATGCACCCTGTGTAGCCACGATAGAGAATTCTTCACCACGGATAGGAAGTGTACCACCGGAAGAGATGAATGTAGACTGTGTGTTAAGACCTACACTTGCTGTACCGCCACTTGTGTTCTTATCGCCGTAGAATCTTGCAAAGCGAGTACCGTCAATATCTCTAAAGTACCATGTCTGGTAACAGTCAGATGCCTCCTGAATAGCATATCTGAAAGAGATAGTAATCTTGTTAGCACCTGCAGATGCACTTGCACCGCCGTATGTAGCAGTCTTAGTATCTGTACCCTTACCGCTACCTCTTTCGCTTGTTCTGAAGAACATAAGTGCTGTGGGACCGTTAGAACCCCAAGTACCGGTGTTATTACCCCAGTTGTTACTGAAAACAGCACCCCAGTCACCGGACCAGTTACCTTCACTAAGTGCAATATCGCCTGTGGAAGAAGTTCTGTCAAGGGTTGTAGCATCGAACAAAACAACTTCTTCAGCTGCACTTGCTGTCAAATTAAACGCCGGAACAATAGAAAGGACCATTGCGAGGGAAATCACAATGGCCATAAAACGTTTAAGTTTCATTTTTAATTTCCTCCAATAAATTATTTTCTATTATATACAGCTTAAAACACCTTTGCCTGTTACCACGCAGACAAAAGTACCCGTCATTTTTATGGTTACCACTCCACTCAAATGACCTATATACAATAGAATCACTATTAAATTATTTGTCTTTCGACATAAGATGCTTCCGCACCTCTGAAAACGTGAAAACCGCTTCTACCACTGTCGACCTCAGCAGTATATAATGAAACTGCATTTCCACAAATTAAAGTTTTATTTTAGGCATTTTCCGGAAGACTCTTCCTAAAAAAGAGTGCAAAAACCCCCAGTATTAGCCTATTATACAGAGTTATAATATCACTCAATACAGGAAATGTCAATATTTTTTTACATAAAAAATGTTTATAACATTTATACAAAAAAAGAGGCGGAGAATCCGCCTCAAATTATTTTATTCAGCTGTAATTTCTTCCAGTTTTGCTTTAACTGTTTTCCTACTGACTGTCGATAATGCCGAAAATCTTTGACGAAGTGAGCGGTTGAACATTTCCTCTGCTTCATCCTTTTTGCCTGCTTTTAAAAGTGCCAGTCCGTAATAATAGAACGGTGCAGGAGCACTTGAGCCGCAGTCCATTAGCTCCGAGAAAACCTCCAGTGCACGGTCATTATCACCGATGCAGTAATATGCTTCGCCCAGATTTGCCATAATGGTTTTTTCGTAGGTAAATTTTTCGTTTGTTTTTTCGCAGAAATCAAGAGCTTTTTTATAGTCTCCCTTGTGTTTTGCCTGTATAAGCATAAGTGCACCCAAGCTACCTGCCACGGTAATACTTTCACCACGTTCCCATACACTTTCCAAAAGCGCTACCGCATCATCAATCTGTCCCTTTTTCCACAAAAGGAGTGCACGGTTAGTGTCAAGGCTGTCCTTTTGTCTGTCTGAGAGTTTTCTTTTCGCTACGCGGTCAAAAACCTCTTCGCAAATTGCCTTGTCGCCTTCTTTGAGGAAAATATATCCGCAAAAAATTTCCATATCAGGCGAAAGCCTTTTTGTTTTGTATGCTTTTTTATATTTAACAAGTGCATCCTTGTACTTGCCTTTTTTGTAGGCTGAGTTGCCCGAAAACATATACAGCATGGGCAGATTAAGAAAAAGACTTATTACGATTGCAAGGACAATCGATATCACTTGATAAAAGTTGCCGCCTAAAAGCTCATGTGCGGGGAGATTGGGCGCAAGATAGCCCAGCCCCATTACAAGAATTATTGCAACCAATACAGATATGATTAACATATTCTTCCTCCTGTTTGTATAAGTGTGAAAACCGGTCGGGATATCCCAACCGGTTTTACAGGCTTTTCAAGCCATGTAATTTACTGAATAGTCATATTGCTGAGCGCACCGATAACATCTTCACCGGGTTCACCACCGAAAAGTGTGCCGCCAAATATTGTCACAAGGCTGTCGCCGTCACGGTATTCGTAATAGTCGTAAACGCCCTGTTCATCGTCGGGGTCTTCGGCATAAATTGTTGCGTGCACAATTGCCTTGCCTTCGATTTCTAGTATTTCAACACCTTCGTATCTTACTTCGCCGTCAGTATTGAGCACTGTTGTAAAAAGAGTTGCCCATTCTTCGGCTTCTGCCTGAGAATACAAGGTTGAAAAATGACGTACTGCATAATTTTTTGTTGCCGCAATGGGAGCATATTCTTCCAGATAAGCTCTGTATTCTTCCTGATAGATAGACTGTTCCTCACGGTAAATTTCGTTTTCTTCCTGCCAGATAAGATATTCGTCATAGCCGGGGACTTGTGAAAGGTCAGCGTTTTCCATACTTATCTGGAGCTGTTCGGAAAGTGCCTCCTCCGAGTCAAGTCCCAAAAGCTCAAGGATTGCTTCGTCCTCTAATTCTGCCAAATCCTCGGGGATTTCGACGCCCATATCGATAAACACCTGTTCAAGGAGAACTCTTTCAAGTTCTTCCTGCATAATTTGCCAGTCGATGTCGGGGAACTGAGGTCTCTCCGGTCCTACAGGTGCTTCGGGATATTCCTGGTTCATGTTGGAGATGTCGTATTCTTCGCCTTCGTAGGGATCAAGCTCCTGTACGATGTACAAAATGCCTGTTGTTGCACTGCCATCGGCAAAGCACTGATAGTCGGATACTTTTTCCCAATTGTATGTATGCTGTGCATCAAATGCGTCCAAGGAACGGTAAGCAAAGCTTTCCTCGTCATCTGTGTCCTCGGGCAAATAGTCAACGGGCACTTCAAACATAATCATGGAGCTTTGCGCGCTAATTTCTGCAAAAACAGCATTTTCATCAACTGTGGTTTCGTCCTCTTGGGGTTCTTCTGTTACAGGTTTTTCATCTGTTGTGTTTTCAACAGGCTCTGCTGTATCCTCTGCATTATCCGGAACAGACTCTTCCTCTTGGGGCGGAAGCGGTGCAACAAATGTGTCTACCTCGCCTGCAATGACAACTCGCTGGTATTCATCGTTCCAGCTTACGGTAAGGCCCAATTCCTCCGCAATAAATCTAAGCGGCACCATTGTACGGCTGTTTATAATCTTTGGTGCTGTAAGAAGCGCCTTTTCGCCCGAGGATGTTTTTGCAACGGTACTGCCTATAACAAGCTCAATATAAAAGCTGTCCTTTTTAAGGGTAACTGTATCGGTCGGGTCGTCCCAGAGGATTTCGAGACCAAGCTTTTCCGCAATGGGGCGGATAGGCACAAGTGTTGTGCCGTTTTCGATAACAGGCTCCTGATCGGGGAACTCCAAAAATGAGCTGTTCATTATAACATTGATAGCTCCTACGCTTTGCCCTACAGACACAAATGCCATAACCAAAACTAAAATTAACGCCAATTTCTTTTTCATTTTCCTGCACCTCTTATTTTACTTTTATCTGATTAAGTGTATTTGTAATATCTTCACCGGGTTCCGCACCGTTAAGTGTTCCGCCGATAATTAAAACACAATAGTCGCCGTCGATGTAATAGCACATTTCAAACGTGCCTTGCTCGTTGTATTCATTTTCGGCGCAAACTGTTGCATGTATCAGCTTTTTGCCGTCAAAGTCGAGGATTTCAACATTTTCGTACCGAATAAAAGCATTTGTATTAAAATAATTGTCAAAAAGCTTTATCCATTCCTCTTCGCTGTGGTTTGAGAAAAGCGATTGATAATGACGCACTGCATAATTACGTGTCAACATAATCCTCTGCTTTTCGGTGGACCATTCAAGATAATCTGTCTGCATCCATTCAATAAATGTTTCGTTATACCACGCCTCATAGGCTTCATAATACGCTTCGTATTCTTCCATATACACATCGAACTCTTCCATATAACGCTTATATTCTTCATAGCCTTCTATATGTGAATAATCAGCCGTTTCGGCTGCGGCAATCAAAACCTCTGCCAGTTCTTCCTCAGTTTCGATGGATAAAAGGGCGAGGATTTCCTCTGTGTCATATTCCAATATATCCTCGGGAAGCTCAACACCTTTATCGTCACAAACCTTTTTCATAACCGCCATAACATACTCAATAAAGAACTCTTCCTCGTCAATGATTTCAGGTTCTTCGGGAGGGGTTGGAGGCTGCTCATCAAACATGGGCTTCTCGGGCATTTCGGGATATTCCTCATTCATGTTGGAGATATCATATTCCTCTCCAAGATAGGGACCCATATTTTCAAGAATTACTATAATGCCACTATTTCCGCTCTCATCCGTATAGCACTCCTTAAATTCAACCGATGAATAATCATAATAGGTCATATCAAAGGCATCAAGTGCACGATATGCAAAGCCGCCTTCCTCTTCAAAATCTGTATAAAAGAGACTTTCGGGTATCTCAAGAGTCAAGGAAGATGAACCCGCTTCCACTGTGGAATACACATATTCGCCCGCATCGTCGACATTTTCCGTTATCTCTTCTGTCTGGTTTGTATCTTCGCTTGCGTTTTCAGCATTTTCGGTTGCATCTTCAACCTTTTCAATTATTGTTTCGTCCGCTTCGGGAGAGACGGGTTCAACATAGGTATCTACCTCACCTGCAATGACAACTCTCTGGTATTCATCATTCCAGCTTACGCTAAGACCTAATTCCTCCGCGATAAACCTAAGAGGTACCATTGTCCTGCCGTTTATAATCTTGGGTGCAGTAAGAAGCGTTTTTTCACCGGAGGATGTTTTTGCAATGGTGCTGCCTATAACAAGCTCAATATAAAAGCTGTCCTTTTTGAGGGTAACTGTATCGGTCGCATCATCCCAGAGGATTTCGAGACCGAGCTTTTCCGCAATGGGGCGGATAGGCACAAGAGTTGTGCCGTTTTCGATAACAGGCTCCTGGTCGGGAAATTCCACAAAAGAGCTGTTCATGATAACATTGATAGCCCCTACGCTTTGACCCACAGACACAAATGCCATAACCAAAACTAAAATTAATGCCAGTTTCTTTTTCATTTTCGCACATCCTTAAGTTGCACAAAGTCATACACTTTCATTATATACTTTGTCATTCACAAAATCAACACAAAAATTCAACATTTCTCCGCAAAAAAGGGGCTTTTTACAAGCCCCTTTTTTCTTTATTTTATTGTAACCTTATTTTTGAACAAATCCGAATTCTTTTCAATTCTTGCTTTTGACGAGAATACGCAAAGATTGTTTTCGTCCATAAGGCGCTTGATTACACTTCCTGCCTTGCGGATATCGGAAACCTTTGTGTTAAGCATTTCGCCTCTGATTTTATCGCGTAATTCGGGCGAAATACCGTTAAAATAGTCACCGTCTGAGCGCATCGCTTTGGTGAACGCACTCTTGGGTCGGTCTGTTGCCGCAACTGCGCCAACGATATATTTTGTCATTTCTCTCTCGTTTGCATCAAAGGCTTCGATATATTTATACGCCTCGTCAAATGCTACAACCGTGTCCTTAAGGTTGGGGTCACGGTAGGAGTACATGCCTATATCGCCTAAAAGATTTACCGTAAAGCCTGTGCCATAAGCACCACCCTTTGCACGGATTGTGTTCCAGAGGTAGTCGTAGGTCATGATATGGGAAAGTACAAACATACTGCCCTCTGCCTCACCTGCCGTAGCCGCCTTTGCAACATATGCAACGTCTGTGGGCACGATAAAGCCTTCGTTTTTGGCTTCACAATTAACACTTATCATTCCGCCTGCTTCGGTGCTACGCTCAGAAAGCTTTAATTGATTAATGTTTTCAAGAGCCGCCTTGAGAATGCTTTCACCGCCTGTTACGGAATATGCAACATGGTCTTTACATACAGCTTCCCCAAGCTTTTCGCCAAGATTTTTCGCATTTTCGTTGTCAAAACTTTCGGTTAAAGCTTTAACATAGAAATAATAATCTATGCCGTTAAGCTTCTGACCCAGCTCATCTTCTGGTGAGAAATAACTCATCGCACGGCGGAGGGCTGCAGAGTGACCGTTTCTTGTCATCCAGTTTTCTCTGCCAAGCTTTTCCTGCTGGAGCATTTTTTTGATTTCGCCCACACTGTTTTCAAAATCTGTTTCGTTTATGATTTCGCCGATAAGTGCCATTGCGTTTTCTACGTTGTCCTCAAGTGCAGAGAATGATACCCTCAGCTTTGCGCTTACGTTTTCGCGGTTATCAATGGGTGCAAAGGTATCAACGGATGCTGAGAAAGTACCAAGATTTATCTTAATTTGGTTGATAACCTGTGCAGCTGTTTTTGTTTTTGTGGCAAGCCTGCCCAAAAAGCGTGCCGCAAGAGATATGTCAACAACGCTCTCTGTATCAAGTCCGCAAAGGTCAAAATACAAGCTCATATATAAAATACGCTTTGTTTCAATATCGTGGTATAAAACCTCACTGCCCTCATATTCCATTTTTTCAAAGGGAATTTTTTCGCTCTCGGGGCTGATATATTTTAAATCAAGCACAGGGATTGTGGCAAGTGCTTCGGGAGTGTCTTCACTATTTTGCATCTTCTTGAGAGCACTGAGTTCTTCCTCTGCCTTCTTTACACCCTCTTCGCCTATCTTTTCGCGGTATGCTTTAACTCTTTCTGCCTCATCTTTTGCCTTTTCTTCGGAAAGGTTTGCATCTGGAGTAAGCTTTACAAAAGCGTTGTGCTTTGAATTTAAGAAAATTTCCTCCAAAAGGCGTTCAAAATAATCGCCCTTTGCTTTTTCGCGGATAGACTTGAATTCTTTTTCGTAGCTGAGAAGGAGCGTCGGGTCACCGCCGTAAAGCCATGAAGCCATAACCCATGTGCAATAGATAAGACCTGTAGGCTGATTGCCAAAATCCGCTTCGCGCATCTTAAATTCCATTTGGTTGATGTTGGCTTCGATAATTTCCTTATCAATACCCTCACGCACGATGTTTTCAAGGATTTCACGCACGGAGGAGGCGATGTATTTATCGTCATCCTTACAGCGTTTCATGGCAAGACAAACATAGGGTGAAATAAGCTGGTCGTCAAGATATGCCCACGCTTCCTCACATACACCCTTATCTAAAAGTGCTTTTTTGAGGGGAGATTCGTTATTTGAACAGATAGATGTGATGAGAATATCTGTTGCCATAAGCTTTTCGTGGTCATCAAAGGGTGCAGCCTTAAATCCCAAAGCGTAATGTGTTGCCACAGAGCTGTTTTCGTCGGAATCATAGCGTGCCGCTTTGTAGAGGTTGCCGCAATCGGGCTGTACGCCCACTCTTACGTCAAGGTGAATATCGTTATAGGCATTAAGATAGCCTTCGTCCATAAGGCGAAGCTTTTCGATAACATCCATATCACCGTAAAGATAAATATAGCTGTTGGAGGGATGATAAAATTTTTGGTGAGTTTCGATAAATTCCTCATAGGTAAGAGAAGGTATAGCCTTGGGGTCGCCGCCCGAATTTTTGGAATAGCATACATCGGGGAACATGGTGTTTTGCAAATATTCGCCCAAGAGCGAGTCTTCACTACTCATTTCGCCTTTCATTTCGTTATATACAACACCGCGGAAGCATTCCTTTTCGCCGCCCTCGTAGTGCCAGCCCTCCTGAAGGAAAATTTCCTTTTTGTTATAGATTGCAGGGTGGAAAACCGCATCGAGGTATACGTCCATAAGGTTTTCAAAGTCCTTTTCGTTACAGCTTGCAACGGGGTACATTGTCTTGTCGGGGTATGTCATAGCGTTCAAAAAGGTTTGCATACTGCTTTTTAAAAGCTCAACAAATGGTTCGCGGACAGGGTATTTGTCGCTGCCGTTAAGAACGCTGTGTTCCAGTATGTGCATTACACCTGTGTCATTTTCGGGCACGGTTTTAAAGCTTATGGAAAAAACCTTGTTCGGGTCATCGGATGCAACATACAAAAGCTTTGCGCCGCTTTTTGTGTGCTTACCTATATAAACGTCTGCCTTTATTTCATCAACATGCTTTTTTTCTGTAAATGTGAAGCCGTGATAGGGTTTGTTTAATTCAAACATTTGTCATTCTCCTTGCATTTAGTAATGTGATAAAACAAACGGGACGATGTGGGCATCGTCCCCTACAATTATTCTGACAAGAATTTCTTTAATTCTTCTATTCTTTCAACTGCATCACGATAGCCGTCATGATAAAGCTTGTCGAGCTTTTCCTTGTCAAGCTCCATTCTCGCAACGTCAACAGGTTCCTTGGGACGCAGAACAAATACGTCCTTACCTTCGTGCTCGTCAATAAAGTCAAGAGCCTCGTTGTATCTTACGTGTCTTGTTGCAGCCGCATCGGCAAATTTGGGATATTTTCTGCCGTAGAGTTTTTTGATATATGTTACCTCGCTTGAAGGCTTTTTAACAAAGCCCTTGTGCTGGGTAAGTATAACAACAGCTTTGCTGTTTCCGTTCTCTAAACTATATTTTACCGGAATAGAGTCAAGTATACCTCCGTCGAGATATTTTTTGCCGTTGATATGCACCATTCTCGAAATAATCGGAAGCGATGCAGAGGCACGAATCATATCCATGTCACGCTTTAAGTCCTCCACGTAAAGATATTCAACCTCGCCTGTGTCAACGTTTGCGCAAACCGTATAAAACTTGCAGGGATTTTTCTTAAATGCTGTGTAATCCGCCGGCTCGAGCTTGTTGGGAAGAGTATCGTATACAAACTTTACACCCACCATATCACCTGTCAAAATCAGACTGCGCTTTGAGCAATAACGCCAGTCGTGCATATATTTCATGCTGATATTATATGTTCTCCCACGCTGTTTTGTGATAAAATTCTGCCCGAAGGTTGCACCTGCCGATACAGAATAGCAATTGTCAAATTCTATATTATAATCAAGAAAAGCGTCCAACACACCTGCGGTGTATAAGCCTCTGGAGCCGCCGCCTTCCAATATAAGTGCTCTGCCGTTCATACAAAAAACTCTCCTTTAAGTAGTATAAACAATATTTTAACTCATTTTTCCGTAAAATTCAAGCTTTTCCCACAGTTTTATCATAGCAAGGGTATCAAGGGCACAATACTCCTTCAAATCACGTATTGCCTGCTCCCTCTCGCTCTCTGTCATGCGGTAAAGGCGAGCATACACGCTTTCCGCCTGCTGACCGTTCTGGATTTTCATTTTTGAATAATCCAGTGCGTCGTCACCGGGATAAAGTGCGGGCAGTACTTTTTTAAGACTGCTCTTGCCCTCCATTCGACGGTTTACTAGGTATTTTTTCGCAAAGGGCTTTTCAAGGTCAACAAGGTTTGCCTTGATTTTTTCAAGGCTTTCTGCATACTCGGGCAGCCTTTTTATAACACGATCAATACAGATGCGTTCATAATCGGAATACATCATAACGGTATGGTCGGGCTTTATGTATTCGATAAGCTTTTGGGCAGCTTCTCTCTCACAATAATTTACCCCGTCACCTATAAATTCATAATGCACGGCTTTTGCGCCTTCTTTTTCGATAAGGTGATAGGAAAACTGTGTTATTACAGTATCCATTGGATTGAGCACAGGGTCACTCGGGCGGAAAACCTCCATGGTTTCAAAATCCAAAAACCCCAACGGATAGCTCAAAGAGGAAAGGAAATTACGTATCTCGTTTTTGTTGTAAATATCCTCATCAGTATTGCGCACGGCGATTTCGCGCACAACTCTTTCGTCACATTCATCAGAGGCGATATATTCCTCCACTGTTCTGATGCCTTTTTGATAAAGGCTCATTTTTTTATTGAACTGAATAGATTTTATGGAGAAAATGCTTTCTTCGTCATTACCAAAGCAAAATCCCAGATAAGGGCATGCGCCGCACTGGCGGGAAAGCTTTTTATCAGGCATGATTTTGCTCTGAGTATTCTTTAAAGCATTCTCAAGCTTTTCTTTAAGCTTTCTCTTGCGCTTGTCGTTGTCGACTGGTATGACAGATAAGGTTTTGCCCCTGCCTCCCTCACGGTCAATGGCGCAAACATAACAGTTGCCTGTGGGTGCGCCTGATTTTTCCATAATAATTTTTGAATATAAGACTTCATCAATCCAGCGGGTGTATCTGCTTGTAGGACGCACTGCATATATATCATATACATCGCCATTACGCATAATGACATCACATTTAGCACTGCATTTTCCCCAAAGGAAAACCGCGTTAAAAATAACGTCCTCACCCTTTGCCATTATATTCATGGTGTCAATTGCCGCATGGCGTGTATCGCCAAAGACGCTCACACCGTAGGGAAAGCTCTTTAACATATCCCGTCGGATGTCACCAAGTCGTCCTGACATCATGTTTTTGTCCTTAAGACTTTTATATTCTTTATCGTTCTCCAAGAGATACGCTTGTCTGGGGCATCCGTTGAATTTTGAAAAATTCTGCTGGGTTATCATAGCTTTCACCTCCTATTTTGTGCGATGTACTCCTTTCGGCTCATAGC
>JAFUJZ010000018.1 GCA_017467965.1 Clostridia bacterium
AAGAGTTTTTTGAAACTTTTTTCAAAATCTTTTCGACGCTTTACTGTGAAAGACGCTTAAAAATTTACGCCATTGCTGCAAGCTTTGTTGCAAGCTGAGAATTTTTGCGGCTTACTGTATTCTTGTGATATACACCCTTTGCTGCAGCCTGATCAAGCTTCTTTACGCAGTAAGTAAATTCGCTTGTAGCAAGAGCCTTATCACCTGCTTCTACAGCTGCATCAAACTTCTTAAGAGCTGTTTTAATAGCGGACTTTGTCATCTTGTTCTGAAGAGTCTTTGTTTCGATAACGAGAACTCTCTTCTTTGCGGACTTAATGTTAGGCAAAACACTCACCTCCTGCAAGGTTAAATAATAAATTTATCTAAAGGAGAACACGGCTTCTCCAAATAGGCAAGGTGTATTCTAACACACATTTTTTCAAAAAGCAAGTACTTTTTTAAGACTTTTTGAATTTTTTCATAATTTAGTTGTAATAAATGCTCTTCTGTGCTAAAATATACTCAATTAATACATATAATCTGAAAGGATTTTTTCACCATGAGATTGCCCAAGTTCAAACTTTTTGACTATAACACCCCCGGTCCCGGAGTCAGCAAGGATGCTCCTCCTAAAAAAGGCATCGTCCTTTTCTGGGATATTTTATCCCGCAGATTTTGGAAAATGGTTAGCCTTAACGCAATATATCTTTTGTTTTCGGTGCCGCTTCTTATAATAATGTGGTTTGCGGTTTATCTTGTTTTATCGTTTATGTTTGGTGAGCTTATTGCGTCCGATCCCACAATGCCCGCTACATTTACCCAGATTACAACATATCTTACATGCCTTTTATATGCTCTTTTCGGCGGCGGTGCAATATGTGCCGGTATGACGTATGTTCTCCGCAACTACGTTATCGACACCCACTCATGGATGTGGTCTGATTTCAGGGCCAAATCAAAGGAAAACCTCAAGCAGGGCACGGCAGCGTTCTTTATAGACGTCGTTTTCATAACACTTATGGGCATCAATTTCTGGTTTTACGGTATGCTTGCAGACGGCAGCATCATCGCATACCTTCTCCAGGGTCTTATGGCGGTTATTTTCTTCATTTTCCTTTTAATGCACGCGTATATCTATCCGATTATGGTTTCTTTCGATATGAAACTTTTTGATATTTACAAAAATTCGTTTATTCTCGCAATAGGCAAGCTTCCCCGCACATTATTATCAATGGCACTTTGCACGCTTATCTGCGGACTTGTAACATATCTTGCATGCTTTGTTACAATTTACGCAATGCTTCTTATTCCGATTATTATGTTTGCATTTTCCGCATTTGTGAACTTGTTTATAACATATCCGGTTGTCAAAAAGTATATGGCAAAGAAGCCTTCTTCAAACGAATAACCTTTCTCGGGCGACATAAAGTCGCCCGTTATTTTATCCGAGAGGATGATTTTATGAAAAAACAATCCTTTGTAAAAGGTGCTTTTCTTCTCGCTGTGGCAACAGGTTTGGGCAAAATTTTTTCGGCGGTTTTCAAAATCCCGCTGGACAGGTTTTTCCTTCACGAGGACGGCATGGCTGTTTTCAACAGCGTATACAATACATATATGTTTTTCTTTGCGGCGGCAACCGCAGGGTTCCCGTTGGCGATTTCACGGCTTGTTGCGTCATCAAAAAGCCGTGAAGAGGAGGACACAATCCTTTCCACCGCTTTGATTTTTATGACCGTGACGTTCGGCTCTGCCTGTGCTCTCATTATGATTTTTTCAGAGCATATTGCGGGAAGTACCGGCATCCATGCTTCGGCATTTGGGTTCCGCATTATGGCACCTGCGCTTTTATTCTGTGCCGTAACGGCAGCTTTTAAGGGTTTTTTCCAAGGCAAAAGATTTATGTTCCCTCCCGCACTTAGTCAGGTTTCCGATTCTTTCGGCAGGCTTTTGGCAGGCTTTGGTGTAGCCTTTCTTCTTTTGGGCAAAAGCGTATCCACAGTTTCTGCGGGTGCATTGACAGGCGTACCCTTCGGTGCTTTTCTCAGCGCATTAATCCTTGGCATTTCTTTCAAAAAGCTTCAAAGGCATTTTCACGTGGTTTTTTCGGGCAAGGTTTTAAAAACTTTACTTTTCCTTGCTATTCCCATTACTATAACAACATCACTGCACGCAATATTCAACATGGTTGATACCGTAACAGTGGTTCCCACGCTTAAGTATTTCAACTTTGCCTCTGCACAAAGTGCCTTTGGCAGACTGGGTCGTTCTGCAATGCTTTATGCACTACCTGTATCAATTGCAACGGCTGTTGCCTCAAGCGCACTGCCCGCAGTTGCCGAAAATATCAAAAATCAAGACAAAAATGCTCTTATGCGTGACACATCACTTTCCCTTCGTCTTGCAATGGCTATATCACTTCCCTGCATGGCAGGCTTTATTGCTATTCCCGACGGGATTTTCACCCTTCTTTTTGACAGTGCCGACAACGCATTAACACTTGCACTCATAGCGCCGTCTGCAGTATTTTCAAGCGTTTCCTGCGTTATCGCAAGCATTCTTCAGGGCATGGGCAAAACAAAAGCGACAGTTGTCGCAGCCGTGTGCTCAATACTCACAAAAATAATACTTACTCCCGCACTTATCAGTGTTTGGGGTATAAACGGCTCAGCGATAGCAACCAGCATAGCTTATTTTGTTTTTATGGCAATGCTCATTATAAGCACAATCCGTCTCCAATCATTTGATTTTTCAATAAAAGCTTTTATTTTAAAGCCTCTTGTCTGCACCGCTCTTTGTTTTATAGCGGCAACGGTTTCATCTATGTATTTTAGTGCTCCTGTTGCAATTTGTATTGCCGCACTCGCATACGTCCCTGCGGTAATTATGTCACATTTTATCTCCTATGATGAAATTAAGCAAATTTTTGCAGGTTGAAAAGCGCCTGTATTCCTCGCGTTTTACGGTGCTTTAAGCTTTTTTCGTCCTCCCAAAAAATATTTATGTTGTCAAAAAATATCAAAAATTTTCAAAAAGCACTTGTATTCTACAAATATGTTTGATACAATGTAGATACTAAAATAACAAATTTTTGGAGGCGTTCTTATGAATAAGGCAACACTTATTGCCCGCGTAGCGGAAAAGCAGGGTCTTTCCAAGAAAGAATCCGAAGAAATCTTCAACGCTTTTCTTGACACAATTATTGACACTGTTAACAGCGGCGAAAAGGTTCAGATCGTAGGTTTCGGTACATTTGAAGTTAAAACTCGTGCAGGCAGAATTTGCAAGGTTCCCGGCACCAATCAGGAAGTTACTGTTCCCGATTCTAAAATTCCTACTTTCAAAGCAGGCAAGGTATTCAAAGAGAAGGTAAGATAAATACAAAAAGGAAGGAGTTGCATGTATCCTTCCTTTTTTGTTGCTTTTTATATGGCTTTAGCATATAATAAACACAAGGTGGTGTTTTAATGACTGATAAAAATAGCTCCCCTCGCCTTTCCGGCGGCAAGCATTGTTCAATCATAGGTATTTTTGCAAATCTTTTTCTTTTTTTGATAAAACTTACGGCAAGCATTGTTTCGGGCAGTTTGTCGGCTATAGCGGATGCTTTTAACAATCTTACCGACGCGTCAAGCTCAATTGTAAGCTTTCTCGGCTTTCGATTTGCCGAAAAAAGTGCTGACGATGAGCATCCTTACGGTCACGCCCGTGCGGAATATCTCTCGGCACTTATCGTTGCAATGTTTATTCTTTTAATAGGCTTTGAGCTTATTAAAACCGCTGTTAAGGAGATTTTGTCGCCCTCCCGAATTGAAGTAACACCTATAGTGTTTGTTATTTTAGCGGTATCGGTAATAATCAAAATAGTTATGGCGGTATACAATTACCACGTTGGTAAGAGGATTTCTTCAAAAACCTTGATTGCAACGGCAGCCGATTCACGCAACGATGCAATCATAACCACAGGCATTATCTTAGGCTATATAATCACTCACTTTACCAATCTGTCCCTTGACGGCTATATTTCGCTTTTTATCTCACTTTTTATTTTTATAAGCGGTATATCTCTTATAAAGAGTACAATGGATCCGCTTTTGGGCAAAGCTCCCGACAAAGAGCTTGTTGGGTATATTCAGCAAAAAATCCTTTCCTACCCTCATATTCTAGGCACGCACGACCTTATCGTTCACGATTACGGAGTTGAAAGAAGATTTGCAAGCGTGCATGTTGAAATGGCTGCGGAAATGGACGTTATCGAAAGCCATGACATTATTGACCGCATGGAGGATGATTTCTTAACAGAAGACAACATCCACATGATAGTTCATTTTGACCCTATCGTAACAGACGACAACGTTCGCTCGTTAAGACGTACTGTTTCAAACATTGCATCAAAAATCCACCCCGAGTGCACAATACATGACCTCAGGGTGAAAGAAAACTGTGTAAGCTTTGACTGCGTAAAGCCCGAGGGCTGTAATATTTCAGACGAAGCTTTGATTGCAGCTTTTGACGTGGCAATACGATTGACAAATCCCGATTATTCGGTGCAGATTACAATTGATACAAGTTTTTCACCTATCATAAATTAAAGAGAGCGTTGCAAAGCAACGCTCTCTTTAATTTACACTGCCAAAACACCTGTTGGTGATTCTATCAGCAAAAAGATTTTTTCCTCTGCTCCAGTTTGGGTATTTACATAGATAAGACACCGTCTGTCATTTATCTGTCCTTCTACCTGCCAGCAAAAATCCTCCTTGCCGTCATCCTTAGGGATTACGGCAAGCGTTGTGTTTTTTATTGTAACGTTTGGGTTGATTTTTGCCTTTGCGTCTTCAACGCTTACCTTCACAGTTGGTATATCACGCTTTTTGTGATACATGAGATACCCTCTTGTTTCGCAACCTACAATCTCGCCCGTATCCAGTGCGATTTTGACCTTTACAAGGTCAGGGTACACAGTATACCCCTCCTGATAGGACGCATAATTTATTACTGCCACATTGGATATTGTTTCGTAATAGTTTTCGCGCATATTTTCAAACCCTATTGTTTTCAAAAACTGCGCACCTATAATTTTTGCCTCGGCGATATCAATTGTCGCCTCTCCTATATTGCGGTCATTAAGATAGCTTAAAAGGTATCCCCCTTGTTTTGTCAGGGCAATTGAGCAAAGGTTATCCTCGTCATAAAGATAATATGCTGGGATGTTGCCTTCCTCTTCAACACATTTGAGCTTTTTGCCCATGCCTGCAAAAGCCTTGGCTCTTGCCACCGCTTCCTCTTTTGTGATTTCGGGTTTATCCTTTAAAAATACGCTTTCCTTGTCGGTAAGATGTGACGAAAACGGTCCGTCATAAATAAGCGCAGGATAATCGTGGAGCTGATCTTCTATTTCACCCATTGCCTTATCTATACCTGAGGCTGTCGCACCCTCTGCCACACGACGTATGTCAAGAGTGCCGTTGTATAAATCCTCCAAATCTTGGTCAAGTGCCGTTGCCACTATGGAAGCATACTCTGTAAGATTGGAAAGGTTTTCATACTCCGCTTCGCTGACAGATGTGCCGCTCAGCATCTTAAATGACAACGCTCTTGCGTAATCGCCCGATTGGTTAAGAAACTCAGATAAGTTTTCAAGCGGCTCGGTTTTAAGCGGCAGCATTGCCAAATTTGCAGACGCAAACGCCGCCTGACGGTAAATTTCCTCCGACAGACGCATCATCTGATAGGGGTCGTTTACAAACTGGCTTTTTTCCAGACTAAGCTTCAAATCGTCAACATACTGCACCATTTCAGTAAAGGAACGTTGATAGTCCATTTTGATTTCGTTGGAGTATTTTTCTGCACGGATATCCTGGTATATGCCGAAAACCACCATTGCAGAAAGTACACCCGTCAAAATCACTCCGAATATATATGTTCTTTTTGCTCTCATGCTTATTTCTCCTTCGGCATGTTTTATAAGAGTATCTTTTCTTTTTAAGGCAAATTTTATACAAAAAAAATCCGAAACGGATGTTTCGGATTTTTTGTTACTCTGCTGTATTATATCTTTCAATAATCTGTGCACATTTACTTTTACGCAATAAAAACAGTCCCGCCGCACCAAACACCACAAGCGGCGTAAGGTTCATAATTGATAAATCGTTTATAACGTCTACGCTTGTAACGGAAGTGGTAAAGCTGGCATAAAAAAGGCTTGCCGCGTCTGTTATAGTGTGCATTAAAATGAGCACCCATATATTACCACCTCTAAGATATACTGCTGACAGGTAAAAGCCTATACCCACAGCCGCCAGCGACTGAACGAGTGCACTGAAAAGGTTCACTCCATAAAAAACATTTGTCATATGTGCAAAGCCGAATATTACTGCCGACACTAAGGCTGTGAGCAGTACGCCTTTGCGGTCTTTAATATATTTTTTTGCAATCTGATTGGTAACAATGCCTCTGAAAACGGTTTCTTCACGGAAACCTACGCCTATAAGCTCTACAACGCCGTACACAATCCAGCCCGCGCTAACCCAGTTGGTGTCAGGGCTTTTCACGGCTTCTGCCAAGGTTGTGCCAAAAAGCATCAACTGTCCGAAAAGAAGATATGCTCCTGCAAAGGCAGTCTCCGTTATACTTCCTCTTATATATACCTTTAAGTCACCTAATATGAGCAAAAGTACAAAGGGGATTATCATAAGGATAATTTCAAACAGCAGGGCACTCCATAAACCGCCGGGCAAAAACCAAATTTTTGGTACAAGCCACAGCGAAAACAGTATCACCGCTGTCGCTATGATTGAAACTATAACAGGATATTTATCTTTAAAACGCATTATTTTAACAACTCCTTTTTTTCAGTATACAAAAGTAAGAGAATGTTTGTCAATACGCATTTTTTTGTTGAAAAACCTTTCTTCTTATGATATGATAATTATGTATAGGTATGTATATAATTTTCAAATATATTTACGAGGTGATTATTATGAAAAGGAGAATTGCATTACTGACAGCGATATGTATGATAGTATTCTCGCTTCCTGTCTTTGGGGCAGAATTTACAGACATGCCACCGGAAGACAGCCGATACTACGATGCGTTTGTGTATGCTATCAATAAAAAGCTTATATCCGGTGACGGCACAAATCTCAACCCCAACAACTACATAACACAGGCAGAAGCACTTACGATTATCTCACGTATCAAGCCCTTTGACTGTGAAGAAACCGATATTACTCAATTCGGCATATCAAAGGACAAGTGGTATTACTCCACTGTTGCAAAGGCATATGCCTTAGGCTACGTGACGGCTGATACACTTTCTCCCGAAAGTGCTATTAACAGAATCAGTGCCAACGCCATAATTGGCAGAGTTTTCGGCAAAACTCCTACTCCTTGGCCAAATAACGAATTGTGTACAAGGGCTGAGTTCATATGGGAGATTTATTTCCAAGCACCCGATGGTAAGTATCCTGTTACAACTCCTACAGAAAATCCGTCAACCGAAGCATCTTCCGAGGCCCCCGGCGAATATTCCGACATCAAAGCTCAAAAAGCTCAGGAGGATATGCAGGTGGCATTAGGTATCAATCCCGACGGCACAAGCTACATAAACAAGGTTGTTTATACAGACGACTCTCAGACAGATTGGCAAAGCGGCAGAGTATCCTCATCATCCCGTCCTTCAAGCGGAGGCAGCAACCGCCCCTCAAGCGGCAACGACGATGACGAACCTGAAGAGGATGAAACCGACGCTCCCACACAGCCTCCCACGCAGGAGCCCGATGACGATGACAATACGAATACTCCTACAGATGAACCTACAGATGAACCTACAGATGAACCTACAGATGCTCCCACAGAGCCCGAAACTCCCGAACCCACATATGGTGAGTATGACGGTCCTATTGACAATGATAAGGACAATGTTATAGATGACCCGTTTAATGACGGCTGGAGACCTCCGGGCTGGACAGGTGACGATGACGAAGGTCAGGGTGGTTGGGACGAAGAAGATGAGGATTTCGACATAAACGATGCCGATGACCCAGACTATAACCCCACAGAAGAACCCACAGATAAACCTTCCGATGAAGAAACAAACGCGCCTTCCGAAGGTGAAACTGATGAACCTTCAAGCGGCGAGACGGACGAGCCTTCAAGTGGGGAAACCGATGAACCCTCCGAAGGTGAAACTGACGAACCTTCAAGCGGCGAGACAGACGAGCCTTCAAGTGGCGAAACAGATGAACCCTCCGAAGGTGAAACTGACGAACCCTCAAGTAGCGAGACGGACGAGCCTTCAAGTGGTGAAACCGATGAACCCTCCGAAGGTGAAACTGACGAACCCTCAAGTAGCGAGACAGACGAGCCTTCAAGTGGTGAAACCGATGAACCCTCAAGCGGTGAAACGGATGCTCCTTCTGAGGGCGAAACAGATGAACCCACAGGAGAAGACACTAACACACCCTCCGACGGAGAGGACGCTGTTCTTCCCGATGAAAATGAGGACGGAAAAACCGAAGAGGATTCTTCCCCGGCTGGCGATGATAGTACAGATGAGGATAGCGATTCCACCTCCGATGTTGAAGCTGCATTGTTGTCAAAGGATTGGTGATTTAATTGAGAATAAAAGTTGCCGATTTTGTTTTTGAAATTGACAACAAGTTTGAATACTGGGAGAAATTCACTACGGAATATATAACTGACGAGGAGCCTGATTTTCACATAAACCTCGATGTTGAATATCTCAAATCAAGGCAATTGTCAGCTCCCGAACAGCATTTGCCTTATACCGAATACCTTGAGGTATACCGCGAAATTTGCAATTACATTATCCAGCGGGACGGCATATTGATGCACGGTGCAGTGATTGAATTTGACGGCAACGCGTATATGTTTACCGCTCCCTCCGGCACAGGCAAAACCACACATATAAAGCAGTGGAAAAAGCTTTACGGAGACCGTGTAAGCATCATAAACGGTGATAAACCCATTATTCGTAACATTAACGGTGAATTTATTGTTTACGGCACACCCTGGTGTGGTAAAGAGCATTTTAACCGCAATACAAAAGCACCCTTGAAAGGTATCGTACTCCTTTCAAGGGCGCCTGAAAATTCCATATCGGTTGTAAACAGCGATGAATTCAACACTTTTCTGATTAAGCAGGTTTATATGCCTGCTTCCGTTCCCGGCAGATTGAAAACACTTGATTTTATAAACACCATGTTTTCAACGATTCCGCTGTACAGCTTAAAATGCAATATTTCTACTGACGCGGCACTTATCGCTTGCGAAAAGATTACAAAAAGAGCTTGAAAATTAATTTCAAGCTCTTTTTGTATTATCTTTTATTCGGACAACGCATCTCTGAGGTTTTTAATCTTTTCATTTACATCTGCCAGCTGCAGTTCTAATTCATCCATTTTCAAATTGAATTCTTCCATAAAGGTTTCACTGCCTGCAACAGTGTTGGCTTTGTAATCATAAAGCTCTGTTGCAGTAAATATTCTTGCATCCTCACAGTCGTCTTCCAAGAAATCAAGCATGAGGTCGTACTTTGTTGTTCCGCAGTCCAAATCTTCATCCGCTATAGTATCGTCAACGTATCTTACCCATGCGGCATATGTCGCCTGTTCGGAATATGCCTTCTGCATATCTGCTTTCATTGTTGTTTTATCGGCACATATTACATTGGACGCCAAAAGATACAAGCCGTTTCTTTCAATGCTGTACGAATACTTCTTGCCGTTTTCACCGGAATGACGTACAACATTAAAGCCATACTCAATCATCATATCCTGATATTTTTCATCGTAGCAGTTCTTTGCAAAGGCAAAGGTTTTGGGGAATCCAATTCCGTTTTCAGAAAGTAAAGCTTTGTATTCGTCAAGATATTTTCTGAGGTTTTCCTCGGCATTTTCGCTCTTCATATCTACACTGCCGTTACCGATAGCAAAATCCCAGCCTGCAGCTATAAGCTTATTGTAGTCATTCATAGTTATACAGCCTTCACCACCGGGAATCTGATAATCATTCATAACAATTGTACCTTTGTAGCCGTATTCGGAAAGGAGAGGATAAATAACATCCATTACGTTGGATGTCATGTTGTCAAAAAACAGAACAAAGCAACACTCTCCGCCTGACAAAGCCGCGTCATACTCTTTCCATAAAGCGTTAATTTCGCGCTCTATGTCCACGCGCTTAACATTGCACTTAAGCATTTCTTCACTGATTTCTTCAAGCTTTTCAGTTTCACTGTCGGATTTGCACCCTGTCATCATTGAAACTGCCAACATAAGTGTCAAAAATATAGCAACGATTTTTTTCATTAGCTCACATCCCATATAAAGATATATCGTATTTATTATATCAACAATAAGTTTTTTTGTCAATCTCACGATTGTACCCACTAATCTCTATTGAAAAAAAAGACATTTTTCGATTTCGAAAAACGTCTTTTTTCTGGCGCGCTTGATAGGAATCGAACCTACGACAACCCGGCGTCGGAGGCCGGTGCTCTATCCACTGAGCTACAAGCGCATTATAATTATTATACCAAACAATATATTTAATTGCAATCTCATTTTTTGTCGTAAATCACGGACCTTCGAGGTCGCCGATCTCTACCAAAAAAATAAAAAAGGACTGCCGAAGCAGTCCTTTTATTTTTTTAATTAGTCAACAAGAGCGATGATTGCTGTGGGAGCATTGTCACCACGGCGAACGCCTGTCTTAACTATTCTTGTGTAGCCACCGTTACGGTCAGCATACTTAGGAGCGAGTTCATTGAAAACCTTAGCTACAACAGCCTCTTTTGTGATAAACGCAAGAGCCTGACGGCGAGAATGAAGTGTGTTTGTCTTACCGAGAGTAATCATCTTTTCAGCAAGGCTTCTTACTTCCTTCGCACGTGTAACTGTAGTTTCAATCTTACCGTTCTCGAGCAAAGATGTAACCATGTTGCGGAGCATAGCCATTCTCTGATCAGTAGGACGGCCTAATTTTCTTGTACCCATTATGTTGTACCTCCTTTATCAGTCTCAGTCCTCATCGGGAGCAAAGGAAAGACCAAGTGCCTGAAGCTTGTTAAATACTTCGTCAAGGCTCTTTCTACCAAGATTTCTAACCTTCATCATTTCTTCTTCCTTCTTGAGAGTCAAATCTTCAACAGTGTTGATACCTGCTCTCTTCAAGCAGTTGTAAGAACGAACTGAAAGGTCGAGTTCTTCGATAGTCATTTCGAATACTTTTTCCTTCTTGGTTTCTTCCTTTTCAACCATTGTTTCAACATTCATAGCTTCATCAGTAAGCTGAATGAAGAGCATCATGTGATCGTTTATGATCTTAGCAGCAAGGCTGATAGCCTCATCTGCTGTCTTTGTACCGTTTGTCCAAACCTCGATTGTGAGCTTGTCAAAATCTACGTCCTGACCAACACGAGTAGGTTCTACTGTGTAGTTAACCTTGGGAACAGGAGTGTAGATAGAGTCTACAGGGATAAGACCGATAAGGGGCTGGCCCATAGCCTTATTCTTTTCTGCAGAAACATAACCTCTGCCCTTGCCGATTGTAAGCTCCATGTAAAGCTTTGCATCTTCGTTGAGTGTTGCAAGGTGGAGCTCAGGATTAAGGATTTCAACGTCTGCATCACGAATGATATCGCCGGCTGTAAGATCCATTGCACCATTTGCTTCGATGCGAACAGTCTTGGGACCGTCACCGTGAAGCTTAATGATAATCTGCTTAATGTTAAGCACGATTTCGGATACATCTTCTTTAACACCGGGGATTGTGGAAAACTCATGCTGAACGCCGTCAATCTTGATAGATGTAACAGCTGCACCCTCCAAGCTTGAGAGCATCATTCTGCGAAGAGAGTTTCCGAGGGTTATACCGTAGCCACGCTGAAGCGGAGCTACAGTATATTTTCCGTAAGAGCAGTCCTCAGACTGTTCAATTTTTTCAATACGGGGTTTTTCAAATCTTAAATCGTTCAACTAATACACCCTCCTATATATTTTTTTGTTACATAGTGTCGGGATAGGTATTACTTAGAGTAAAGTTCGACGATAAGTGTTTCGTTGATTTCGTAGTCGATATCTTCTCTCTTAGCAACAGCTGCTACTGTACCGGAAAGAGTATTCTTGTCAGCGCTGATCCACTGGGGAACTGCTCTGGAAGAATTACGTTCAACAATTTCCTTCATCCATTCTGCTGTAGCTGTGCTTTCCTTAAGAGAAACAACTTCGCCTACAGATACAAGGTAGGAGGGAATATCAACGCGCTTGCCGTTTACAAGCACATGACCGTGTGTAACAATCTGACGAGCCTGACGGCGTGTATCAGCAAGACCAAGTCTGAAGATTACGTTGTCAAGTCTGCTTTCAAGGATAGAAAGAAGGTTTTCACCAGTGATGCCTTCCTTCTTATTAGCCATTTCGAAATACTTTCTGAAGGGCTTTTCAAGTACGCCATAGATGAACTTTGCCTTCTGCTTTTCGTTAAGCTGAATAGCGTATTCGCTCTTCTTCTTTCTCTGAGTGCCACCGGGATTACGGTTGCTCTTCTTATCAACGCCCATAACGCTGGGTTCGATACCCAATGTTCTGCAACGCTTTAAAATGGGCTGCATATTCTTAGCCATATCAGTAAACCTCCTTCTAAATCAAACTCTTCTTCTCTTGGGGGGACGGCAACCATTGTGAGGAATGGGAGTTACGTCCTTAATGAGGCTTACATCAAGACCTGCTGCCTGAAGTGCACGGATAGCTGCTTCTCTACCTGCGCCGGGGCCCTTAACATAAACTTCAACTGTCTTTAAACCGTGTTCCATAGCTGCCTTAGCTGCTGTTTCAGCTGCCATCTGAGCTGCGAAAGGTGTGCTCTTACGGCTGCCTCTGAAACCAAGTCCGCCAGCGGATGCCCAGGAAAGAGCATTACCGTTAACGTCTGTAATTGTTACGATAGTGTTGTTGAAAGTGCTTCTGATATGTGCTGCACCGCGTTCAATATTCTTACGTTCACGTCTTTTACGAACGGCTGTCTTTTTAACTGCTTTAGCCATTTATGCTCTCCTCCTTACTTCTTCTTATTAGCGATTGTACGCTTGGGGCCCTTTCTTGTGCGGGCGTTGTTCTTTGTGTTCTGACCTCTAACAGGGAGGCCCTTTCTGTGGCGTACGCCACGGTAGCAACCTACTTCGATAAGTCTCTTAATGTTAAGAGCTACTTCTCTACGGAGGTCACCTTCAACTGTATAGTTGTTATCAATAACATCTCTGAGTTTTGCTACTTCGTCTTCTGTAAGGTCCTTTACTCTTGTATCGGGATTGATACCTGTAGCTTCAAGGATCTTAGTTGCGCTGGTTCTGCCGATACCGTATACGTATGTGAGACCAATCTCAACACGCTTTTCACGGGGCAAATCCACACCGGCTATTCTTGCCATAGTTTTCTCATCCTTTCATAATATATTGTTGACCCGAAATCTTTGTTCGGATCCGACACCGAAAATTTTGATCAGCTTACAATTATACCGCAAAAATG
>JAFUJZ010000019.1 GCA_017467965.1 Clostridia bacterium
AAGTTATTGATGACGCTGTATACTATTTTAATTATGTAAAACCTATCAGAAAGTTAAAAAGAAAACCGCCTGTTCAATACAGACTTGAACAGGCAGTTTAAAATATTCTTTTTTGTGTCTACAAAGTATTGACTACTTCATCACAATGAGTCGATTTTTTGTTTGGAAAATTATTTTTTAAGCTTTCTTGTTGTTGCCTTAAGGAATATAACACCTAAACCGAAGCACACTACCACAAATGCGATAAGTGCTGTCCAACAGAGGAATATGTCAAATGCCTCACCACTAAAAGCAGTTTTATCGGTTGAGGAAATCATATCCTTGGATTCAATCAGCATACTTTCGGGAAGACCTTTTTCTGTGAGTATGTCATTAACTGAGCCTCCCACCTTTGAATCAATGCCGGAAGTTATATCACCAATCATACCAAAGGCGGACATGCCCCATTTACTCATGGTAAAAAATGAAATGAAATAAGCAATAGAACCTTCTTCAAGCTCGAAAAGCACACCTGCCATTACAAGCTGAATGAGAAGCACAAGAGGCATAACTGTCATTGCAAGCACGGGAGTAGGCATTGCACAGGAAAGTACAAGTGCAAGTGCATCCGATGACAAAATAAGCAGGAAAATCGTGATAAGATATGCGATAGGGTTACCCTCGGGCATAACAGCAACATAAAAAATCACAAAAATGATTATGCTCTGTATTGCGGAGAGAATTGTCTGATAAATATAATGTGCCGCAATGTAAGAGGAGGCGTGAAGTGATTTATCAAGCTCGTCCTTAACGATATCATTCTTTTCACGGCATACAAGCTGGATAGAGTTGAAAAGACCTATCCATATACATACGCAGACAAGGGAAAAGAAACCCGACTTTGTTCCTTCATAATATTTGAACATATTTTCGGCTGTTACCATCATAACGAGTAAGGTGATAACAATACCGATAACAATGGATATCAAGCTTTCCTTTATAAGCGTGCGGAAAAATTTTCTGGCATATACCATTGTCTGCAAAACTCTTAAATTACTTGTGTTCATACTCCGTACATCCTCCTGTATTTTTCTACAAATTCGTCAGCACGACCGTCACCGTTTTCGCTGACGGGATTAATGAGCTTTGTAATATCCTTCAACTCTTCAACGCCGAAGAATTCAAGGGCTTCTTTAATACTGCCCATGAAGGCAAGACGACCAATACCGTCTGAGTTACTCTTTGCAAGGATAATAACCTTGGAGTATATTTTTTCCGGGTGAGGGTAGGAGGCATAGTTATGGGAAATAAGCATAACTATTTTGCCGCGGTCAGATAAAGCTTTAAGATTATTCATCAGCGAGATACCGCTCTTGGGGTCAAGACCTGAGTCTGGCTCGTCAAGGAAGAAAATGTCGGAATTTGTGACAACCTCGTTGGCGATTGCAGCTCTACGCTGCTCACCGCCCGAGAGCTTTTTAATTTCCATTTTTGCTTTGCTCTTTAAGCCTAACTGGTCGAGCGTTTCCATAATGAATGCTTCACGCTCTTTGGGGGACATGTTGCCGTTCATTCTGAGTAGTGCTGTATCACGTACAACGTCAATAAGGCGTTCTTCCTTACGAATTGGAAGCGTCTGGGGCACGTAGGCAATACGTGATGCCTCACTGCTGCCTGCAGTTACCTGTTTTCCGCCGAGGATGATAGAGCCTTTGATTGTATATTTGCCTAAAATAGAGTTGATAAGCGTTGATTTACCTGCACCCGAGCCACCGATAATGAGCGTGAAATCACCGCGGTCAACCTGCATGTGAATATCCTTAAGGAGTACCTTGTGTCCCATACCTTCGCCGACTATAGTTTCATTGATGTGAACTGCAAGCCCTGAGTCTGTAGCCATGCAGACGCTATAGCAGATTTCGTTATCGGAGTAGAATGCAAAGTCGTTGCCAAATCTTAAAACGTCTTTATTTTTTATAAGTGCACTGCCTGATTGCGGGGTATTATTGAGTATAATATTCATCCCCGAGGGAGCCTGAACGATTGTTTGTCCCATATTGGAGGAAATGCGTGCAATCTGGGTGCGCATTTTTTTAGAGTCGAATTCAATAGTATTCTGAGCACTGCGACCTATGGTCGAAGTCTTTGCAGAAAGCTTTTGTCTGCGCCATTTTGAACGGCGGTCATATGTTGTTGAAAAAACCATTGTAACAGCGTTCTTATGTACACAGGAGGGCTTTTTTGTGTCAATGCGAATAACATCGCCATCATGGAGAGCTATTGCATCACTGTCGCCGTCAATCAGTCTGCCGTTTATAAAAGTGCCGTTAAGGCTTTTTAAATCGTTGTAGTAAAAAATTCCCGAAGAAAGCGTAAATGTGCCGTGATTGCGGGATACAATAGGCGATGGAATTGCAATATCGGGAGTGTTATCAGAGCCTGTGCGGCCCAGTGTCATATTTTTTGTGAGTGTCACCACGTTGACCTCTTCGTTCATATCTGAAAAAATTATCAGGTATGCTTTAGAAGGTACAGCTGTAGTGGTTGAGGGTTTAAATGCAGGTCTTCTAAGCATGTTAATTCTCCTTATTCATTATAACTCCGGTGTTTTAAAGAAATACGATGAAGATTTTTTTTCGGGTTCTTTATCCTTGGGCTTTTCCGCAGAAGGTGCCTTGGATGTAACCGGAGGCGTTACAGGGACCTTAGCGGAAGGAGTTTTTGCTAAAGAAGGTGTAGCATCTGTCTTAGGTGCTGTACTGTTAAGCGAGCCTATGAAACGTGAGCCTGTAGCGGAGGGGGCTTTTTCTGTGGGTTTTTTAACCTCACTTTTGGGTGTAGCATCAATTTTTGCAGGTGTTGAAATAATCATTCTCGGAGCTGTGCTCTTGGGCTTTGCAGGCTCGGGCATACTCTTTGGTGCTGGGGGAATTGACGAGATAATGCCTTTCTTTTTGGGAGGCTCTTTAACGTCAAAGCTCGTGCTTGGAGCAACAGACGACGCAATATATTCGATTGTGTCACCATCTAAGGAGGCGTCAAGCGTTGCAAAGGGGTCTATGATATATTTTTTCTTACCGTCGTCGGAAAGCATCTCAAGATCCTCGAGCATTTCCTGTGCGGTACGGTAGCGACGCTTTGCGTCAAATTCGCAGGCGCGCATTACAATACGCTGTATGTTTTTGCTGCCGTTTTTAGGGGAGGAGAACACGCCACCGCGAATACGCTTCATGATAGCTTCGCGCATTGATGTGACAGGGTCAACAAAGGGGAGATAGCCGTCATTTAAAAACGTATACAAAACAAGACCGAGACTGTAAATGTCGGTGGATGCGTCATAAAAAGAATCGGCTCTTTCACTGCAGATTTCGGGAGCGGCATAGGCAAGGGTGCCTATATCCTTTGTAAAGTGCATACTTGCATCGGATACGATTTTTGCAACGCCAAAATCACCCAGCTTAAAAGTGCCCTCATTGTCTACAAAAATATTCTGGGGCTTGATATCACGATGAATAATACCTTTTTTGGATGCACTGATAAGAGCGTGACACATATCTGTGGCAAGCTTGATGATTTCCTTTTCAGTAAGACGACTGCCCTCTGAGAGCACCTTGAGCTTTTCCATACGAACCATAATGTCGGCACCGCAAACAGCACCTGTATCATCATGGATTTCGCGGATTGTACTGTCAGAATAATGAACAATATTACGACAATCTGAAAGTGAGCGCAGAATGTTGATTTCATTAAGTGCATTTTTAGGTATGTTGACCTTACCACCTGCCATGTCTTTTACTGTAATGATTTTTAAGGCAGAAAATTCCTTAGTGCCGAAAGCGTCGGAACAAATCTCAAAAACGCTCGACATACCGCCTTCGCCGAGAAGTTCACCGGTATAACGCCAGTTTTCCCATAACGGCTCGTAGCTTCTCAGCCTTTCTTCTGTAGATTTCATCGTGTAACACCCCTATAACGCATATAAAAGTATTAAACATTATATCATAAAAATTTACAAAATAAAAGGAAAAATTAACAAAAATTTTATTTTTCTGCATTTATGACGGCAGGAAAATACTAACGGCTGTATCAAACACAAACCAAGCTGAAAAAATAACCGACTATAAAGGCTTTTTTGCCATGGAAAGGGGTTTTTTATATTGCAATCAGGAAAAAATTATGATAAAATTATCTGTAAGATTATTAGGAGAGATAGGGTGTCGGAATGAGCAATATATTGCCTAAAATACTCACATATGTTTTTGTTATCGTGGTATATGCTTTTATTTACACAATTATACGCATGATTTTTCTTGATATCCGTACGATGAGCCGCAAAAAGCACATCATGAATGCCGAGGGGTATATAAAGCTGGTACATAAACCAAAGGATATAGACTTTGAGGTGGAAAACAGCTACGAGCTTGAAAAGGACAACTTTTTGGGCAGAGGCAGAAAATGCAATATAAGAATAAACGACGAAGCATTGAGTGGTGTTCATTGCCGTATATATAAAGCTGACGGAACGTTTTTTGTTGAGGATATGAACAGTGCAAACGGTACTCTTTTAAACGGAGAGGACATCTCCAACGAGGTTGTGGAGCTTATTGACGGAGACAAGCTGTCCGTAGGCTCGCTGATGTTTTTGTATGTTAAGAGCGAAGACTGAGGAGAAATACGATGAAAGATGACATAATGATTGTCAAACCTCTTGTATATATACTGCTGGTTGTTATACTAGGCGGTGTACTCATCGCGATAAACGGTGGCTTTGGTGTTGATACTGCAGTGCTTTTGGGTGCGATGTGTCTGACGCTCGCCGTTGTATACACTCTTCTGACGCTTTTTCCGTTGGGAGATTCGTATATTTTTATGATAACGGCTATGCTTGGCGTTATTGGCGTTATAATGCTTTTACGATTGCAGACAGGTCACGGACAAAAGCAGGTTATATGGTTCAGCGTAGGCGCGGCACTTTTTCTTGTGGTGAGTATAGTATACAGACAGGTTAAACAGTGGAACAAACTTAATAAGCTTTACGTAATTGGTGGTATAGGGCTTTTCCTTATAACAGCCCTGTTCGGTTACACAAGTAACGGTGCAAAAAGCTGGCTTATCATGGGGGGATTTTCGTTTCAGCCAAGTGAGGTTATAAAAATACTTTTTGTGCTTACACTTGCAGGCGTTTATACAAACGAGTACAAAAAACCTACAGCCAAGGATGCTAAAATAAAAATGTTCCTTAACACTAACACGGGCAGGAATATTATGGCATCTATGGTGGCGTACCTCTTTTTGATGTTTTTGATATTGCAGCGTGACTGGGGTACCGCAGTGGTATTCTTTGCAATATATATCACTTTTGTAGTTGTATACGGTGAAGATATCCGCTTTATTTTGCTTAACGGTGCTTTTGCTCTTGCAGCAGGCTTTGTGGGTGTTAAATTCATGAGCCACATACAGATAAGAGTGCAAAACTGGCTTGACCCGTTTCGTGATGTTGCAGACAAAGGCTATCAGATAACACAGTCACTTTTTGCCATAGGCGAGGGCGGATTTTCGGGCAGTGGTATAGGTGCGGGCAGTCCCTACTATATCCCCGAGGTGCATAGTGATTTTATATTTTCTGCAATATGCGAGGAAATGGGCATACTGGGAGGCATGGCAGTTATAATGCTGTACTTTGTATTGGTATACCGTGCCTTTAAGATAGCTCTTTCTACGAATAATGAATTCAATAAGGCCGTTGCTATGGGACTTGGTGTGATGATAGGTGTTCAGACATTTATCATAATAGGCGGTGTTATCAAGCTTATACCTCTTACGGGTATTACACTTCCGTTCATAAGCTACGGTGGCTCCAGTATGGTGGCAACCTTTGCGGCACTGGGGATACTGCAGGGTATAAGTGCACGAGGGAGGGAAATAGAAGATGAAATATAACCAGAGGATTATTTCTGTTATGGTTGTCATCTGTGCTATGTTCTTGTCGCTCGCGGTGTATCTGACGTATTTTACACTTTTTGAAGCAGAAGTAGTTATTGAAAACCGATACAATAAGCGTATACGTGAAAGAGAGGAAGCAATCCTCAGAGGTACGATATACGATGCGTCGGGAGAAGTGCTTGCGCTCAGTAAAATGGAAAATGGTCAAAAGAGAATATATCCTTTCAAGGAGCGATATGCACACCTTATCGGATATAACTCAGTAACCTATGACAGAACGGGGCTCGAAGCATCCTTTAACAAAAAGCTTATAGAAACGAACCCAATGGATGAGATAGCAAATTTCTTTACAAATCAGAAAAAAGCACCCGAGGGTGCAGATTTGTATCTTACGATTGACAACCGCATGACGGAACTTGCCGAAGAATTAATGGCAGGCAAAAACGGATCGGTGATAGCCATTGTACCTAAAACAGGCGAGGTTTTGTGTATGTATTCAAACCCCACCTTTGACCCTAATGAAAAAGCTTTGAGAGAAGAGTTTTCAAACCTTACAAAAAGCGAGGATGCTCCCTTTGTTGCGAGATGTACACAAGGCTTATATGCTCCCGGGTCAACCTTTAAGATAATAACTGCCGCAGCAGCAATTGAAAGCGGTATCAATGAAAATGTTATGGATACGGGCAACCTCATGGTTGACGGATATGAAATTGAAAACTTTGAAGGCAAAAAGCTTGGAGAAATTGACACCAAAACAGGTTTTGCGAAATCAAGCAATGTTATGTTTGCATCATACGGTGTAACCGTGGGCGAGAAAAAGCTTAAAGAAGTAGCGAAAAAATTTGGTATAGGTGAAAATATCCCCTTTGATATTGCTACAAACAAATCGCTTTTTAATTACCCTGACGGAATGAGCAAAACAGACCTTGCCGCTTGCGGTATAGGACAGGGCAAGCTTTTGGTAACACCCTTAAATATGGCACTTGTTGCGGCAGGCATTGCAAATGACGGTGTTATCATGAAGCCGTATGTTGTTGAAAAAGCCGCTTTTAACGGTGGCAGAAAAGTATACTCTGCCCAGCCTTCGGTATGGAAAAATGCCGTAAGCAAATCCGTTGCCGATAAAATTGGTGAATACATGGTTGAATGTGTTAACGCAGGTACAGGCACAGGTGCACAGATAGAAGGCATACAGGTGGCGGGTAAAACAGGGACTGCCGAAAACGAACGTGAGGGAAAAGAACACGCATGGTTTGTGTGCTATGCTCCCGCTGAAAACCCCGAGATTGCAATCTGTGTTATGCAGGAATATACAGGCAGGACAGGCAGTAGCTGTACTCCCATTGCGAGGGAATTAATAGAGTATTATTTGAAAGGATGATATAAATGAAAAAAGTTTTGAGTTTGGTGTTGGTGCTTGGCTTGATACTCTCATTTGTACCGAGTGTGGGTGCAACATCGAGAGTTATGGATTTAAAGCTTGACGGAGAGTGGGACTTTAAGTATTACCAAAACGCATCGGATGTGCCCGAGGACGTAACAAAGATTGTGTTTGAAGACAAAATACAGGTTCCCGGCGCTATGGAATTACAGGGATACGGCTATCCCTCTTACTACTATGAACAAATGGGCGGCTGGGGTCAGCCTGAGGACGACGGCGTGAGAAGTGCCGGAGTTTATAAGCTTGATTTTGAAGTGAACGAATGGTACTCGGGTGATGTGAAGCTTGTTTTTGAGAGCTTTATGGATGAAATTGTTTTATACCTTGACGGCAGAAAAATAGGTGAAAGCAAGAACGGTGCCATAGGTGATGTTTTTGATGTAAATCTTACAGAAGGAAAGCATAGCCTTATCTGTGTCGTAAAAAGAGATAAAAGCGGCATAAACAAGGCAGATGATTTTGCAACATCTGGTATTGTGGGTAGTGTGGTTTTGGCTCCCTATGGTGAATCAAAGATGTACATAGAGAGAAAAAAAGTCAAAATTGAGGACGGCAAACTTTTTATTGACGGAAATGAAGTTGTTTTGAAAGGTGTTAAGTATACCGCAACACATCCCGAAAGCGGCAATACTGTAGACAGCTTACAGTTGGCATTAGATTTGGAGCTTATAAAAAACTACGGTTTTAACTGTGTATGGACAAGCTGTGCACCCGATGAGTTTTATGAAATTGCGGAAGAAAAAGGTCTTTATGTAATTGATGAAGCAAATGTTAATCTTGATAATGTTGATCGCGACGGCGTGACTGCCACAAGAAGGATACAGCGCATGGTCGATGCACATGGTAAATATGGTTCTATAATTATGTGGAGTGTTGGTCATGGTGACGCGTCAAGAGCACAAGATCAGATTCACAATTTGAATAATCTTGACCCCTCTCGTTATATTGCACAGGAGGTTACATTTGCAGAAGATTTCCAGGTGTTTGGTAACACCGGCGGTATGGAGACTTGGGTAAAGACCTTGGGCGACGGTAACGTTGGCGGCTTTGTGGATGAATTTGCAGATAAGGAATTGTACTACACACAGAACGCATACCTTTTTGAAACAAAGGATTCTGTTACCGGCGAAAAGATAACAATTGATGGTGAGGTTGAAAACTACAAGGGCACACAGTATTTAGGTGATGCGTCCTTTGTGCGTAACATTGATAAACTTGACAAATACACAATTGTAACAGAGGTCGGTGCGGTAGACGGTGACAGAGTTATTTTTGAAAATGACAATGTTAAATTTGAAATCCGTGGCGGCAGAGCAAGATTTAACGTAGGCGATAAGAGAGCAAGAGCTGATGTTTATGAAGGTAAGATTGCGGCAGTTTACCAAGATGGTGAAATCCAGCTTTTTGTTAACAATGCTTTTGCCGAGAATGCAGAAGCAAACGCTGAAATTGAAGGAAGCTACAGTGTAGGCGGTGGTGATACTGCTATTAGCTACATTGAGGTTTATAATGACGCTTTAACACTTGACGAGCTTTTGGAAGGTGCAGACGAAAGTAAATTAATCAGCCATGTGGCATTTGATGATATTAATATTAAAGAAGACAAGAGCTATAAGTTCCTTGCGTACGGAGGTGACTTTGGCGACAACCCCAACAGCTACTATAAGTGCCTGACAGGCTTGTTCTCCTCCACACGTGAGCCTCATCCCGAAGCGGAAGCTTTCCGTGTGCTTTTGAATGGTGAACTTACAGGTAAGCATGTTTTTACAAGAGAAGCTACTGAATATGCAAAAATACAGCCTGTTGTTTTGGGGGATAAGACAGTATTCAAAGCAGGCATCGCAGAAATAACAGTTGATTTTGACGGTAAGATAACAAGCATAAAGAAAGACGGAGTTGAGATGCTTACCGATGCAATGTACCCGACGGTGCTTCGTGAAAATACACTTAGTGAATACGAAATGGGTATTGAAAACTACGAGGGCTGGAGAAGAGGCAAAGCAGAAGTTCGTGATAACACCCTTTATGTTGAGCTTATCAGCACTGTTACAAACGGCAAACTGCACCTTGCATATCATATGTATGAAAATGGTGTAATGAATGTATCTATGCAGAGTGAGTTTACAGATGATGCAACAAAGCCCACATTTGTTGGCTTCCGCGGTGCAGGTGAATTCAAAACTGTGGAATGGCTTGGCAATGAAGAAAGCAGTTATCCTGACCGTCCTGTTGCGTGGGATATAGATATGCAGAAAAAAGCTGTATCTGAAATGAGCGACAATTATGCTGTGCCCCAGGAAAGCGGCAATCATTGGACGGTGGATCTTGCGCTTATAAATAAAAATGGTACAAATTTTGGATTTAGTTCTGTAAACGGAAAAAGACATTTGCAGTTCCAGGTGCTTGATTATTCACCCGAAGCAATGGCTAAAGCAGACCATGACGAGGATATTATGTACGAAGAAAAGGCGTATTTCCGTATTGGCGGTCATATAGCAGGCGTTAGCGATAGTAGCGAATACAAGCTTAATGAAAACGTATACGGATTTGACTTTGAAATTAACGCGGCTTTTGGTGAATCACCGAAAATGGAAGTAAGCAGTGTTTATCTTGACAATGAAGTCTACGAGGCATTTGCAACCGGTGTAAAGAGCTACGTTTATCAGACAAATGAGAAAGTAAATGTAACTGCAGATGGTGCAGAGGTTGTACAGGATGATAAAAAAGCTGTTATAGGCGACTACACAGTCTACTTTGCACCCGATACGGAATATATGTCCGATATGACGGTAACGGAAAAAACTGCCCAGATTGCACTTGACAGTGACTTTAACGGCAACGCAATCAATATGCGCGGTAACGGCTACTGGGAGCCTAGTGTAAGCTATGACAAAGGCGTAACAATAAAGAACGGTAGCGTAACCTATGATATTTCAAAAATGAACGACCATGTATTTAACGCAGTTATTGGAAAGAACGATTTTGACTGGAGAAAAATGGGCGGCGGCTTTGACAGGAATATGTTTGACGCATCTTGCTCCGTTACAATCGCTCTTGACGGTGTAGTGGTTGAAGAAATTAAGGACGTTAGCATGAGAAGCGGTAGCCGTGAGGTCAACATTGACGTTTCCGGTGCAAAGGAAATGACAATTACCGTAACAGGCGGCGGCAGAGCACCGGCATATGAAGATGCGGTTTTGGCTAATGCGGCATTTGTGCCAAACGGTCCTGTGGTTGTTAATTTTGAAAAGGCAGATGGTAAGGCTAAAATAACCATTCTTAATACAGACGAAGAAAAGGTTGATGTTGTGCTCACTGCCACTGAAAACGGCATTGTTACAACCCGCATGACAAGTATGGGCAAGGGTCTTTACAGAACAATTGAAATACCTGCCGGAGAAAGTGCTCAAGTTAAGGCATATGTAACAGACCTGGGTAAAATTAGTTTAGAATAATTTTACAGAAGACCACTAACGGGGACATTCCTCACCCAATATAGAAAGATGTGTTTGCACTTTATATATTTAGGGCAGGAGGTGTGTCCCCGTACCTTTAAAAAATGTTGCAGTGGTCTCAGATAAAAGCATGCGAATATAAAGGTGATACGATGAACAGTTCAAAATTGAAAATGATAGTATCAATGACCATTTTTGGTACTATAGGGATATTTGTTAATTTTATTAATATGCCGAGCAGTGTTATAGCTGTGTGCCGTGGTTTTACGGGTGCGTTATTTTTGTGCTTGTTTATGCTTTTAACGGGCAAAAAAATAAATTTTTCCGATATCAAGAAAAATTTTGTTAAGCTTGTAATCACAGGATGCTTTATAGGCATTAACTGGATATTACTCTTTGAATCCTACAAGTATATCGGTGTGGCAAATGGTACACTCTGCTATTATCTTGAACCTGTTATATTGGTTTTCGGTGCAGCTGTTTTGTACAAAGAAAAAATAAGTCCCATGAAGGCTGTATGTGTGGCGATTGCTCTTGTAGGCATGGTGTTTGTATCGGGCGTTTTCCCACCCGAGGCGGGGGCTACGCTCAATCCAGTAGGTATTGCACTGGGGCTTGGTGCGGCACTTTTTTACGCATCGGTTGTGCTTTTAAACCGCGGCATTAAAAATATAGACAGCTTCAACATGACAATGGTTCAGCTTTTCTTTGCGGCGTTGGTGGCGCTTCCTTACGTATTGGTGACAGAGGATGTGACAAAGCTTAGCTTTGATGTACAAAGCGTGATACTGCTTTTGGTTGTAGGTATTATACATACGGGCTTTACATATGCACTGTATTTTGACGCTGTAAGAGAGCTCAATAGCCAGAGTGTGGCGATTTTCTCGTATGTTGACCCTATGGTGGCAATCGTGCTTTCGATGACGCCTCTTTTGGGAGAAGAGCTTACTGTGTGGGGAATACTCGGTGCTGTTATGATACTTGGGTCAACTCTTGTGAGTGAATTAAAAAAACAATGAAAAAGGGCTGTTGCATTGAGCAACAGCCTCTTTTATATACTGCATCGGATATCCGATGCAGGGAAACAGACCTATTTAAGTTTTTTACGCATTCTCTTATATATCAACATAAAGACAAGCGTGGGTATGTTGATTAAAAGAAGCGTAACTATTAATTTGACGAAATCAAAACTACCGCCTGAAAAGCTTATCGAAAGTATAATAGATGCGATAAATGTAATCGTAGGGATAATGAGGCCTATGTATTTATTTTCAAGCTGTGAAAAAAGCGTTTGCAGATAACACAGCACTACAAAGCCTATAAGAATAATCAAACTGTAGCGTTCCATTGTTGCCTCCTTTAATACTTAAGAGCAGTTATTTCGCCCGAGTATGGCTCAAGTGAGCCTTTTTTCCATATGTAATATATGTAAGTTTCAAAATCGGATGTGGTAGCGTTAATACCATCCTCTTTAATGTCTATCAGCATACCGTCATTATAACGGGCAAAATACGCTACGTAATCGTCCGAAGGGATGCAGTATGCAAAATATGAAGTATCCGATGAAGAGTATACCAGTTTATCCGGATTTTTTGTTGCCTGCACATACGTCAAAAGAGCCTGAATATTCAAGCTACCGTGCCCCGAATAGCGATCTGACATACTATTACAGCTCGAATAAAGAGCGTTTGTAATTTCATCTAAAGTCAAATCAGGATTTAGGCTTTTGGCAAGAGCTGCCGCCGCTACAACGTGAGGCGTTGCAAAGCTTGTGCCGCTCCCTTGCTCATAGCCGGATATACGTACCGAGTAAATATTTTCGCCCGGTGCCATAATGTCAACATAGTCATTGCGCTGTGAATGGCTTGCACGGTGACCGTCTGCCTTAATACTGCCAACGCCGATAACGTTGTCGTAGGATGCGGGGTAGTAGAGGGTGTCGCCACTTTGTGCACCGCTGTTGCCAACGGCTGAAATCAAGAGAACGCCTTTTTCATAAGCATAATCTGACGCCTGTTTGAATACAGTTGAATTCGTTGTGCCGCTCGAAAGATTTATGATATCAACATCATAAGTGTCAATAGCTTCGTACACTGCGGCAATAATATCGGAATTCCGTGCTGTTTGCTTACCGTATTCATTAAGATAAAAGCATTTAAAAACGTATATTTCCACATTGGGGGCAATGCCTGCAACGCCCCATGAGTTGTGAGAAGCTGCAATAATGCCCGTTACCATTGTGCCGTGACCGATTTCGTCATTGCAAAATGTAATCGTACTTGATGCAGTTGAGGTATAGTCGTTTGCCTTTATAATATTTTTAGAATTAAAATCGCTTGCGGCATTATAAAGTCCTGAATCAATTACTGCAACCTTGACAGTATCACCGAAAACGCCTTTGTTCCATGCAAACGGTGCCGAAATCTGTGTGAGATTGGATTGCTCTGTAAAATATTCATCCTCGGGAGTATAGTCGAAAAGCTCACTATAACTCATAGGCTCGCAGTATGTTACGATGCCTGCGTCGATAAGATACTGAATATCTGAAAGCGAAGTGGCAGTATATACTCCATGGTCAGCGTTTACAACCTCAATAGACGTATTATACAGCATGGGGAAATCTTCGTTTGTGGTGAAAATATACTCTTCTGCCGACGCTTGAACATGAAGCATTAATATAATAGGTAGAAAATAGAGCAGTTTAAGAAATTTTTTAATCATAATAACACCTTGAAGATTAAATTAAAAAGTCGGGAAAATCCCGACTTTAAAATACAATTAACCGTTGGCAAGAGCGTCGGCGAGCCAGAATTCAGCAATGTCAAGTGCTTCAAAAAGACCGCCACGCACAGCTTTCTTATAAACCTTTTCTTTTTCTTTGCCGGAATTTGTCATAAGCTCGATAGTTACCTTGTCAGCAACTGCCAAGTCTTCCACCTGTTTTGTAGAATTAATTGTAAATAAAATAATGTAACGGTCAGTGGGATTTCCGTAATATATTTTGTTGCCTGAACGCATAAGCGGTTTATCCTTATATGTGAGGCGTTCTTTAGCTTTTACAGTTTTAGCCATAGCCATATCCTCCTTAAACAATTATGCTATTAGTATAACATAATAAACAAAGATAGTAAAGCTTTTTTTGCGTTTTACATTTATTTTACACAAAAAATAAATTTTTTGAAAAAAGTGTTGACAAAAGGGGATAAGGGGATTATAATTACAAAGGAAACAGAAATTAAAATCAATGAAGGGAGTTAATAACTATGAAGAAGGTTATCGCACTTGCATGCGCAGCAATCCTTGCAGTAGCTTCTCTTGCAGCTTGTGGTTGTGATTCTACAGAAGAAACAACAACAGAAGCAGCTAGCGAAGAAGCTGACCTAGGAAGCGAAGAAACTACAGAAGTAGCTACAGAAGTTGCTACAGAAGTTGCTACAGACGCTGAATAAGTTGTTGACGCGAATTATTTACATAATAACAAAAAACATCCGTTACGAAAGTAACGGATGTTTTTTGTTAAAAAATACTACTATGACCCCATATGATGAAATAAATCAATATTTTGTGGTTTTTGTTTGGAATAGTTGTTGACAAACCCAAAAATATGGAGTAATATATATAGAAAAAACAAATGTGTTTGGGAGGTGGACAGTTTTGGAAGATAACAGAGAGGTTATACTGGTTGACGCCGAGGTTTTGCCCGATGTTTTTATAAAGGTTCTTACATCGAAGAGGCTTATTGAGTCGGGTGAGGTTAAGACCGTTAAAGAAGCATG
>JAFUJZ010000020.1 GCA_017467965.1 Clostridia bacterium
AAGCCCCATGCAAACATTGGTACAATTGGTCACGTTGACCATGGTAAGACTTCTCTTACTGCTGCAATCACAAAGGTTCTCGGTATGAAGGGCCAGGCTGCTTTCACAGCTTACGATCAGATCGATAAGGCTCCCGAAGAAAAGGCAAGAGGTATCACGATCTCTACAGCTCACGTTGAGTACGAAACAGACAACCGTCACTACGCTCACGTTGACTGCCCCGGCAACGCCGACTACGTTAAGAACATGATTACAGGTGCTGCTCAGATGGACGGTGCTATCCTCGTAGTATCCGCTGCTGACGGTCCCATGCCCCAGACAAGAGAACACATCCTTCTCTCCCGTCAGGTAGGCGTTCCCTACATCGTAGTATTCATGAACAAGAAGGACCAGGTTGACGACGATGAACTTCTCGAACTCGTTGAAATGGAAATCCGTGACCTTCTTAACGAATATGAATTCCCCGGTGATGATATTCCGATCGTTGCAGGTTCTGCTCTCGTAGCTCTTGAATGCGAATCCACAGACATCAACGCTCCCGAATATGCACCCATCCTCGAACTCATGGCTAACGTTGATAGCTACATCCCCACACCTGAAAGAGATACAGACAAGCCCTTCCTTATGCCTGTCGAAGACGTATTCACAATCACAGGTCGTGGTACAGTTGCTACAGGTCGTGTAGAACGTGGTACACTTCATGTTTCTGACGAAGTTGAAATCGTTGGTCTTGCTGACGAAGCACGTAAGGTTGTTGTTACAGGTATCGAAATGTTCCGTAAGCAGCTTGATGAAGCTGTTGCTGGTTTCAACATCGGTGCTCTTCTTCGTGGTGTAAACCGTGACGAAATCGAACGTGGTCAGGTTCTTGCTAAGCCCGGTTCCATCAACCCCCACACAAAGTTCAAGGGCGAAATCTACGTTCTTACAAAGGACGAAGGTGGCCGTCATACACCTTTCTTCACAAACTACCGTCCTCAGTTCTATTTCAGAACAACAGACGTTACAGGTGTTATCAACCTTGAAGAAGGCGTTGAAATGTGCATGCCTGGCGATAACGCTCGTATCAATGTAGAACTTACAAAGCCCATCGCTATCGAACAGGGTCTTCGTTTCGCTATCCGTGAAGGTGGTAGAACAGTAGGTTCCGGCGTTGTATCCGAAATCATTGAATAATTAATTATTCACATATAAAAAGGACTGTCTTTGACAGTCCTTTTTTGTGTTATTTATTTTCGGGCGATTCATGAATCCCCCCCCCTACGATGTGAGACAAAATTTCTTTTCTGTCTTTGGTGCAGATTGTTACAAAATATGCACCGAGAGTTGAGTAGTAAAAATTTTTTAAACGCGTGGGTTTGCGGCTTGGTAAATCCATATTGTCCCCTTTATTTTTTAGGATAGGGAGTTTTTATGTCTGTAAGTTCTAATATATAATCAGTTGATACATTATAGTATTTTGCTAATGCAATTAAAACATCGGTGGGTAACTGTCTTTGTCCGTTTTCGTATTGGGAATATGTGTTTTGTTTAATGTGCAAATAATCTGCCAGTTCGCTTTGCTTCAAGTCTAAATCTTCTCTTAAATCTTTTAATCTCATAATATCACTCCTGCAATTATTATAAGATATCTCGATATGAGATATTGACATGTATCTCAAAATGTGATGTATTAAAAACGAGCCACGGCTTCATGTTGCGACACAGTAATAGAAACATGCCAAAGGAAGGCAAAAAAATCCCTCAACGACATGAATTCGTTGAGGGATTTTCCTTTTAAGCGTTAATCATATCAAGATTTGGGAAAATGCCGTATACAAGGGCATTATTTGATGCAATATTCCATGTGCCGTCGGTGTAGGTGAGGGTTAATGTAACTGTATCGCTTTTTATGGAGGTTGTTGCACCTGCGTTTATATTTGCATAGAACGAGTTGACAAGGTCTGCCTCCGGGTCAATAGCTGTATCGATAAGATATGCTTCGTAAAGCATGTTCATGTCCGGTGCATCTATAACTACATCACATGAAAATGTATTGTCAGAGATTTCTACCGGCACGTCAAATGTGTAAGTAACACTTTGCGCCTGATAAGATGCTTTTAAAAGAGACTTAAGGTCAACCCCGAGAAGTGTATATGACGAGAGGGCAAGGTCTTCACGTGCTATGTACTCACTCATTTGTGTGTAGGATGAGAAAAATTCTGTCAGATATTCATTGGCGTGAGCAGGACCGATTTCATTTGATACGGGTGCGTTGGGTGTGCCTGCAGGCTTTGTGCATGCCGCAAAAGAAAAAATACATATTATAATTAATACTAATGCTATAAACTTTTTCATACAAAAAACTCCTATGACTAAACAGTAATATCATTATACGACAAAAAGTAGCGGAATTCAATACAAATTAAATGCAACTTTTTTGAATTTTTTGTGTCTATACAAGTAGATAGTAACAGATTGACAAGGAATATGAACAAATATATAATTTTACTAGGAAGGGAATGGGAAAATGGAACCTTTATTTGAAACTAAAACAATAATGACATGGGAAGAATACAAAAAAATGTCAGATTATGACTACAAAATAATGTTCCGCACAGAGTTAGTTTGTGGAATAATATTTTTATTTAGTGGGATAGGCATAATGCTGCTAGGGGAGTGTATTAACGGGATACTTGTGGGTGTTATAGGAGTTTTATATATTCTGATGGGGATTTATGGAAAGTTTATAATGCCTAAAAAACAATACAGTATAGGCTGTGACAATTACGGCAATGAGATAACAGTGAGCTTTTATGACAATAGTCTTACCGTGTCTTATGAAACATGGTCTTTAAATGTTGGATATGGTGAAATTGCAAAAATTGCAGAAACTGATACTAATTTTTACATATACAAATCTAAGCACGTCATAGTTGCAAATGTGTTGAAAGAGAATTGTACGGAAGATCTTATTTGGTTTTTAAGGGGGAAGAAATATGAACACTAATGAAAAACTCTCCACAACCACGGAAATAACATTTGGAGAATATGTTAAATATGCTTTTGCGGTTGGCAAATATGACAAAGTCACCCCTTTATTCTTGCTGTTGATAGGAATAACATATGTTATATTTGCAGGAAGATTACTCGGAGCTGTGGTTGGTATTGTAGCAGGGGTTTTGTTCATAGTATTGCTTGCATGGGGATTCTTCTCCAAATTGAAAGAAATGTATGCTATGGACAAAACAATCACAGAAAAAAGAGTGTTTTGGTTTTCGCCCGATAAGATAGAAATGAAGACTGTGGGCGGAGAGGTTGTTGCGGAGTTCCCGAAAGCTGATATAAAAGAGGTGCGTGAAACAAGAAGTAATTTTTATATTATAACCTTTAGCAGAAAAGGGATAATTGTCATCAAGAAAAACTGCACTCCCGAATTAATTGAATTTATAAGAACATTAAAAAAAGACTGAATTTTCAGTCTTTTTTTAGTGGGTTATCGATATATTCTGTTGCGGTAATGACAGGCTTTATACTGCCTGCGGTTTTATTTTCAATCATTTTTTCAAAACGGGTTGCGTCGGGCTTTTTAACATAAACGATAAATTCCACATTATCGGTAAAGATAGTGTCCTTTAATATATATTCTCCGTCTTCCACTATTGCATACTGCAAACTGCCCATGGCGGAATAATCGCACTTAACGCTATAGATATTGCAAAAAAGCTTTTCAATCCTTTCTGCAGCATCCAAGCCTACCTGTGCGCCCTTTGTATATGCACGTACCAATCCACCTGTGCCTAAGAGCGTACCGCCGAAATAACGCGTTACAACAACGCATACATCGGTTAATTCCTCTTTTCGTAAAACGTCAAGTATAGGCATACCTGCCGTACCTGCAGGCTCTCCGTCGTCACTATATCGCATTATGTTATTGTCACGCACTATATATGCGTAGCAGTTGTGGGTTGCATCGTAATGCTTCTTGCGGACTGCGTTGATGAATTCTATTGCCTCGTCCTCATTTACAACAGGCTTTACATAGCCTATAAAGCGGGACTTTTTGTCAACAAATTCATCGTATGCACCCTTTTTTACGGTTTTGTAATTGTTCATAATATCCATTCCTTTAATTTTGCCTGGAGTATTTCGTCGGCAAGTAAATCCACCTTAATACCCGTGTCGGTGTATTCCTCCGAATAGATAACCTCGCCGTCGTGGAGGCGTGCCGCAACACCCGAGTCAGAATAAGGTATTAAAACCTCAATCCTTTTCTTCTTGCCAGGAAGTGCGTCGGAAATTTTGTCGATAAGCGCATCTAAGCCTTCGCCTGTAAGGGTGCTTATCGAAACATAGTCGTTATATCTGCCCTCGGGTCTGGGGGACAGAGGGGGTGCAACATCGCACTTGTTGAATACTGCAATAACACTTTCTGCCTTGCAGTTAAGCTCACTTATAAGCGAATCAACAACCCTTATATTCTGGCACATGTTATTATCAGCGGAGTCGATAACATGCAATATTACATCAGCCTCGATTGTTTCCTCCAAGGTTGAACGGAATGCTTTGACTAAATGGTGAGGGAGCTTTCTGATAAAACCAACCGTGTCAACGAGCATAACACTTCTGCCGTCGGGGAGGGTGATGCTTCTTGCGGTGGGGTCAAGTGTGGCAAAAAGCTGGTTTGCCGCATATACTTCTTCTGATTGGGTTAATGCGTTTAAAAGCGAGGATTTACCCGCGTTGGTGTAACCTGCCAAAGTGCAGGTCAAAACCCCGTCCTTTTCACGGCGTGAACGAAGGAGAGTTCTGTGACGCTCAATATCACGAAGCTCGTCTTCCAGTGCCTCAATACGGCGGCGTATGTGACGCTTGTCGCTCTCTAACTTTGTTTCACCGGGGCCTCGTGTACCAATGCCGCCACCAAGACGGGAAAGGGCAGTACCCATACCCGTTAATCGGGGCAGGCGATACTTTAATTGTGCAAGCTCAACCTGCAGCTTACCCTCACGACTTCTGGCGCGCAGGGCAAAAATATCAAGAATAAGCGTACTGCGGTCTATGACTCTTACGCCCACAATATCTTCAATATTACGTGTTTGTATACCTGTTAATTCATCGTCAAAAATAATGAGGTCAGCCTCGAGTGTTTCAGCGGCATTTTTAAGCTCCTCAAGCTTGCCCTCGCCGAGATAAGCCTTTGTCTCGGGCTTGTCCTTATTTTGCACCAAAGTGCCTACAACAAGGGCGCCTGCAGTTTTGGCAAGCTCTGCAAGCTCAGTCATGGACTCATCTGTTGTATCATTTAAAACATCCAAGCTGCCAGTATGAACACCGCACAGAATGGCACGTGTAATTTTTTCGCTTGTTTCGGTCATTGTCATCAACCTTTCTGTAATGATATTATTATACCCGTACTCTTATATTTTTGCAAGAAAAACAGGAAAATATTACAATTTGACGACATTTGGACGTAAAAATGTTGATAAAAAACATAAATGTGCTATAATAATATAGATTACGTGTAAAATCAATTGAATTCATCCTGAAAGGGTTGGTTTGTATGAATAATATTAAAAAGTTTTTATTGCTTTTTGCGATAGTTTTTTGCGTTTTGCTTACAGGCTGTGCAAAGGACGGTCATGTGGCGGCAAACGTTTTTGTCAAAGGCGTTGACATCGGCGAAATGAGCAGAGAAGAAGCGATAAAAGCACTCGGTCAAATCAAAATGAACGACAGCGAAAGAGTGTCTATCAATGCTGACGGCAAAAGCTTTACACTTACAGCCGAGGAAATCGGCGCAGAATATGACGTGGAAAAAACCGTAGATGCGGCAATCGAAAAAAGTAAGGGCTTGTTCTCCGGTTGGGTAAAAACCGAATATATTCCCGAGATTAAAATCGATCAGACAAAGCTTGATAAGGCAATAAGCGAAAAGCTTGGCGATAGAGAAACACACGTTGTCGAAACCGTTGCCAACATAACCGAGGAGGGTATTGAGGTAACAAACGGCACAAGCGGTGTGCAGATAAACCGTACTGAAGCTCTTGATAAGATTAAGCAGGAGCTTATGCGAGAAAATAAACAGGAAATCAAGCTTTCCATTGTCAAAACAGCACCGAAAGCTGTTGATTACGATGCTTTTTTATCCTCTTTCGGATCTGAATACAAGGAAGGCGGATACATACTTAACACAGACGGTACAATAACAGTTACCGAATCTATGCCCGGCTGTGAATTTGACAAAGCTGAAGCAACAAAAATAATGAAGTCCCACACAAAGGAAGGGGAAGCATATTTAATCCCCTGCAAGGTCAATCTGCCTGCCTTCACAAAGGAAGAAATGGAAGCAGGACTTTTGCGTGATACGCTTGCATCTTTCACCACAAGCTATACAACATCAAGTGCAAACAGATGCGAAAACATCCGTCTTGCGTCGGAAGCAATCAATGGTACACTTATGATGCCCGGTGATGTTTTCAGCTTTAACGATGCACTGGGCGAGAGAACAAAAGAGCGTGGCTACAAGCCTGCAGGCGCCTATGCCGCAGGTAAAACCGTTACAGAGGTTGGCGGCGGTATATGTCAGGTATCGAGCACACTTTATAATACGGTGCTCCTCTCTAACCTTGAAATCGTTGAAAGACGCAGTCATCAGATGACGGTGAGCTATGTTCGCGTGGGTCGCGATGCAACCGTAAACTGGGGCACAACAGACTTCAAGTTCAAAAACAACACAGGTCACCCGATTAAAATCGTAAGCGAGATTTCGGGTAAAACTATCAAAATATCGATTGTAGGTATGAACACAATCCCGGATATGAAGGTTGACATACTTACAAGCACAGTTTCGGTTATACCTCCCACAGAGGAAATTGTTGAAGATCCTGAAAAAGAAGTAGGCTATACTGAAACGGAAAAGGGTTCAAACGGTTATGTTGTTGATGCTGTAAGAGTGGTTTACTCCGGAGATAAAGAGGTTAGCCGCGAAAATCTTACGCGAAGCCGCTACAACCCCACAAAGACAATTGTTACTGTAGGTACAAAACAGCCCGAGGGCGTAACAATGCCGGAGACGGGCACAATTAATCCCGATGATGACACAATAATGCCTCCGGGACTGCTTCCCGAGGGGGAAGCGCCCACAGGGGTACTTTCCTCAGATACAGGTCTGTAAAACAAAAAATACATTTCGTCATTGACGAAACGAAAGGATTAGGAAAATGGCAAAGAAGGAATACGGCGATCAGAGTATTCAGGCACTGAAAGGTCCGGATCAGGTCAGAAAACGTCCCGGCGTTATGTTCGGTTCTGACGGCTTGGAGGGTTGTCAGCACAGTATTTTTGAAATTGTTACAAACTCCATTGACGAAGCTCGTGAGGGCTTTGGTAAAGTTATTGAAGTCACCTACTTTAAGGATAACAGCGTCGAGGTACGAGACTACGGACGCGGTATTCCCGTAGGCTGGAACGAAAAGGAAGAAAAATATAACTGGGAATTGGTGTTCTGCACGCTTTACGCAGGCGGTAAGTACTCTAAGGGCGACGGCGAAAGCTATTTGTACTCTTTGGGTCTTAACGGCTTGGGTCTTTGTGCAACGCAGTTTGCATCGGAATACATGGAGGCAACCATTAACCGTGACGGTTATGAGCATTCTCTGAGGTTTGAAAAAGGCGAAAACGTAGGCGGACTTTTCAAGGAAGAAAAGAAATACCGTCATACAGGTTCAACAATCCGCTGGAAACCCGACTTACAGGTTTTCACCGATATTGACGTGCCGCTGAGCTATTTTTCCGAAATGCTCAAGCGTCAGGCGGTTGTCAACGCAGGGCTTCGCTTTAAGCTCGATTATAAGGGCGAAAAGTTTGAATACTACTATGAAAATGGCATAAGTGACTATGTAAACGAGCTTGCACTCGGCAAAAATCTTACTCCCGCGGCTTTTTATGAGGGCGAAAGAGTAGGTCGTGATCGTGCAGACATGGCTGACTATAAGGTGAAAATCTCTGCGGCGTTCTGTTTTTCAAACGAGGTTAACGCAATAGAGTATTACCATAACTCCTCTTTCCTTGAACATGGCGGCTCACCCGACAAAGCGACAAGAAGTGCATTTGTAGCGGCTATTGACAATTTTATCCGCAACGAAAACAAGTACACTAAAAACGAGGCAAAGATTACCTTTGATGATGTTAAGGAAAGCCTTATCCTTGTGACAAACTGCTTCTCCACGGTTGTAAGCTATGAAAACCAGACAAAGAAGAGTATCAACAACAAGTTTGTACAGGAAGCAATGACAGAGTTCCTCCGTAAAACTCTCGATGTATACTTTATCGAAAACCGTGCAGAGGCATTGAGGATTGCCGATCAGGTGTTACTCAATAAGCGTAGTCGCGAAACTGCAGAAAAAACAAGGACAAACCTCAAAAAGAAACTTACGGGCAATATTGATATTACAAACCGTATCCAGAAATTTGTTGACTGCCGAAGCAAGGATTTAACCAAACGCGAAATTTACATCGTGGAAGGCGACAGTGCTTTGGGTGCTTGTAAATTGGGCAGAGATAGTGAATTTCAGGCCATTATGCCCGTAAGAGGTAAAATACTTAACTGCCTTAAAGCGGATTTTGCAAAGATTTTCAAGAGCGAAATCATTACAGACCTTGTAAAGGTCTTGGGCTGCGGCGTTGAAGTAAAAGCCAAGCAGAATAAAGATATTAACGCATTCAACCTCGAAAACCTCCGTTGGGCAAAGGTTATTATCTGTACCGATGCCGACGTGGACGGTTTCCAGATAAGAACGCTTATTCTTACGATGATTTACCGCCTTATGCCCACACTTATCCAGGAGGGCAAGGTTTTCATTGCGGAGTCTCCGCTTTTTGAAATTACCTGTAAGGATGACACATATTTTGCCTACAGCGAAAAGGAAAAAGCCGAAATACTCGCACAGCTTGAAGGCAAAAAGGTCAATATTCAGCGTAGTAAAGGTCTTGGTGAAAACCAGCCCGACATGATGTGGCAGACTACCATGAACCCTGAAACAAGGCGACTTATTGAAGTAACTCCCACCGATGCTGAAAAAACTGCCGAAATGTTTGACCTGCTTTTGGGTGACAATCTTCAAGGCAGAAAAGACTATATTGCAGCATACGGCAAAAATTATTTGGATATGCTTGACATTTCGTGATTAAAGGGCGATAAATCGTACAGGGGCTGCACCGATGTATCCCGATACTATCGATACAGTCCTTGCACAATTTCTCATCCCTTTTCTCAACAAAATGAGCTTTGGATAAAATAACGCAAATAAAAAGAGCCCCTTGAGTGAAGTAGTCAATACTTTGTAGACACAAAAAAGAATATTTTAAACTGCCTGTTCAAGTCTGTATTGAACAGGCGGTTTTCTTTTTAACTTTCTGATAGGTTTTACATAATTAAAATAGTATACAGCGTCATCAATAACTT
>JAFUJZ010000021.1 GCA_017467965.1 Clostridia bacterium
AAAATAACAGCTGCCCTTGTTGATGTAGTATCAACCACAGGGTTTTTGGAAATTATTATAAATCTTGTGGAGTTCTGCTTGCCGGAATTAATACTGGGCGCGAGCACGTCAAGGTCATAAAGCTTAGCCGCACGCTGTGATGCAATCGCCGCCTTTGTAAAATCTCCACTTTCGCTTACGGTTTTTGCGCCAACGGCTGTATTGACAACGCTGTTAAGATTCCAGTCCTTATCCTTGAGATATTCCTTACACTGGAAAAATCCCTGCTCGTGGGAATACACGTCCTTGATATCTTCAAGTGTTGCACCGCGCTTTGCCAAAAGATTGTGTTCAACCTTGATGCTTGTTTCTCCGATTATATACACGGGGAATTTTGCAAGCATGTCAACAACATCGGTAATACTGCCTGTGGTGGAGTTTTCCAGCGGGATAACACCATATTCACATCTGCCCGCTGTTACCTCTTCAAAAACATTTTCAAAGGTTTTTACGTTATATATATTCTCTCCGAAAATTTTAGATGCCGCTATAGAACCGTAGCCGCCGTCAACACCCTGATATGCACATCTGCCTGTAAGGTTGTCTCTCATCTGATGCGAATCGATAAGCTTTTGCTGTACAGACCTTGAAAGTGCCATAACCTTTATAAAGAACTCTTCCACTACATGCTCGTATTCGGGATTTGTCACCTTGTCCATACGGCTGGCAAGCACCTTTTTTTCGCGCTTTTCGTCAAGGACCTGTAATCCTTCGCGGAGCTTGACAGTACCGATGTGCTTTGCCACATCCATTCTTTTTTCCATAAGCGTAATAAGCTCTGTATCTATTTTGTCAATTTGACCTCTATAATATTCAAGATTTTCCATTATTTTTCACTCTTTCAGAAATACTTATTCTCAACCAAATAATCAAAAGCACATAATGCAGCACAGGCATCAATAACGCTTACGGCACGGACGCATATGCAGGCGTCGTGTCTGCCTACAACAATGAGCTTTTCGTTAGTCTTTGTGATAAAGTTTACTGTGTCCTGCTCACGGGATATGGACGCTGTAGGCTTTATTGCAGTGCGGAAAACTATGGGCATGCCGTTTGTTATACCGCCGTTTATGCCGCCGTCATGGTTGGTTTTTGTGTATATATTTTCTCCGTCTGTGAAAAGGGGGTCATTAGCTTCACTTCCGCACATTTTTGTCACGTTAAAGCCTTCGCCGAACTCAAGACCCTTTACAGCAGGCACCGAGAAAATAAGCGACGAAAGACGCGATTCAAAAGCGTCAAAAATAGGATTGCCGATGCCTTTTTCCATGTTGATTATTGCACATTCAATTACACCGCCTGCACTGTCGAGCTCGCTCTTTAAGCTGAGTACTCTCTCCTCCATTGCCTTTCCTGCATCAGATGAAACAGTAGGTATAATCATTTCTTTAAGCTCGCGTGCTTTTTCATAGGTCATATCATTAAGATTCCAAGCATCATCTTCAATATCCATGATGCTCTTTATCCTCGAAACCGTGTAAATACCCTTTTGGCGGAGTGCGCATTTAGCTATTGCACCCGCAAAAACAAGAGGTGCTGTAAGTCTGCCGGAAAAATGTCCGCCGCCACGGTGGTCGTTAAAACCGTTATATCTCAAAAAGCCTGTATAATCCGCATGTGACGGACGTGCAGTTGTTTTTAAGTTATCATAATCCTTTGAATGTTGGTCAGAGTTATAAATAACAAAGCCAAGAGGCGTACCTGTTGTTTTGCCGTTTACAACACCCGACAAAATCTCGGGGATATCGGGTTCTTTTCTTGCTGTTGCCAACGCCGAAGAACCTGTCTGACGTCTTTTTAACTCAAAGGCAATCTCTTCCATATCTATTTCAATCCCCGGCGGAAGATTGTCAATAACTCCGCCGATTGCTCTCGAATGACTTTCGCCGAAAATCGAAAGCTTTATTGTATTACCCCATATTGAGCTCATTTATATTTCCTCCCAATACTTTAAATCTTTCCCAGAAATCGGGCATGCTCTTGTTTACGGCTTCTGCACCGTGTATTATAACATCCGATGTGCAGTAAGGCGAGATTGTTGCTATCGCCATGACAATTCTGTGGTCGTTATGGCTCTTACACTGTCCGCCTGTGAGCTTTTCTTTTCCATGTATGATAAGATAGTCTTCGCCTTCCTCGATATCAGCACCAAGTGCCCTCAGTTCTTCCGTTACAGCACGAAGGCGGTCGGATTCTTTTATTCTAAGCCTTGCCGCGTTCACAATCCTGCCTTCGCCCTCTGTTACAGCCATAACAGCGGCTAATACGGGCACGCAGTCTGGTATCTGGCTTACGTCAACGGTGATATTTCTTGTCGCTTTGCCGGTTGTAACATAGCCGCATTCAATATCTTCAATCACCATGCCCATTTTGCGGTACACGTCAACAATTTCCTTATCTCCCTGAAGAGACTGTTTGTCAAGCCCCGTAAGATTGACATCACCCATTGCAAGGAAAAACGCCGCCTGAGAGTAGTCACCCTCAACAGTGTAGGTGTTTGGCTGATATTTCTGATTGCCTTTTATTATGTAGCAATTGTCTTTACTTAAAACCTCTACTCCGAATTTACCCAGCACGTCAATTGTCATGTCAACATAGGCACGGCTTTCAAGCTTTGTAGTGATTTGGATAACGCTGTCTTCCTTTAAAAGAGGAAGTGCAAAAAGTAACCCCGTTATAAACTGGCTTGATACATCGCCCCTTAATTTGTATACTCCGCCTGTAAGAGTGCCTTTTGCATACAGAGTATCGTTTTCAAGCTTATATTCAATACCCTTCTCGCGGAAAATATTGAAATAATCATCCAAAGGACGCTCCATAAGCCTCTTTGAACCGGAAATTTCAACCTCGCCGTTTATAGCCAGTGCAAGGGGTATCATAAACCTAAGCGTTGACCCGGATTCGTTTGCAAAAAGAGGTGATTTCTTTTTTATTGCATCAAGACATTCCCTTGTGGCTTTTGTGTCGGCAGAATCGCCAACACCTATTGCCTCACCCTCACCTAATGCCGCAGCGATAAGCCCACGGTGAGAATAGCTCTTTGAGGGGGGAATTTCCATATTACCCGAAAGTTTATTTGGTGTGATTTTTATATCCATAATTTCATCTCGCTATTTCGGAAAGTTTATTTACGTCAACCTTTTCATAGTAGCTGTCGCCCATGCTCTTAACAAGCACTATGCTTATCTTGTTACCGCTTCGCTTTTTGTCGTGCATTGCCGCGCCTGTCATTTTGTCAAGGTCTTCAATATATGTGGGAAGGTCATATTTTTCACAAAGGGCTTTTATTTTATCATAAGTACCCTTTTCGGTTATGCCTTCGTTTTCACTCCAGCGTGTTATTGCACACATGCCTATAGCCACTGCCGCACCGTGAGAATATGTGCCGTAACCTGTGTAGTTTTCAACAGCATGACCGAGAGTGTGCCCAAAATTAAGAAGCATTCTCTCTCCCTTGTCAAGCTCGTCGTTTTCTACTATCTGTGCCTTTATGCTACAACAAGTTTTGATAACCTCTTCGATTTCAAAATTGCCCTCTAAAAGCCTGTCAGAAAGATTTTTGTCACGGATTGCGCCGTACTTTATCACCTCTGCCATACCGCAGGCTACCTCACGGGGAGGAAGAGTTGAAAGAGTATTTGTATCAATCAGAACCATTTTAGGCTGATAAAAACTGCCCACAAGATTTTTACCCTCGGGGATGTTGACAGCTGTTTTGCCGCCTACTGATGAATCCACCTGAGAAAGAAGCGTTGTAGGCATCTGAATAAGCGTTACCCCGCGGAGCACAACAGATGCACAAAAAGCCGTAAGGTCGCCGATAACACCGCCGCCGAGTGCAATAATAACATCACTGCGGGTAAAATCGTGACGGATGATTTCACGGCTCAAATATTCAAGATTAGAAAAGCTTTTTGCCTCTTCGCCCGCCTTTACAACAAGACTGAACACATCACCGCCTGCACCCTTTACACTATTTTCAACCTGTTTGCCGTACAAGGGAAAAACATTGCTGTCAGATACAATGCAGACTTTCTTCCCGTCAGTAAAGCCCTTTAACAAATCCACGGCATTGTCAAAAAGCCCTTTTCCTATATATATGTCATATTCTCTTTTCGGAATATTAACTCTAAGCGATAACATATCTTTCACTCTTCTCTCTGAAAAATGTATATTAGAATCATTATAGCACCACTGTTTTATGTTTTCAAGTTTTTTGCAAATTTACCTTGAAATTTCGGCATTATATGATACAATATTATCAATATTTTTTTGGAAGGTCTTGGTTTTTATGTACATCACAGGTATTGGTACAATTGTAAACGTCATCACGGTAGTTATAGGCTCTCTTTTAGGTCTTTTTTGTAAAAAGCTCATAAGTGACCGTCTTCGTGAAGGTGTAATGAGTGCTCTCGGGCTGGCCGTTTTTACGATAGGTGTTTCGGGCGTTGTCACAAACAGTATAACAGCCTTGGAAGGCGGCAAGCTTTCGAGCGAATTTACGCTTCTTATGATTTTATCCCTTGCCATAGGCTCACTTATAGGCACACTTATTGATATTGAAAAGCGTCTTGATGATATAGGACAGTTTTTCCAGCGAAAGCTTACAAAAAATCAGTCGGGCTCTACCTTTGCAGAGGCTTTTGTATCGGCATCGCTTCTTTTCTGTGTGGGCAGTATGGCAATTGTAGGCTCGCTTAATGACGGTATATCCCATGACCCTAACATCCTTTACGCAAAAAGCATCCTCGACGGCATCATGGCTGTAGTTTTTGCTTCGACGCTCGGTGTCGGTACGCTCATGAGCTGTGTAACGTTGGTTTTGTATCAGGGCGGTATAACCTTGTGCGCATCACTCGTTGCACCTTATCTTACTGATGCGGTTATTGCTCAAATGGGATTTGTTGGCAATATTCTTATCATGGCTATAGGTCTCAACTTTGTTTATAAACCCAAGTTCAAGGTGGGCAATATGTTGCCTGCGGTATTTATTCCGTTCATATATTATATTTTAAAAGTTATTTTTAAGTTTTAAGGAGTTTTACATATGTTTAACCGTTCTTCGGGTGTTTTAGCCCATATTTCCTCAATTCCGGGCAAATACGGCATCGGTACTTTCGGGCGTGAGGCAAGGCAGTTTGCTCAGTTCCTCCGTTCTATGGATATCCGCTCTTGGCAGGTATTGCCCCTTTGTCCCACGGACGATTACAACTCCCCCTATGCAGGCTGCAGTGCGTTTGCGGGCAATCCCTTTTTTATTGACCCCGAAATCCTCTTTGAAGAAGGACTTCTCACAAAAGAAGAGCTTGACGGCTGTGTGGCAAGCCAGCCCTACAGTGTTGATTTCAAATTTTTGAAGGAAACACGCCTTGCAGTTTTCAAAAAGGCTTTTAACCGTTTTAAAAAGGATAACTTAGCTGTGCTTGAAAAATTTTTAAAGGAAAACCCTCACCTTGACAACTACGCGCTTTTCACGGCACTCAAGGACAGTCACGACCTTCTCCCCTGGTGGGAATGGCCCGAGGACGAAAAGAGAAGAGACGAAAAGGCTCTTAATAAAGCACGCAAGGAGCTTTGTGACGAATATTACTTTGCACTTTTCCTGCAGTATGAATTCCACACGCAGTTTGCTTCTCTCAAAAAGGATATTAACGACTGCGGTGTATCAATTATAGGCGACATGCCCATATACCTTGCTCATGACAGTGCAGATGTGTGGGCGAACCCTCACCTTTTCTCCATTGACGAAGAAACCTGTCAGTTAAGATGCTGTGCAGGCGTTCCTCCGGATTATTTTTCAGCGGAAGGTCAGCTGTGGGGCAATCCCTTGTATGACTGGGACGCAATGAAAAAGGAGGGCTACAAGTGGTGGATTGACCGTGCAGGCTATGCGTTCAGCCTTTATGACGCTGTGAGAATTGACCATTTCAGAGCTTTTAGTGCGTACTGGTCAGTACCCAGTGGCGAAAAAGCTACAAAGGGCAAATGGATAAAAGGCCCCGGAATGGACTTTTTTAATGCACTCAGAAAAGAATACCCCCACTCTCCCATTATCGCCGAAGACCTTGGTGATATAGATGACGATGTACGTCAATTGGTTAAGGACGCCAAATTCCCCGGAATGGGCGTAATGCAGTTTGCGTTCCTTTCCGACGGTGATAACACACATATGCCCTACAATTATTCATCCTCTACAGTTGCCTATACGGGCACACACGACAATAACACAATCTTAGGTTGGCTTTGGGAGGCAGACGACGCCTCTCGCAAAAGGATTTGTGAATACTGTAACTTTGAGGGTGACTGGGGTATTGGCGGTCCCGATGCCCCCTGCATAAAGACAATTATTCGCACACTGTTTGAATCCTCTGCACTCCTTAGTATTGTACCCGTACAGGATTTGGTAGGCTTTGGTGCAGATACACGTATGAATACTCCCGGAAAAGCTGACGGTAACTGGGCTTTCCGCATTACTGCCGAAAGCCTCAGTCAGGTAAACGTTAACTTCTTTAAGGATATTTCAAACCGCTACAATCGTAATAACAATCTCGTATAACAATAAAAAAGGAATTGCTTTTGCAATTCCTTTTTTATTGTTAAAATAATTCACTTACTAATTGAGCAAATTCCACAGCATTTTCAATGGGCATATCTGCAATTAAAAGTGACTGGGTATAGAGGATTTTACAAAGCTTCTTTGCTTTGTCTTTGTCCTCGTCGTACGCCTTGCGGAGAGCTTCAAATGCGTGGTGTTCACCGTTTAATTCAAGCACTCTTCTTGCCTTGATTGCGTTTTCCTTTTCTCCGGGAAGGCTCTTAAAGTATTTTTCCATTTCCAAAGTAATTTCGCCTTCACTTGTAAGGCACACAGGATGACTCTTAAGCTTGTGGGAAATTCGTACAAACTCAACCTCACCATCTAAAGCGTCCTTCACAAAGTCAAGAAGGTCTTTGTTTTCTTCTTCCTTCTTTTCGGTTTCCTTGATTTCATCTTCGGTTTCTAATCCCAGGTCTTTATCGTTGATGTTTTTAAATTCCTTATCCTTATAGGAGCCTAAAATATTTACAACGAATTCATCTACATCATCTGTAAGGTAAAGTATTCCATAGCCCTTTTCGCGTACGATTTCTGTCTGGGGCAGTGCATCGATTTTGTTAATGCTTTCGCCACGGGCAAAGTAAATATACTTTTGGCTCTCAGGCATACTTGATACGTATTCTTCCAGACTCACAAGGGAATTAGTCAAAGAGGAATGATACAACAAAAGCTCACTGAGCATATCCTTATGCACGCCGTAATCCGATACAACACCGTACTTGAGCTGAAGTCCAAACTCTCCAAAGAAGCTTTCGTATTTTTCTCTTTCGTTTGTCATGAGCTTTTTGAGCTCTCTCTTTATTTGCTTTTCAAGATTATTTGCAATCTGCTTAAGCTGACGGTCGTGCTGTAAAATTTCTCTTGAAATATTAAGCGACAAATTGTCGGAATCTACAACACCCTTTACAAAGCGGAAATGCTCGGGAAGTAACTCCTCGCAGTTTTCCATAATCATAACGGAGGAGGTATAAAGGCTGAGACCCTTTTTATATTCCTTTGTATAATATGTCATTGGTGCTTTTTTGGGGATAAAAAGCATTGCCTTATAGTTAAGGCTTCCTTCCGCATTGATGCGGATAACCTTTAACGGGTCTTCAAAATCGTAGAAGGTTGATTTATAAAACTCGTTCACCTCTTCATCGGTTACGTCAGAGGCGTTCCTCTGCCATATAGGCGTCATGCTGTTAATAGTTTCTTCTTCAAAATACTTTTCGTCTGTACCCTCTTTTGTTTTTTCCTCTGTCATTACGATAGGATAGCGCACATAGTCAGAGTATTTTTTAATAATACTCTTAAGTCTGTAGGGACGCAAAAAGTCGTCATATACTTCGTCCTCGGTATTTTATTTTACGTGCATTACGATAGTTGTACCAATCTCGGGTTTTACTGCATCTCGGATTGTGTAGCCGTCAACGCCTTCACTTTCCCATGTATATGCCTCATCGCTCTTGAGTGCACGTGTTGTAACCGTTACCTTGTCCGCAATCATAAACGCACTGTAAAAGCCCACACCAAACTGACCTATAATGTCAATTTCCTTATCGTTTTTTTCTTCTTTGGACATGTTTTCTTTAAAGCTCAAAGAACCGCTCTTTGCAATGGTGCCAAGGTTTTCTTCAAGCTCTTCACGCGTCATACCGATACCTGTGTCGCTAACTGTGATTGTGCGGTGCTCTGTGTCAACATCAACCTTTATTTTGAAATCAGAACGGTCAAACCCCTCAAGGTTTTCGCTAAGTGCCACATAGCAACGCTTATCAATTGCGTCGGAGGCGTTGGAAATAATTTCACGGAGGAAAATTTCCTTATGTGTGTAGATTGAGTTAATCATCAAATCCAATATTCTCTTGGATTCAGTTTTAAACTGCTTCTTTGCCATATATATCAAGTCCTTTCTATGAATTACATAATAATCCCTTTTTTTGAATTTTTTATGAACACAATATATATTATAAATTAATTTAGCACTCTCGTCAAGAGAGTGCTAAATTAATTTTGTGTATTTTATAAGTTTTTTGCAATTTCCTTTTTGAGGCGTACCATAATCCGTTTTTCAAGACGAGATATATAGCTTTGACTTATTCCGAGCATGTCGGCAACTTCTTTTTGTGTTTTTTCGTTTTTTCCGCCAAGTCCGTAACGCAGGTTGATGATTTCTCTTTCTCGTGTATTAAGCCTTTTCATAGCCCCTTTCAAAAGCTCCAGCTCTGCTTGCTCCTCCAAATTTGCCTCCACGGTGTCGTTTTCTGTTCCCAACACATCTGATAAGAGTAGTTCGTTACCGTCCCAATCCACATTCAACGGTTCATCAAAGCTGACCTCACTTTTTTGTGCGTTATGTTTTCTCAAATACATAAGTATTTCGTTTTCAATACACCGTGACGCATATGTTGCCAGCTTAATTTTTTTGTCGGGCTTAAAGGTGTTTACGGCTTTTATCAGCCCTATTGTCCCTATGCTTATGAGGTCTTCTATGTATATGTTGGTATTTTCAAATTTTTTTGCTATATATACAACAAGCCTAAGGTTGTGTTCAATGAGTGCGTTTTTTGCCGCATCGGTTTCAATCCGGGATAAAAGCTTTTCTTCCTCTTCTTTTTCCAGTGCTCTGGGCAGAGCTTCACTTCCGCCTATATAATGCACCTCTGACGGAGAAAATTTACGTATAAGCTCCTCGTAGCTTTTTGCGGCTATTTTTTCAATAAGATTTTTAATATTCACCATAACCATTCCTTTTCAGTTTATTATTAAATCGGGGCTTAAAAGTGCATGATAATCCTCGTTTTTAAAAAGCCGCGTTTCGCTTATGCCCACAACGCACCGCTTTACGTCTCTTTCGTCCACTTGTACCCTGTCGGGGCAAAAACCGGGCATTATGCCGCTTTCTTTTCCGACACTTGTAAAAGGCACAAGCCGTATTCTTAAGCCCGCCTCTTTTATCGCATCTATAAGGCTTTGCTTTTGAGGGATTAGTTTTTTCATCTGATCGTATTCGCACACTATGACAGGATCGCCCGTTATGGGGTCGGAGAGCGAGTTGCCTGTGTCTATGATTGCCTTTATGTCAAAAGTCTGTCCTTGAACGTATATCCTTAGGTTTCGTTCTGCAGCTTTTTTTGTGATACGTTTTCTGCGCATACGCCCTATGGCAAATATCAAAAAATATACCCCTGCACAGCACAGTAGCGCAACTTGCCACGGAAGATTAAAATATACTGTCCCGTTTGAATATACAGCCCCTGTTTTTGCACCGAGCCCTGTAGTTGTCATGATTGCAATTATGCCTCCTGCAAAAACAAAGCTTGCAATATAAAAGCTGCCTGTCATTTTCAAAAAATGACGCCATGATTTGATTTTATAAGCACAAAGCACCATAACACAGGACAAAACAAGCTTCATTCCCATGCTTAAAACAAACTCAAAATTCGGGAAAAACATCAAAACAGCGCACAATGCCCCTACTGCCGACGAGGTAATTGTTCTTTTTGGGGTCGTGTCTTCACCCGTTATTACTCCCGATCCTTCAATAATAAGTATATTTATCAAAAAATTAACCATAAAAAGCACATCTATGTATACAGTTATCATGTTTTCACCCCACAATGCTATTATACAGTTTTTTCCTTTAAAATATTGTCGCAAAAGGGTATCAAACTCATCTTTTTTTGGTTGACAGACAAACAAAAAAGATATAGAATTATTCTGATAAGGAATGTGATGAAATGAACAGTGTACTTATATCCAATATCCAGCGGTTTTCAACCAAAGACGGTCCCGGTATACGCACCACCGTTTTTGTGAAGGGTTGTCCGCTTCATTGCAAATGGTGCCACAATCCCGAAACCCACAATTCTCATTTTGAGATTATGTACAACCGCGAAAACTGTACCTTCTGTGGCAGATGTGTTACAGCCTGCCCAACAAAGGCTATCACAATTGAAAACGGCAACCTTTATACAAACCTTGATTTGTGCAATCACTGTGGTGGCTGTACCGACGCATGCTATTATAACGCGAGGGAAATCTCGGGCAAAAAAATGACTGCCGAAGAGGTTTGCGATGTTGTATCGCGCGACGTTTCCTTTTATCAGGAATCCGGTGGCGGTGTAACATTTTCAGGTGGCGAATGTATGATGTTTCCCTCATTTTTACAGGAGGCTTTAAAAATCTGTAAGTCACACCATATACATACATGTGTTGATACATCAGGCTTTGCGCCCTTTTCTGAATTTGAAAAAATTCTTCCCTTTACAGACCTTTTCCTTTACGACATAAAGTCATACTCCTCATCGCTACACGCCTCTCTTACGGGAGTGGGCAATGAGCTTATATGGGAAAATCTCGAAAAGCTTTGCAATAGAGGCGCAAACATTAATTTGCGTATTCCTGTTATCGAAGGCTGTAATGCAGATATCGGAGATATCGAAAAAACAGCCGCCCGATGCAAAGAATTTGGTTTGAAAAAGGTGAATATACTTCCATATCATGATATGGGCAAATACAAGTATACAAAGCTCGGCAGGGACTACGACGGCAACAGCATGTCAACCCCGTCCGATGAAAAGCTTGAGCAAATTAAAAAAATATTTGAAGAATATTCCTTCACCGACATTAAAATTGGCGGATAGTAAACTGCAACCCCCTTTGGGGACATTCCCTACCCATAGCCAACCCACAATTTCGTTTTCTGCAAACTATATTGAAAATGAATGAATGGATGTGTCCCCTTACCTTTGCAAATGTTGCAGTGATTCCAGAGCAAATTAAATCAAAACCCACCAAAGGAGGATTATATACATGAGAGGATATACAGAAAGAACAAAAAAACTCCGCGAAATGAGCGTTTCTACAGACCCTGCACTTTCTATTGAGCGTGCTGTCATCATGACAGAAGCTTATCAGAAATATGAAGGCAGTGTGGATATTCCCGTTCTTCGCGCTTTGGCTTTCCGTGAATATATGGAAAGAAAAACCCTCGTTATAAACGAAGGCGAATTAATCGTAGGAGAAAAGGGTCACAATCTCCAGTGTGCACCTTCGTTCCCTGAGTTGTGCTGTCACACAATCGAGGATATGGAGGTTATGGACGCAAGAGAATTAATAAGCTTTTCCGTAACAGAAGAGGACAAAAACCTCCAGAGAGAAAAGGTTATCCCCTACTGGGAAAAGCGTTCTATCCGTCACAAGATTATGGAGTCTACAAGCCAGGAATGGAAGGACTGCTACGCTGCAGGTATGTTTACTGAGTTTATGGAACAGCGCGGTCCCGGTCACACAGGTGCAGGTAATATTATTTACAAAAAAGGCTTCTCCGACTTTAAGAAGGACATTGATGCACGTATTGCACGCCTTGACTTTGTAAACGACGAAAACGCTTACGACAAGAAGGCAGAGCTTGAAGCTATGAAAATTGCCTGCGACGGTATTATCACATTTGGTCGCCGCTATAGTGAATATGCCGCTAAGCTCGCTGAGAAAGAAACAGACCCTCAGCGAAAGGCAGATTTGCTTCTTATATCTGAAAACTGTAAGCAGGTACCCGAATTTGCTCCCAAAACGTTCCACCAAGCGCTCCAGATGTACTGGTTTGTACATATCGGTGTAACAAGTGAGGTTAACCCCTGGGACGCTTTCACTCCCGGCAGACTTGACCAGCACCTTTACCCCTTCTATAAGAAAGAGTTAAAAGAGGGCACACTTGATTACGACAAGGCTCGTGAGCTTTTGGAATGCTTCTGGATTAAATTTAACAACCAGCCTGCTCCTCCTAAGGTAGGTATTACTCTTAAGGAAAGCGGCACATATACAGACTTCTGTAACCTTAATACAGGCGGTATTACAGAAGACGGCAAAGACGGCGTTAACCCCGTAAGCTATATTATCCTCGATACAATGGATGAAATGAAGCTTCTCCAGCCCTCGAGCAATGTTCAGATTTCCAGAAAAACTCCTGATGAGTTCCTTCTCCGTGCATGTGAAATTTCCCGTAAGGGTTGGGGGCAGCCGGCGTTCTACAATACAGAGGCTATTATTCAGGAGCTTTTAAATGCGGGCAAGTCTATAGAGGACGCTCGTCACGGTTGCTCGACAGGCTGTGTTGAAACAGGCTGTCTTGGCAAGGAAAACTACGCTTTAACAGGCTATTTCAATATTCCTAAGGTTCTCGAAATCACTCTTAACAATGGTTTTGACAACTATACGGGCAAGCAGATTGGTCTTAAGACAGGCAAGAGCGAAGACTTCAAGAGCTATGAAGAATTGTACGACGCTTTTCTTCGTCAAATGCACCATTTCCTTGATATCAAGATTGCAGGCAACAATATTATCGAAAAGATTTACGCAAAATATATGCCTGTGCCCTTCCTTTCCATTATCATGGAGGACTGTATTGAAAAAGCACAGGACTACAATGCAGGCGGCGCAAGATACAACACTTATTATATCCAAGGCGTTGGTATCGGTACTATTACAGATGCACTCAGTGCTATCAAGTACAACGTGTTTGATGAAAAGAAGTTTACGATGACAGAGCTTTGTGATGCTGTGAAAGCCGACTTTGAAGGCTACGACCGTATTTACAATTTAGTTTCCAACAAAACTCCCAAATACGGTAACGATGATGACTATGCAGACACTATCATGAAAACGGTGTTTGACAGCTACTGTAACTATATCACGGGCAGACCTACAATCAAGGGCGGTCAGTACCGTATAGATATGCTCCCCACAACATGCCACGTTTATTTTGGTGAAGTGTGCGGTGCACTTCCCAACGGACGAAAAGCAGGCAAACCCATGAGCGAGGGTATTTCTCCCGAAAAGGGTGCCGATACAAACGGCCCGACAGCTGTTATCAAGAGTTGTTCTAAAATGGATCATTTGAAAACAGGCGGCACACTCTTGAACCAGAAGTTTACACCAGCAGTGCTCCGCGGTGAAGACGGTCTTAAAAACCTTGCAGCATTAATCCGTGCATACTTTGCTCTTGACGGTCACCACATTCAGTTCAACGTTATTGACCGCGCAACACTTATCGAAGCACAGAAGCATCCCGAGGAATACAAGGATCTTATCGTTCGTGTTGCAGGTTACAGCGACCATTTCCGTAATCTTTCCAAAGCTTTACAGGACGAAATTATCAACAGAACTGAGCAATCCTTCTCTTGATTTGTTCAATTTAACAAAATTTCGCAAATGGTGTTGACAAATAATTTATTTCAGTATACTATGTGCGTGTAAGGCAACTTACAATATGCAGAAAACGATTTTAAGGAGGTATTCAATCATGGAAAAATTTACAGTACGTAACCTTGACTTGCAGGGCTTTATTAAGGAGCTTTCAAATTGCACAGGCAATGTTTGGATGTCTACAGAAGATGGCGACAAGATTAATCTTCAGTCCGCATTCTGCCGTCTTATCGGTCTTAAGAGTATTCTTGAAGGCGGTAAGCTCAGCGAAGCTACTATTGAATGCGAAAACCCCGATGATGAATCCCGTCTTTTCAGATTCAACCTCTACGGAAGAAGCTCTTCTGAAGACGAAGAATAATTAAATACTTAGCTTTTGAAAGGCTGTTGCATATGCAACAGCCTTTTTCATATACAACAAAAAAACGCAACCTTTTGGTTGCGTTTTTCGTTATTAAAGACCTAAAGCTGCGTTAATTGCATTATATACAATCACTGCACATTCTGCTCTTGTTGCAGGAAGTGTAGGCTCAAACTTATTGTTAGCAGCATCTCTCAAGGGTGCAACAGAGTTAGAGTAAAGTGCACTTACGGCCTCCTGTGCATAAGAAGGTACGTTTGCTGCATCCGCAAATGTAATCGCAGTACCGTCAGCATTTGTCTTAGCCTTGAATTCGGGGTTTATAGACTTGATATATCTGTAAACGATAAGGCAAAGGTCAGCACGTGTGATGTTTGAATTGGGGTCAAATATAGTTTCGCTTCTGCCCTTGATAAATCCAAACTTGTAAGCCGCCGATACATAGGGATATTCCCAAGCTGTAGTCGGTACGTCTGTAAATGTACTTGTGTAAGCTTCCTTTGAGCTATATCTGCCGGAGGCTGTTACAATAATCTTTGCAAACTCTGCTCTTGTTATCTGGTTGTTGGGCTTAAATGTACCGTCGGGATATCCGTTGATAACGCCCATTTCAACAAGCGCATATACAGCCTTTTCTGCCCATAAAGCCTGGTTCATATCAGAAAAAGTAACCTTGGGCTTTGCAGGTGTTGTAGGCTTTTCATCTTCGGGCTCTGTTACATCGCCTTCGTCTTCAAAACCACCGTTGCCGCCGTCTGTCACAGGTTTCTTTTCAGGTTCTGTGGGTGTAACCTCAGGCTCCGTAGGAGTTACCTCGGGTTCTGTAGGAGTTACTTCAGGTTCCGTGGGTTTAACCTCGGGCTCTGTTGTTTCATCTTCAGGCTCTGTTGTCTGGTTTTCATCCTCAACATCACCGTCGAGCAGACCATTATCAAAGATAATTGTCTTAATTGTTTCCACAAGGGGCTCAAATTCGGGAGCGATAATGCCTTCAGCACCGTCAAGTACCGCACCGGGGTAAGCTGCCACAAGAGCGTCTCTCAATTTGATATGTGGACGCTTTGTTATAGTGTCATTGATTGCTTCTATTACATAGGGTTCAAAATTTTCTTCTGTTATTTCTTCGCCTACATTAAGAAGATATTCCTGCAAATCATACAAAAAGTTGATGATATTTGCTTCGGATGCGCCTTTTGCCAAAACTGCATCTACAAATTCGGGATAAAGTGCCGCACATTCCTCATATGCGTCCTCAACGGAGTATTCAACTCCGGCATTAACCCAAGGTGCCATTGCAAAAAGCATAACCACAGCTATTGTAAGTGCTGTCAATTTTTTAAAAATATTTTTCATGGTATAATTGTTCCTTTCTGTCGGATTTTCATCCAAATATTTCCACACACATAAACAACCTCAAAAGGTTGCAGCAAGCTGCAACCTTTTGAATTATACCTTAAATTATTTTGAAATTACTCCAAAATTTCGGGCCAAGCACGTGCAAGGAGTACGCATGCTTCTGCTCTTGTTGTGAATTCAAGAGGCTTGTAGGAACCGTCCTGGTAACCTGTGATAAGACCGTTAGTTACAGCGGCATCCATTTCGCCGTCGAACCACCAAGAAATATCTTCAGCATCTGTAAATACATCCTTAGCGCCGTCTTCAGCTGCTACCCAAACTGCACTCTTAGCTCTTGCGATAATTGCAACTGCCTGTTCACGAGTGATGTTATCGTTAGGTCCGAAGTTGCCGTCACCGTAACCGCGGAGCATACCGTAACCTTCGGGAAGAGACATTGTTGCGATGATATCTTCAGCCCAGTGACCTACTGTATCGTCATAAAGTACGCCGTCTTCAGCTACTTCAAGACCGAGGATTCTGTAAACGATTGCGGAGAATTCAGCTCTTGTGATGTTCTGATCAGGCTTGAATGTACCGTCGTCATAACCCTTAATATAACCGTTAATTGTCATGATGTCGATTGTTTCATGTGCCCAGTGAGCATCCTTAGTTGCTGTAGCCGCGATATCGGGCCATTCACATTCGTGTTCGGGAACTACAACTACATCCTTTTCAGTTACTGTAAACTTGTAGTCGCCTGTGAGAACAGTTCTGCACTTTTCGTTAGTAACCTTAACTGTACCCTTTACTTCGCCTATCTTAACACCTGTTACAACTACTACGCCGTCAACGATTGTTACTTCAACTTCGCCGTCGCCTGTGCCATTAAATTCAACATTTACGCCACCTGCGGGTACCTTTACAACATCCTTAGTTTCGTCAACCTTAACTGTGATGTTTGTATAAGATGTAGTGCTGGGACCAGGTGTGCTTGTTACAACCTTAACTGTAAGTGTTACGGATGCGTTTGTAGCCACACCGTCAACATAAAGTGTTGCTGTAAGAGTTGTTGTACCCTTCTTAAGACCCTTAACTGTTGCAATATTATTGGAGTCGCCGCTTGTAGCTGTTACTTCAATGATTTCACCGTCTTCTGTTGTCCATACTACTTCTGCTCTAGAGCCTTCGGGAACATTCTGAGGTGTTGTTGTGATAGTGATTGTCTTATTCTTTCCTACATTTCTTGTATCCTTACCTGCAAGTGCAAGAGAAGGATCAACGGGAACTACTTCTTCGGGAAGAATTTCAAATGTATCTTCAGCTTCAGTACCTGTCTGACCAACTGCTACTGTGTATACATTACCTGCTACTGCATTGTCAATTGCGATTGTGATACCTGCTTCGAATTCAGCCTTTGTATGAACTACTGTGTATACTTCATCACCGTTAAGTGTGATGGATACTACTACGTTTTCAAGGTTTGTTGTACCCTTTACAACGATTTCAGCGTTTTCGTTGTCGCTAAGACGGAAGTCCGCGATATCATCAAGTGTGATTTCGTATACAATAGGTTCTTCATCGCTAATGATTGTGAATTCATCAGAATCAGAAGCCTTTTCTGTACCAACAACTACTGTGTAAACTTCGCCTTCAACTGCAGCATCGGGAGCATTAAGTGTGATACCTGCTTCGAATTCAGCCTTTTCGTATACTACTGCGTAGATTGTCTTAAGTCCGTCAACTGTTGTCTTAACAATTGCTACTGTTACGTAGTCAAGGTTTGTTGTACCGGAAACTGTGATAGTACCGTCAACTGTTGTATCTGCTACATCGTTAAGTTCAACTGTGTATTCTACTTCCACGCCTTCAATTGCAAATTCATCGGAAGCGGAAGCTTTCTCTGTACCAACAACTACTGTGTAAACTTCGCCTGCCTGAGCATTGTCGGGAGCGTTAAGTGTGATACCTGCTTCAAATTCAGCCTTTTCGTATACTACTGCGTAGATTGTCTTAGCTTCACCTTCAACAGTCTTAACAATTGCTACTGTTACGTAGTCAAGGTTTGTTGTACCCTTTACTTCAATTGTACCGTCAACTGTTGTGTCAAGTACATCTTCAAGTGTTACGTAAGGATCTTCAACTACAGGAGGTTCAACATCGCTTGTAGCCTTAACTGTGAAAGTAGTTACATATCTCAAAACGTCTTCTTCGTTGTCAACCACACCGTCAAGATCGTCGTCTGTGTAACCACGGTAAACATTAACTGTTGCTGTAGCATTAGCTTCTTCTGTTACTTCGATAACAAGCTGACCAACATTTTCTTCATGAGCATAAACCTTGATGCCATCTGCATCGTAGTTAGCGTCGAAGGATGCAATACCGAAGTCGTTAAAGGAAGAAACAATGGGGTAACGGTTGTGACCGAAACCAAGTGTAAGTTCACCTACTGTGTCGCCGTCGATTTCAGCACCATTGAGGTAAACATATTCGCCTTCGTTTTCATAACGGAGAAGTTCTCTGCCGAGGTATGTGTTAAGGTGAACAAGTTCAAGACCGTGGTCGGAATCAATGATACCCATAACAGTCTTAAGTGCTTCTGTACACTTTTCATATTCATCTTTGATTTCAATGCCAAGCGCTCCGCTGATATAATCTTCAGCATTTTCAATTTTCTCCATGTTAGCACCATTTTCTTCATCTAACATGTAAGCAATAACGTTGTTCATTGTATTGTAAAGAGCATCAACAGCATCTACATTGTTACCGCCGAGGATAGGTGTTGCATCACCGATAACTGCTTCAACGATGTCCTTTTTGTTAAGTGCAAGGATATCACCGCGGAGGCCGGGAATAAGATCAAGTGCGTAATCAACAACATCTTCACCAACAAGAAGGAACGCTGCCTTCATGTCGCGGTCAGAAATCATGTCAAATACGCCTGTGGTATTTTCTCTTGTAATCTGACCTGTAGCAAGCTGCATACCGATTTCGAAGTTGTTAACGATACCGTCAACCACAAGTTCCTTAACGTCAGCTACGAGATATTCATGGATAGAATCCATGTCGTCTACGTATTCGTTGCCTACAAGCTGGTATGCTGCAAGGTAAGCATTAGCCTTATCAGCATCTGCACCTTCAAATGCAAATCCATTAACTGCCATTTCTGCAAGCTCACCAAAGTAAACTGTAAGGTCATCAGAATAAGCATCAAGACCGTTAAGAGCTGCCATGGGAGCAGATGCACTGATTTTTTCGTCGTTATCTTCTTCGAAAACTGTGAAACGAGCAAGCCAGTCCTGGTAATCTGCATCATCGCTTGTTGCGTCAATTCTGCCTTCCATGATGTCTCTCATAAGCTTCCACTTATAAAGATCCTTCATAGTTTCAGCGCCGTAGAACTTAGTAAGTCCTGCGTTTCTGCTTTCGTCGAGAATGTCATCAACAAGTTTTACTGCCTCTTCTCTGATAGCATCACTGTTTGCTTCATAGTTTGTCCAAGCGTCATCTATAACGCTCTTCTGTTCGTCTGTCATGGCATTAAACTGATAGTCCTGCCAGTCCCAAACTCTTTCCTTGTAGATTTCCATGAGCTCACCGAGTGTTGCGCTCTCAGCCACGATACCAAAAGTAAACATGCTGAGACACATCGTCAATGCAAGCACAAGGCTCATAATGCGTTTTTTCATTAACTGCACCTTCCTTTATTTAAACTAAAATTAAATACATAATTGCATATTTATCGACACTACCCGATAATACACAGTAACATTGTAACACAACCTCTGCCCCATTTCAAGTATTTTATTCAAATTTTTATCATTTAAATGCTTTTATTTCCGCAATTTTTTCCAATTATACAATGTTTTTTTGCATTTGATATTGTTTTTTCTGTTTTCTTTTATTATAATAGAGAATAATATTTTCACAAACGAAAGGTACGGTTTTATGAACAGACTCAAATCCCCTGCAGGCGTAAGCGACATTTACGGAAAGGACTGCCTTTTGAAAGCTCATACCGAAAATTGTCTTACAAGCGTTTTCGGGGAATTCGGATATAATGAAATACAGACCCCCACATTCGAATATCTGGATGTTTTTGGTGATGATATGAGCATCCCTACGGACGAATCTATCAAGTTTATCGATTCATCCGGTAAGGTTTTGGCATTGCGCCCGGATTTTACAACATCTATTTCCCGTGCAGTTGCGACGCATCTCTCCGAGGAGCCTCTTCCTTTAAGATTGTGGTATCTGGGCAACGTGTTCCGCAGTGGAGAAAGCTACAAGAGTGCAAAGAAAAAGGAATTTGCTCAGGCAGGTGTTGAAATCATCGGCACAAATACCCCCGAGGCCGATGCCGAGGTAATCGCACTCACGATTAACGCACTTCTCAGAGCAGGGCTTACAGATTTTCAGATAGAGCTTGCCCATTCTGATTTTATTACGGGCATTATCGATGACTGTGGCATTTCGGAGGAGGATGCTTTAACGCTTCGCTCTCTTTTAGACAAGAAATTTACTATAGGCGTTGAAGAATTTTGTGACACTCATTCAATCGAAGGTATAAACCGCGAAATTTTGACTGAGATTTCGCTTTTCTTCGGTGACGGAGAAGAGGTTTTGTCAAAATATAAGGATTGTGCTCTCAACCCTACAAGCAAAAACGCACTTTCCAACCTTGAAACAATATATAACATTCTCCGTGATTATGAGCTTGAAAAATATATCACAATTGACCTTGGGCAGATAAGAAGCTTCAAGTACTATACAGGCGTGATTTTCCGCGGTCTTACAACCACATCCGCTTTTCCCATCTGCGGCGGCGGACGTTACAACACCTTAGGCAGAAGATTTGACCTTGACCTTCCCGCAACTGGTGTTGCAATATGGGTTGACCGTCTTGCAGACGCACTTTTGCGCTCAGGTAACATTGCGCTTGACACTTCCCCCGATGCAATCATTTTCTGCTCTGACAAAAGCCGCAAGGAGGCATACCGCCTTGCCACACAGCTCAGAGAGGAAGGCAAAAGGGTTGTGCTTGACGTTACCTCTCTTAGTGAAGAGGAAGCAAAGGCATCCGCCAAAAAGCGTAACATCAAAAACGTATATTTTATATAGAAAGGCGTAATCAAATGAGATATCTTACAATTGCGCTTGCAAAAGGCAGGCTCGCCGAGCTCAGCGTCAGAATTCTTATGGACCTTGGCTATGACTGCGGCGAAATACTTGAAAAAACAAGAAAGCTTATTTTTACAGACGAAAAAAACAAGCTTAAATTCATATTGGTAAAAGCAGGCGACGTGCCCACATATGTTGAGTACGGTGCGGCTGACATAGGCATAGTAGGCAGAGACACTATTTTGGAAGAAGGCAGAAACGTATACGAAATGGTTGACCTTAAGTTTGGCAAATGTAAGATGTGCGTATGCGGTCCCACAGCACTCAAGGGTCACCTTGCCGACCACACTCCCCTTCGTGTTGCCAGCAAGTACCCCCTTATTGCCAAGGACTATTTTGACTCCAAAAATATTGAAACAGAGCTTATTAAGCTGAACGGCTCTGTAGAGCTTGCGCCTCTCACAAGTCTTTCAGATGTTATCGTAGATATTGTCGAAACAGGCAAAACGCTCTACGAAAACGGGCTTGACGTTTTGGAGGAAATCTGCCCCTTATCGGCACGTATTATCGTTAACCGCGTCAGCGCAAAAATGGAAAGAGAACGTATAGGCGAAATCGTCCGAGCAATGAAAGCGAAGGTAAATTTATGATTGCAATAATTGACTACGGCGCAGGCAACCTCAGAAATGTTGCCAAAGCCTTTGATTATCTCGGTATTGAAAATATTGTCACCGATGATATCCCCACAATAGAAAAAGCCGACAAAATTGTGCTTCCGGGCGTAGGTGCTTTTGGCGAAGGCATGGCAAACCTTGCAAAAAAGGGGCTTGATAAGGTTTTGATAAATGCCGCTAAAAAAGGCACGCCCCTTTTAGGCATATGCCTCGGTATGCAAATGCTTTTTGACGAGAGTGAGGAATCTCCCGGGGTTTGCGGCTTGGGCATTTTAAAGGGCAGGATTGTAAAGCTCCCCAAGTGCGGCGATTTGAAAATTCCGCACATGGGCTGGAACGACATCACATGTCGCGGAAAGCTTTTTGAAGGCTTGGACAAGCCCTTTGTATACTTCGTTCATTCATATTATTTAGATGCTGAGGATAAGAGTGTGGTTTCAGCCACGGTACACTACGGCATCGACATTGAGGTTGCTGTCGAATCGAACAACGTATACGCTACTCAGTTCCACCCGGAAAAGTCAAGCGACGCCGGCCTCAGAATGCTTTCAAATTTCGCAAAGCTTTAAGGAGAGAAAACAAAATGTACGCAAAGAGAATAATTCCCTGTCTCGACGTCAAAGACGGCAGAGTAGTAAAGGGTGTAAATTTTGTTAACTTAATAGATGCAGGTGACCCTGTTGAGGCGGCAATCGCCTACGATAAAAAGGGTGCTGATGAGCTTGTTTTTTTGGACATTACCGCTACAAGCGACAACCGTGACACCGTTGAAGACATGGTAAGACGCGTTGCCGAAAAGGTTTTTATCCCGTTTACTGTAGGCGGCGGCATTAAAACAGTTGAAGATTTCAGAAAGCTTTTGTTGGCAGGGGCAGACAAGATTTCTGTGAATTCATCTGCAATAAAGCGCCCCGAGCTTATACGTGAAGCCGCAGACAGATTTGGCAGCCAGTGCGTGGTTGTGGCAATCGACGCAAAAAGACGCGACGACAACTCCGGTTGGGACGTGTATGTTGCAGGCGGCAGAATAAATACACATCTTGATGCGCTCGAATGGGCAAAAAAAGCCGAAGAATTGGGAGCGGGCGAAATCCTTTTAACCAGCATGGACTGTGACGGTACAAAGGCAGGCTATGATTTGGAATTAACCAGGGCTATCAGCGAAAGTGTTTCTATCCCTGTTATTGCATCGGGAGGAGCCGGCAATATGGAGCATTTTTATGAAGCCTTTACAAAAGGTAAGGCGGACGCTGTGCTTGCCGCAAGTCTTTTCCACTTTGGCGAAATCGCAATTAAGGACTTAAAAAATTATCTTTCTGATAAAGGCATAAGTGTGCGATAATTTTCTTTACATTTCGGGAATTTTGTGTTACAATGCAGACTGAGGAGCAATGAGCTTTTCAGTCTTTTGTTTTTAATTTATTTTTTATTATATTACACAGGAGGAAATTTACATGAACAGAATTTTTGTAAACGAACCCGAACGCGACTTTTCTATCCCCGAAGTCAAGGCTAATATGGAAGCCGCTCTTGCCGCTGTTGAAGCAGAGCTCGGTAAAGATTACCCCTTGGTTATCGGTGGCGAAAAGATTTTCACAGACAAGAAAACAACATCTATCAACCCCTGTAAGAAGAGCCAGGTTATCGGCTATGCTTCTTCCGCAAGTAAAGAGCTTGCTGACAAAGCTATCCGCGTGGCATACGACACATACGAAGAATGGAGACTTGTTCCCACTCGCGTAAAGTATGACTACATCATGCGTCTTATCGGAGTACTTCAGAAGCGCAGATATGAAATCGCCGCTTGGATGATTCTTGAAACAGGTAAAAACTTTGGTGAAGCAGACGGCGAAATCTGCGAAGCTATCGACTTCTTCAACGCATACGCACAGGGTGCTGTATATCTTGAAGAGCATCCCGTTCCCCTTGTTGAATCCAAAACAGAAAACAACCGCAGCGAATACCGTCCCATTGGTGTAGGCTTGGTTATTCCTCCGTGGAACTTCCCCTTCTCTATCATGGCTGGTATGGTAATTTCTGCAGTTGTAACTGGCAACACAGTATGTATCAAGCCCGCAAGTGATGCTCCTATCACAACATGCAAGTTTGTTGAAATGTGCGAAGAGGCAGGTATCCCCGCAGGCGTTATCAACCTCATCCCCGGTTCTGGTAGCGAAATCGGTGACTTTGTTGTTGACCATCCCCTCACTCGTTTCATCAACTTCACAGGCAGCAAGGCTGTAGGATTGCGCATCGCAGAGCGTGCCGCTAAGGTTAACGAAGGACAGAAGTGGATTAAGCGTATCATCGCTGAAATGGGCGGTAAGAACGCTATCATCGTTGACTCCTCCGCAGACTTAAAGTGGGCAGCTAAGCAGGCAGCTGCAGCAGCTTTTACGTTCCAGGGTCAGAAATGTTCTGCATGTAGCCGTGCTATCGTACTTAGCGATGTATATGATGAATTCCTCACATATTTCAAAGAAGAAGCTGAAAGCTACAAGCAGGGTGCTGGTAAAGACAACATGGATATCTGTGCTGTTATCAACAAGGCTTCCTTTGACAAGATTGCTTCCATGATTGAACAGGGCAAGAGCGAGGGCAGACTTATAACAGGCGGTACATATGATGATTCCGAAGGCTTCTACGTAAAGCCCACAATCATTGCTGACGTTGACCCCACTACAAGCGTTATCGCAAATCAGGAAATTTTCGGACCTGTTGTTGCAGTTATGAAGGTTGACACATTTGAAGATGCTGTAGACCTTGCAAACGCTACAGAATACGGTCTTACAGGTTCTGTATTCTCCGCAAACCGTGAGAATATCGAATACGCAAAGGATAACTTCTTCGTAGGTAACCTTTACATTAACCGTAAGTGTACAGGCGCAGTTGTTTACAACCACCCCTTCGGCGGCTACAACATGAGCGGTACAACAGCAAAGACAGGTACTGTAGACTACCTTTACAACTTTGTACAGCTTAAGTCAATTTCCGAAAACATTGTATATTAATTTAAATAAATACAAAAGAGAGAGAGCCAAATTGGTTCTCTCTCTTTGTTTTACATCATTAAGAAAAACATCGATAAGATATCATCCACGGCAACGCCATCAATGTCCATATACGCAGGCTCTATAAGATATCTGTTTTCGCCGTAGGGTGAAATCACATACTGCACCCTTACGGTCCTTACGGTATCTAAATCTATATCGCCTATAAATTCCACAACCTGCTCACCGCCGTCGCCAATAAAATAGTTCCACTCCTGTTTTTCAAACTCTGCGGCAAAGTCGCCGTATGTAACATCGGTATTGCCTATTTTTGCATTCTTTACCATGTCAATATACTGCTGGCTGTATTCGTCTATGCTTTCTTCCACAGCCTCGCCTGCCGCATTGAAAAGCTTGTCTGTAAATTCGCCCAAGCCTCCGCTGAGCCAGAACCATAAAAACCAAATAACAACCGCCGCTATGGCAACATATATTATACATCCACAGCCGTTTTGCATTTGTTCAAAGCAGCCTTCACCGCTTTCGACAGCAGTCGGAGCAGTAGGTGTTACTTCTGGTGCGGGTGTAGGTATTTTAGAAGGTGTTGTAGCCTTAGTCTCAGCTTTTACAGGAGCACTTACCGCATCAGCTGAAACCTGCTCTTTGACAAACTTTACCGGATTTGCAAATATGCCATTTTTTATATCGCTTACGGTAGTCATTGCGTTGTCAAAATCTTTAATCGAATATTTTTCGCGGACAGCATTGTAACAGTCGTCGCATATATATCCGTCTCTTAATTCAAACCTACCTAAAAATCCAACTTCTTTTTGGCAGATTGAGCAATTTTTAATTGCCATTAAATCATCTCCTTGAATTAATCATTTCAGCAACACTGTCTGCATCTGACTTAAATTCAAAGGGGATTTCGTACAAATAGCTCTGTCCGTTTTCATTGTACTGTACATTTGTCTGTGCTGTACGTCCCATAAAAAGCATAAGCGGTATAACAATCACTGCAACGCCAATCATGCCGCCAAGGGACGCAATACCCGCTATGCCTGCAAGGATTGCAATAATCGCAATACCCACTGCCGCAACAATGTTAGGGGTGCTATATTTTGTCTCGGTACCTACAGCCTCAATACTACTGTACTTTATTTTTGTAGAGTACATATTGCTGTCGTTTACCAGAGCAAATCCGCTGCCCTGTTTAAGCTCTACCTCATCGTCAAAAAATGTGGCTGTTGTTTTTATTACCTTATAGGGGAATTTCAAAAACCACTTCTTGCCCATACATTCGATTTTTTCATAACTTTTTTCTGCCATTTTTTACATTCTCCTTTGTTTTTTTAATAATAGTATATTTTCCTAAGGGAAAATTGGTATGCCGGCAGCATACTATTATCCAAAAAACAAAGCCCACATTTTTACAATGTAGTCTATAATACACTTTACAAAAAAAACAACAGGATTCCACGTGAGAAAAGTCTCGCCTTCTATATCAAGTCCCCATCCCGCACAAAAGGATGCTGCGGCAAAAAGAATTACCGCAGGGATAATCCGCCTCATCCATTTTTTCTTGACCTTTGGCAAAAATCTGTCCGCAATATTGCACCAGTTGACCAAAAAAGCAAAGAAAAGAAATATATACCCATAGGAAAACACTGCCATGGATAAAAGGTACAGATAGTCCATTTCCCACCCTTTATTAAAAAGTTCACGTATAAACATTACCTGTGAGTTAAATACCAAAAAATAAAAAACGAGAGCTATTGCCAGCTTAAAAATATTTTTGCTCCGCATCCCGGGGATAAGCCCCGTTACCTTATCAAAAAGGGTTACTTCTTTTTTCTTTTCCTTCTGTATATCCGCTCTCAGCTCGGCGACTGAGATATACCTCTCCCATGGTGCCAGACTTGTAGAGCGGAGGATTATGTCTCTCACGTTGCCCGTCGCCTGCTTTTCCTGGGGAATGCACCCCGTCAGCATGTAGTTATAGAGAACACCCATGGAGTAAATATCGCTTCGCTCATCAGTCTGGGTAAAACCGTACTGCTCGGGCGGTGCATAACCAACTGTTCCGAGGATTTGAGTATCCTTTTCAATCGGCTCGTTTTTTAGTGTTCTTGCAATGTCAAAGTCAATAATCTTAACAACGCCAAAGGTTGAAATAATAATATTTGACGGCTTTATGTCACGGTGGATTATGCCGCATTTGTGCAAAAGCTCTACTCCATCACATAATTGTAGCATATAATCCTTTGCCGTAATATCATCTATAACGCCGTTTTCAACTATTTCCTCAAGGTTTTTGCCGTTGATACGCTCTTCGATATAGTAGCCGTCACCCACTTCTATAATTTTTGGGAAATTTTTATTAGGATTTTCTGAAAGATATTTCAAAAAAGGCAAAACTGATTTGTCTGCCTCTTTACGTATAGTATTAATCTTAAAGACCTCCTTCAATAACTACAAAGCCTATTGTGATATATGTTACTGCAAACGTTATAATTACGAACGCCGAAACGGAAAATATTTTTATCCACCGGGGTATTGGTAGCGGCAACAGTCTTTCCGCAAGATAAAAAAAGTCCAGTGAAAAAATCATCACAAGAAAAGTCAGTATATACCAAAATGCCCAAAAATAAGTTTCATCGGGATTATGCCCAAAAACAAGAGCCACAGCCAATGCCCACAAAAAGCAATCCATATAGATAAAAATCGCCAGCATGCTGTGAAAAGAGTTACCGCTGCGAAACCCGGGAACATATTTCAATATACCTTTTTTTGTTGCAAAATTACGTACACAGTCAAGATAAAAAAACTTTTTACTAAGCCCTAAAAGTGCTGCATACTCATCGCACAAGTCTTTTTCCCGATATGGCTTATCCGTTGGTATAACGTAAGCCTTTAACACACCGTCACATATATAAAGCCCTGCTATAGTACAGGGGAGTTTATTTTCTTTTATACATAAAAAGATTTTATATAACTCATCTATTGCACAGCTTGTATTGTAAAAAGGCTCATAGTTCATGGCTTCCTCGTATACATCATCGCCGTCAATTCTTACAATAAGCTGAAAGCATGTACACCTAAGCTTTGCCAAGCGGTCATAAAAGGGGATTTCATTTTTATTTATTTTTCTTTTCACGCACACAATACCATCGATTATTTCAGCCTGCATAATCCCCCTCCTCTCGCATAGACATTTTACCATTTTTTGTGTTTTTTTACAATATATATTTGTTTTGTTGTCAATTTTGGTATGCTGACAGCATACCATTTTCACCTTTTTTTAAGATATTCTTAATAATATGTAAACGGGGGTTTATTCATTTTCGAATTCACTTGATTTTTACCCAAAAATATTATATTTTATTAGAAGGTGAGAATAATTATGAAAACTACATCTGATCTCCTCAAGGTCTTGAATTCAAAAAAATCTATTACTGAATTTCTCAACGAAAACGAAGACAGCCTTATTACAGAGCCTGTCTCTACATTGCTTGAAAACCTTTTAAAGAAAAAGAATCTTAAAAAAAGTGATGTAATCAAAGCCGCCAATTTAGACCGTACATACGCTTATCAGATATTCAGCGGCACTAAAAAGCCTTCGCGCAATAAGCTTTTGTCTATTTGCTTTGGAATAGGGCTTTCCTTTACCGAAACGCAGGAGCTTCTCAATCAATCGGGCTATGCACCGCTTTATCCCAAAAACAAGCGCGACAGTATAATCATATACTGCATCAATAAAAAGCTCAAAATTGTTGAAACCGATATTATGCTATCCGAAAACAACGAAGCTACACTTTCAAGCTCTGACTAAAAAACACTCGCCAATGGCGAGTGTTTTTTGTTAAATTTCCGGCTTGAAGCAGGGCATGAATTCAAGCTTAAATTTATTTATTCTGTGCAATCTGTCAATCTTTGCTTTCTTTTCTTCATCCTCAATAACTCCCTCGCGAATATAACGGTCAAGCTCAGCATATGTAAAGCCAAGATTATCCTCGTCTGTTTTGCCGCAAAGTCCGTCAATGGGTGTTTTTTCAACCAAATCCGAAGGCAATCCCAAAAGATGACCTATCTCCTTAACCTCGCGTACGGTCAAAAACGAAAGAGGTGAAAAGTCGCCTGCGGCGTCACCGTAGCGGGTAGAATAACCAACCCAGTCCTCAGAGAGGTTGCATGTATTAACAACTCTGCCGTTGTAATTCTGAGAAACTGCATAAAGTGTAGTCATTCTGACTCTTGGAGGAAGGTTTATCTGTGCCTGTCTTGTCATGTCGGGAATGCCTGCATC
>JAFUJZ010000022.1 GCA_017467965.1 Clostridia bacterium
AGCCATTGACAGGAACAACAGTTTCAGCATAATCTTCCTGTGTTTCGTCATAATATCTATCAATGACCACATCGTAGATATACTCATCACCTTTTACAGTACGGGAGACACGGTTTACACCGTAGAAATAATCTGTGGATTTGTCAGTGGTTTCCTCACGAATAATGTTGTCGCCTGCCCATGTGTAGACAGTAAAGCCATTGCTGATGCGACGGGACAAAGCATCGTAGTTATAAGCAAATGAACCCGAAGGTGTGGAGACGGCAATGAGTTCGTTTCGGGTATTGTAGGAAAAATAATAATACTCACTACCGTTGTCTTTTGTAACGGTATTACCGCAAGCATCATACGTATATGTTGTTGTAACACCGTTTGTAGTTTCGCTTGTTAAGCGATGATTTGTATAGGCATATGTTGTCGCAGTTGATACGCCGTCTTCATCTGTTACTGTTTGACTTATTCTATCACCGCGGTTGTTATAGATGTATGCCCATGAGCGAACACTTGCACCGTCCTTGGTGATTTGGGCGTTTACAAGTCGGTTTGCCGAATCATACGTATATGTTGTATTATATATTTTACCCAAACGAGTATCGGTAACGGTATTTACATTGCCGTCGGGATGATATGTATACACAAACTCTGAAACGTCGCGTATATCGTTATAGCCTTCTTCATTAGTGGGGTCATTGACACGACGGCGTTGGTTGACCGTACTCTTCATGAGGTTGCCGGGCGTATACTCATAGGTTGTGATAAGACCGGATTTTTCTTCGGTAATGGGCAATCCGTTTTCGTTATAGGCGTATGTTACGGTGTCGGTGCCGTCGGAAGCTGAGGTCATATTACCTAAAACGCTATACTCATACTCGCTGGACTGTAAGACTGTTTCTCCGTCTTTAAACGTCATACTCGTTACTTGACCGGATGTGTTATAACCGCGAGTAAGGACGCGTGAACCCATGGTTTCTGCAATATTACGACCAAAGTTGTCGTAAGTGTACCTTATAACATAACCATTACGATCAGCAGAAGTCATAAGACCAAATGAATTATAAGTATAAGAAATATCTTGATATGCTGCAATAGATTTTATAACATTACCACGTGAATCATATTTGTTAGTGATTGTTGCTCCACGAGGGTCGGTTGTTGTAAGAGTATTGCCTGCAAGGTCATATGTGTATGAGGTTTCGCCGTTGAAGGTGTATTCAGAAATCACGTTGCCGTATTTGTCGTATGTGAAATCGGTGACATTATACGTGGAATTAAGCGGCGAAAGCTCGGATATGTCGTCTGTGGATACTTGCAGACCTGACGCTGTTTTAACAAGCTGATTGCCGTCATACTCATTGACTGTGTACGTACTGCCGTCAAAGGATGAAATGAGGCGGTTACGGTCATCATATGTGTACGTATAAGTAATATTGCCTGCTGCCGCCGCTTTGACGGTTGAAATTACGTTTGAATTTGCATCGTAATAATACTTTGAATAACTTGTCACATTATCGTCAACGGGTGCAGATTCGCTAATAAGACGACCTAAAGCGTCATATGTGTAGGTAATGGTATTACCCATATAGTCCGTTACTGTGAGCAGATTACCTAAAACATCATATGTACTCTGTGTATAATTACCCTCAGCATTATACTCCTTAATAACCTTGTTAAGATAATTATACTCATATTTTTTAGAATAGTCAACGTCGTATTCGGCATAGGCAGATTCGTCCTTATATTCGAGCACATTACCGAGTGCATCATAAATATATGTTGAGATATATTCGTCAGCTCCGTCAGTACGAATTTGCTTTACAAGGCGGCCTTGACGGTCAAGATACTGCTTGACTGTGGGCGGAGTGATGCCGTCTTTTGCAGCGGATTCAACTGTTACGGAAGTGAATTTTCGGCTTGTACCACCGTTGGTTACGTCGTGAGCCTCGATTGCACTTGTTGACGAACCCATGCGGTCAGTATAGTTAAAGGTATATGTTTCTTTTGTTAATTCCGTTCCTGTTTCGTCATAAGTTGCTATCTCGCTTACATTGTCAAAAGCACCGTATGAGTAATGAGTTTCAATCCATTTGGTAGGAGTTGTGTCATTAAAGACAGTATACTCGGTAACGACAACGGGACGGCAAATGGCATCATATTCATACTCTGTTACAGCAGTCCAAACAGGAGAGGCATTAGTGCCGGTATTTTTGTATATAGCAAGAATATTACCAAAACCGTCGTACTTGGCTTTTTCCATGATACCGTCTTCGTTTGTTACTATAGTAGTACGATTTTGAGTATCGTACTCATAAGTAATGGTAGTATCATCGGGATTTGTAACTTTGGTTAATCTGCCGATATCGTCATACTCGTATGTTGTGAGGTTACCATTGCCGTCGCAGGAATAAATGAGCCTGCCGAGATAGTCAATCTTTGAAGATGTTGTGATATCGGGCAGAGCATTACCGTCAGCGTCTTTAATATTTGATACAGTAGACGTTGTTGTGATACTGCCGTCAGTACCATAGGTATATGTGTATGTTGTAACACGGTTGATGCCGTCGGGGTCAAATATCTCAGACGCTAAAGTGCCGTCGGGGTTGTAGGTGTATTCGATTGTATACTCATCAGAGTAGGTGTCACCACCGTCAGTTGAAGACGAAACGGTCATTTTATCAACTGTTCTGCCTGTGTAAAAATCATCGCCCTCGTCGGAAAGTGTGTACGACTGTTTTATGTATACATCTTCGGATTGGTTGTAGACTATACTTTCAACAAAACTGCTGTTATCAAAATATGATATGGTTTTTTCGTAGTCGTCATAGGCTATTTTGTTAGGACGAAATCTATTGTCATATGAATTGTTAATTTCGCGAGATGTGCTTTTTGTGCTACCAACTTTATAAAATTGTGTTGTCAGCTCTAATTTGCGTTTGCCGTATGATTCATCATATTCATATTCTTCAGTTAATGAAACATCGTCAAAGGTTGTAACTTTTGACGTAACATACTTTGAACCTGTGAAAGTGTCGGTCAAATTATCAGCGGAACGTGTTTGTACTGTTTCGGTTGTAGAACCTACAAATGCACCTATTGGCATTACATAATCGTATGTGGTTTCATTATAAATAATCCCGTTGTCACGGTCATAACGTAAGGTAACATGGTAATCTTTTTTCGAAACACCTGCACTTGTTTTTATGCGCTCATAAGTATAGTGAGTTTGTAATCCGTTGGGATATGTGATTTGTGATACGACTTCGCTTACAGCTTCTTCACCGTAACGGCTACTGCCTATAATATAGCGAGGATGAAGTTTTTTGTAGACATAAACTGTAGACTGTTGCTCAGTAGCGTTTTCAAATCGTGTAATTGTACATGTATAAGTATCGTCGACTGTAAAATGTTCGGTGGGGTCTAGTTCGGTATCGTTTTCTGTGGTGTTTGAGAAAACTGTATATAGCACACGCTCATTGGGACCTTCACCGTCGCTGTCAACATAAATAAAGGCCTCGCTATCTGTATATTCAAACGTTACAATTCTGCCCAACGTATCAACTATTTTTACAAGTTTGTTGTTGTCAAAAGTGTAGCGTATCATGTTGCCGAAACGGTCTTCTACAGCAACGATGTAACCGTGGTATGAAAAATACATAATTCGCCCTTGGGGATCAATAATTTTACAACGGTAGGTTAGATCGCGTTCTGTATCGACGGTGTCTGATTTAGGGTCTTCATAATAGACAGAATAATAGACATTGCTGCGAACATCTGCCGAAACATAGTCTATATCACCGTCTTCTACATCGTAATAGAAATGAATTTGACGAACTTCACCGTCAATATCTGAAAAGGCTGTATATAAGTCATATATTTTTACACCGTCAACACTTTCGGTAAGTGTGGGATGAATTGTTTCGTAAATTGTGGGGATATTCCAATCCCACATGTCAGAAAAATGAGTTCTTTCCGGACTTATCATTGCTTCGGTATATTTATCTCTGCGGGAAAACTCCAGTTCAATCGGATGTTTTTCTAAATTACGGGTAAAAGTAATTCCGCCTTCGGAAACAATATCAAAATCCGAAAACATATAGTATTCGTCTCCATTATCATCATCGCGAACATCCGGGAGTTCTTTTGCTGTAAAAGAAACAGAAGCGTTTTCCCATAATTCATCCTCGCTATCAAACAGAATCAGTATTGTTTTTGTGAAACCGTTTTCATTTATATAATCATAGTAGTAAACACCACGGAAATATGTGTTGTCATAATATGTACCATCTTGAAAATATGTGTCTTTTATTGATTGACTGTTATAAGAACAATTCAAATTTAAATCAAGACCATTTTTACCGGGAAAATAAAGAATATTTTCAGAAACAGACAATGCTCCAGAGAAAGGGTCGATATATTCTTTGGCATTTAAGTCCTTGTCAAACGGTGCATTAAATTTGGAAGACCATGAGGTTTCAAGCATTTCCTGAATCTTTGATGATGAAAGAGCCTCGGTTGTTGATGCCGCATACGCCGAAACGCTCATTGCAAAAAGCACTGTAACGATAACAAATAACGTATATAATATTTTTTTCATTACTTTGTCACCTGACTTTCTGCTACGGTATCAATAGTGTGTACGGTGCAGTCGGGGTTATTGATAGTATTGATAATATCAAGCTCGCTGTAGCCTTTATCCATAAGCTCTGTAAGCTTTGTTTCAGAGATGCCTTTCTTTTCGGCATCTTTAACGATTAAAGCGAAATTTTCACTCTTTTTGCCTTTCCAGTAGCCTTTGGATTTAAGGGTTTCGTTAACGGTTCTAGTGATATTGGCAATGCGTTCTTCTTCATTATTGCCGGACAAAACTGTGCTAAGTTTTTGATTTGTAGCAGAAGAAACCGTCATAGCACGTGTAGCCGATGCTACTGTTGTAGTGTCGGAAAGAGTTATATCTTCGCCGGAGATAGTTTCGATAATAGTTTCCCAACTTGTACCGGAAAGAAGAGCATCAAGAATTTCGTGTATTGTCATAACGCCTTTTCGGCACAAAAGATTTGCTTGAACAATATCGTCAACGGACAAACCTTTTTCAAGATAATCGATTACATCTTCTTCTGTAAGAACACCGCATTTGTTGTTTGTGATTTTATTAAATGCGTTTTCAAAAACAACATCGCGGTTTGTGATAGGTTCGCCTGTGTAAACCATGTCATAAATCTGTTTCACAATAGATATATCTTCGTTTGTGGTAAGATAAAACTGATATATATCCATGGTGGTCTGAGGGTCGCAACCGGAAAGAATCATTTGTTCGATGTATGAAAATGATTTTTGGTCTGTACAATAACGTCCCATAAAAAGTGCCGTTTTATGGAACGCGTCGAACTTTTCATCAGTATCATAACCCATGTGCTGCGCCAATGAGTCAAATGATGGGTCAAAGCTGACGGGTTGAATGGGGGTAACGGGTATGATTGGTGTTATAGTTGAAGAGGTGACACTTGCAAACGCAATGACAGATATCAACATGAACACCAATGCTGAAACAATAAAATTCTTTTTCATGTTTTTTCCTCCTTATGTTGTTTTATACTTTTATTATATCAAGCATAAAGAGGTTTGTATGTATCGATATACCGGAAAAGTGTCCGAAATACCGGAAAAAGGCAAATGAATTTGTAAGCTTATTTCTTTAGTAGCTGCTAACGGCTTTTTAAGATACTTTTTTTGTTGACGGAAAAGGGCATAGGTGATATAATTATTCTAATATATTATATCCATTTTTGGGTTTAAAATAAGGAGATGTTTATAATGAAAAGTGATAACGTAAAATGCGGTATGCAGCAGGCGCCGCACAGAAGTTTGTTCAACGCGCTTGGTATGACAGAGGAAGAACTCAAAAAGCCTCTTGTTGGTATTGTTTGTTCTTATAACGAAATCGTGCCCGGTCATATGAACCTTGATAAAATTGCCCAGGCAGTAAAGCTTGGTGTTGCAGCAGCAGGGGGTACTCCTATTATGTTCCCGGCTATCGCAGTGTGTGACGGTATTGCAATGGGTCATATCGGTATGAAGTATTCGCTTGTAACAAGAGACCTTATTGCAGATTCCACTGAATGTATGGCGACTGCACACCAGTTTGATGCACTTGTTATGATACCTAACTGCGACAAGAACGTGCCGGGTCTACTCATGGCAGCTGCAAGAGTAAACGTGCCTACTGTATTTGTATCCGGTGGTCCTATGCTTGCAGGTCACGTACAGGGTCACAAGACAAGTTTGTCTTCCATGTTTGAAGCTGTAGGCAGCTACGCCGCAGGCACAATGACAGAAGAAGACGTTAAGGATTATGAATGTAACGCATGTCCTACATGCGGCTCCTGCTCGGGTATGTACACAGCAAATAGTATGAACTGCTTGACAGAAGCTCTTGGTATGGGCTTACCCGGTAACGGTACAATCCCTGCTGTATATTCCGAAAGAATTAAGCTTGCAAAGCATGCAGGTATGGCTGTTATGGAAATGTATAGGAAGAATATCCGTCCCCGTGACATTATCACAAAGGAAGCTATCATGAACGCTTTGACTGTTGATATGGCACTTGGTTGCTCTACAAACTCTATGTTGCATATTCCTGCAATTGCACACGAAATCGGATTTGATTTTGATATTGAGCTTGCAAACGAAGTAAGCGCAAGAACTCCAAACCTTTGCCACCTTGCTCCTGCAGGTCCCACATACATGGAAGACTTGAACGAAGCCGGTGGTGTATACGCTGTTATGAATCAGCTTAGAGAAAAGGGCTTACTTAACGAGGACTGTATGACAGTTACAGGCAAAACAATAGGCGAGGCTGTTAAGGGTCATGTTAACAAGAACCCTGAGGTTATACGTACAATGGATAATCCCTATAGCCAGACAGGCGGTCTTGCAGTATTAAAGGGCAATCTTGCACCGCTGGGCAGTGTTGTAAAGAGAAGTGCAGTAGTTAGTGAAATGATGCAGCACGAAGGCCCTGCAAGAGTGTTTGAATGTGAAGAAGATGCAATCGCAGCTATTAAGGGTGGCAAAATCGTAGCAGGTGACGTTGTAGTTATCCGTTACGAAGGTCCCAAGGGTGGCCCCGGCATGAGAGAAATGCTTAACCCCACAAGTGCTATTGCAGGAATGGGACTTGGCAGTACAGTTGCTCTTATTACAGACGGACGCTTCTCCGGTGCATCCCGCGGTGCATCTATTGGTCACGTATCTCCCGAGGCGGCAGTTGGCGGTCCTATTGCGCTTGTACAGGAGGGCGATATTATTAGTATTGATATTGACGCTTGCACACTTAATCTTAAGGTAAGCGATGAAGAACTTGCAAAGCGTAAGGCTCAGTGGCAGCCTCGTGAACCTAAGGTTACAACAGGATATCTTGCGAGATATGCTAAAATGGTAACAAGCGGCGCAAAAGGTGCGGTTTTGGAATAATTGTATATAAAAAGGAGAAAATGAAATGAAAAAGTTGACGGCTATTTTAGTTGTTCTCTGCATGGTGATTGGTATTTGTCCTGTTATTTCTATGGCGGAAACAAATACAATTACTGCAGTGAGAACCGCATATTTTAATTCTAATGGCAAAGAATGGAAATACACCGATGGTGATAATATCCTTGTTTCAACAGGTGCTACAGGCTGGGAAGGGGCATCAAGCTTTACTGACACAGACGGCACTGTTACAACACAAAGCTCACTTTCGGGTACAGGATTTGGCAGTGCGAGACACGCTCTTGTAGCTTTTACAATACCCACGGATATTGATGCAGACGATATTGCAAAGGTTACACTTTCAATGACTGTAAAAAACGTAAAGCAGACATCAAGCGGAGCAAGGCTTTCGGTTTACGGTAACAGCGTGGACGGAAGTTGGAGTATAAGTGACAGTACAAGTAAGTTCGGCACATTCAGTGAACTTCCTTTATTAGGTTTGACAGATGCAATCCAGACTGGTAATTCTACCGGCGAGACTGCATCAGGCGAAACAATTACACTTTCAAGCTTGGCACTTGCTGATTATGTTAAAAAAGTAGCAAAAGAGGGCAAGAGCGAAGTAACATTCCGTTTGGCTGCCCCCTTAGGTGGTATCAGAATTTATGACACAAACACCAATACACCGCCCACACTTTTGATTGAAACAGGTGAGGTAACTACAATTAACGTGAAAACGGTTTACTATGACGGTGATGAGATTGTTGATGAAAGTGTAGTTACTGTAGGCAATCAGCTTGTTGGCGATACATATACATATTCCGATACACCTAAAGGAACAATCGTAAAAGGCGAGGATGTATACACATACTCTGCTGACAAATCAACTCTTTCTACAGAAGTTTTAGGTGACGGCAGCGGCACAGTTATACTTGCTTACGAAAAGCAGACAGACGTAAAGAGCTTTTATGGCTACGAAATCGAAGACGAGGGTGCATGGTGCTGGTTTGGTGACCCGAGAGCGATTAATTTTACAAATGAAGAGGGCACAATCGATGTAACCGTTATAGGCTATATTGATGTTCACGGCTCAATTAAGGCTACACAGATAAATAACCTCACCAATAAGGTTGACGAGGTTTTAATCAGAACTAACATTCAGCCCGATGACCATAACAACCCCACATTTGTTATGATACCCGACGGCAGAATTGTTGTGTTCTACTCACGCCACACTGACGAAGCGTGCTTCTGGTATCGTGTTAGCGAAAAGCCCGGCGACATTACAACCTTTGGCGAAGAAAAATGCCTTGAGACAAGTGCAAATACAACATATCCTTCGCCCTTTATCCTCTCCGATGACCCGGACCATATTTACCTTTGCTGGAGAGGTATTGAATGGCATCCCACAATCGCAAAGCTTTCTATTCCCGATGAAAACGGCGATATGGAATTCACATTTGGTCCTTATCAGTTAGTACGAAGCACAAACGCAGGCAGTAACGTGCGTCCCTATGCTAAATACGCCTCCAACGGCAAGGACAAGATTTATATGTCCTACACATCAACACATCCCGATAATATCAGCGACAACTGGCTTTATTTTAACCAGATTGATATCAACACAATGACCCTTCATGATATTAACGGTAACCTGATGCGTACTATTGAACAGGGACCCCTCATTGTTGACCGCACAAATCAGTCACACATTGTTGACAAAACAAGTAATGTTCGTAACTGGCTCTGGCAGGTGGCACTTGATGAGGATGGCAACCCCATCATTGCAAATGTCCGCATTGACAACAGCAAAACAAGCCACGATTACTACTACGTAAAGTGGAACGGCACAGAGTGGGTTAAAACCTTCCTCACAAATGCAGGCGGCAAGTTCCACCCCTCCAACACCGAATACTGCTATAGTGGCGGTATGAGCATTGATGTTGACAACCCCAACGTAATCTACGTTTCCAAGCCTGTTGACGGTCTTTTCGGCAAGATTTGGGAAGTTTTCAAGTACACAATGAGCGACGACGGCAAAGAGGTTGTATCCACTGAGCAGATTACCGAAAACTCACCCAAGAACAATGTTCGTCCCTGGGTTATTCCTAACAGTGAAGGCAAAGACCTCCGCGTAATGTGGATGCACGGCGACTACGACTTCTGGATGGTTAACTCCGTTTACCCTGCAGGCTATCCCACAGCTATCATGGGTGAGGTAGAGCTCCCTAAAGAAGAGGTTAACCTTTCTGATGCAGTTGTAGCACAGGACTATGACGAAATCGGCGGTGCATTTGTAGCGACAACTGAGACAGGAAACATTGTAACAGATACTTCATTAGACGGTTCGTTTACTGTTTCCGCAAACGTGTATCTTGACGGAGATTATGAAGGCGATATTTTTGATATGGGCAATATGAAGCTTTCTGTTAAAAACATGCCCACAAAATACGGCGATGATAGTGAACCTCTCGACAACAGACCAAGAGTTGTTCTTACACTTTACCCTGACACTGATTTTGAAACTGAATATGTAACAAGCAATGTTTACGGCACAAGTGACGAGTGGCAAAATCACAACATTCGTACAGGCGGTGAATATTTCTTCACAAAATATGACAGATTTGTAAATCTTACAGTAACTCGGGAGGATGGTTATTTAACAATTTACCGTGATGGTCTTGTTGAGTTTAAGGATGGCTTCAGATACCCCGGACCTGAAAAGGTTTGGGTTGGAGGCTTTGACGGTTTGGTAGAAGACGTTTATGTTTACAACCGTGCACTTAACCACGACGAAATCAAGGCTCTTTGCATCGACTATGATGTTGTTTACCCCGATGTTCTCGGCACAGATACAGTTACGCTAAATTATGTAACAAGTACAGGTGAAACTCTCAAGGAAAGCGAAACTGTTACACTCAATCCAGGAACAGATTATTACAACTTCAAGCCTGAAGAAACAATCATTGTTGACGGTGCTGTTTACAAGGTGTGCGATACACTCTTTGATGGTATGACAGCAACAGCAGTTTACGAAAAGTATAAGACAAAGGGAGCAAACCTTGTTCCCGACGGTAGTTTTGAAGATAGTGACGGCAACTTCTCATGGGGCACATGGCAGACACCTCGTACTGACGGTGGTTACAACAACGGCTATTATAAAGACACCTGCGGTGACTGGTTCTACAAGGTGAACCGTGACACAAATGCGTCTGTTCTTTATGAAACAGGCAACCTTACAGCTGAGGACTATGCACTCGGTACACGTTGGAACGACGGCTCAACGGGCACCTGCTCTTTGGCAAACTTTATTCCCGTAGAAGCAGGCAAAACATATTACGTAGCTTATGACTATAAGCATCAGACTGCAGGTACTGACGGAACATATATAAGTACATCATTTGTATCCGAAAAGACATTCAGTGCAAATGCTTCCGGCAATAATATTCCCGTTAATGTATCTACAAACTGGCAGACAAACGAGTTTGCCATAACAGCAGAAGAGGACGGCTACATTTACTTCCACTTCTCATGGCTCGGTAGTAGCGGCAATGCAGGCAATGGTCCTTACTGGTACTTTGATAACTTTGAAGTTTACGAACTTGAAAAAGAAGCTATAAAGGCTGAAATAGTATCCGTTACAGCAAACGAAACAACAGTTAAGCTCACTAACGTATCTGCAGAAGATGTTGAAGACATTAAGGTTTATGTAGCAAGCTACAGCGCAAACGATGAATTAACCTTGGCAGAATCAAAAACTGTTACAGTTAATGCAAATGATTTTGAAACACTTACATTCAATGTAGGCGGCGACGTTAAGGTATTTATCTGGAATGCAAATATGGATCCTATTTGCAATAAAATTGAAAACTGAATGAATACAAAAAGAAGTCAGCGTAAGCTGACTTCTTTTTCATATTTAACTTAAAATCCCATATCAAATATTGAAACCTGACTTGATTCGGGCAAATCACCGAATGCACCGAGGCGTTTTAATGTGTCAATATGTGTTTGCGATACACTTGTACGCGCACGAAAATCTTCAATTGATTTAAATGGGGCTTCCTCACGTGCTTTTAAAACGCTTTCAGCAGCGGCTGTACCCAAGCCTGCAATTGAATTGAGTGCAGGCATAATTTTGCCGTCAATGTTCAAAAACTTTGTAGGGTGTGCATCGTAAATATTAAGAGGCAAAAACTCAATGCCACGGGCGTACATTTCGTTTACAACTTCAAGTATCGTCATTGTAACCTTATCTTTGGCAGTGGGCTTTTCGTTCATGGAGAGTTCCTGCATGGTGGATTGCACCTTGGCGCGACCCTGTGCCATCATTTCGTAATCAAATGTGTCTGCACGGACAGTGTAGTACGACTGATAAAAAGCTATTGGGTAATAGAGCTTAAAGAATGCAACTCTAAAGCTCATTGTAACGTATGCCGCCGCGTGAGCTTTAGGGAACATGTACTGAATTTTGTTGCAGGATTCAATGTACCATTCGGGTACACCTGCTTCGCGCATTTCAACTTCGTCCTCGGGCTGGAGCTTTTTACCCTTACGTACTTTTTCCATAATCTTAAAAGCATGACCGGGGTCAATATTCATATGGATAAGATAAATCATGATATCGTCACGACAACAGATACACTTACTAAGGGTACATATGCCTGCTTTTACCAAATCCTGTGCATTATTTGTCCACACATTTGTACCGTGGGAAAGACCTGATATACGCACAAGGTCGGAGAAGGTTTTAGGCTGTGTGTCCATAAGCATCTGACGAACAAAGCGTGTACCAAACTCGGGTACGGCAAAGGTGCCTGTTTCACTACCGATGTCTTCTGCTGTGACACCTAACGCCTCAGGTGATAAGAAAAGGCTCATAATCTTTTGGTCATCAAGGGGGATTTCGCGGGCGTTGACACCCGTCAAATCCTCAAGCATTCTTATCATGGTAGGGTCATCGTGTCCTAATATATCGAGCTTTAAAAGGTTTTCATCAATACTGTGATAGTCAAAGTGTGTTGTAATAATGTCAGTTTCAGTATCGTCCGCAGGGTGCTGCACAGGGGTAAATTCGTGAATGTCGTGTCCCTTGGGAAGCACTATAATACCACCTGGATGCTGACCTGTAGTACGCTTTACGTCCATACAACCAAGTTTTAATCGTTCGATTTCGGCATTGTTGAATTTGAGATTTCGCTCTTCGCAGTATTTCATAACATAGCCGAAAGCCGTTTTGTCTGCAACGGTTGAAACCGTACCTGCACGGAAGGTGTAGCCTTCGCCAAAAATTTCTTCCGTATATTTGTGGGCGACAGGCTGATATTCACCCGAGAAGTTAAGGTCGATATCGGGCTGCTTACCGCCACCGTAGCCAAGGAATGTTTCAAAGGGAATATCATGACCGTCCTTTGTGAGCATTTCGCCACAGTTTGGACATACCTTATCGGGCATATCAAAGCCCGAGTCGTATTCACCATGAGTAAAAAACTCACTATATTGACATTTTGTGCAACGGTAATGTGCACAAAGGGAGTTAACTTCGGTGATGTTTGAGAGGTATGCAAGAAAGCTTGAACCAACAGAGCCACGTGAGCCTACTATGTAGCCGTCGGCAATGGAATGTTCAACCAAGAGACGGGCAATGTTATACAAATCGGCATAGCCATGGTCAACAACGGATTCAATTTCCGCATTAAGTCTGTCTTCAACAATTTGGGGAAGAGGTGAGCCGTACAATCTCTCTGCATTAGCACGGGAGATGTTACGTATATCGTCCTCGCTGCCTTCAATTTTGGGAGAGAATTGACCGTGGGGAATAGGTCTGTAATCTTCAATCATATCTGCAATAAGGTTTGTGTTTGTAACAACAACCTCGTATGCTTTTTCTTCGCCTAAGTACTCAAATTCGGCAAGCATTTCCTCTGTGTTGCGGAAATATAACGGAGGCTGGAAATCTGCGTCGCCGTAGCCTTGACCTGCCTGCAAAATACGGCGGTATACTTCGTCTTTAGCGTCAAGGAAATGAACATCGCACGTTGCAACAACCTTTTTATTCATCCTTTCACCCAAAGCGACAATTTTGCGGTTAAAATCGCGGAGTGCTTCGTCATTGGGAACGGTACCGTTACGCACCATGTATTGGTTGTTACCTATAGGCTGAATTTCGAGGTAGTCATAAAACGATGCAACCCTTTCCAGCTCTTCGTCACTGACACCTTTCATCATTGTACGGAATACTTCGCCTGCTTCACACGCCGAGCCTATGATTAATCCCTCGCGATGCTTTTCAATCTCAATGCGGGGCATGAGCGGACGCTTGTAGAAGTACTCAAGGTTGGATATACTGATAAGCTTGTAGAGGTTTTTAAGCCCCACAAGGTTTTGAGCAAGTATAATAATATGGTAACGCTTGGTTTCTTTTGATTTGAAATTGTCGGGAGAATCTATAAGATACCCCTCAACACCGTAGAGGATTTTGATATCACTCTTTGCGCCCTCCTTGGTGTGCATAGCTTCGGGAAAAGCCTGCACACAGCCGTGGTCGGTGAGTGCCACCGCCTTGTGCCCCCAAGCCATAGCACGGGAAACCAGTGCATCTGCAGTTACAACAGCATCCATTGCACTGGATTTGGAATGTGCATGAAGCTCAACTCTCTTTATAGGTGCATTGTCAGGACGAATAGGCACAGCACGCTTTTCCATACTGCGTACAGAAATAGAAATTTCCTGCGTGAACCTATCCTTTGTAACAATACCGCGCACCATGAGTGCCTTGGACTTTTTGATAAAGCCTTTCATATTGTCCGCATCTGCCATAGGCACCGAAAAACGGTATGCAGCAGAACCTGTATCGTCATTCATATAGAAAGTAATGATAGAACGCTGAACCTTGGGTATGTCCTTAACATCAATAAAATGCACTCTGCCGTGGGTTATGCAGTAACCTGTGTCCTCGTTAACTTCGTTCATTTTTGTATCGGGTTCGCCTGTGAGCTCTTCATCTTCTGCACGGAGAATGTTACGTGCCATGACTGTAAGCTCCGCTGAGTAGGAATCATATTCGCATTTGCCGTTGACAATGAGAGTTTTTGTGTTCTTAAGTGCAGTTATAATAGCTTCGGCGTTTTCCGAAGGGGTAAAGAACTTTATGGTTATAGAACCTGTGTTGTCTGTAAGATAAAACGAAATTATGTATTTATCATTCTTTTCAAGATAGTGTGAACTTATAGCAAAGGGATTGCCCTTAACTGTTATAACGCCTGAACCTTGCTCCGCGTTTTTAAGGGGAGTGATTTCCTTTATTGTAAACACCTTGCCCAAGATTGGCTCGTCACCTTCGATTGCGGCAACCTGTTTCTTTTCCTTGGGTTTGTCGTAAATAGGCGCAAGGGTCATATCCACATCCATAGGCGAATCTATAAACTCGCAATGCACATTGATGCCAAGTGCATTTGAAACTTCTCTACCGATACGTGAGTCGATATTATCTTCTTTCAAAAATTCAATATTCCTGTGGCGGAGAAGAACTTTGATTGTGTTGTCTTCGTATTCATATTCACAGGAGTCAAAAATCGCCTTAAAGAAAGGCACCTCACTGCCAATCTGATAAACCGAGTTAGCCGCTGCCTTTAAAATGACAGCGGCCGAAGGATCTTCAATATCATATGAGGGTATAATCTGAACATGCTCAGCTTTGTAGCATTTTTTAATCTCTTCTGCATAACGCTCTAAAACCGAGGCACTTACAACTGTTTTGTATGTAACACATATAACAAATGAGCGAGTAAGCTTATCTGCCTGCAGATTAGTCACAATACCATTAACCTCATCGGTATCAAAATCTATTTTACTAAATATTTCATTAATCGGGATGTTTGTAGCCAAGTGGATTACTCCTTAAAGATTTTCTATTTCGTTAAATAATTCGTCAGCGGCTGATTCAATGGGCACTTTTCGGAGGATTTCACCTTTTTTGAAAAGTAGCGCACAACCGTCACCGCATGCCATACCAATATCAGCTTCTCTTGCTTCGCCGGGGCCGTTAACAGCACAGCCCATAACAGCAACGTGGATTTCCTTATCCACATTTTCAAGTCTCTTACTAACCTCTTCTGCAACAGGTATCATATTAACCTTGCAACGACCGCAAGTGGGGCAGGAGGTCATGGTTACGCCTTTTTTTAGCCCGATAGCTTTGAGTATCTCAATACCTGCCTTAACCTCTTTTACAGGGTCTGCAGTGAGGGATACTCTCAGTGTGTCGCCAATACCATTTAAAAGGAGTGAACCTATGCCTATAGCGTTTTTGACAACGCCGGAGTATTCAGTGCCTGCTTCTGTTACACCTAAATGTAAGGGGTAGGGCACCATTTCGGCAAACTTTTTGTACACTTCATATGTTGTGGGCACATTGCTCGCCTTTAGTGACACGGCAATGTCGTAAAATTGGCAGTCTTCGAGTATTCTTACATGACCCATAGCACTCTCGCAAAGAGCATCTGCCGTGGGATGACCATATTTATTAAGAAGCTCTTTTTCAAGAGAACCTCCGTTAACGCCTATACGGATAGGGATATTCCTCTCACCGCATTTGTCAACAACTCTTTTTACATTATCTATAGAGCCTATATTGCCGGGGTTGATACGGATTTTGTCCATGCCACTGTCAACACACATAAGGGCAAGACGGTGATCAAAATGAATATCCGCAACCAAGGGTACATCGGGGAGCTGTGCTTTAATCTCCCTTGTTGCTTTTGCCGCAATCTCGTCGGGGATAGCAAGTCGCACAATGTCGCAACCTGCACTAACGAGGTTCTTTATCTGATTAACTGTTGCTTCTACATTTCTTGTATCGGTATTGCACATGGACTGTACACTAATGGGTGCACCGCCGCCGATTAAAACGTTGCCAACCTTAATTTGCTTTGATGTACGCACAAAATCAACTCCTAATCATAGATATAAATATTTTATCACATTTTGTTTTTTCAGTCAATGAAGATTGTGCTTACTTTTGCTACTGAAAATGTTGTGATTATTTTGTATGCTGACTGTGAGGTGAGTATATATGAACAATACATACGGATACGTGCGAGTATCAAGTATTGACCAGAACGAGGAAAGGCAATTGATTGAAATGCACAAGGCAGGTGTTTGTAAAAGAAACATTTTTATCGATAAGCAGTCAGGCAAGGATTTTGACCGAACCAACTACAAAAAGCTTGTCAAAAAACTCAAAGAAGGTGATATGCTCTATGTTTTGAGCATTGACCGATTAGGGAGAAATTACGAAGAAATCCAAAACCAATGGCGACTGCTTACAAAAGAAAAAGGTATCGATATATGTGTAATTGATATGCCACTGCTTAACACAACAAACGGCAAAGATCTGATGGGAACTTTTATTGCAGATTTAGTTTTGCAGATTCTATCGTTTGTTGCGCAAAACGAAAGAGAAAATATAAGAAAGCGTCAAGCTCAGGGGATAGCTGCCGCAAAGGCAAAAGGCGTCAGATTTGGTCGCCCCGAAAAAGACATACCCCTTGATTTTGACACAGTTGTAAATATGTGGAAAAACAAAAAAATCACCATTGACGAGGTGCTTCAAAGGTGTGGCATGAGTAAATCCACTTTTTACAGAAGATTAAGAAAACAAAAAATATAAAAAGCAGTGTCAAAAGGTAAACTTTTTGACACTGCTTTTGTTCGCAATTATTTTACATCAAAATCATATGATTGTCAATGAAAACGACTATTTTTTGCGTGTAAATATTCATTTTTTACTTTTTTAGATGAGGTTCAAAAAGTTTACTTTATTAGAATATTGAAAGGGTGAAGAATATGAAAAGAATTTTGTTAACACTTTCTGTGATTTTATGTCTTGTTTTAAGCTTGAACATTATCAGCACACAAGCCGAAACATATTCGGGCAACTGTGGTACGGGTGTAACTTATACTATGGATACAGATACAGGTGTACTTACTATAAGCGGCACAGGTGCGATGCAAGATTACCCTATATTAGCAGATGTGCCTTGGTTTAGCTACAAAAGTGATGTGAAAACTGTTGTAATTGAAGATGGCATAACAAGCATCGGAGAACAAGCATTTGGGTATTGCGAAAAT
>JAFUJZ010000023.1 GCA_017467965.1 Clostridia bacterium
AAAATTCTGCTGGGTTATCATAGCTTTCACCTCCTATTTTGTGCGATGTACTCCTTTCGGCTCATAGCCTAAAGAAGAGCTCATACCAAGATAATCACACATAAGATATATAATGCTGAGCCACATTTCTGTACCCTTAAGGCTTGCCTCTTCTCCAAAAGCAAAGGGGAAACCTTCGGGGGTAAATTGCTTAATAAATACGGGAAGCATTTTAACACACCATGCTTCGCCTTCTGTTGCGCGATAAGATGTAAAGCCCTTTGCAAAATACAAGGGATGTATAATGTCAAGAGCATCGCAGGCGTTCTGAGGCACGCCTTTTTCTTTTGAATACTTAAGAATCGTATCCACAGCTTCCTTTATATATTGGGGTTTATATTTGAACTGGTCATATGTGCCACGGGTCAAACGGTAATAGCCGTTTACTCTGAGGTTTATATCGCCCTCTCCCCACAAGCCGTCAGTACATTGATTAACCCCAAGCCAGGTAAACATATCCTTTGGCATTTTTTCGCCGTAGTGTTTTTTGTTCATGTAGCACGCCGTTGCGTAAATATCCGCATGATGTCCTGCATCCCATGCGTCGGTTTTCCACGAAAAGCTATCCAAGAAATCCCATGTGTCAATATTTTTTATATAATCAAACCTTAAGGGCTTTTCGCCTAAAATTTCAAGAGCGTAGGAAGCGGACATTACACATTCGTATTCGTGCTTGTCCTCCTGAAAGGCTCTTATTGTGCCGATAATTTCATCTTTGGTTAAATCCTTAGGCACAGAGTTAAAAAGAGCCGCAATTTCCACCGCGTCGCATACAGCACGGCGCGTTTCAGGGTGCTTGGAGGAGTTTATGTATTTTTCGCCGTCAAAATGCTTTGATAAGATTTGGTCGTAAGAGGCATGCACCCTCTCGGCAAAATCACAAATCAGCTTTTTAAAATCTTCGGAGTTCTTTTTTTCGGCAAGGCGGTTTTTTATAACTCGCGCAGGATTGCCGCCCATAACACTATACGGCTCAACGTCACGCGTTACGACTGCACCTGCACCTATAATGCTGTGGGCACCGATTACAACGCCGTCTGTTATAACAGCGTTTGCACCGATCCATACATCATCCTCGATAACAATGCCCTCACGTGTGTTGGCCTGAGTGCAGATTGGTTTGTCAAGGTCACTAAAGCCGTGATTTTCGCCAAAAATTTTGGCACCCGGGGCAATACGCACATTATCACCCATGGTCACTTTACCGTGCACAACACAGTATGTGTTAAAAGAGCAGTTTTCCCCTGTGGTGATTTCAAGGCTTCTTAAAAGAGCATATGAGCCTATAAGAGTGTGCCTTCCGAAAGTGCCATTGACAGAGTACAAGTGTGCAGCATGAGATACCACACTCTCTTCACCAAATGTAATAGGGTAATTCTGTGTAAGCTCCTCTTGCCACACCTTCTGGTCTGATTTTTCTTCGTCCGTCAGGCTGTTCCAGGGCAAAAACTCATATTCTTTTTTGAAATAATTATCAGACATTTTATCACCCCTCAAACCCATCGGCTTAGAACTAAACGGATACAGAACCGCCCGAACGAACCCGACGGCGTATGTCGATACTCCGAGCGGTTCGTTCGGGCGGTAGTTCAAACATTTATGTTTGTACGGTTTGCGCCGTTTAGTTCAATCCTTTGGGATTGTTCTTCTGCCAGTTCCACGAATCACGGCACATATCCTCAAGGTTCTTCTCTGCCTTCCAGCCGAGCTTTTCGAGAGCCTTGGATGCGTTTGCGTAGCATTCTGCTACGTCGCCGGGACGGCGGTCTTTGATAACATAGTTGATTGTAAGGTCGTTAGCCTTTTCAAATGCCTTAACAACGTCGAGTACGCTGTAGCCAATACCTGTACCAAGGTTAAAGATTTCTGTACCTGTGTTTTTGTCAGCATATTCAATAGCCTTAACGTGACCCTTTGCAAGGTCAACAACGTGGATATAGTCACGTACGCCTGTACCGTCGTGTGTGGGGTAATCGTCACCAAATACACTGAGCTGAGGAAGCTTGCCTACTGCAACCTGTGTGATGAAGGGCATGAGGTTGTTGGGAATACCGTTGGGGTCTTCACCGATTCTGCCGCTTTCATGAGCACCAATGGGGTTGAAGTAACGAAGGAGAACAACGCTTAAGTTGCTATTTGCAACAGAAGCATCTGTAAGAATCTGTTCAATCATATACTTTGTCCAACCGTAGGGGTTAGTACAGCCTGTGTCCATACCTTCAACAAGCGGAACCTCCTTGGGTACGCCGTAAACTGTTGCAGAGGAGGAGAATACGATTTTGTTACATCCTACTTCTTCCATAACTTCCAAAAGAGCAAGAGAAGAGTCGATATTGTTTCTGTAGTAGGAAATGGGAATTCTTACACTTTCGCCTACTGCCTTAAGACCTGCGAAGTGAATAACCGCATCAATTTTGTTTTCTGTGAAAATTTTTCTGAGAGCGTCCTTGTCGCAGCAATCTGCTTCATAGAACTTAAAATCCTTCCCGGAAATTTCTCTGATTCTGTTTAATGCTTCGGGCTTACTGTTGGAATAGTTATCCACGATAACTGCTTCATGACCTGCAGCAAGAAGCTCGATGCAAGTATGAGAACCTATGTAACCTGCGCCACCTGTAAGTAATACTTTCATGTTTCAAATCCCCTTTTCTTTTTCGTCCATATAATTTTATAACAAATATCCCAACTTGTAAAGGGTTTTAACAAATAAATGCTTTAATTTTTTATATATTTGTAGTACAATGATAAGGCGAGGTGACAAATTTGTTATTTAACATAATCTGTATTATACTGTCGATGTTATCGACGTTTTATTTCACATATACGTACTATGATGAGTTTTATACTACGGATACAAATCTTTTGTATTTTTTGTGTATTGCGGGAATAGCAATAGCCTTCCTGCTCACAATCGGAGGGATAAAGGCAGGCAAACGTGTGACAAAGCTTATTTTTCTTTTTACACCGTATGCAATAGTGTACTGTGTGACGTATAACGTGCTGTTTGCGGTAATGTGTTTTGCTGTACTTACCTTTACGGCGATTATATTGCCGCACAAAAGATATTATTATAAAATTGAGTTTGACGAGGGGAATGATGTTTCATACACCCTATGCAGCGTAAAGAAAACCTTTGGTCAGCTCTATCACAGGTGGGCGTGTATCCTATCGGCGGGCTTTGCTCTGCTATTTGTTTTTACGTGCATTTTTACAACCCCCACAACCATATGGCAGCTTAGGTTTTTTCCCAACAATTTTGCTGAAAAGCCCATTATTGCAAGCAATGTTTTCCCCTCAGGCAAGGTTACGAGCACTGCATGGTATGACGAAAACGCTTTGCTTGTAACGGAGTTTTTTGACATTGCGACCCCAAACGGCACACAGTCGCCCTGCAAGGATGCAGGTATGCTGCCGGGCGATATCATAACCCATATCAACTCACAGCCAGCGTATGAATCCGATTTTATCACAAAGGGTGCAACCCTCTCTCCGGTTACTCTCAGAGTGCTCCGTTCAAAGCCTGACGGCACGAGCGAAAATCTGACCTTTAATGTCACGCCTGTTTACAATAGTGACGAGGGCAGGTATCTTATCGGCATAACATTTTATACCTCGGCAATGGTTGCCACAAGTGTACAGACAGTGTCCTTTATATATCCTAATACAGGATATTTTGCCGCAACGGCACACTCGTCGGAGGATGTATATGCCACAGAAAGCGACCTATTAGGCATACTTATCAACGCCAAATCCACAGGTCGCGACAATGAAGGCTTGGTTGTAAAGCCCACAAACGAAATTTTCGGAACAATTCTTTGCACCAATGACTACGGTGCCTTTGGTGTTATGGCAGAGCCAGACCAAGAAGCGCTCCCTATCGCAAAAAAGAGCGAGGTAAGATATGGAAAAGCGGTGCTGCTCTCGGATTTTGAAGGGAAAGAAAGAAAAGAATACGATATTTTTATAACAGGCACATACCGCATTGATTCCCGCGATGTGATATGCTTTATTATAACCGATGAACGTATTATGAAGGCAGGGGGCATTACCCGAGGCATGAGCGGAAGCCCCATAATACAAAACGGCAAAATTATAGGCGCACTATCCAATATGGATCCCGGCGGCTACAGTGCATATGCTACATACGCATATGATATGGCTCATGAGCTGTTTAAGGCATCTCAAAGCTTTACAAAATAACAGGAAAAGAGGTTTTTTGTATGAGTACACAGACCCTTGAAAAAAAACAGAATACTGCAATAACACCCAATGAACGCAATATGGGCATTGACCTTTTGAGGATTGTTGCCATGCTCATGGTGGTGCTTTTACACGTATGGGGCCCCGGCGGCATACTTTTTGAGGTAAAAAGCGGCACGGCACATTATCAGGCGGCATGGCTTTTAGAGCTTGCGATTTTTTGTGCCATTAACTGCTACGGTATTATATCGGGCTATGTTGGAATTTACGGCAAATACCGTTACACAAGCTTTGTGCTTTTGTGGCTGCAGGTTACAGGCTACAATGTTCTGATAACTCTGTTTTATCACCTTCGTCAGCCTGATGTTGTGCCTTTCAGTTCAGTTATTGATGCGTTTTTCCCAATATGCAACAACACGTTCTGGTATTTTACCGCGTATGCAGGTATGTTCTTTCTGATACCGATTTTTAACCGTGCGGCACAAAGCTTTACAAAAAAACAGTTTAAGAGCGTTCTTATTGCTCTTTTCGTAGCTCTTTGTGTACTGCCGAGTATTTTTAACCGCGATATTTTTCTCTCGGGCTGGGGGTACAGTGCTCTTTGGCTGAGCTTTCTGTACATAACGGGAGCATATATCAGACTGCACGGATTTTTCAAAAACAGTACTCTTGTTGCAAGCATAATTTATGTTGCCTCGGTTTTAATATCCTGGGGTATTAAGCTTTATGAGGAATACCTCTCTCCTGCGGCATACTGGGCAGACCTTGCCTCGGGCAGAGTTGCACAGTACTCGTCGCCCTTTATGTTCCTTGCAGGCTTGTCGCTGGTTGTTATCTTTGCCAATTTAAAACTGCCAAAAGCAGTTTCAAAGGCAGTGAGCGTTATTGCGCCTTGCACCTTTGGTGTATATATTCTTCACACACAGACGAATGTATGGTACAAAATTATCACATACAAATACGCTCACTTTGTTGACTATCCCGTATTAAAAATGATTATTGCGGCAATTGTTACCGCGGCATGTATTTTTGCAGCGCTGTGGGTTATGGATTTTGTAAGAAGCCTTATTTTCAAGCTCTTACGCCTCAAGCCGCTTCTTTTAAAGGCAGAAAAAAAACTTTTAGGCGATTTATGGTAAACAGAAAGCGTGTCTCAAAAGAGACACGCTTTTTTATCTAACCTGACCTGTACCTTCAATAATATATTTATAAGATGTGATTTCCCTTAATCCCATAGGGCCTCTGGCATGAAGCTTTTGGGTGGAAATACCCATTTCAGCACCAAAGCCGAACTCGCCGCCGTCAGTAAAACGGGTGGACGCATTATGATATACCGCTGCAGAATTTACCTCGCGGAGGAATTTTTGAGCATTGTCATCATTCTCGGTAACGATTGCCTCAGAGTGGTGAGTTGAGTATTTTTCAACATGCTCAATCGCCTCTTCTACACTATCCACTACCTTGACCGATAAAATAAGGTCCAAAAACTCTGTTGCAAAATCTTTTTCGGTTGCTTTTTCGCAGGGGATTATTTCCATAGTTTTTTCACAGCCCAATATGCGGCAGCCCTTTTTTGTGAGAGCATCGTACGCCATGGGCAAGAACTTTTGGGCAACAGATGTGTGCACAAGCATCGTCTCTGCCGCATTGCATACGCCTGTACGCTGTGTTTTTGCATTGATAATAATATCAAGTGCCATATCAAGTTTGGCTGTATTATCAACATAAACATGGCAGTTACCCGTGCCTGTTTCAATTACAGGAACCGTTGCATTCTCAACAACGCTTTTTATAAGCCCTGCACCGCCTCTGGGAATAAGCACGTCAAGATACTCATTCATTTTCATCATGGCTGTTGCGCTTTCACGGCTTGTGTCTTCACAAAGCATAATTGCATCGGGGTGGATTTTTGTTTTTTCCAGTGCCGAGCGCATCACCTTTACAATTGCCATGTTTGAATTAATGGCGTCACTGCCGCCACGCAAAAGGGCACTGCTACCGCCCTTGAGGCATAACACTGCCGCGTCACAGGTTACGTTGGGACGTGCCTCGTAAATAATGCCTATAACACCCATGGGAACACGCACTTTTTTGAGCTTAAGCCCATTAGGACGCGACCATTCTTCGCAAACCTCACCTATAGGGTCATCTAAAAGTGTAATTTCCCTAACTGATGCTGCAAGGCTCTTTATACGCTCCTCGTTGAGCATAAGTCGGTCAACTAATGACTCCTTCATGCCTTTTTCACGAGCTGTAATAACATCTTTTTTATTTGCCGCTATAATTTCGGCTGTGTTTTGCAAAAGTGCATCTGCAATCATCAAGAGTGCCTCGTTTTTTTCGTCACTTGTTCTGAGCATAATGCTCTTTGATGCTGCCTTTGCTCTTTTGCCGGCTTCTTGTACTGTAATCATTTTTATCACCCAAAAATTGTTCCGATTTCCTTTTCTTCAAATATTTCATAAATATCGCGAGGCTCTTCGGCAGAGCACACAATGGTTTTAATATTTGCCTCAGATGCAATACGTGCCGCATAAAGCTTTGTAATCATACCGCCGGTACCCCTACTTGACCCTGCAGAACCGCCAAGTGCAAGGATATCGTCAGTTATCTCTTCAACCTGACTTATAAGGCGTGCAGAGGGATTTTCGCGAGGATTTGCATCGTACAAACCGTCAATATCGGTAAGTATAACCAATAAATCGCTCTCCGACAACACTGCTACATAAGCAGACAAGGTATCGTTGTCACCAAACTCGATTTCCTCTGTTGAAACAGCGTCGTTTTCGTTAACAATCGGCACAACGCCCATTTCAAGGAGTCGACGGAAAGTATTATGCGCATTTACTCTGCGGTCATCATGCTCAATTGCGTCCTTTGTCAGAAGCACCTGTCCGGTTATATGACCGTATTCAGAGAAAAGCTTATCGTAAAGATACATCAGCTCGCACTGACCTACTGCCGCCGCAGCCTGCTTACTGGGCATATCCTTTGGTTTTTCACTAAGAGCAAGTTTGCCCACGCCTACTCCGATAGCACCGCTGGAAACCAATACAACTTCCATGCCGCGGTTTTTTAAATCTGCTATAACACGCACAAGGATATCAATTTTATTTATATTCAATCTGCCGTTAGGATATGTAAGAGAGGATGTACCTACCTTAAAAACAACCCTCTTTGTTTCCTTTAAGCCTTCACGTAAATTCATTTGTGTCACCTTCAAAAACGTATTTAGTTTATTATATATGCAAAAAGAGCAACCGTCAAGTTGCTCTTTCGCTTTATGTGTTATTAATTATTTTACAAAGTCTACTACCCAGTACTTTGTACCATCTGTAGCTATAGCCACACTGATACCTACCTTTGTAAAGTCAGCACTTAAGATGTTAACCTTGTGCTTATCGCTCTTCATCCATGCGTCAACAATAACCTGTGCTGTATAGTTGCCCTGTGCAAGGTTTTCTGCTGCGGCTGTAAACACAACCTTTGCGTCTGTAAGTCTCTTTACAACGTCTGCGCCTGCCTTGTTCTTCTGAGCAAGGTACTTCTGTGTTGCCATGTCAATGCCGTGTGCTTCACTAACCTTTGCAACAGCTTTATCTAATGTGAGAGCAAGAAGGTTTGCCTTTGTTCTTTCAGCGTTAATAAGCTTGAGTACTTCTTCTGCAAGCTTATTGTCAACTGTAACCTTCTTCTCTGTCAGCTCTGCGAGCACGGGGCCGTCGGGCTGTGTAGGCTGTGTTGTAGGTTCATTGGAAGGATCATTTGTGGGCTCACTCGAGGGCTCATTAGAAGGAGCGTTTGTGGGCTCACTTGAGGGCTCATTGGAAGGAGCGTTTGTAGGTTCACTCGAGGGCTCATTAGAAGGAGCGTTTGTAGGTTCACTCGAGGGCTCATTGGAAGGAGCGTTTGTGGGCTCACTCGAAGGCTCATTGGAAGGAGCGTTTGTGGGCTCACTTGAGGGCTCATTGGAAGGATCATTTGTGGGCTCACTCGAAGGCTCATTTGAAGGAGCGTTTGTGGGCTCACTCGAGGGCTCATTAGAAGGAGCGTTTGTGGCCTCACTTGAGGGCTCATTGGAAGGAGCGTTTGTAGGTTCACTCGAGGGCTCATTAGAAGGAGCGTTTGTGGGCTCACTTGAGGGCTCATTAGAAGGAGCGTTTGTAGGCTCACTTGTAGGTGCATCTGTAGGCTCACTTGTAGGAGCGTCTGTAGGTGCATCTGTTTCAGGCTCTGTAGGCTGTTCGGGGTCTGCGGGAGCGATTTCGTCCCAGATATCCATTGTGGGGATATCGTATCCATCCTCAGCATTAAGTCTGAAAATGAACACATCTACAACCTCTTCTTCGTATGTTCTTACAATTACGAATGTATCGATACGGCTTGTAAGCTTAATGTCAGCAAAGCTGCCCTTTGTGTATTCTGTTGTTCTGCCTGTGTAGTTGATAAGGTAATATTCTACATCAGAATCGTTATAGAAAGCGTCTTCAATGCCTTCAACTTCAAAACGCTTACTTGTCTTTTCTGTTACCATACCTGCGTAAACGCCTACGTCTTCGTCAGAGGGGATATCCGCGCCGACAAACGCGTTGTAAAGGTCGTCAGCGTCGTCTGTTGTTCTTGCAACAACCTCGAGCTTGTTAACGTAACCTTTAGCGTTTTCGCTTACAAGGATAATGTTACCTACTTCAACATCATAGCTTTCATCGGGGTCAACAATATATGTTACAATACTGCCTGCCTTGCGGCCTGTAATCTTTGTTGTAACCTCGTCGCCGTCTCTTACATCGGAAACCTTTGTAACGATAACTGCGTTGTCTGTATATGTTGCAGAAGCAATACCGTCTGTGATTACAACTGCTTCGATGTCTTCATTTCTTTCGCCGTAAGCAACGAATACATAGCTATCGCCGTCTGTAAAGAAATCGCTTACTGTGCCTGCTTCTATAGCATCTGTAAGGTCAGTTTCGGCATCGTCAACACGGAACGCAATTTCCTTGCCTGTGATATCGTAGTTACCGTATGTGCCTCTCTTCTTGCTGTACTCCCTGCTGTTTTCTGTAGCGTACTTTGTCTGTTCGTAGAACTCTTCATATCCGCCGGGAACATAGATTTCGCTGATTACGCCTGCAGAGGAAACCTTAACTCTTACAAGACCTACATATCCGTCTACATTATAGAGACTGGAAAGACCTGTCTTGTTGAACGTAAGGTAATCATAAACAGTTTTGGGAGTTACGTTCTTATAGATGTTACCTGCATGGTCAACATACTTCATCTTGGAAGACTTAAGAGTATAAGTTTCAACCCTGCCTTCTTCTGTGATTGCCTGAACAAGGTATGTTGTCTTACTAAACTTTGTCTGTGTGTCATAGTTTGTGACAAAGATGTAGTCACCGCCTGCAACACGGCTTGCTACTGTAGAGTAAGCAATCTTGCCCTTATAGTTGAGGTAGAAGGTGCCGTAATCGCCTGCAGAAAGGTCTTCTGCGAAAGCGGGAGAAAGCTCATAGGGATCTTCATTGATATAATATTCGCCTTCGAGATAATCAACCTCGTCGATTACGCCCTTTACAACATCGCTGGAAACATAAACAGTTAAGATGCTTCTGGATGTGTCAAGGCATGTGATCGTATCACCTAAATCGATATCGTAAGCTTCGATTTCCTTGCCGTCCTTGATAATCTTTATGAGAACGTCGTCATCTTCAAAGTCAAGCTCGATTTCGCCGTTTTCGCCTTCAAAGTAGTAACAGCCGTCGTCTTCTTCTATATCTGTAACAACAAATTCAACGCCTTCGGATTCATCGAATACATCAACAAAGATGTAATCGTATTCATTATCACGATCGTTGTCCACAAGTGTCATTACGTCAAATGTGTCAAAGTATTCTGTAATGGAATCACTTACAATTTCGCCGTTTACAACAACTACTGCATAACGGTCAAGTTCAAGCTCGGTAACGCGCTTGTCTGTAACACGCTTTGTGTAGCTAATAACGTTTTCGTTGCTTTCTTTTTCATAAAAACGTTCTTTTGTTACTTCAACTTCGGTATTTCTTGCATCGTCAACAGCTATTGCAAAGATAGTGTCTTTTCTTGTGTCTCTGTCTTCGCCTACATAAGCAACAATTGCTCTGCCGAGGTAGTTAGACGCATCTTCAAAGCTGCCTTCATCAAATTCAATAACATCGCCTTCATCGTAAAGAGTGCGGCTTGCTCTGTTGTTTAAAGTATAAACATCTGTGATTTCAAGCTCAACGTACTTATCACGTGAAGAGAATGTTTCGCCTGTGAGGTATGTGTCGGTAACAATTGCATCTACCTTTTCGATTTCGAGATAATCGCGAAGAAGTGTCTTGCCGTTGTATGTGTAGGATGTGCCAAAGATACCTGTGCTGTAGCTTGTAGCGTCCATCATTTCAACTTCAAGAGCATTGTAGATAAGCTGTGCCACAAGGCCACGGGGTGCAGGATTAGCTCCTAAGCCCGAAATACCCTTTGTTACCTTTGCATCGCTTGCTGCACGGATATATCCCTGAGGATATGTGCCCAAATCCTTTGCTTTGGGTTCGTGACCGATAGCGCATACAACCATTTTTACTATCTGTTCATATGTAACGTATTCAGAGGGGTGGAATGTACCATCGGGGAAACCGTTGATAATACCGTTTTCAACAGCTATATTAATATAGCCGGATGCCCAGTGAGACGAATCAACGTCAGAGAAAATAGTGTTTCCTTTTCTTACGTTTTCGTCCATGCCGAGTGTGCGCACGATAATCGTAGCCGCTTCGGCTCTTGTGATGTTTGATTCGGGGTAGAACTTGCCGTCATCATAACCTTGGATGATACCAAGACCCGAAAGAAGTGTGATAGCTTCAGCGTAGCGGTCAGAAGATTTTACGTCTGTAAAACCACCAGTTGCCGCCATACTTGTTACTGCACTTGAAAGAAGCATTGCAACAACGAGAAGCAAGCTGAAAAGTCTTTTAAGATTTTTCATAGTTTTTTCCGTCCTTTCTTTTTGATAGATAAACCCGAACCGAACGAAAGCGCTCCTCCGTAGCATATGCTACCGCTGTGCCTTTTCCGGTTTAATCTTTTGTTAAATAGGGTGTTCCTCTTACTTAATATCAGCCGTAACCCCACATAATGCTGAGGTCATAAAGAAGCTCAACTATAGGTGCCAGGTCGCTGTCTTCGGGCACATCTCTATACAACTGACGTGCAGAAGCAATTATGCCTGATGAAAACATTGTGCCTACAATCATTGTAACAGCAAATAACTTTTTAATATTTTTCATAGCTGCTCTTCCTTTCCTGTAGTGATATTTTTAAGTTTTAAAAAGAGGAAACTCTCCCTCATCTCACCATTATTATACTGTTTCAACAATTTTTTGTCAATTACACGACCATTAAGGTTATATTTCGGTATTATTACAATTGTGAACATTCTGTGAAAAATAGTCCAGACCGCAAAAAGGGGTGTAAAAAACAATGAGTTTTTTACACCCCTTTTCCTTATCTCAAGCTTGTTATATAATCATTAATCTCTCTGAACATTCTCTGAGTATCCTTCATATTACCGCCCTTTTGAATATCAAAAGCAGTATTGCCGTCAGAGTAGAAAACAAAGTCCCACTTATATACATATTTCTGTATTTTTATCATTTCGTCTACAACAGTGTACTCATACTCCACGCTTGCGTTGTCGCTTTCGCCGATTGCAATAACGCACACTTGACAGGGACGTTCATGCTCTTCGGTTTCGCTAAGTGCTTCACCCACCATTGTCATGGCATGACCGAGTGCATCGTAAAGTGCACTGCCTCCCTTTGGCACATACGTAAGATTGGTGTACTTTCGCATGTTCTTAATGCTTTTGCACACGGCGGACGCTTTCACATTTTCGTTAAAAAACACGAGCGTATATGTGGATTCGTCCTTGACCTTTTTCTGTTTTTCAACAATAGAGTTGATACCCTCTATCATCGCCTCGGGGTTCATCCCCTCGCTTTTTCCTATTACAAACACAAATTCCTTGCGACTATCTTTCATTATGATTTCCTTTCTGAAATGGTTACTGTGATTTTGCAGTTTTCGACAAAGGTGTTGTAAACAAATCCTTCAAAACCCCTGTGATAAGCATAATGAGCCCATACACCACAAGTGCTGCCCCAAAAGGCACTATAAACCCAAACATGCTACTGCGGATTGACTGAGGTAACAGTGCATTTGTCAACACAATTGCACCCACTGCACCCACTGCCGAAACTATGATTTTGACAACTGTCACACCAAGCTCTTTTGTAAGGTATTTACCGATAACGCCCTTGAGCTTTATTGCAATAAACACCGCGTAAAGGGTAAGGAGCACGGTTGTGGTTATTGCCGCAAAGTTTGCGCCGAGACCCTTTATGGGAAGCATGTCCACACAAAGCTTTAACACAACCACCACGATTGCACCGATAACAGTTACCTTGTATTTACCGGCAAGGTAAAAGAGCTTGTTTAAAATATTTTGTGCCAGATAGCCAAAAATACCAAAGGAGTAGATAACAAATGCCTGCGCCACCTTGTGAGTAGACTCACTGGTAAATGCACCGCGTTCATATATAATACGGATGATATCCTCGCCAAAGAATACTACCGCCACCAGATAGAACACAAAAATCGACATCATGAGCTTTATAATATACCTCAAAAGCTCACGCACATAGTCCATTTCACCGTGTTCAAAATTCTGACTGATAGCAGGGAAAACAACACTGCTCATCGCTACAACAAATATGCCCGAAAACGTGATGAAGAGATTGCTTGCATAGCTTAGGGTTGACGCCATACCTGCATCAAAGCTTGCAAAAACCTTGTCAATCATAAAGCACAGCTGAAACATCAGCCCCGAAAGGAAGATAAAGGCGGTTTCCTTGGTGTTGTCAAGACCGCTGCCCTTTCGTATGGATGCAGAGGATGCAAAAAAGCTGTATCCCTTGCGGTAAAAATCAGGCATAAGCATAACTATATGCAAAAACCAACCAAGAGTTGTAATCATACTGATAGTTACAATATCTCTCACGCCTAAGAAAAGTGCACAGATTACAATCACGTTATAGGGTAGGCTCATAATAGACGGCGTAAAAAATACGCGTCTGTTCTGGAGCAGTCCGCTCATCATATATGCCACCGAAATAAAAAGAAAGCTCGGAAGCATAATATACATAATCGTCAATGCAGTGTCTGCCTCGGCACCTGTAAGTCCCGGCAACAAAAGCCCCACCAAGGGCTTTGCAAACACATACAAAACTGCTGTAACCGCCATTATAATAACAGATATCTGTCTTATAAAATGTGCGGCATAGCATTTTTGCCCGTTGCCCTGAGAATATATGGGTTTATTAACATTTTTGATGATAAGTGTTGAAAGGGCACTGCCTACTGCCGTAAAAATCAGACTGGCAACACCGAAAACAGAAAGATAAATATCTGCTGCCATGTCCGTGCCAAAGCTTGATGCAAAAACAGCATCGCGTAAAAATCCACCTGCTTTAGCCAGGAGTATCCCCATAACAACTAAAATATATGCGTTTGCCACCTGCATCACTCCTATGGCAAAATTCTATATGTCTAACAGATATATTTTATACCACAAATCACATCACGTCAATAAAAAGTGAAAAGCACGGGGCACTTTTTTCTGTAGGATGAAAGCTCATACTTAACATTTTCGCCCTTTTTCACAAAATGTACAAGCGTTCCCATGCTTATATCAAAGGGAAAAAGGTCGGTTTTGAAAGAAATAGTATTCCTCGTCAAGGTAAGAGGCGATTTTTCGCCGTTTTCACAAAGGTTAATCCTCGGCACCTTAAAAACAGGGGACAAGCTTTCTCCGTTTTGCGTCACAACCATATCAGGCAGAGTTTTGAGCTTTTTTACATAGCGGATTGTAATTCCGCCTCTCACCTCACTTTCACGGCACACCCCTACAACCGAAATCATCTTTGCATACTTTGAGCAAATTGCAATCACCTTTTCGTCCGCGGAAAACACGGCTATGCTCCCCAGAGGAAGAGTGAGTTTAAAAAACTGTGCTACGTAGGTTATCATGCTATCAAGATACTCACACAAAAAGTCATAATCGTACTCGTCAACTATCTTTATATAATTGCCGATCACACTGTCATTTTCAAACTCCTGTCCAAAGTACACATCCTTTATATCGCTTTTTAAAAACCTTTTCTTTGCCCGAGAGGTATTTGTTATATAAATCATGTTGTCCTCGATTTCATATGAGGGCTGAAAAAACTTTTTCTTTTTTGCCTTTTTTGCTAAATACATATCATCACCTGTAATATGATTATTAAATAGGGCAAACAAAAAGAACATCTTAAAAGATGTTCTTTTCTCAATCAAAATCCTCTTTTTTTCAAATCGTGAACAAGTTGAACATAAAATTCTCTCACATCGAAGCCTTCAATGTTTTCGCGGTTAAGGTCAATCATATCGCCGTGAGATATGCCTCTTTTGCCTGTATTCTTAAGGCAAGTATATATCTCTCCCCACTCAAAGGATTTTTCCGATACAAGACCGTCGTTTTCACCGTCAAAAAACTTTACTATATGATACGAAAAATTAAGCGGAAATTTTCCTCCGCTTGCCTTTTCAAGCACCGAACCCACACTTTGGCAATAAATATCTTTCGGCAAAGGAAGAGATTTATTCATTTTTTCGCATGCAGTGAAGGTAAGGTCGTTTACCGCTGCCAGAAAGTCCGGCGAGGTATCACCCAGCTTTTTTGCCGCAGCGTTATAGGCATCTGCTATTTTGAGCTTTGTTTCTTGGGGAATTTTTTCCAAAATACTGTCAGCAAATTCGCACCCTCTGTGCGGTGTATTGATAGTTGTCAGCGATGCCACAAACTCGGCTGCGCCGCATTCTGCTATTGCATAGCGACAATCCAATCCGCCTTTTGAATGTGCGATTATGTTTACTTTTCCACCGTGATCTTTGGCTATTTTCTTAATTCTTTCGCTAAGCTCCTTTGCACTGTCTGCAACAGACAATGCCGACTGATGCTCTCCATAAAAAAGTGTTGCACCGTTTCTTTTAAGCTCGTAGGGTATTCTGCCCCAATAGTTAAGATATTTATAATCTCTGAAAAACACACCATGAACCAAAAGGATAGGGTATTTTGTTTTGCAAAGTTCATCTTGCTTACGTGCTCTGTTTTCCAAATCCTTTTTTGTTTCGTCATAGATTTCTTTTTCGGTTACCTTTATAATGGTGCGCAATGCGAAAAGGTTTGCAACAGGAATCATCCCGCACAAAAGTCCTATTGCACGATGCTTTATTCCAAGCTGAACTGATGTACAATATACGCTTATAATGCCGTTCCAAAAAAGTATAAAATGAGCTATGGTGCACCACAGTGCACTCCACAAAAACTGTTTTAAGTCCCAAGGTATAATAGCTAAATATACACCATGCCACACAATTGACACCATGATAGCCGTGACAAAAATAATGAGACATTCTTTTCCGTGATTTGTGATTTTAAAAAGCCACCTCTTTACGGTCAAATCCGTAAATCCTGTAAAAAAGTTTACAACCACAAAAGCTGCAATAGCCCACACTAATACGCCGGGATTATTTAATACGATAAAATAACTGTTAGCCGCAAAGGCAAACAATATTAAAAACAATATTCTGAATATGTATTTATACCTGCTCATCCTTTGCCCTCCTACCGTATATTTAAAAAGCAACACCATTCCGTTAAGAACAGTGTCGCTTTTTTTGGTCGAGGTGACAGGACTCGAACCTGCGGCGTCTTGCTCCCAAAGCAAGCGCGCTACCAACTGCGCCACACCTCGAAATATTAACTTGTATTTTGGTAGCGCGCTACGCACGCTTCCGTTTGCGGTGCCCGACATCAACTGCCCTTCGGTTGTTGCTTGTCGACCGCGGCACAACCCTGCACCCTCGCTCAATCGTCCGCCGGACGCGCTCGGGTTCGGTTCCAACTGCGCCACACCTCGATATATTACCTATAAATTATAACTTATCAAAAATAAAAAAGCAAGTGTATTTTATTATTAAATATATTTGCTTTTTCATTGCGTAGCCGCGAAGGGTATGGGAAAGAAGGTTTCCCATATAAAATCGACAGGGCAATCGTATTGCCCTGTCGAAAGTAGCGATTTTAGGGGGCTATCATGCCCCTTGTACGAGAAATCGCTACTTTGTTCATTATAAAACTCCAGACCGCAAAGATTGCCAACGCAAGATTTGAGGTCGCGTGTCGATTTTTTCGACACGCTCTTTAGTCTGCCAAATCGCTCGCAAGCGTAAGGGATATTTTGAGGTTACCATTAAGTGTTCTGAGTTCGTCCATAAACTCTTTTTCGCTTATGTCCTTTTTTACTTTTACGTCAAACACCAGTTCAAAAAGTGTACCGAGGTCAATATTCATAACCTTTAAAAGCTCGTACTTATTGCAATACTTGTTGAGCACCGGCTCAAACACGCCTTCGTAGTTTAAATCTTCGGGAATAACAATTTTAAGCTTTTTTGTTGTATGTGCAGGAGCAAAAAGATTGAGCTTTGTAAGTATGATTATAAACAAGCTGAGTGCAACAACACCGATTACCGACACAAGGTATGCGCCTGCGCCCACTGCAAGGCCTGCCGCAGTTGCAAAAAGAACATAAGCAATGTCTTTAGGCTCCTTTAAGCTCATTCTGAATCTGATTACCGCCAATGCACCCGCAAAGCTGAAAGCACCTGCTACGTTTTCGCCCACAACCATGATTATAACGGAAATAATGGTGCACATCATGATAAGGGTGATTACAAAGGACTGTGAATAGCCAAAACCCGAGTGGGTAAACTTGTACACCAAGCCTATAACCAAGCCTAAAACAAAGCTCAAAATAACTGCCGTTAACATTCTTGTCCAGTCAACGTCACTTGTGGTTGTCGTTGTCATAATATTATTTAACCATTCCATTTTCATTTTCCTCCTCGTAATATTTCTTTAATACGTATTGCGAAAACTCCGTACCGTACTTTGAAAACCGCTTTTTGCGCACACTGTTTTCGCTCATTAATCTGGCAAGCCACAAGGGTACAGATTTATCGACCTTTACTTCCATAAGCACAAAATTTTCATCCAGTATCCGCTCGCCATGACTGCCTTTTCTCAAATCCAGATCATAACGCCGTGCGCGGATATTTGTGTCAAAGGTTACTCTTAAATCTCCGTCCTCTGCCCTTGTCCCGAAAAACGCCTCGCGGTCATAGCAGAGCACCACTTTAGGCATAAGCTCAATATTTTTTGCGATAACATCAAGCTCTTTTATAACCTGCCTTTTTACAATCTTGCTTTCGGGCACCTCTTTATGCTCCATTAAAAACGGATTAACGTCATCTATGTACATAAGCGTGCGTCGTTTATTGACAAGCCCGTTAACCTTTTTCTTTATCTCTAAAAAAGCCGTGGGATATTCGGGGTCGTAGCTGCGAAGCCTTATCTTGAAGCGGTACTTGTCTTCACGCTTTAGCCCCGTAGAGACCAAATCATCAAGCGGGGTATCGTAATAAAGATTCATTATCGTATACAGATTGCCTCCGATGTTATATTCGTCAAGCTCCATTCTGTCGCCAAAGCCCTCGACAACCTTTTTGTACTGCTCTTTTGTAATCATAAATTTCATTTCATAACGGCTGAATACGGTTTTTGCTACCCCATTGTACCACCTCCTTTATACTAAGCATAACATCCTTTTGTGTTCATTATGTTAAAACTGTATGTGTAATAATAAAATTAAGGTAAATATCCACAATGTCAATATCAGTATATGTGTAAAGCATTCTTGCTCCCACAACATCTTCCATCTCGTTGAAAATTATTTTGCCCTCGTCAAAAATAAAGTCAAGCCCTGCGTAAGCAATGTCAAATTGGTCTATAACCTTTTGGATTTCGGATTTTTCCCATTCTGACAAATCATACTCTACGGCTTTGCCTCCAAGGCAAAAATTGCTCCTGAAATCATTCTCCGACACACGAAGCATTCCTTTTATAATGCAGTTGCCCACTACATAAACTCTCAAGTCCTTGCCCTTATCGCTGACAACCCTTTGGGCAATAATCCTGCCCTGTACCCTATCCTTGTATGCCAAAAATTCGTCTTCGTCATTTACAATTTCAACGTCTTTTCCGCCCTTGCCGCCTGCAGGCTTTAAAACCATGGGGTAATAAGGCGGAGTGAAATCCTCCGTTACCAAAAATGTTTCGGGCAGGCGAATGTTTTTGTCCTTAAGATAGCAATATGTGTTCCACTTATCGTTTGCAATGCGACTTATAAAGGATGAGTTATACACCTTTACGCCCATGCCTTCAAGCTTTTCACTAAGCTCGGGATTCATTGTGCGCACAATTGCCGCATCGGGAAGACTGGTAAAATCAATCCCCTCTTCCACAATCACAAGAGTGAGGTCGATGTTTTTTTTACTGCATTTTTCAAAATAAAAATCTATGTAGCGGCGGTTTCTCTCCGCCTCGAAGGAATCATAAACAAGCCATAGTTTCATGATATTTTACCTTTTATATATTCAAAAATTGCATCTGCCACGTTTATGCCTGTGCAATCGAGTATATTTTTAATATGCGCATTGGAGTTAACCTCACAAAGAAGCGGACCGTCTTTTCCGAAAAGTAAATCCACGCCTGCAAAATCAAGCCCCAGGGCACAGCATGCTTTAACTGCAATGCGGCATTCCTCCTCGGAAGGGGTATAAGGCTTCATTTTTCCGCCGTTTGTAATATTGGCACGGAAATCAGAGTTATTATACCGTTCCATTGCGGTGACAACCTTGTCTCCAACCACGTTAAGCCTTACGTCCCTGCCTGTGCTCTCTGCGATATATTCCTGAAAAATCATCGGGCGGGGGCTGATTGCATTTGCAATCTCCACAACATCTATCATGTCATGCGCTTTATATACCTGTGAACCAAACGAGCCGTAGCTTTCCTTAATGATAAGAGGGAGCCCAAGCTTTTCAGCGGCGTTCTTTGCAAAATCGCTCATATCTTCTCTGACAAAGGACAAGGGGGCTATGATTGTTTTGGGCATACGGATACCCGATTTATTGAGTATGGCATGGGTAAGCCCTTTGTTGTCACAGGCAGCAATAGCCGCAGACGAATTAAATACCTTTAACCCCAAGCCCTCAAGCATTCTGCACAATGTGATATCCTTATCCCAAAAAAGTACAAAATCAATATCTTCACATTTTTCGTTGCCACCTACTGTCATTTGTGACAAAATTTCGGCATTTGTTTTGAGTACAAGCTCAATATTACACCTTTGTGCACTTTCGCACAAAAGCCAGTTAAGCTCGTTATATTTTTCACTTACAAGATAATGGTTTGTTACAAGATACCCCTTCATTTGTGTCACCTCTTATCGATTTTATCATTTTTTTACCCAAATTTCAATCTTTTTTACAAATATTGCATCCTTGACATATGCTTGCACGGCTTGTAAAAATTTTCATGAGAGTTTCCGCCAAGGGCGAATTATCAGGCGGCATATGAAGCCTGAGTTTTTTTGGTGCTGCAGAAATAATCGCCGATATTGCCAAATCGTCCTCGAAGATGTTTTTTTCCTTTGCAGCCTCCATAAACTCCTTTTCATATTTTTTTGTCACGTTCCTGCCTCGCTTGTTTAAAAGCTTTATTTTATCATTCTCCCACAGAAGGTGTATAACCTCCTCGCGAGGCTCTTTTTCCGCCACAAACATGGACAAAAGATACGTAAACTCCTCATATTCCTTTTGGTCAAAAAACATGTCTGCGCCCTTTTCTGCTATCTTTTCTGCCCAGTAGTACATTTTTCTCATTCTGAAATCCACAAATCCACAGGGGACAATGGTACCCTCTTCACCAAGATAAGCCCTTATATTATCATATACGTCCTTCCGTCTTGCTGAAAACGGCGGAAAATCCGACGTATCGTTTTTTGCGGCAAGGCTTTTTGCGTTTTTTATTATCATAGCTTGCTCATCTTTTGTCAGATAACCGTAACGGCTTTTCACAGTGCGCTCCAAAAGCACGCTTTCATATTCATTCATAACAACATCTGTGGCGGCTCGTGCCGCTTCGTCCATGGTAAATTTATCTGATACGGTAAATTGCGTATTATATCTCGTGCTGTGCACCTCCCGAAAAAGTTTACAATTGCTTAAGGCGAGGTAATTTGCCGATTAGAACCACATTGGGTTCGATTCTCCTCGCCTTGAATAATACTTTACCTAAACGGATGTTTTTATTCTTCCCATATGGGTATGAAAGACCCAAAATCACACAGGAAATCTTTGGTTTCTGTGCACTCAATTGTTATATTTCTTTTTTCAAGAAAAAGGCTGATTTTTTCGTAATCGGGGTGAGTTGTTATGTCGCCTTTTGTTAAAAGGGTGTTCTTGTCATAAAGGTATGCACACCCTCCGAAAAAGCCGTTATTGTAGCCGGGGAGCTTTATGGTATCATTTGTTATGCAGAGCACCTCAATTCCACTTTTTTCCGCCGCTTTGCAAAAGCTCATATCTGCACTTATTGCCCCCGTTTCATCAATGGGGCAAACAGAGCATTTGGCATAGCCCTGATTAATGTTTATGATTTCATAGCCGCACTCTTCGGCTTTATCCAAAAGTACTCTGTCGGCTATATCTTTTTTGCAAAACATTTTATCTCCCACTATCGCTACATTATATGACGCATCCTTGGGGTAGTGCATGTCAAGATATTTCTCGCCCTTTATTATCTCAAGGGACGTGTTTTCAAATGCTTTTTTGTAATAATCATAGCTTTCGGGTGCACAAACGGCTATACCTTCTCCCAGATAACAAAAACTCAAATCTGCATGATATCGGAGCCCAATAGGCAACTTTTCAAGATAAAATGGCTTGACTATATTTATATTACTGTGCGTTACGTCACCTATTCCGACCAAGGCTTTCCCTTGGGGAATATAGGGGGTTTTCACAAAATGCACCTTTTATTCACTCCTTTACAAATATGCAGAAATATGATAAAATTAAGTATATATTTTTTCAATCCACCGAAAGGCAGCTGATACTATGCTTACAGAAAAAATACGTGCTCTTGCAGACAGCTGGGAAAACACCGCTGTGGAAACACGGCGTATGCTTCACCGCATCCCCGAAATCCAGTTTGAAGAATTCAAAACCTCGGGCTATATATGCTCTGTTCTTGACACGCTTTCAATCCCCTACAAGAAAGGCTACGGCGGTGGCACGGGCATTGTTGCAATAATCGAGGGTAACGGCGAGGAAAAATGCGTGGCTTTGCGTGCGGATATTGATGCTCTTCCTATTTGTGAGGAAACCTCTCTCCCTTTTAAAAGCGAACACGAGGGTTTCATGCACGCCTGTGGACACGACTCCCACATTGCAATTGCACTTTATGTCTCTTATATTTTAAATGAACTTCGTGACTCTTTCAAGGGCTCGGTAAAAATTTTGTTCCAGCCTGCTGAGGAAGGCGACGGCGGTGCCGAAATCATGATTGAAGAAGGTGTACTTGAAAACCCCTTTGTAGATATTTGCATTGGCGGTCATGTTATGAGCGAATACCCTACAGGTACTATCGTCTATAAAAAAGGCTCGCTTATGTCATCACCTGACAATTTTGAGGCTGTTATCCAAGGCACAGGCGGTCACGGTGCATATCCTGAAAGATGCGTTAATCCTATAGTTGTTGCTGCAGACGCAATAAAAGCTATCACCAATCTTACTGACACAAACGTCCCAAGAGTTGTATCGGTTTGCACGGTTGAAGGCGGCAACTGTCCCAACGTTATACCCTCATCGGTAAAAATTACAGGCACTGCACGCACCTTTACGCGTCAGAGCCGTGAAGAGGCTATACGTCTTATCGAAAATGCAATTAAGGAAGCCTGCCTTAAATACGGCGCAAGCTACGATTACCGCTACATAAAGCTTTTCCCCGCTCTTATAAACGACGATGCGGTGACAGATGCTTTTGTTAAATCCGCAGCCAAAATCATCGGCGAGGAAAACCTTATCCCCACGGATACTGTTTCCATGGCAGGGGACGATTTTTCATATTTTGCAGCATCTCTTCCCTCAACATATGTACACATTGGTTGCAGGAATGAGGCTAAAGATGCTATTTATCCAATCCACAATCCCCGCTTTACGATTGACGAGGACTGCATGAAAATCGCCGCAATGTGCTACAGTCAGGTTATCACAGATTTTTTAAACGGCGAAAATTAAATTTTTTATACGGGACGGTATACTATGACCTACGATGAATTCCGTACAATTTTAAAAACTAAAGATACTACGCCTTTATACGTTTTCACCGGGGAGGAGGATTTTTTGTCATCCTTTTGCCTTACTGAGGCAAAAAAGGCGTTTATTGACCCTGCATTTGAAGACTTTAACTACAAATGCTACGTTGAAGCTCCCGCCTTTGAGGATGCGGATGCTTTTATTAATGCTCTGCCTCTTATGAGTGAAAAAAAGCTTGTTATTTTCAACAACTGCAAGCTTTTTTCCAACGGCTTATCGCAAAAGCCCAAGTGGGAAAATCTTTTTTCCACACTTCCCTCATATGTGGTTTGCATTATCCGTGAGGATGTAAGCGAAAAGGGTAAAAAAGGCTCTGTTGTAGAACAAGCTGCTCTCGGCATGGGTGTAAGGGTCAATTTTGACTACTTGCCCGAGGCACGCTTACGCCCTTGGCTTATTAAGGCCGCTGCATCCAGAGGCAAAAGCCTTTCGGATAAGGACGCTTTGTACATCATCAAAAACCTCGGACAAAGCATGACGCTTTTAAAAAGTGAAATCGAAAAGATATCCGCCAAGGCAGAGGATTTTGTCATTACAAGAGGCGATATAGATTCTGTTATCCGCTCGGTTATAGACGAAAGTGTTTTCAATCTTATTGATGCTATCATATACAAAAGACGTGACATTGCTTTTAATACCCTCGCCCTTTTGGAGCAATCCGGTACGGAAAGTGTTTCGGTTATATCGCTTTTTGCTTCGCAGATACTGGGCATATACAAAGCCAAGCTGATGATGACCCAAAAAATGAGCATAGCAGAGGTAAAAAAAGCAATCAGCCACAATCCCTATGCTGCAGATAAAATGGTGCAAAAAGCATCCAAAACCACTCTGGAGGATTTGGAAAGCATTATTTCAATGCTTACTGATGCCGAATACAAAATAAAAAACGGGCTTATTGATGCCCGCTGTGCTTTTGATTTAATCATTGCAAACTAAAAATGCACCCTAATGGTGCATTTTTTAGTTTTATTTAGTTAACAAATAAATTCTTTATCCTTTTGTTTCAGTTTACCAAACATATCAGCCTGTGTGGAAAAATTCCGACGGTGATTTACCGCTAAGCTTTTTAAAAGCACGGTAAAATGATGAATAGTCACAAAACCCACATTCTGTATATATTTTTGAGGCTTCCGCACCTTGGCTTATAAGCTTTTTTGCAAGAGCAATTTTCTGCATGTTTATATAATCCTTTAGTGACATGCCTGTTTCCTTTTTAAAAAGATGCGACAGATAATACTTATCGGTAAAGGCGTTTTCGGCTATACAAGCCAGTGACAGGTCACCGGTGAGGTTTTTATTTATATATTCCTTTGCCGCCCTTACACGTTCGTTTTCAACCTTTTCCATAACCTCTTCACCCTCAAGGGCTCGGTTAACAAGCGCAACCAACTGAATAATATAGCTTTTAATCAGCACATCACTTTCCGCTGTACGCTCTGTTATGTACTCACCTATTTTTGAAAAAATCCACTTTATTTCAGGCTCATGTAACTTTTTGTGGGAAATCCTGTTTTTTTCGCCAAAGGGTTTTTCACGTAATAGCTTTAGTAAATCTACTCCTAAAGCCTCAAAATACTCCTCCGAAATCTGCACAAAATATCTCTCGTAGCATTTATCTGACCTAAAAGCAATGGAATGTAGCTCTCCCGGTCTTGTCACAAACAAGTCCCCGTCCTCGGCTCGGTATTCTACGCCTTCGACCACATAGGTGGCGTCGCCCTGCACAAAATACAAAAACTCATAATATTTGTGAAGATGCGTAGAAAAAGGCTTGGGAAGCATTTTGTTATAGCTGTACATATAGTTTTTTTCGCGAAAGGATATCATACAATCACCGCCTTTTGTTTTATTGTATAACAACCGAGCAATATTTGCAATACTTTTCACAATATATGGTCTTTTAAAAGGCAAAATCCTTTGTTATAATAATTTTAAGAGAATTCTATTGCATTTTTTGCTGAAAGGATGATTTGAATGATTTACAATCTTAACTTTGATTGGAAATTCAAAAAACCCACCATAGCGTTTCCTCTTTCTGATGCACAAAACAGCATGACAAAAAGCGGAAAAGAGTTTTTCCATATAAGTTATGACGACTCTGACTGGGAGAGGGTGTCTGTTCCCCATGCGCCCAACGCATCAGAATCCTTTGATTCACTCATCCGCGACGCAGGCGAAGCGAGCCTATATCGTGGGTTTATGTTTTATCGCAAAAGATTTTCTCTTTTTAATGTTTCCTACAAAAAATATTTTATCGAATTTGAAGCTGTAAGACAAAGCATTTATCTTTATGTAAATGAGCAGTTTGTGGGCTATTACGAGCACGGCACGGCACCTGTCGGATTTGATATTTCTTTCTTTGTAACAGAGGGCGAAAACACACTTTGCATTGCTACAGACAATGCCGCATATCGTGAGTGCGAGTTTGTAACAACTGAGACAATCCCCGGCAACACCCCCGGAGACTGTTCTGGCGTAAGACATCAGTGGAATCAAAAGGATTTCAACGAGGTTCAAGGCGGCATCACAGGCAACGTAAAGCTTTACGAAAAGCCTCTCATATATCAGACCTTGCCTTTATATAACAACCTCAAAACCACAGGTACATATATTACGGCATCTGATTTTGATTTTTCAAATAAAAACCTTATCTGTAACGTTAAATGTGAAATCAGAAACGAAAGCTCTTACGATGCAGACTGTTATATACAGATAAAGGTATCAGACGGCTTTGGTACATATGATTACAAATCAGCTGCTCTGCCCATAAAATCAGCTGCAGATAAGGGCGCGGTATTCCAAACCGTTGTACCCTTTGATGCCTACAGCGAAAATCCCGCCCCCACAAATGCTGACACTTGCATTGTTGATTACATAACAGCGTCCTTCCCGATGAATGATGTGACCTTCTGGTCTATAGACAATCCGCATCTTTATGATGTGGAAATAACCCTTTTTGCAAACGGCAAAGTCATGGATACACAGACTATCACAACAGGTTTCAGGCATGTCAGATACGATATCAATAACGGCGGTCTTCTCATAAACGGCGAGAGCGTATTTCTCAAAGGTTATGCACAGCGTTCAACAAATGAGTGGGCAGTTATAGGTGTTGCAAACGATTATCTTTCTGATTTTGATATGAATTTGGTGCGTCAATCCGGTGCCGATTATATCCGCTGGATGCACGTTACACCAAAGCCTGTAGCAATTCGTTCAGGGGACAAATACGGTGTTGTATCGGTTTGTCCTGCAGGCGACAAGGAAGCCGACCAAATGGGCAGATATTGGGATATGCGTATGGAAGCAATGCGCGATGCTATAATATATTTCCGCAATTCACCCTCCGTTATTTTCTATGAAGCCGGCAATGCGGCAATAACCGGCGAGCATATGAAAGAGATGACCGAGCTCAAAAACTCTCTTGACCCGTCCGGTTACCGATTTATGGGATGCCGAAGTCTTACCGAGCCCGAGCAGATAAAAGAGGCTGAGTGGGTGGGCACAATGGTTTACCGCTATGACAAACATGCAAAGAAAACCATGGATGAGCTCAATCACCACATACCCATGCTGGAAACTGAATACAAGCGTGACGAGTCCCCTCGCAGAGTATGGGATGACTATTCGCCTCCGCATTTTGATTATATGAACAAATGGCTCGGTGACGGTGCAAAGAAGACAGACGGATTTGACGTCTGGGACGAAACTCAGGAGGATTTTGCCGTGCTTTCCGCATCAGATAAGGACGGATACGCATATTTTTACAATAACCGCATTGGAGGCATCACAAAAAATGACTATTACTCCGGTGCAGCCATTATGGTATGGAGCGACTCCAATATGCACGGCAGAAATTCAGGTAGCGAAAACTGCCGTACCACAGGCAAGGTTGACCCTGTGAGAATTCCCAAAGAAGCCTTTTATGCTCTCCGTACAATGCACTCAAAAAGTCCCGAGGTATATATTTTAGGGCATTGGAACTACCCTGACGACACGCCCGACAACTACAATTACCCCGAAAAGGAATGGAACGGTACATACTGGGAAAACACATCACGTCTCCTGTGCCGCAATCCTCATGACAAAACGGTTTATGTTATCGGTAGCGGTAGCTGTTATGCCGTAGAGCTTTATGTTAACAGTTCTCTCCGTGGCAGGTGCGACAATCCCGTGGATAATTATATTTTTGCTTTTCCGCATATTGACGTAACCGAGCATGGAGACATCGAAGCTGTTGCTTACAATAAAGACGGTACGCGCCTTGTCTCTCACCGCATTGTAACTGCAGGCGAAAAATCCAGAATCATGCTCACTCCCCATACAGGACCAAAGGGTCTTATTGCCGATGGCAGTGACGTATGCTTTTTCGACGTTTCGGTAACAGACCGCGACGGCAATATTTGTCCGCTCTCTTATGACCGTATTGACTTTTCTTTGAAAGGCGACGGTGTTTTTCTGGGTGGTTACAACTCCGGCACATATGACGAAACAAGCGTTATTCACAAAAATTACTGCTATGCTGAATGTGGCACCAACCGTGTTTTTGTAAAAAGTACACTTTACGGTAAAAGCTTTACCCTCACAGCTTCCGCTGAAGGCTTAGAGAGTGCATCAGTACATATAAATATGACACCTATCGAGATGCAAAACGGTTTATCACTTACTCCTCAACAGGCACAGCCTAAAAACACATTTAGTTACCTACGTAAAAATATAACAGAAGATGTTATAAGATGTTATAAACCGACTGCAGCAAATCCCAAGGATGTTTATACGGTTTTGATAAACGGTGAAGAAATCAAATTCAAATCTGCACCCTATCGACCGGACACATCCTCGGGTGTATTGTGTGCTGTGCGTCCAGTGCTTGACGCATTAGGCGTAACCTACACATACCGCAACACAGGCAAGCTTACACTAACCCTTTCTAAAAAATGTGTAAGCATTACCGAGGGTGAAACCGCAATTAGAACAGGTGACGAAACAAACCTCACCAACGCAGAGTTTTATGTAGAGCAGGGCGAAATTATAGCAGAAATTTCTGCCCTTTTAGCATATATAGAAAACGTTGAGGTCCAAACCGACAGCAACAAAAAACAGGTTATAATAACAAAATAACATCAAAAAAGTGTTTGGATGAAATCCAAACACTTTTTTATTGCCACCCTGCATATCAAATAATTAATTATTCATATTTTCTACGGCTTCTCTATATCCGTCAATGCTGATATCTGAGAAAGTATATTTTCCGAAAGCTTCGCTCCATTTCCATAATATTCCCATAGCCTCGGAATATTCGTTAACAGATGTCTTTCCGTATTCTGCCCATATCTTAACATGGTACTCTCCGATTTCGGGATGTGTTGTATCAATACCGTAATTTCCAGCATCCACAGCGGCATATTCTTCTGCAAATTCAGCTATGGAATCCACCCCTGCCAACGCCTTATAGTATTCATTCATATATATTTTATAAGCTGTAATTGCAATATGACTTGTTTCCTTATCAATTCCTTTTACAAGACCAACACTGTCTCCCCCGTGGTTTAAATGGCAGTACTGCCCTTTTTCCAAAACAGGATTTGTGCCATCGGGATAGGGGAAGGGCACAATCCCTATGCCATTGCCTGAATAATCTCGTCTTATTTTCCAGGGAGCACAGTTTGTAAAAAATGTTTTTCCTGACGTAAACATATCAGTTCCGCTCAACCAGCCAGAATTATTGGCATTTTTTTCAGCGGAAGTGCAGGAGACAAGTCCCTTTTCAAAAAGCCCTGCCGCAAATTCAACTGCACTTATTGCCTCAGGTGTAGCCGCATTTACATTTTCTCCGTCATATATGCTCGCCCCAACAGAGTGCAATGCCTGTTCCGCAAAATATGTGTAGTTTGTTTCAAAGGGAACAATTTTATAGAAGCCAGTATAGCTTTCACAATATTCACTGATAATACCCATATATTTTTCAAAATTTGACCAGGTCCACTCTCCGCGGTAATACATTTCCGCAGGGTAAAGCGTTGTGCCGTCTTCTTCTTTTAGTTCCGGGATTTTGTCCAACATCGTTATGTTATAAACAATGGGCCAAGTGCTTACAAAAAGGAAATCACGCTGCATAAAGTAGTAATGATTGCCAAATTTTGGTTCAAGAGGAAAGTTATTTTCTTGGTCGCTGAAAATATATCCATAATCATCAATAGGCTGAAGTATGTCGGCTTTCAAAGCATTCTTCTGGCTTCCGTTCCAAAGTATTGCCAATTCGCAGAATGGTTCGCCATTTTCAAGCGACTGGGCAATAACAGAAGTGTAATCAACAGGATATTGAACAAACTCAATATCCACACCAAGGGTTTCTTTCACCTTATTTAAAGCATATATTTTAGCCTCTGCTTTATCTTCATCCATATATCTTTCCCCTGTTTCAGGGTCAACAAAGTAAGGGTCGTCATCAACTATGGAATGTGTGCCTATGCGGATAACTTTTGTTTCTGTGAATATATTTACAGTGCGATTATCATTGTCCCAGGTAACAGTTGCGCCAAAAGCTTCACTAATTGCCCTTACGGGAACGAAGGTTCTGTCGTTTACAATTTCAGCTACACAGTCAAGCACAACTGCCTCGCCGTTTTTATAAATCAGATTTTCCCCTACAGTTATTTCAACGGTTGTTTCGCCCTTTACGCCACGTGCAGTTTTAGTATCATCATTCCACGTAACTAAGGCGCCCAAAGCTTCAAATATTGCACGCATAGGCACCATAGTGCGGTCGTTTTTTATGTAAGGTGCAGTATCTGTTTCCACCACAACGCCATTAACCGTCAACGTTATTACATCATCCTCCGCCATTACGGGAACTACCGATAGAACTATACATAATACCACAAATAAACTTATAATTTTTTTCATTTTCTTCACTCCTCTGTTAATATAGACACAAATTTTCAAAAAAGGTTTCATTCTTCTATGAATATTTTATTATTTCTTTCCCTAAAAATCAACCTATAAATAAAAAAGGACTTTGCAAAGAAAGTCCTCACCTAGTCTATTCCCTCAACCGTAGGACTGACGTCCCCGACATACCATTTTAATGAAGCATTTGCTTCATATAAGTTTGCTTTTCACTGCACCGCAGGTGCAACTTCACTTGCCTACAGGCAAACTTAGCTGAACAAAAAGAAAAAAGACATTGCTTTTGCAATGTCTCTTTCTTTTTGTTCCGGCAGCGACCAACTTTCCCAGGCAGCTTCCCGCCAAGTATCATAGGCACTACAGAGCTTAACTTC